>NZ_JBWJOX010000002.1:0-610620 GCF_056393195.1 Stenotrophomonas sp. Steno-C18 | reverse complement strand
CCGCGGCCCCACTGCAGCTCGCGCTCGATCAACGCGGCATACACCGGCAGGTCGAGGGCCTTCTTCACCAGGGTCGGGTTGGTGGTGCAGTCCACCGGACGCAGGCGCTTGATGGCCTCGTAGTCACCGGTATCGGCGACGACGACGGACAGTTCACGCAGCTGGGCGAGCTTGGATGCAGCGGTCATGCGGGTACTCCAGGTCAGTCGGTGGCGCCGTCATCATCGATGCGCGCGATGACAGCCGCGGTGTCCTGGTCGAACACCGGCGCGGCAAACGGCTGCGGGCCCGGGGTGCGCCCGAACACGATGGGACGGGTGATGCCACGGTAGCTGCCCAGCAGCGGGTGCGGCAGGGTGGTGATCATTTCCTCGGCCAGCACCTGCGGGTGCTCGAACATGTCCTCGACCTTGCGCGCGGCCGCGCACGGTACTTCCTCGCCGAACAGGGCTTCCCACTCCAGTGCACTGCGCGTGGCCAGCGCGGCATGCAGCTTGGCCAGCAGTTCATCGGAATGCTCGGCGCGCTTGCGCACACTGTCGTAGCGCGGGTCGGTGGCCAGTTCCGGCAAGCCGGTCTTCTCGCACAAGGCCTGCCAGAAGCGCGGCGTGTTGGCCGAGATGTACAGGTGGCCGTGCGCGGTGGGATGGATGCCGGTGACGCCGCCCGAACGCATGTCACGGCCCACGCCCTCGGGCTCGCCCTCGGCCCAGATCATCCGTGCCGACTGCATGGTCAGCGCGCTGCGCAGCAGCGACACGCCCACGTACTGGCCTTCACCACTGCGCTCGCGCTCGTACAGCGCCGAGGATACGCCGGCGGCGACCAGCGCGGCGGCGTAGTAGTCCACCACCGAGCCGTACAGGATCTCCGGCGCACCGCCGGGCTTGCCCTGCATCGCGCACATGCCGGTCATGGTCTGCAGCACCTGGTCGTAGCCGGCCTTGTCCTTCAGCGGGCCGCCTTCGCCGTACCCGGTGACCGCGCAGTACACCAGGCGCGGGTTGATCCGGTTCAGGCTCTCGAAGTCGATGCCCAGCCGCGCCGGCACGCTCGGGCGGAAGTTGTGCACCAGCACGTCGGCCTCGCGCACCAGCCGCATCAGCACCGCGCGCTGGTCCGGTTCCTTCAGGTCCAGCACCACGCCGCGCTTGGAGCGGTTCACGCCGAGGAACGCCCGGCTTTCCGCTTCCAGCGTGGAGGGGTACTTGCGCAGGTTGTCGCCCACCGGCGGTTCAACCTTGATCACTTCCGCGCCCTGGTCGGCCAGCAGCGTGCAGCCGTAGGGGCCGGCGATGTAGGCGCTCAGGTCGAGCACGCGGATGCCGCTGAGCGGACCGGTGGCACCTTCGCGCGTGGCGACATCAAAGGGAGAAGGGGTGTGGCTTGCAGACATGGGGTTACTCGATTCCTTGCTTGCAGTTTCCTCCCGTGCCACCGGAAGAAACAGATCGTGCGGGTATTTTCAGCGAGGACAAAAACCTTCCACAGCCCATCGAGCGCCCCTGACACCGTGATGGAACGGGACGCATCGTCCTGCCGATGCCGGCAACGCACCTGGCGTGGCCGGCACCGGCGGGTGGATCACGAAGGCGCCAGCGACAGCCAGCTCAGGCGCCATGCACCGTGCTCACGGCCACCGCAGCGGTAGTAGGGCTCGAACACCAGCGGCGCGCGGCAGTCCAGCTGCATCGTCACCGCGGCGCCTTCGCCCCGGTCCTCACCGACCTGCAGCCACTTCGACGGGTCGCCGTGCGGCAGCCGCACCGTCTCGTCGGTCTTGAAGCCGTCGATCAGCCCGGTGGCATAGACCAGTGGGCCATAGGTCAGGCCGACGTACTCCCAGCGCAGCACTTCCTGCGCCACCGGCGAGCCGTCGGGTGCGCGCGATTCCTGCACGTTGATGTTGGCCGCGCGCTGCAGCTGCGGCTGCAGCGGCAGGCGCAGGTTGACCAGGTCACCGGCCTTCCATTCGCGCAGGATCTGCACGAAGCCGTCATCGCCGGGCTGCACCGGCACGGTGATGCCATTGACCTGGATGCGTGCGTCCTCGGCCCAGGCCGGGATGCGCAGGCCGACGCTGAAGGTGGCGTTGCGCTCGGGCGAGACGCGCAGCGTGACCTGGCCGTCGAACGGGTAGCGGGTCTGCTGCTGCAGCGTCACCGCGCCGGCCTCGGCCTGCGGCAGCGTGGCCTGGCCGGGTCCGTACAGGTTCACCCGCAGGCCGCCATCGGCGGCGACGCCATAGGCCACCTGCGGCAGTTCCTCCACCGCCATCGCGCCGGAGGACTTGCAGCAGCGCCAATACGTGGTGTGCACGCGCTTGCCGTTGGGGAAGGTGTAGTAGCACCAGTCCTCGCCGTTGGGCGCCATCGCCGCGAGCAGGTCGTTGTAGGCGGTACGCTCCAGTTCCTCGGCGTAGCGCGCATGGCCGGTGATGGCCAGCAGCTCGCGGTTGAGCTGCATCCAGGCCAGTACCGAGCAGGTTTCCACGTAGGCCTGCGGGAAGAACGTGCGCGGCGCATTGAACACTTCGCGCGAGCGGTGCGCCACGCCCCCCCACGGGCCACCGCCGAGGGTGAGGTGCTGCGCGCGGATGTTGTGCCACAGGTTGTCGATGGCGATCCGGTAGTCGTGCTTGCCGGTGGCCTTGTACAGCTTGGCCAGGCCGACGAGGTTCCAGGACAGCTGGTAGGCCTTGCCGGTGGCGATGAACGCCGCGTCCTCGCCGGCGATGCCCTTGTCGAGCAGGGCCAGGCGCGGATTGGCGTTGGCCTGCTGCAGGACTTTCTCGGCCAGCGCGAGGTAACGCGGCTCACCGGTGACCAGGTACAGGTCGGCGGCCGGGTCCAGCAGCACCGTGGCCGACATTCCGTGGTGATTGCCCAGCGTGGTGATGTCGATGCCCGATTCCAGCGCCTGCCAGCACAGGTCGGCGATGCGACGCGCGGCCTGCAGGTAGCTGTCATCGCCCAATGCACGCCAGGTTTCCAGGAAGCCCAGGATCAGGTAGCTGTGGGTCCAGATGTCCCAGGTGCGCAGCGCCGGCTCGCCGTTCCAGCTTTCCGGCTTGGGCGGCTGCGGCACGGTGAAGCGGCGGTCGGCGGCATAGTTGCCCAGATAGCCATCTTCGTCCTGCTGGCTGATCAACCAGTCGGCGACGCGGCGCAGGTTCGCTTCCAGCTGCGGTTGGCCGCCCTGCGCCACCGCGCGGGCGGTGGCCGAGAGCCACTTGCCGGCATGCTCGCCGTACCAGTCGCCTTCCTGGTTCTGCTGTTTGTGGGCCTGGCCGAAGATGCTGATCGACGGGCTGTCCTCGTCGACGATGAAGTGGCTCAGCCGGCCGCTGCGGTTGGCGGCCAGCATCTGCCCGAACAGGCCATCGAGCCGCACCGCCGCCGGTGTCACCAGCTGCTGGCCGTTGTGGATGGCCGCACTCATGCCGCGTCCACCACGCAACGGAAGCCCAGCATGCCGCTGCGGTCCTTGGCCGGTGCCATCAGCAGGTACTTGCCGTGCTGGTCCAGGCGGTAGGCCTGCGGGAAGTACCAGTGCGAGGTCTGCGGCTGGTAGCTGGAGCCACCGCGCAGGATCGCTGCGCGGGTGTGCTCGTCGACGAACTCGTCGGTCCACTGCCACACGTTGCCGACCAGGTCCTGCACGCCGAACGGGCTGGCGCCCTGCGGGTGTGCGTCGACGTCGGCCGGGGCCAGCACGCGGCGGCCGCGGTTCACGCGCGGCACGCGCGCGGCGTCCCAGTCGTTGCCCCACGGATAGGCGCGGCCATCGCTTCCCTGCGCGGCGTACTGCCATTCCCATTCGTGCGGCAGGCGCTTGCCGGCCCACGTGGCGTAGGCACGCGCGTCTTCCAGCGAGACCCAGATCACCGGCTTGTTGTCCCAGCCGGCGCGCGGCGCGCCGTCCACCCAATGGGCGAGGAAGTTGATGTCATCGGCCGGGTGGTAGCCGGTGGCATCGATGAACGCCTTGAACTGCGCATTGGTGACCGGGAAGCGGTCGATGTGGAAGGACGCCATCTGCATGTGTTTGCGATGGTGGCGGCGCGGGCAGTCTTCCCACGGGAATTGCACGTCCTGTCCGGCCCAGTTGAAGCCTTCGATCTCGACACCGCCGACGGCGAACACGAACTCACCGGCGGGGACAGTGACCATGCCTTCCGGTGCACTGGCCTGCGGCGGGGTGGCCGGGATCTCGCGCAGCTGCTGGCCCAGCGCCTTCCATGCACCGGAATGGCTGTTGAGCGGCTGCGCGGCGCGCGTGGCGGCGTCGGCCATGAAGGCGTCAAAGCCCTCAAGCACCACGCCCGGCTGCACGCTCAGCACCGCGCCGAAGCCACGTGCTTCCATCGGCAGTTCGATCACCGCCACGCCATCGCGGATCGACGGCGACAGTTCCACGCCGTGCCACACATCGTAGTAGCGGGTGCCGTCCACGTGCGGCAGGCCGATCTGCTCGCCGTTGACCGCGTATTCGTTGCGGTTGATGAAGGTGTGCAGGCTCAGCCCATCGACCGGGAACTTGCTGGCGAAGATGCCGCCCTGGTAGCAGACCTGGTACGGCTCCCAGTCCATCGATACCACCAGCTGCGGGAACTGGCGGTAGATCGCGGCGATGCGGCGCAGGGTTTCGCCATCGCGCGCGGTGAACTGGTTCCAGATGCCCCAGATATTCTCCCAGGCGTTGTAGCCGATGCCGTTGAAGAAGCAATACTGCAGGTCGTGGTTGCGGTTGCGGCCCCAACGGTTCTCGTAGTTGACCATGTGGCGCGGCTCCAGCCACTTCCACTTGGACACTGGTGGCACCGGGCCGTCCGGGGCCTTCTTGCCCCAGCTCTGCACGTTCCAGATCAGCTGTTCTTCCGAGCTGATGGTGGATTCGGGCTGCACCACCACCGGGTTGCCGTTGGCGTCGCAGGCGTCGAAGAACGCGCGCGGCACGCCGTTGAAGGTATCGCCGTTGATGCCATCGGCGCCGGTGGCCTTGATGATCTCGGCCATGCCGTCCCAATGGGTCACGCCCGGGTCGCGGGTACCGTGGTCCCACGGCTTGGCCGGCAGGAACACGCGCACGCCGCGCTTCTGGAAGGCCTTCACGGCAGCGGTCAGCCCTTCCAGGCCGCCGGGCAGCGTGTGCGCCAGGTCGAACTGGTTGCGGTCATCGATGCCGATGTTCGGGTAGATGTACCAGATCAGCACCGAGTCCAGCCCGCCGAAGCGCGCGACCAGGTCGTCCAGGTACTTGTCCACGGTGTACTGCGCGGTCTCCACGTCGAAGAAGTAGCGGTCCTCGACCATCATCTGCGCGTGCACGAAGTTGCGCTGTGCCCACTGCAGCTCGGGGCGGCGGTAGTTCACGTCGGTGTAGCCGATCCGCACCAGGTGCTCACGGCGCCAGTCCTTCAGCTCGGTCAGCCAGTCGCCGGCACTGGCGTTGGCGTCGATCATCCAGCTGCCGATGTCGGCGAACGGCCAGGCCGGTGCCTTGCCCGGGGTGGGCAGGTAGCGGCCGGTGGTGACGTGCGAGAACTTGTACTCGGTGGTGATCGCCTCGCGCCCGTGGTCGGGGCTGTCGTTGTCGTAGTCAGGCGTGGGGTACGGCGTGGTCATGGCATTCATCCAACGAAAAACAGGGGGGAGCAAGCGGTCAAAGCGCGCACCAGGCCGCGAGCGCGGCATGGGCGTCGGTGCCGGGGACACGGCCGGAATCGGCCAGCAACGCGGTGACCTCGGCGTGGTCGGGAATGCTGGATTGTGCGCCCAGCCGCGTGCAGGCCAGGGCAGAGGCCGCGCTGGCCGCCAGCAGCGCCTGCTGCAGGGCTTCACCACGGGCCAGCGATGCCACCAGCGTGCCGCAGAACGTATCGCCGGCGGCGGTGGTATCCACCGGCGAAATGGCGAACGCCGGCTGCAGCAGGGTACGGCCTTCGTGCCGCGCCAGGCAGCCGCGCGCACCGAGGGTGACGATCACGCACGGCACGTCCAGCCGCGCCATCCCGCTGGCCAGGTCCGGCGGGTTGCCGGCGACCACGTCCAGTTCGCCCTCGTTGACGATCAGCATGTCCAGTTGCGCCAGCAGCTCGGCCGGCAGCACCTGCGCCGGTGCGGCGTTGAGCGCGACCTTGACCCCGGCCGCACGTGCGGCCACTGCATAGGCCAGCACGGTGTCGAGCGGGGTTTCCAGCTGCAGCAGCAGCCATTGCACCCCGTCCAGCGCGGGCAGGTGTTCGGGCTGCAATGCCATGTTGGCGCCGGGCGCGACGGTGATGGCGTTCTCGGCATCGTCGGACAGGCAGATGAAGGCGGTGCCGGTCGGCAGCTGCGCATCGCGCACCGCGTGCAGCTGCACGTCGGCATCGCGCAGCGAGGTTTCGATCGGCGTGGCGAAATCATCCTGGCCCAATGCGAGCAGCATCCGGGTGCGGGCGCCACCGGCACGCGCGCAGGCCACGGCCTGGTTGGCACCCTTGCCACCGGGGAAGGTGCGGAACTCGCGGCCCAGCACGGTTTCGCCGGGCGCCGGCACGTGCGCGGCGCGGACCACGAAGTCGAGGTTGGCCGAGCCGGCGACAAGTACGGTGGAACTCATTGAATGGCCTGGTAAACGAGGTTGTAGAAACGGGTGGAAGGTGAGGCGAGCGCCTTGTCACCGCTGGGCAGGTATTGCATCAGCAGGATGGCCACCAGCTTTTCCTTGCGGTCGATGGTGAAATAGGTGGACGCCGCGCCCGACCAGCCGAACTGGCCAACGCTGCCGAGCTTGCCGCGGTAAGCCGGGTTGGTGATGACATAGCCGCCCAGGCCGAAGCCCTCGCCCGCGCCATAGCTGCTGATGGCCGGCTCGAAGCCAGCGAGCTGGTCGCTCATCATCAGCTCGACGGTCTTGCGCGAGAGCAGCTGTTGTGTCCCGCTGCGGCCATCGTCGAGCAGCATGTGGGCAAACTTCAGGTAGTCGGCAGCGGTGGAGTACAGGCCGCCGGCGCCGCTGTCATAGCCTTTCAGGCGCACGCCCGGATTGCGCGCGCTGAGCGTGTCGGCCACGCGCAGGCTGCCATCGTCGTTGCTGGTGGGCAGTTCGACCACGCGACCACGCTGCGCCAGCGGCACTTCAAAACCGGTGTCGTGCATCGCCAGCGGGCTGAAGATGCGTTGTTGCAGGAACTGCGCGAACGGCTGTCCGCTGACCACCTCGACCACGCGCGCCAGCAGTTCGGTATTGCTTCCCTCGTAATGGAAGTGTGTGCCGGGCGCATCGGCCAACGGCAGCGTGGACAAGCGGCGTGCAACGTCCTGCAGCGAGGTCGCGCTGTCGACATCGGCCGCGGTCAACAGCTTGGTCGCCACCCGGTGCGTATCCGACGCCGCCGCGAAGCCGCTGGTATGGGTGAGCAGATGGCGCAGGGTAATCGCGCGCGGTGCATCTTCGGTCTGCGGATGTTGCAGGTCGCCACCGGTCACCACGGTGCGGTCGGCGAACTCGGGAAGGTAGCGCGCCAGTGGATCGTCCAATGACAGCTTGCCTTCTTCCAGCAACATCAGCACGGCGACCGAGGTCACCGGCTTGGTCATCGAATAGATGCGGAAGATGCTGTCGGATTGCAGTGGCCGGTGGCCAGCGCTGTCGGCGTGGCCGTAGTGCTGCTGGAACACGATGCGGCCATCGTGCTCGACCAGCGCCACCGCGCCCGGGAACTGGCCCGGTGCGGTGCTGGCCTGCAGGAAGCCATCCAGCCGCTGCCAGCGGTCTCCAGCGTGCAGCAGCGGCGCGGACAGGCACAACAGGAGTGCGGCGCCACGGCGCAGCCAGCGACGGCTGCGCGGTGTTGCGATGGTTTGATGCATGGCGTGCACTCCTGAGCTCATCAGCGGAACGTGTACGAATAGCTCAACGAGACCACCCGGCCGCGACCGGCCCAGTAGTTCTGCCAGCCATCGCCCTGCGAGCCGCTGAGGATGTAGTACTTGTTGAACAGGTTGTCCACGCCCAGCGAGAACGTCCCGAAGCGGCCACTATCGTAGTTCACGCCCAGATCCCACAGCGTGTAGCCGTTGATCTTCTCGTCGTAGTCGAAGGTCTCCCCGTCGTACTCGCGCACCGCCGAGCTGGTCAGGTGGCGGTCGCGCAGCATGCTCGCCCCCAGCGTGGCGTCCAGGTTGGGCAACGCCTTCCATACCAGCGCGACGTTGATCTTGTCCGGGGTGGCGTCGAAGATGCCCAGCGGCTTCTTCAACGGGCCGGCGTCGTAGCGGCCCTGCGGATCCGGGCCCCAGAACGAGGTCCAGCCACGCAGGTGCGTGTACAGGCCGGTGATCTTGAACGTGTCGGTGAAGCGGAACTCACCGGTGAACTCGATGCCTTTGATGTCGGTGGGCGCGCGGGTCATGATGAAGTCGCTGGTCAGCGGGTCCACTTCCAGCGACGCGCCGAAGTCGGAGGTGGAGTGGTACCAGCTGCCACTGAGCGCGCCCCGCGAACCGCGCCAGTTGAAGCCGATGTCGATGTTGTCGACGATGATCGCCTGCAGGTCGAGGATGCCCTTCACCGACTGCCCGGTGTAGTTCACGTTGCGCAGCGGGATGCCGATGTCCGGCAGGGTGAAGCCCTTGCTGTAGGCGCTGAACAGCGAGAACTGGTCGGTCACGCGCCAGATCGCGCCGATGTTGGGCAGGTTGGCGGTGTAGTCCAGGGTGCCGCCTTCGACGAACACGCTGTTGCGGTAGGCCACGGTGGTATAGCTGTCCACGTCCAGCTCGCCGTTCTCGCGGCGCAGGCCGCCACTGACCGTCACCGGGCCGATGTCCCAGCTCAGCTGCGCGTAGGGGGCCACGCTCTTGTAGTCCATCGGCGGCACCCACACGCGGTCGGTCATCACCAGCCGCTGCTGCGCCACGTCCTGCACGAAGTCCACGCCGGTGTGCAGCTCCAGGCCATCCACGCCGAACAGCGTCGGGCGCGTCCACGAGGTGCGCAGGCCCTTCTTCTCCGATTGGATCTCGGACTGGTCGAAGATGCGGTCGGCGTCGTCGGCCGGCGCCGGCTTGACCAGCTGGCGGTCGGCGCCGTTCTCCGGCAGGAAACGCATGCCCTGGTCGGCCTGGTAGCCGACCAGGTCCAGCGTGCCGCCGAAGAAGTCGTTGTGGGTGTACTGCAGGCTGTACTGGATGAACTTGTTGAGCGCATCGCGCTGGCCGTCGATGTGGCCCTTCACCGAGGTGTTCGGGTACGGCGTGTCGCACGGCGGCCAGTCATGCGGGCCCTTGCAGCCGACCACCTGGATGTAGTCGCCGTTGCCGCCGATGTTGAAGTTGCTGTAGGTGGCCTGCAGGCGCTGCTCGCCGTCCTGGCCGAAGTTGAAGCCGCCCTTCATGTACAGGTTGCGCGACTGCGAGTCGGCCAGCGAGCCGCTGGAATTCATGCCGATGCTGCGGCCCTTCGCGTCGTAGGCCATGCCGCGCTCCAGCTGCGAGACGCTGGCCAGGAAGTCGTAGTTGTCCTGCTTGATCGCGTGGCTCAGGCCCAGCTTCCAGCCCACGCTGTCATCGTGGAACTGGGTCTGGTAGCGCGCGCTGATCGTGGTCTCGCTGCCGTCGTGCTCGGGCACCTTGGAGATGTAGTTGATCACCCCGCCGGTGGCACCGATGCCCTCGGCCGCCGAGGGACCATTGATGACCTCGATGCGGCCGATCACGCCCATGTCGGTGAAGGTGCCGTTGCGGGTGCCTTCGCGCAGCGGCGAGCCCTGCGGGATGCTGTCGAACAGGCGCAGCGGGATGCGTCCGCGCAGCGACTCGCCGGAGTTGGTCATCGCCTGCGAGGATTCGGCGTAGCCGGGGATGGTGCGTGCCAGCACCGCGGTGTTGTCCTCGGTGATGACCAGCGACTGCCGGATCTCTTCCGGGGTGATGATCGAGATCGCGCCGGGGATCTTGTCCACGGCCTTGGGCGCGCGCACGCCGGTGACGATCACCCGGTCCAGGTCGGTGGCCTGGGCAGGCTTCCTGCCGCTGCTGCTGGCGGCGCGTTCGTCCTCGCGCGCCTGCGCCGCGTCCACCTGTTGTGCGCGCACACTGTCGCTGACCGCAGCGGCCAGCAGGAAAACCCCCAACGTCACAGGCAAGTTCTTCATGTTCGTTCTTATCTCGATGGATGTATGAGAAGACGCGCTTGAACTGCTTTGCCGCATGCGTGCGGCGACTGCTGCAGGTAATGACCGCTGGCCACGTCCCTCCCGACGCGCCGTGCCCCTGTGGATGCAGCCTAGGCGTGCGCAGGGGCAGGGAAGAAGGACGGGCGGCTAGCTTCAGACGTGAGCTTTTGTTGGTTGAAGAAAGGCGATGTTTTTTCTTGCGACGCAACAAGAAACATCCGCTTGTGACGCATCCGGCAGGCAAAGAAAACGGCGCCACGGTTGCCCGTGGCGCCGTTGTCCATCAGCCCGTTATCAGAACTTGATGGTGTGCGAGAGCGAGACCATCCGGCCGCGGCCGGAGAAGTAGTTCTGCCAGCCCGGCAGCTGCGACCAGGTCAAAACGTACTGCTTGTCGAACAGGTTCTCGATGCCCAGCGACAGCTGGCCGAAGCGGCCGGTGTCGTAGTTCACGCTCAGGTCCCACAGCGCGTAGCCATAGGTGTTCTCTTCGTTGGCGTAGACCGCACCATTGGTCGGGTTGGTGAAGGTCTCCCGCAGGTCGCGGTCGAAGGTCTTGCTCACGCCCAGGGTGGCGTTGAGGTTGTCGTTCGGCGTCCAGGTCAGCGAGGCATTCACCTTGTCCGGCGAGATGTCCAGGATGCCCATTTCCTTCTTCAGGCCCGAACCCGGGTAGTACTGGGTCTGGCCACGGATGCGCGAGTACAGGAAGGTGGCCTTCCAGTGCTCGTTGAAGGTCCAGGCGCTGTTGAGCTCGAAGCCTTCGATCTCGACCGGTGCGCGGGTCAGGATGAAGTCTTCGGTGACCGGGTCGATGGTCAGGGTCGAGCCGAAGTCCGAGGTCGAGCGGTACACCGACGCGCCCACCTGGCCCTTGGCACCGCGCCAGTTGACGCCGATTTCCTTGTTCTTGGTGATCAGCGGCTGCAGGTCGGCGATGCAGGACACGGCCTTGCACGGGCTGTTGGCCTGGATGTTGCGCAGCGGGATGCCGACGTTGGCGATGCCGAAGCCTTCTGAGTACGAACCAAACACCGACCACGCATCGGTGATGCGCCAGATCGCGCCGAAGTTCGGCATGTTGGCCTTGTAGTCCATCTTGCCGCCCTGCACCGGGGTGTGGTCGCGGAAGGCAACGGTGGTGTAGCTGTCGATCTCCAGCTCGCCGTCCTCGCGGCGGATGCCGGCATCCAGCGTGACCGGGCCGATGTCCCAGCTCAGCTGTGCGTACGGCGCCAGGCTGGTGTACTTCATCGGCGGCACCCACAGGCGGTTGGTCAGGGCCAGGCGCTGTTCGGCGGTGTCTTCCACCATGTCCAGGCCGGCGCGCAGGCGCAGGCCTTCGACCTTGAACAGGTCGCCGTAGGCATAGCCGAAGCGCAGGCCCTTCTTCTTGCTGTTGATCTCCGACTGGTCCCAGATGCGCTGGTCTTCCGGCGGTGCCGGCTTGGTCAGCTGGCGATCGGCACCGTTCTCCGGCACGTAGCGCATGGCCTGCTCGGCCCAGTACGCATCGATGCTCAGGTCGCCGCCGAAGAAGTCGGCGTTGGTGTACTTCACCGCGAACTGCTCGAAGTCGTTGAACTCGGCCAGCGAGCCGGCGATGGAGCCCTTCTCGGCGGTGTTGGTGGTCGGGTTCGGGCAGCTCACCGGGTCGAAGCGGCAGCCTTCCACCGGGATGTAGTTGTGCTTGCCGCCGATGTGGAAGTTGCTGTAGCTGGCCTGGATGCGCTGCATCTGGCCTTCGCCGAAGTTGTAGCCGCCCTTCACGAACAGGTTCTTGCTGTACGAGTCCGACAGCGAGCCGGAGGTGTTCAGGCCGACGCGGCGGCCGTCGCCGTCATAGGCGATGCCACGGTCGATGTAGGCACCGCTGATCAGGAAGTCGGCCGCATCATCCTTGTAGGTGTGCATCACGCCGATCTTGGTCTGGTCGCTGTCGCCCTTGAACTGGGTGCCGTAGCGGGTGGAGATGGTGGTCTGGTGGCCATCCACTTCCGGGTTCTTGGACAGGTAGTTGATCACGCCACCGGCACCGCCGATGCCTTCGGCGGCGGACGGGCCGTTGATGACCTCGATGCGGCCGATCACGCCCATGTCGGTGAAGGTGCCGTTGCGGTTGCCTTCGCGCAGCGGCGAACCCTGCGGCACGCCGTCGAACAGGCGCAGCGCGATGCGGCCGCGCAGGGTCTCACCGGAGTTGCTCATCGCCTGCGAGGATTCGGAGTAGCCCGGCACCATGCGTGCGAGCACGGCGGTGGCATCTTCGGTCAGGTTCAAGGTGCGCTGCACCTGCTCCGGGGTCACCAGGGTGACCGCGCCGGGGACCTTCTCGATCGCGACCGGGGTACGGGTACCGGTGACGATGACCTGGTCCAGGCTGACCGCATCGTCATGGGCTTTGCTTGCATCCTGCGCCATCGCCGGCGCAATGGCGCTGGCAAGCAGAACAGTGCTGATGGCAGCAGTAAGTGGCTTGATCATTGCTTCCTCTCCCCCTGATGTGGAAACGGTGTACAGACAGCTGGGGGGCGGCCTGCACCGGTAATCGAGACGGGGACTTGTGCCCCTTTCATGCTGCCGTTTGATGCACCGGTGCCCGCGTGGGAACGTCAGGCGCACCTTCGACGATGGGCAGAGACTAGGGGCGGCTTTCTGGCGAAGGAAGCGCGACTGGGTATGTTCATTGCCTAGTGTTTGTTGCGATTGGACGGTGCTGGAACCGCCCCGGAGACGGGGCGCGGCGCCATGCTCGGCCGGGGCGTTCCCGGCAAGGCCAGCTGCCGGGCATGGCCCGGCACTGCGCCAACCCCGCACCGCATCGCGGTGGGGTGCAGCCATGTTCGGCGGGGGCTTTCCGGGGGATGCCCACGCCGGGCATCGCCGGCATTACCGGATCAACGCGGCGCGGGCTTCTTCCAGCAGGGCGTTGACCTGGCGCAGGCGCACCGAGGCGCGCGACCAGACCAGCCCGATCCGGCGCGGTTCGCTGGGCTGCGGCAGCGGCAGGCTGACCACCGAAATGCCTTCGGGCCAGGGCTTGGCCCAGTCCGGCACCAGCGAGACGCCCAGGCCGCGGTCCACCATCACGGCGATCGCGTTGAGCGCATTCAGCTCGAACCGCTCACGCGGCACGATGCCCACCTTGCGCAGGTATTCGTCGGCCTGGCGGCCACCCCATTCGTGCCGGTCGTAGCGGATCAGCGGCTCCTCGCGCAGCAGCTGGTGCGGGTCGCAGCCGGCCAGCCGCGCCGGGGCCAGCACCACCAACGGCTCCTCGCGCAGCAGCTGCCAGTCGCAGGTCTTGGGCAGCGGGAACGGGGCCTGCAGCACCATCGCCGCGTCCAGGTCGCCCGATTCCACCGCACCGTACAGGTCGGCCGAATAGCCCGGCTTGATGAAGACGTTGATCTCCGGGAACTTGGCCACCATCCGCGCCAGCATGTCCGGCACCAGCCCGCCCAGCGCGGTCGGGCAGGCGCCCAGGCGCAGCTCGCCGGCCATGCCGCTTTCGTTGGCCACGCTGCGCAGGTCAGCCACGTCACGCAGCAGGTCGCGCGCCCGCTGCAGGATGCGCGCGCCCTCCTCGGTGACGCTGACGGTGCGCCCGGCGCGGGCGATCAGCGGCGCCCCGAGCTCACGCTCCAGGGTGCGGATCTGTTGGGCCACCGCCGCCGGGGTGATGTGCAGCAGGCGTGCGGCCGCGGCCATCGAGCCACGGTCCACGACGGTGACGAAGGTATTGAGGAACTGGGTTTCCACGGTATGACCTCTCAGCTGGCCGCAACGCTACACCAGCCGGCCGGCGCTGGCGATGCGACCAACGTCATGGTCCTGGCGTCGTGGCTGGCCTTCACACCGCGTCCTGCTTGTAGATCGTCAGGCCCTTGAGCGAGCGGGTGGGGGCGGGGAAGCACAGGCTGGCCAGGTAGCCGATCACGATGCACAGCATGATCGAGATGGCCAGGTAGAAGTACGGGTGCACCAGCTTGAACCACCAGGCCACGAAGGTCAGCACGATCGAGGCGGCCACGCCGATCGCCACGCCCTGCGAGTTCGCGCGGCGGGTGAACATGCCCAGCGTGTAGGCACCGGCGAAACCACCGCCGAGCAGGCCGGCCAGTTCGATGGACACGTCGAACAGCGAGTGGATGTCGTAGCGCGACATGATCAGCGCCAGGCCGATCGCCACCAGGCCCACCATGACGGTGGAGATCTCGGCGAACAGCACGCTCTTGCGCGGGTTCGGGTTCTTGGCCAGGCGCTCGTAGAAGTCCACCGAGATCAGCGTGGCCACGCTGTTCATGATGCTCGACAGCGTCGCCATCGCCGCGGCGAACACGCCGGCGATGATCAGCCCGGTGACGCCCGGCGGCAGTTCGGCGGCGATGAACAGCGGGAAGGTGGCATCGATCGGCAGCAGCGGGTCCAGGCGCTGCGGGTTGTTCTTGTAGAACACCCACAACGCGGTGCCGATGCCGTAGAAGATGAAGCCGCCCGGGATCATGATCGCGGCGAACGCCCAGATCGAACGCCCGGCTTCCTTATCCGACTTGGTGGCCAGGGTGCGCTGCATCAGCACCTGGTCCTTCGGGAAGGTCAGCACCACGTCGAACACCACCAGGAAGATGAAGCCCCACACGGTGGCCTTGGTCAGGTCGAAGCTGAAGTCGAACAGCTTGGTCTTGTCTTCCATCGCCGCGGTGGCGACGAACTCGCTGAAGCCGCCCTTCAGCGTCCACACGATGAAGCCGATGGCGAAGATCGCGCCGCCCATCTTGACGATGACCTGCACGAAGTCGGTCCAGATCACCGCCTTCATGCCACCCATCGCGGTGTAGATGATGGTGAACACGCCCATCATCATGATGCTCCACACCACGCTGATGCCGGTGATGGTGGCAATCGCCAGCGCTGGCAGGAACAGCACCACGCTCATGCGCGCGCCGATCTGCATGACGATGCACAGCGCGCTGGCGAGCATGCGGATGGCCGGGTGGAAGCGGGTTTCCAGGTAGGAGAACACGCTCATCAGGTCCAGCCGGCGCAGCAGCGGCACGATCCACACCGCCACGAACATCAGGCCCAGCACCGCGATCAGGTTGTTGGTCAGGTACTGCCAGTTGGTCTCGAACGCCTTGGCCGGGATGGCGATGAAGCTGATCGAGCTGGTGTTGGTGGCATACAGGCTCACGCCGGCCGCCCAGAACGGGATGCTGCGGCCACCGACGAAGAAGTCGGCGGTATTGCCGCGCTTCTCGCGGAAGTAGAACCAGGCGCCCATGCCCAGCATCGCGGCCAGGTAGACGATGATCACCGTCCAGTCCATCCAGCCCAGCAGGTGCTTGCCGGTCTGCATCTCGAAGGTGTGCAGGCTGCCGTCGGCGCTGGCCCAGGCCAGGCCGTTGCCCCAGCTGGCGGTGGCGGTCGGGGCGTCGGCGCCGCTGCCGGCCACGGTCGCCCAGGCGCTGGTGATGGTGTGGAAGGTGCGCGCGTTGACCGCGCCCTGGCGGTCACGCACCTGCATCAGCAGGTGGGCCTGGCCGAGCGCGCGCAGCGAGCCGGGGACCAGCGTGCCGTCCATGCCCGGCAGCGACACCCAGCCCTTGTCGGTGGTCCAGCGCCACAGCTGCTGTGCGTTGCCGGCAACCGGTGCATCGACCACGTACAACGCGCCCTTCTGGGCCTGCATCGCCGCGGCGGCGGCATCGCCCGGCCACATCGGGGCCGGCACCCAGGTGCCGTTGCCAGCGGGCCGGCGCAGCAGCTGGCGCTTGCCGGCACCATCGACGCCGGCCACGTACAGGTCACCGTCCAGGGTGGTGGCCACCGCCTGTGCCAGCGGCGAGGGCAGGGGCAGCGATTGTCCGGCCACCAGCGCATCACCCTTGCGGGTGACCTGATCCAGGCGGTTGGCCTGGCCGGCACCCTCGCCGACCAGCAGCCAGCTGGCATCGCCGTAACGGACCAGGCCGTGGAGCGCATGGGCGGGGGTCTTGCCCAACTGCAGCGGCTTCCAGGCCTGCTCGCCCTTGCCCAGGTACCAGGCGCGCTCGCCTTCCACGGCCAGCAGCTGGTCCTGCAGGGCCAGCATCTGCTGCGGCGCACGGCCATCGGGCAGCGTCGGCAGCAGGCCGGTGGCCACGGCATTGAGGCTTTCCCCGGCCGAGGCGATGCCACCGGTCACCAGCAGGGTGAGCGCCAGCAGCAGGCGCAGGCCGAGGGAGAGGGGGCGCTTCAGGAAGGCCGGTGCATTGGCCGCGTGCTTGGACATGGGATGGACCCCGGAAAGTAAAGCGGAGGCGCCGGCCCAGGCCGTCACCTTGAGGAAGGATCAGGCGTGGCCGGCCCCGGCGACGATGGCTTCGGCACGGCGCAGGAACGGCAGGTCGACCATGCGCCCCTCGAACAGGAACGCGCCGCGGCCCTGCGCATCGGCCTGCTTGGCGGCGGCGAGGATACGCCGTGCCTCGGCGACCAGTGCCTCGGGCACGCTGAAGAGGGTGTTGGCCAGCGCCACCTGGCGCGGGTGGATGCAGCTCTTGCCGATGAAGCCCAGCTTCTGCGCCATGGTTGCCTCGACCGTGAAGCCCTCGGCGTCGGCCACGTCCGGCCATGCGCCGTCGCAGGCGAACACCCCGGCTTCGGCGGCGGCCATCTTCACCGCGAACAACGTGGCCTGCACGTTGGCCGGGTCACGCGCGATGCCGTTGGGCGCGAACAGGTCGCCCAGGCCCAGCTGCAGCCCGGCCACGCGCGGATGCGCGGCGGCCAATTCGGCGGCGTTGCGCAGCCCGCGCGGGGTCTCGATGTTGATCAGCAGCCCGATCGGCTGGGCTACGCCGTTGGCGGCCTCGGCCTGTTCCAGCGCCGTGGCGACCTCGCGCACCTGCGCGGCCGATTCGATCTTGGGAATGTTGAGCAGCCACACGCCGGGCACGGCCACGGACTGGAGGTCGGCGGCGAAGTGCGGGCTGTCGGTGGCATTGGTGCGCACGATCAGCAGCTTGCCGCCGGCCACCACCTCCGGGCGCGCCAGGAACGCGGCCACGGCCGCCCGTGCAGCCGTCTTGCCGGCTTCCGGCACGGAATCTTCCAGATCGAAAGACAGGGCATCGGCCGGTCCGGCCATGGCCTTGTCGAACAGCTCCGGACGTGCGCCGGGCACAAACAGCTTGCTACGCATGGGGTTCCCTCTAACCTTGAGGGCAGTCTGCGCAAATCGGAACCGGGAAAAAGTGTATTCCCGAACATTCATGCAATAGCGTTTGTTGCGCTTTGCCGGATCAGGCCGCCCACAACCTGCCGCCCCGGGCGGTGCCGGGCCACGCGCGGCGGGGGCTCTACCGGGAGTCCCTCGCGCCGGACATGGCGCTGCGCAACCCATTCAGTTTTGCTGCCATGACGGCGAGTCTGGCCGACATCGCCCGCAACCCCGGACCCCTCCCTTCCCCCGCAAGCGGGGGAAGGTGCCCGAAGGGCGGATGGGGGCGCTTCTGATCCGGCACGTACGCCACATCGCGGCGCTCGGCCCAAGGGGGCCATGTTTCCCCACCCCGGCTAGAATCCCCCCATGAAAATCGCCTCATGGAACGTCAACTCGCTCAACGTCCGCCTGCCGCACCTGGAACAGTGGCTGGCCGACTTTGCCCCCGACGTGGTCGGCATCCAGGAAACCAAGCTGGAGGACCACAAGTTCCCGGACACGCGCCTGCTCGAACTGGGCTACCGCAACGTGTTCGCCGGGCAGAAGACCTATAACGGCGTGGCGCTGCTGTCGCGGCACCCGATCAAGGACGTGCAGATCGGCATCCCCGGCTTCGAGGACGAGCAGAAGCGGGTGATCGCCGGCACCGTCAACGGCGTGCGCATCATCAACCTGTACGTGGTCAACGGCCAGGACGTGGGCACGGACAAATATGCCTACAAGCTGCGCTGGCTGGAGGCGGTGCGTGGCTGGATCGCCGACGAGCTGCACAAGCACCCGCAGCTGGTGGTGCTGGGCGATTTCAACATCGCCCCGGACGAGCGCGACGTGCCCGACCCGATGGTGTGGAACGAGAACCACATCCTGACTTCCACCGCCGAGCGTGCCGGCCTGCGCAAGATCCTGGAGCTGGGCCTGCACGACGGCTTCCGCCTGCACAACGACGACGGCGGCATCTTCAGCTGGTGGGATTACCGCGCCGCCGGGTTCCGCCGCAACCTGGGCCTGCGCATCGACCTGACCCTGGTGTCCGACGCGCTCAAGCCGCGCGCGCAGGCCTCGGGCATCGACCGCGAGCCCCGCACCTGGGACCGCCCCAGCGACCATGCCCCGGCCTGGGTACAGTTGGCGCAGGGCTGAAACGGCAAGGCCCGGCCATTGCTGGCCGGGCCCGGTCGAATGGCGCCATGCTGCGTTTCAGCGGATGCTCTTGCGCGTGAACAGGTTGACGATGGCCAGCAGGATCACCGCGCCCAGCAGCGACAGCACGAACGAGCGCAGGGTGATGGCGGCATTGATGCTGCCACCGCCAAACAGGAAGCCGGCGATCATGGCGCCGATGATGCCGACCACGATGTTCAGGATGATGCCCTGCTGTGCATCACGGCGCATGATGAGGCTGGCAAGCCAGCCGACGATGCCACCGATGACCAGCCAGACGATGATGCCCATGCGTGTATCTCCCAGCGTGAATGCACCCGGGGACGGTGCGGTGCGGACAGTCAACGCGCACCGCGGTGAACGTCCTGTTGAAGCGGCGGTGGTTTGTTCAGCATGAGGGGTTACGTGGAACGTTGGGATTTCGACCCGGTGCGGGTCTGGCTGCTGCCGCATGTCCCGGGCACGCGCGGCGAGCCGCAGGCACGCGTGCTGCTGGCCGATGTGCTGGGCAGCACCCCGCAGGACCTGCCGTTGACGCGGGATGAGCGCAATCGCCCGTGGTTGATCGGGGAGCTGGCCCACTACGGCACCGGCTGGAGCCACAGCGGCCCGCATCTGCTGGTGGCGCTGGGGCAGGGCGCACGCCTGGGGGTGGACCTGGAACAGCAGCGGCCGCGCCGGCAGATGCGCGAGGTGATCCGGCGTTTCTTCCACCCGCAGGAGATCCAGTGGCTGGACGGGCTGGACGACGCGGCATGCCAGCAGTGGTTCTTCCGGGTGTGGTGCGCCAAGGAAGCCCTGTTGAAGGCGCACGGGCACGGCATCTCGTTCGGGCTGGAGAAGCTGCAGTTCGCGCCGGACGCGGCGGGGGCGCTGCAATTGGTGTGGTGCGACCCGGGACTGGGCGAGGCTGGCCGCTGGCACTTGCACGAGTGGCAGGCCACGGCCGATTTCCGCGCGGCGCTGGCGTGGTATCCGCTGTGATGGGTGGGTGGTATCCACTGTGATGAGCGAAACGAAGAAAGGCCGCGAAAGCGGCCTTTTTTATGCTTCTGCTCCAACCCCCTCCCTTGCGCCAAAGGCGTAGGGGAGGGGGGGGTAGCTGTTGCTGTTGCATTTGCCCCGACCGATACCGTCCCGGTCCTTTCAGTAGGCAAAGCCAGAGCCAGAGCGACCCCTCCCCAACCCTCCCCTACGCCTTCGGCGCAAGGGAGGGGGCAGAAGCAGCGCTAAAGCCAAAGCCAAAGCCAAAGCCAAAGCCAAAGCCAAAGCCAAAGCCAAAGCCTTCCCCCGCTCCTGCGATAATCCCCGCCATGAACGACACCTCCCTCCCGCCCGACGTCAGCACCGACCTGCAGCAGGGCCTGCAGGCCATGGGCCTGGACGCCGCGCTCGCCCCCCCGCTGCTGGCTTACCTAGCCCTGCTGGTGCGCTGGAACCGTACCTACAACCTCACCGCCATCCGCGATCCGCGCGAAATGGTCACCCGTCACCTGCTCGACTCGCTGGCCATGGCCAGCCACGTCACCGCCGGCACCCTGGCCGACCTCGGCACCGGCCCCGGGCTGCCTGGCATCCCGCTGGCCATCACCCACCCGCAGCTGCAGGTCACCCTGGTCGAGAGCAATGGCAAGAAGGCCCGCTTCCTGCGCGAGGCCGTGCGCCAGCTGGGCCTGAAGAACGCCCGCGTCGCCGAGTCGCGGGCCGAGGCGCTGGATGAGCCCGGTGCCTACGACAACCTCACCGCCCGCGCCATGGACACCCTGGCCGGCATCGTCGAGGTCGGCGGTCACCTGTTGCGCCCCGGCGGCCAGCTGCTGGCCATGAAGGGCGTCTACCCGCACGAGGAGATCGCCCAGCTGCCGGCCGACTGGCAGGTACTGGAAGTGCGTCCGCTGCAGGTCCCCGGCCTGGTCGGTGACCGCCACCTGGTCGTGGCCGAACGCAGGTAAGCCCGGACCCGCTCCAGCCGGCCCCACGCCGGCGGGCCGCCCCGGGATCATTCCGACAACGCTCCCCCTCCCGTTGCCGCCGGCAAGGGGAGGCCGGGGAGGGGCAGCCATTGCCCCCGAAAGGCACGCCGATTTCCGCCTGCGCGCCGCTACCCCCATAATGACCAGTCCAACCCCGCCCACGAGGCTCTCCTGCATGGCTCGCATCATCGCCATCGCCAACCAGAAAGGCGGCGTCGGCAAGACCACCACGGCCGTCAATCTGGCTGCTTCCCTTGCCGCCGCACCCAAGCGTGTGTTGCTGGTCGACCTGGATTCGCAGGGCAACGCGACCATGGGCAGTGGCGTGGACAAGCGTGAAGTCGCAGCTTCCACCTGCGACCTCCTGCTCGGCGAGAACAGCGCCGTCGAAGTGCGCGTGCAGACCGCCGAGGGCTATGACCTGCTGCCCGGCAACATCGACCTGACCGCCGCGGAGATCCAGCTGATGGAGCAGGGCGAGCGCGAGCAGCGGCTCAAGCGCGCGCTGGCGCCGATCCGCGATGAATACGACTTCATCCTGATCGACTGCCCGCCGGCGCTGTCGCTGCTGACCCTCAACGCCTTGGCCGCCGCCGACTCGGTGATCGTGCCGATGCAGTGCGAGTACTACGCCCTGGAAGGCCTCAGCGCGCTGGTGCAGACCATCGATGCGCTCAAGGTCAACCTGAACCCGGCACTGGAAATCGAGGGCGTGCTGCGCACCATGTTCGACGTGCGCAACAACCTGGCCAACGCGGTGTCCGCGCAGCTCACCGAGTACTTCGGCGACCGCGTGTTCCGCACCATCGTGCCGCGCAACGTACGCCTGGCCGAGGCGCCCAGCCATGGCCAGAGCATCGTCGGCTACGACCGCAGCTCTCGTGGCGGCGTGGCCTACCTGGGCCTGGCCGGTGAGATCATCCGCCGCAACAACGAACGCAAGCAGGCCGCCCCGGCCGTGGAGACCGTCTGATGGCCGGTGCCAAGAAACGTGGCCTCGGCCGTGGACTGGATGCCCTGCTGGGCCCGAAGGGCGCCGTCACCCCGGTGACCGTGGCCGCGGTGGCCGAACCGCAACCGGGCGAGGTGCTGCGCAAGCTGCCCATCGACCAGCTGCAGCCGGGCAAGTACCAGCCGCGCCGCGACATGGACGAAGGCAAGCTGGCCGAGCTGTCCGAGTCGATCAAGGCGCAGGGCATCATCCAGCCGATCCTGGTGCGCCAGATCGAGGGCGGCAAGTACGAAATCATCGCTGGTGAACGCCGTTGGCGCGCCTCGCGCCTGGCCGGGCTGGACGATGTGCCGGTGGTGGTGCGCGAGCTGGAAGACCGCACCGTCATCGCGATGGCGCTGATCGAGAACATCCAGCGCGAAGACCTCAACCCGCTGGAAGAGGCCGAGGCGCTGGCCCGGTTGGTCAGCGAGTTCTCGCTGACCCACGCCGAAGCCGCGCAGGCCGTCGGCCGCTCGCGCGCCTCGGTGTCCAACCTGCTGCGCCTGATCGACCTGCCCATCGGCGTGCGCGTGCTGCTGGAAACCCGTCGCCTGGAAATGGGCCATGCCCGCGCGCTGCTCACGCTGGCGCCGGAACTGGCCACCAAGCTGGCCGAGGAAGCCGCCGAGCAGGGCTGGTCGGTGCGCGAGGTCGAGCACCGCGCCCAGCAGTTCGCCGCCGGCAAGGTGCCGGGCGCACGCAAGGCCAAGCCGTCGCCGACCGCGCCGCAGGCCGACATCGCCTCGCTGGAAACCGAGCTGTCCGAATCGCTGGGCACCAAGGTGGCGATCGCCCACGGCCGTGGTGGCAAGGGCAAGCTGGTCATCCATTACACCGACCTGGACACGCTGGAGGGCGTGCTCGAGCGGTTGCGTCGCCGTCAGCAGGGCTGACGGCCACCCTTCATCCCCCTGAGGTGAACGCAAGGCAATGAACCCCACCAAGGTCGACCGCAATCATCTGTTGCGTCTGACCGACCTGCCGAATGTCGGGCCGGCCTGTGAGAAAGATCTCCGTCTGATTGGAATCCGTGTCCCGGCGCACCTGCGCGGGCGTGATCCCTACGACATGTATGCCCAGCTGTGCCTGAAGACCGGCGTGGTGCACGACCCCTGCGTGATCGATGTGTTCCTGTCCATCGTGCGCTTCATGGCGGGGGATTCTCCGCAGCCCTGGTGGGCCTACAGCAAGGAACGCAAGGAAACCCTGGCCAGGGAAGCACCGCTGACCCTGTGGTGAGGTGGCCACCGGCCTCGCGTGGGACCGGGCCGATGACAGCGCGGCACGGCGTGATGCTCCCCGGACAGGGCAGACCGGTGAAATCTGTATCGTTGGCGGCGAAAATGCCGTCATTACGTCTGGATAGTTCTGATGACCCTTCTCGTGACCGGCGCGGCCGGCTTCATTGGTGCCTACACCTGCCAGGCGCTGTCCGCCCGTGGCGAGCGGGTGATGGGGCTGGACAACTACAACGACTACTACGACCCGCAGATCAAGCGGGACAGGGTGGCCGCGCTGTGCCCGCAGGTGGACCTCCGCGCGCTGGACATCACCGACCGCGACGGCCTGGCCGCATTGTTCGATGAAGTGCAGCCGACCCGGGTGATCCACCTGGCCGCGCAGGCCGGCGTGCGGTATTCGCTGGAAAACCCGCACGCCTACGTGCAGAGCAACCTGGTCGGCTTCGTCAACCTGCTGGAGCTGTGCCGCCACCGCGGCGTGCAGCACCTGGTGTACGCCTCCAGCAGCTCGGTCTACGGCAATTCGGCCACGCCGCCGTTCTCCGAGGACCAGCGCGTGGACCAGCCGCGCTCGCTGTACGCCGCCACCAAGGCCGCCAACGAGCTGATGGCCTACACCTACGCCCAGCTGTATGGCCTGCGCGCCACCGGGCTGCGCTTCTTCACCGTGTATGGCCCGTGGGGCCGGCCGGACATGGCGCCGCTGCTGTTCTCGCGCGCGGTGCTGGCCGGGCGCAGCATCGAGGTGTTCAATGATGGCCACATGCGCCGCGACTTCACACATGTTTCCGACATCGTCACCGGTATCCTCGGGGCGCTGTCGCATCCCAGTGCCGAGGCCACGCCGCATCAGGTGTTCAACCTCGGCAACCACACACCGGTGGAGCTGGAGCACTTCATCGACGTGATCGCCTCGGCCGCCGGCCGGCCGGCCAACAAGGTCTACAAGCCCATGCAGCCCGGCGACATGGTCCAGACCATGGCCGATACCGCGCGGGCCAGGGCGGCCTTCGGCTACGAGCCGGCCACCCCGATTGAAGTGGGCCTGCCACCGGTGGTGGAGTGGTGCCGCACCTACTTCGGACCGCGCGCCTGATTTCATCTCCCGCTAATACGGAAGCGGGAAAATGCGCGGTCTTCCTGAATACGCATTGCCAACGGATCGCGTCATGAACCAGCCTGCCCTCTCGGTGGTCGTCCCCGTCTTCAACGAGCGCGACAACGTCGCCCCGCTGGTCAACGAAATCACCGCTGCGCTGCGCGGCAAGGTGCCCTTCGAGATCGTCTACGTAGACGACAACTCCAGGGACGACAGCCTGCAGGTGCTGCAGGCGCTGAAGGCCGCCAACCCCGAGCTGCGGGTGCTGCACCACGTGCAGCAGAGCGGCCAGAGCACCGCGGTGCGGACCGGGGTCAAGGCGGCGCGCGCGCCGTGGATCGCCACCCTCGACGGCGACGGCCAGAACGACCCGGCCGACATCCCCAGGCTGCTGGCCGCGCGCGATACCGCCGAGGGCGGGGTCAAGCTGTTCGCCGGCTGGCGGGTCAACCGCCAGGACAGCGGCTCCAAGCGCTGGGCCAGCAAGTGGGCCAATGCCATCCGCGCGCGCATGCTGCGCGACGACACCCCCGACACCGGCTGCGGCATCAAGCTGTTCGACCGCGATGCCTTCCTCGACCTGCCGTACTTCGACCACATGCACCGCTACCTGCCGGCGCTGATGCAGCGCGCCGGCTGGAAGACCGTGAGCGTGCCGGTCAACCACCGCCATCGCACCGCGGGCGTGTCCAAGTACAACAACTTCGGCCGTGCCATGGTCGGCATCCGTGACCTGCGCGGCGTGGCATGGCTGATCACCCGCTCCAAACGCACGGCGGTGGAGGAGCTCTGAGCATGGATTTCATGAACCAGCCGCTGGTCTGGCTGGAGTGGACCGGCGTGCACATGTCGCCGTGGAAGCTCATCGGCCTGACCGGCGCGTTGATGTTCGGCGGACGCTGGCTGGTGCAGTTCGTCGCCTCGCGGCGCGCCGGCAAGCCGGTGATCCCGCGCCTGTTCTGGTACATGAGCGTGCTGGGCAGCCTGA
The DNA here is from genome assembly GCF_056393195.1 of Stenotrophomonas sp. Steno-C18. Lineage (NCBI taxonomy): Bacteria > Pseudomonadati > Pseudomonadota > Gammaproteobacteria > Lysobacterales > Lysobacteraceae > Stenotrophomonas > Stenotrophomonas sp. Steno-C18. The sequence goes on along the minus strand of NZ_JBWJOX010000002.1, from coordinate 585,792 downwards.
TGACGCTGAGCTACTTCGTGTTCTCGGCCAAGCAGGACGCGGTCGGCGTCATCCAGAACCTGTTCCCGGCCTTCACCGCGCTGTACAGCCTGCGCCTGGACATCAAGCACCGCGGCTGGAAACGGGACAAGGCAGGGCACTGACGGCGGCGCGATTCCGGCGCTTTTGCCGCCTGAATCGGTCTAGGTCGGGCGGCGGCTTCAATGCGATGATCGGGGGTGAACTGTCTTCATCCGGGGAATCCTGATCGTGAAATCACCGCTGACCGCCGCCCTCCTGCTTGCCCTCGGCCTGAGCGCCGTGCCTGCCCTTGCCGCCCAGCCTGCCGCGCCGTCCACGCTGGCGACGCAGGCGGCCGATGCCCGGTTCCAGGCGATCTACGAGAAGGAATGGGCCTGGCGGCAGACCGGCGGCGGCGAGGCCAGCGAGGACGGTGACGCCCCGGCCGACGCCACCACCCTGCCCGATGTCGGCGCGCAGGCCCAGCAGGCCCGGCTCAAGGTGTGGGACGAGGTGCTCAAGCAGCTGGAGGGCATCGACCCGGCCACGCTCTCGGCCGAGAACCAGGTCAACTACGCCATCTACAGGTACCAGGTGGAGAACCTGGCCGACGAAGTGCGCCAGGGCACCTACGAGATGCCGTTCAACTCGGACTCCTCGTTCTGGTCGAACCTGAGCTTCATGGCCCGGCGCGAGATGAAGACCGCCGCCGAGTACCGCGCCTACATCGCGCGCCTGAACGACGTGCCGCGCTACTTCGACCAGCAGATGGTCAACATGCGCGCCGGCCTGGCGCGCGGCTTCAGCGTGCCGCGCGCGGTGCTTGAAGGCCGCGACGTGTCGATCTCGACCGTGGCCGGGCTGAAGGACCCGACCCAGTCGCCGCTGTACGAACCGTTGCAGAAGATGCCGTCCAGCATCCCCGCCGCCGAGCAGGCCAGCCTGCAGGCCGATGCCCGGCAGGCCATCAGCGGCAGCGTGGTACCGGCGTTCGGCAAGCTGTTGACCTTCTTCCGCGAAGAGTACGTGCCGCAGTCGCGCACCACCCTTGCCGCCGAGAAGATGCCCGGCGGCAAGGAGTTCTACCGCCAGCAGATCCGCGAGTACACCACGCTGGACATGAGCCCGCAGGAGATCCATGCGCAGGGCCTGGCCGAGGTGAAGCGCATCCAGGGCGAGATGAACGCCATCATCGACAAGGTCGGCTTCACCGGCAAAAGCCCGGACACCCGCTTCGCCGATTTCCTCCAGTTCCTGCGTACCGACCCGCAGTTCTACGCCAAGACCCCGGACGAACTGCTGTGGCGCGCGGCGTGGATCTCCAAGCGCGTGGACGGCGTGATCGGCCGCTACATGACGCTGCCGCGCGCGCGCTTCACCATCGTGCCGGTGCCGCCGGACATCGCCCCGTTCTGGACCGCCGGCCGCGGCGGCATGGGCACCTACTGGCTCAACACCTACAACCTGCCGGCACGCCCGCTGTACAACCTGCCGGCGTTGACCCTGCATGAGTCCGACCCGGGCCACGCGCTGCAGGGCGCATTGGCCGCCGAGCAGACCGACCTGCCGGAGTTCCGTCGCAACAACTACATCTCCGCCTACGGCGAGGGCTGGGGCCTGTATACCGAGAAGCTCGGCGTGGAGATGGGCATCTACCAGACCCCGTACGAGGACTTCGGTCGGCTTACCTACGAGATGTGGCGTGCCTGCCGGCTGGTGATCGACACCGGCCTGCATCACTACGGCTGGACCCGCGAGCACGCCATCGCCTACCTGCGTGACCACACCGCGCTGAGCGAGCATGAGGTGACCACCGAGGTCGACCGCTACATCTCCTGGCCGGCGCAGGCATTGAGCTACAAGCTGGGCGAGATCACCATCGTGCGTCTGCGTGCCGAGGCCGAGCAGGCTCTGGGCAGCCGCTTCGACGTCAAGGGCTTCCACGACACCATCCTGCGCCTGGGTTCGGTGCCGCTGCCGGTGCTGGAGCAGCAGGTGCGTGCCTATATTGAGCAACGCAAGAACGCCAAGTAAGGCCGAAGCAAAGGCGCCCTCATCCGGCGCTGCGCGCCACCTTCTCCCGCTTGCGGGAGAAGGGAGGGGTTGGTCGCCCGCTGGAGCAATACCTGCAATTGCAGTACGCAAGCCCTTCTCCCGCGTGCGGGAGAAGGTGGCGCGCAGCGCCGGATGAGGGCAGCTTTTGCCCCCTGCGATTGTGTAACGGCCCCCACCACCGGTAGGCTGCGCCGATGCTGCAGTCTCTGCGCCACCGCCGCCTGTTCCTGCTGCGCCTGCTGATGCTGGCGCTGGTGGGTTTCGGCGTGTTCGGTACCTCGCTGGCCTCGGCATTGACCGACATCCACATGCTGTCGCATGCCGATATCGGCGCCGACGTGCATGAACACGACGACGCGGCGCTGGCCAAGGCGCCCGATGCCGAGGATGCCGCCAACGCGCTGTTGCATGCCCTGGTGCACTGCGTGGACTGCCACGGCCATGGCGGCGTGCTGCCGACCCTGGCGCCGGCGTGGTCGCTGTCGTTCCCGCCGGTGCAGTCCGCACCGCTGGCGCAGGTGCCGCAGTGCGCCTCGCAGCCGGCCGAGAGCCTGTTCCGTCCCCCGATAGCCGCCTGACGTCCCGGCCCATTGGCCGGCTCCCACGTCTGCAACTGCTATCTGGAGATTCCCCATGTGGATGCGCCTGGCGGCGATAGCCGCCTTTGCGCTGGTGCCGCGCGTGTACGCGCAGGCACCGGTGTCTGCTGTTCCGTTGAGCCTGGACGCGGCCATTGCCCGCGTCGCCGTTGACCACCCCGACCTGCAATTGGTCGATGCACAACGTCCCGTGCTGGAAGCACGCCGGGACGCCGCTTCGCTGCGCCCGCCGCTGCAGTTCGGCGTCGATGTCGAGAACCTGCTCGGCAGCGGCGACAACCGCGGCCTGAAGGGGCTGGAAACCACCGTCAGCCTGTCCGGCGTGCTGGAGCGCGGCGGCAAGCTCGACGCGCGCCGCCTGCTGGCGCAGTCCCACCTCGACGCCCTGGCCCCGCAGCGTGCCACCGCGCGGCTGGACTTGCTGGCAGAAACCGCCCGTCGCTACCTCGACGTGGCGCGCGCGCAGTCCGCGCTGGACATCGCCCTGACCGACATCGAGCAGCGCCGTCGTGCGGTGAATGCCGCGCGCGTGCGGTTGCAGGCCGGTGCATCACCGGAATCGGTGCTGTTCACCGCGCAGGCGATGCTGGCGCAGGCCGAGCTGGACCGCGACCGCGCCACCCAGGAGGCCGCCTCGGCGCGCCTGGCCCTGGCCGCCCTGTGGGGCGCACGCCAGGCGGGCTTCGCGTCGGTCAGTGGCGATGCCCTGCGCCTGCCGGCGGCACGTGACTTCGACGTGCTGGCCGACGAACTGCAGCGTGCACCGGAGCTGGCCGAGTTGCTGGGCGAGGAGCGCGTCCGCGATGCCCAGCTGCAGCTGGCACGTACGGCCGCGCGCCCGGACTGGAACTGGCAGGTCGGGGTGCGCAACAGCCGCGCCGACAGCGCCACGTCGCTGGTCGGGGGGTTCAGCATTCCGCTCGGCAGCGCCCGCCGCGCCGCGCCGGAAATCCGCGAAGCCGAGGCCAACCTCGCGTTGCTGCCCTATGAGCGCAAGGCGCGCCTGCAACAGCTGTACGCCACGCTGGCCGAAGCACACGGCCGCTATGCCGGTGCACGGCTGGAGGTGGAACGCCTGCAGCGCGACGTGCTGCCGCAGCTGCAGAAGGCCGAGCGCGCCGCCGAACAGGCCTGGCGTGCCGGCGCGGCCAGCTATATGGAATGGGCGCAGTTGCAGGCCATGCGCATCGAGGCGCGCCAGCGCCAGCTCGATTCGGCCATCGCCGCACAGACTGCCCTGATTGAAATCCAGCGTCTCACCGGCCAGTCGATGCTCGCCGATGACGCCACCGTTGCCCTGGAGAACGCACGATGAGCCGCACCCCGTTGATTTCCACCGCCGCACTGGTGCTGTTGGTGCTGTCGTTGAGTGCCTGCGGCGGCAAGCCCGAGGCAGCGGCGTCCGCCACCGCGCAAGAGGCCGGCCACGACGAAGCCGGCCACGCCCATGAGGAAGGCGAGGAAGAAGCCGAACGCACCACCATCAAGGCGGCGATGGCACAGCAGGCCGGCATCGTCAGCGCGCCTGCACAGTCCGGCACCGTCGCCGACGAGCATGAGGTGCAGGGCCTGCTCACGCCGGTCGACGGCCGCGTGGCGCAGGTGATGGCGCGCTTCCCCGGCCCGATCCGCGCGCTGCGGGCCAACGTGGGTGACCGCGTCAGCGCCGGCCAGGCGCTGGCCAGCATCGACAGCAACCTGAGCCTGACCACCTACGGCGTCAGTGCACCGATCAGCGGCGTGGTGCTGTCGCGGCAGGCGCAGGTCGGCGCGGTGGCGGGCGAGGGCACGCCGCTGTTCGAGATCGGCGACCTGTCCGAGTTGTGGGTGGACCTGCACATCTTCGGTGCCGACACCCAGCACATCACCGCCGGCGTGCCGGTCACCGTCACCCGCATGACCGATGGCGTCAGCCAGGCCACCACGCTCGAACGCGTGCTGCCGGGCACCGCCACCGCCAGCCAGAGCACGGTGGCACGCGCGGTCGTGCGCAACGAGGACGGCTTGTGGCGCCCGGGCGCGGCGGTGAAGGCGCGCATCGTGGTGGCGATGCAGCCGGCCGCCGTCGTGGTGCCGCTGTCGGCGCTGCAGAGCATGGATGGGCACGACGTGGTGTTCGTGCGCGAGGGCGAGACCTACACCGCGCGCGAGGTGACGCTGGGCGCGCGGGATGCCGCCAAGGTCGAGGTCAAGGATGGCCTGCGCGCCGGCGAGCAGGTCGTGGTCGAGCAGAGTTACGTGGTCAAGGCCGATATCGGCAAGGCGGGGGCGTCGCATGAACATTGATTGCCGCCAACGCATCCACGGAGGGCCGCGCCATGCTTGAGCGCATCATCCGCGCGGCCATCGCGCACCGCTGGTTGATGATGGTGCTGACGCTGGCCCTGATCGCCATCGGCAGCTGGAGCTTCACCCGCCTGCCGATCGACGCCACGCCCGACATCACCAACGTCCAGGTGCAGATCAACACCGCGGCCGAAGGCTACTCACCGCTGGAGGCCGAACAGCGCATCACCTATCCGGTGGAAACGGTGATGGCCGGCCTGCCGAAACTCGAGCAGGTGCGTTCACTGTCGCGTTACGGCCTGTCGCAGGTGACGGTGGTGTTCAAGGATGGCACCGACCTGTACTTCGCCCGCCAGCAGGTGGCCGAACGCCTGCAGCAGGTGAAATCACAGCTGCCTGAAGGGCTGGATCCGCAGCTGGGGCCGATCGCCACCGGCCTGGGTGAGATCTTCATGTACACCATCGACGCCGATCCCGAGGCGCGCAAACCGGACGGCACCGCGTACACCGCCACCGACCTGCGCACGCTGCAGGACTGGGTGGTGCGCCCACAGCTGCGCAATGTGCCGGGCGTCACCGAGGTCAACACCATCGGTGGCTACCAGCGGCAGATCCACATCACTCCGGACCCGGCCAAGCTGCGCGCGTTGGGCTTCACCCTCGACGACGTCGCCGAAGCGGTGGAGGGCAACAACCAGAACGTCGGCGCCGGCTACATCGAGCGCAACGGCCAGCAGTTCCTGGTACGCGTGCCCGGGCAGGTGAGCGGCGTGGAGGAGATCGGCAACATCGTACTGGCCCGCCGCGAAGGCGTGCCGATCCACGTGCACGACGTGGCCGAGGTCGCCGAGGGCCCGGAGCTGCGCAGCGGCGCGGCCACCCAGAACGGCCACGAGGTGGTGATGGGCACCGTGGTGATGCTGGTCGGGGCCAACAGCCGCGAGGTGGCGCAGGCCGCCGCCGCCAAGCTGGAACAGGCACAACGCAGCCTGCCCGAAGGCGTCACCGTCACCGCCAGCTATGACCGCACCGCGCTGGTGGACCGCACCATCCAGACCGTGGCCAAGAACCTGCTGGAAGGCGCGCTGCTGGTGATCGTGGTGCTGTTCCTGCTGCTCGGTCATTTCCGCGCGGCGCTGATCACCGCGGCGGTGATCCCGCTGTCGATGCTGTTCACGCTGACCGGCATGGCGCGCGGCGGCGTGTCGGCCAACCTGATGAGCCTGGGGGCGCTGGACTTCGGCCTGATCGTCGACGGCGCGGTGATCATCATCGAGAACTGCCTGCGTCGCTTCGGCGAACGCGCGCATGCCCTGGGCCGGGCGATGACGCTGGAGGAGCGCTTCGCCGAGACTGCCAGCGCCACCGCCGAGGTGATCCGCCCCAGCCTGTTCGGCTTGGGCATCATCACCGCGGTGTACCTGCCGATCTTCGCGCTCACCGGCGTGGAGGGGAAAATGTTCCACCCGATGGCGATCACCGTGGTGCTGGCCCTGACCGGCGCGATGCTGCTGGCCCTGACCTTCGTGCCCGCCGCGATCGCGTTGTTCCTGGGTGGGCGCGTGGAGGAGAAGGAGAACCGCCTGATGGCCTGGCTGCGGTGCCGTTACGAGCCGTTGCTGGACGCGGTGCTGCGGCGCGGGCGCTGGATCGTCGGTGGTGCGGCGTTGCTGGTGGTGCTGTGTGGCCTGCTGGCCACCCGGTTGGGCAGCGAGTTCGTGCCCAACCTGGACGAAGGTGACGTGGCGATGCATGCCATGCGCATTCCCGGCACCAGCCTGACCCAGTCGGTGAACATGCAGAAGCAGGTGGAAATGCGCCTGCTGCAGTTCGCCGAGGTGGACAAGGTGTTCTCCAAGATCGGTACGCCGGAGGTGGCCTCCGACCCGATGCCGCCGTCGGTGGCCGATACCTTCATCATGATGAAGCCGCGCAAGCAGTGGCCGGACCCACGCAAGCCGCGCGTGCAGCTGTTGGCCGAACTCGAAGCCGCGGTGGAGGAACTGCCGGGCAACAACTACGAGTTCACCCAGCCGATCCAGATGCGCATGAACGAGCTGATCTCCGGCGTGCGTGCCGACGTGGCGGTGATGCTGTTCGGTGACGACATGGAAACCCTGGCGCAGGTCGGCCAGCGCATCGCCGAGGTCGCCGGGAAGGTGCCGGGCGCAGCGGACGTGCGATTGGAGGAGACCAGTGGCCTGCCGTTGCTGACGGTCACGCCCGATCGCAGCGCGCTGGCCGGCTACGGGCTCAACCCGGGCCAACTGCAGGCCACCGTGTCCACCGCGGTGGGCGGGCGCGTGGCGGGGCAGTTGTTCGAGGGTGACCGCCGCTTCGACATCGTCGTGCGCCTGCCCGAGGCCCTGCGCCAGGACCCGGCTGCGCTGGCCGACCTGCCGGTGTCGCTGGAACCGGCGTTGGCGCAGGACAGCGCCGATGAGTCCAGTCGCGCCGGTGGCTGGCGCAGCGGTGACGCGCGCACCGTGCCGTTGCGTGAGCTGGCCCGCATCGAGAGCAGCGAGGGGCCGAACCAGATCAACCGCGACAACGGCAAGCGCCGCATCGTGGTCACCGCCAACGTACGCGACCGCGACCTGGGCAGTTTCGTCGCCGACCTGCAGGCGGCGGTGGATGCGCAGGTGAAGGTGCCGGCCGGCTACTGGGTGGAATACGGGGGCAGCTTCGAACAGCTGATCTCGGCCAGCCAGCGCCTGGCGGTGGTGGTACCGGTGACGCTGGTGCTGATCTTCGCGCTGCTGTTCTGGGCATTCGGCTCGGGCAAGGACGCGGCCATCGTGTTCAGCGGCGTACCGTTGGCACTGACCGGTGGCGTGCTGGCCCTGGCGCTGCGCGGCATTCCGTTGTCGATCTCGGCCGGCATCGGGTTCATCGCCCTGTCCGGCGTGGCGGTGCTCAACGGGCTGGTGATGATCAGCTTCGTGCGCCACCTGCGCGAACAGGGCCGTTCGCTGGACGTGGCGGTGCGCGAAGGCGCGCTGGGCCGCCTGCGTCCGGTGCTGATGACCGCGCTGGTCGCCTCGCTGGGCTTCGTGCCGATGGCGTTCAACGTCGGCGCCGGCTCGGAAGTGCAACGCCCGCTGGCCACGGTGGTGATCGGTGGCATCGTCTCCTCGACGTTGCTGACCCTGCTGTTGCTGCCGGTGCTGTACCGCTGGCTGCATCGCAGGACTGCCGCTTGAACAGGCATGTAAGGAATATCCCTACACGCCGGGTTGATCTTGGACGAGGTCGGCCGAGCTGGTACCGTTGCGGCTACGGTTTGTAGGGGCACGACAAGGACAGGGAGATGGTTCGAACGCTTTTGACCGGTACGGAGACTACCTTGTCGGTGACCCCGGTGGTGGACCGCTCCCGCGCCGCCCTCACGACGCTGCAATCGCCTGAAGCGCGGTTGCAGCGTCTCCGGCAGCCGCGCTCATCGACTTACCTGCAGGCCGTGGCAGGGCTGGATGCCGGTGTTCACGTGCATGATCGGAAAGCACTGGATGCCCTGAAGGCAGCGATTGAGGCCGAGCTGGGCGAGCTGGTTGATGGCGAGCAATTGATCGGCATCGTTTCGCGTTGCTATCTGGGCCAACCCTATGAGGTCCATACCCTGGCGCTGGACGGGTTGATCATTGACCACTACAAGATCGGCCAGCCCCTGCCGTTGACGCTTGAGCGGGCGCGAGCGCTTGCACTGCATCGCTCCTATGCCTGCATCGAGGTATATGCCACGCGCATGGTGGCGGTCAGTGGGTCCGGCAAAACGGCAATCATCGAGGGGGCGTAATGAGCGGAGAACGCATCATCCACCTGGCGGACCTGTCCGCCATCACCAGCAACCTGCGTGCGATCAACAACGATCTTGGCGCGTTGAGCGATCAGGTCGGCTATGTGCAGTCCAACGTCGAGGACACCCGCGAAAAGCTGGAAAAGCTGCAACAGGCGTTTGATGCCTTTGTCATCGCCGATACCAGGGCCAAGGAACTGGGCCTGGCCGAGACCCGCCATGTCAAGGTGCGTCAGGAGCTGGAATCGCGGTTCGGTCATCATGCGGATGTTCGTCGCCAGACGACCGGTATCCTGCAGGCCGCGGATGTACGGTTGGTGCGTCGTGACACGATCAATGCCGCGACCGAGCAGTTGATGCTGGCTGCGCCGGGCTATTGGCTGGCGCCGGCGCTGGTGGCATTGGCGGCCTGGTTGAGCGACAACCGCGACCTGGCAGAGCGCGGGCTGGCTGAAGCATTGCGCCGCGATGACGAGAAGACCAGCCTGCTGTTTGCACTGGTGTGTCGTCGCGCTGGCCGTATTGCTGCTGCGCAGCAGTGGATGGATCGCTACATGGCGCAGCAGAATCCGATGCTCCTGGATCGCCAGACCGTCGTGTTGATCGATGCCATCGCCGGCGGCGTGTTCGGGCTGGAGACGGCGCAGGGGTGCCTCAAGCGCACTGCTGGCTGGATCGACGAGTTATCCCAGCGTGCGGGTTTTGTCGAGGAGCAGCGGGCGCAGTGGGTCGATGCGTTGCGGTCGAAGATGCCAAACGGGGACGACAGTGCGCGCTTTCCCAACCTGGGCAGGCATAGCCCGACGTGGCCGGCCTTGCAGGATGCCCTCAACGGCTGCGGGCTGCATGCGGTGGTCACCGATCACTTCGAGGGTGTTTTCGCGGGGCCAGCCAGGGCGACGGCTAGTCTGGCTGCGGATGTAGACCGCCTGCTCGAAAAGCTGACTTCGCATTTCGACGATGAGGAGCTCCCGCTGCGCCGCGAGGAGGAAATGTGCCGGTTGATCATCTCCGAAGGTGGTGACCGCCCGGCCGCACAGAAGCGCTACGACCTCCAGCAGACGCTGGATGAGCAGGTCAGCTTCACCCAGCTGCTGACCAACTCGGCGATGCATCCGGAGACGAGCCATGCATCGCGGGCCACGCAGCGTTTTGCCACGGCATTGTCGCGTAGCTGGATCCTTGATGCGCACCAGGACCTGACGGCGCAGATCCGTGCGCATGTGCCGGGCGATATCACGATCAGTATCAGTGGCTGGACCGGCATCACCCGCGATGGTGGGAACCAGCGTGAGCTGGAGGCATCGCTGGGTGGGCATCTGGAGGCGCAACTGCAGGCGGCCTTGGCGAAAGTGAAGCTGGGCGTGTTGCATTGGTTGGGCCTGGCTTTGGCGATCCTGCTGATCGTGGCCGGATTCGGTTCGCTGGTCGCCATGGCAATGGGTGCGGGTCTGCTGCTGTGGGTCGGGGTCAGTTACAAGAACCTCGATGGCGTGCGCGCCAAGCTGCGCAGCCAGTTCGACCAGGCACGCGTGCAGTCGCTGCAGGTCCTGAAGGCGTGCCTGGCCGAGGTGGTGGAAGTCCGGCGCGAGCTCGACCGACGTGACGCCCAGTCCGAATCGCTGATTGCTTTGCTGGAGTCGGCAAGCCCCGACCAGTTCGCTTTGGGCGGCCACGATGCCGCCCGTCGGGTACTGGCAACTGCCTGAGGAGGCACGCATGACACGTCAATTGATTGATTCGCCGATGCCACCGCCGTTGCCTGCCCAGACGGTGGGGCCAGCAGCGCCGTCGTCACCTGAAAGCGGCGAGGTTGCATCTGCCCAAGTGGTTTCAGAAGCATTGGCCGGCGCTCTGCCAGGTTGGGACCTGCTTCCCGGCAATGGCTTCGTCCGCCGTCGACGCTGAGTCATGGTCGTGGTTATCCCGCGTGTCTATGCAGACTGGAGCAGCGCCCTGGAGCGCTTTGCCCAGGGCGGCGACGACGAGTCAGTGCTGCATGCCATGCGCCAGGGGCAATTGGACTGGACGCCGGGTGTGGCGACGTTGTTCAGTGAGCGCATAAATGAGGTATTCGACCAGCGCCTGAAGGCGCTGGGCTCCCGCCTCGATCGCAGTTTCAAGTACTGTCGCGATGAGGTTGACGTCGTGCGTGCGCTGCTGGATGCACGGCGCCAACTGACCGTGCTCCACTGGCTGGCAAGCCTGGAGGTGCTGCCGGAAGTGTTGCGCAGTCATCTGCAGGAATTGCTGCAGAAAGCGGCGCAAGCAATGCAACAGTCCCTGGAGGATGGTGCGCGCAGCCAACGCTCGGATGCGCTGCTGCGAACGCTGCGCCAGCAGGACCTGTGTCATTTCCAGGCTGCAATGCCCGTGCCGGTTCCCGCTGCCGGAGAACCTCCTCCTTCATCAGTGCCATCCAAACGGCGCTCATTCCTGGTTTGACGATGACCGACGCAAGTGAATTCAAGGCAACACTGACGCGCTACCTCAAGGCCCGGGTTCCGTTCATATCGATCCGCAGCACAGAGCGCGCCCGTGTTCTGGACATCCTGCGCGAAGTTGCCGGCAGCCTCAATGCGCCGTTCTTCGTGCATACCCTGTCCCAGGGAACGCGCGAGTTGGCCAGTGGTCGCGTGGTGAACGAGGATCGTTCGGTCATTGGCGCGGTGGACTTCGCCAGCCAGCAGATGACCCAGCGGCAGAACCTGAGTTTCGTGCTCACCGAGGTCTCGGACCTTGAGGATGACACCGCTTCGTCACGTCAGCTGATCGACGTGGTGATGTTGGCGGCCGACCACGGTGGCTCGTTGGTGGTGGTCACCAGCAAGCCTATCTTCGGGCAGCTGCAGAGGCTGGGTATGTCGGTGCAGTTGTCTGCGCCGAATGAGGATGAGATGGCGGCGATCATCCGCGAGCAGATCGACCCCTACCGCAGCCAGTTCCCGATCGAGTGGGATGAGCAGGACGTGTCGCGTGCTGCTGCGATCCTGGCCGGTGTATCGCGTCTTGAGGCCGAAAACATCATTGCCACGCTGTTGGTCAATGGTCGCATTGCCAAGGCCGACATGGTCGAGCTGATGTCGGCCAAGGATCGGATCTTCGCCGACATCAGTGGTATCGAGCGCGTTTCGGTGCGCAGCGCCGAGATGACGGTGGGCGGACTGGGCGGGCTCAAGGCCTGGCTGCAGCGCGAACGCCCGCTGCTCACGGCGGACCTGCGCGAGCGCGGCATACGTCCGCCACGCGGTGTGCTGTTGGTGGGCGTGCCTGGATGCGGCAAGTCACTTTCCGCCAAGGCGATCGCGCATGACTGGCAGCTTCCGTTGTATCGGCTTGACCTGTCGACCATCCATGGTCAGTACCTGGGCCAAAGCGAAGGGCGGCTGAAGGAGGCGCTGGCCACCGCCGACCACGTGGCGCCCTGCGTGCTCTGGATTGACGAGATCGAGAAGGGTCTGGCCGGTGCGACCGGTGGTGGTGACGGTGGGACTTCGACGCGTCTGGTAGGGCAGTTCCTCTACTGGTTGCAGGAGGCGCGCACGCGCGTGTTCGTGGTGGCGACGGCCAACGACGTGTCCCGGTTGCCGCCTGAGCTGTTGCGTCGTGGACGCTTCGACGAACTGTTCTTCGTCGACTTGCCGACCGCGGAGGAGCGCAGGGACATCATCGGCATCTATGCCCGACGCGGGCTGCCGGATGGGGTGCTGGATGCGTCGTTGCTGAACGAACTGGTGGAGTTGTCCGAAGGCTTTGCTGGCTCGGATCTGGAATCGGCGGTGAGGGAGGTCGTCAAGGAGGCCTACCTGCACGGGGATGGCGTGGTGAATCCGGAGTTGTTCCGACGCAGCTTCCACAACGTGGTGCCACTCTCGCGAACCGCGCCGGAACAGATCGAGGGAATCCGGGCATGGGGCAGGGAGCGAGCGGTTCCCGCTTCCGGCGAGCCGATTGCATCGGGTGCCGCGCAAGCCGGGAGACCGCGTCGGGCCGTGTTGGCCTGAGAGCGGGGTGATAGTGGATCGCGGCCGAGTACCTCGGCGAGGTCCTGGCCAGATGCATCCGGCCATGCTCGGCGTGATAATGGCGACGACGGATAATGGTGTCCCCATGAGCGAGTGTTGCGGCTGCGGCAAAACCCTGGAAGTCGAACGCATGCAGGCCCGCCAACGGCGGGTGCTGGTGCAGGTGCTGGTCATCAACCTGCTGACCTTCGTGATGATGATGGCCGCGGCCTGGCACAGCGGCTCGGCCTCATTGCTGTCCGGCAGCCTGGACAATCTCGGCGACGCGCTGACCTATGCGCTGAGCCTGGCGGTGGTCGGCGCCAGCCTCGCCGCCAAGGCGCGCGTGGCCCTGCTCAAGGCGGTGTTCATCCTGTGCGCGGCCATCGCGGTGGCCGTGGGCATCGGCTGGAAGCTGGCCCATCCGCACCTGCCGCTGTTCGAAAGCATGGGCATCGCCGCGCTGCTGAATCTGGTCGCCAACCTGCTGTGCCTGCGCCTGCTGTGGCCGTACCGACAGGGCGACATCAACCTGGCCTCGGCCTGGGCGTGTTCGCTGAACGATGTGTACGAAGGCAGTGCCGTGATCCTGGCCGCGCTGGCGGTGTGGGCGTTCGGTGCCGGTTGGCCGGACCTGCTGATCGCCGTGGCCTTGCTGCTGCTGTTCCTGCGCTCGGCTTGGAAGGTGGCGCGGGCAGTATGGCGTGAGCTGCGTGGCGCGCAGGCACGTGCGGCCTGACTTGATGTGCGTGCGCCGGGCTGGCTAGAGTCGGGAGGTACATTCAGGGAGCGGGCCCATGCGTATGCACCATCTTGCCGTGCCGGTTCTGTTGTCGCTGTGTGGCCCGGCCGCCGCGCAGGACAGCCCCATCTACATCGAGTTCCTGTGGTCCAGGACGCCGGCTGACGCGATTGCCCGCCAGCAGACGCGGCAGTTCGTCATGACGGGCGATCACCAGCACCAGATCTGCGTGGCCGCCAATGCCACGACCGACGATGTCGGCGGCCTGCAGCTGGAGCTGCGCGATGCCGACGGCAAGCAGGTGTCCCTGCACCGCTATGACGACTACCGCGGTGCCAAACGGTGCTACCGGGCCGACCTGGGCATCGGTGGCAGGCCGGGAGACTGGACGGCGCATGTCCTCCTCGGTGACGGCGGCACCAACACCGCGACGATCCGCGTCGATCCAAGCCTGGAGGACTCGCCGTTGTTCCAGGAGCGTGGCATTCCCTACGTCGCCGGCCGCCCGAACTACGATGCCTCGATCCCGCCGGAACAATGGTCGGGCCGGCTGGTCTGGGCGATGGACGTCGACCCGCAAGGCAAGGTCACCCATGTGGAGGTGGAAGTGGCCGAGGGCGTGGGTGAACGCCTGCGTGACCGCGCCATCGCCGCCGGCTACCTGAGCCTGTTCCCGCCGGACCCGGGCCGGGCCGGCACGCCGCTGCGCTGGCGCCGCACGCTGGACTTCGCCCCCCAGTAGGCCCCGCTGCGGCCGGTGATTTGCACTCGGGGACTTCGCGCGGCATAATTACCGGCTCGCTGTGTCCGGAAACCTCCGGATTGGTGGTCGGGAACGTGTCATTCGCCCACCCTTGTCAGCGTAACCCTTTGATTCCCATGACACGTGGCGGGCAACCGCCGGGGCCGCCGTCTTCCTGGCTAAGGAAGTCACCAACATTACCGAGGTGCGCAATGTCCCGCGTATGCCAAGTTTCCGGCAAGCGAGTGCAGACGGGTAACAACGTCTCGCACGCCAACAACAAGACCCGTCGTCGTTTCCAGCCGAACCTGCACGAGCGTCGTTTCTGGGTCGCCAGCGAGAACCGCTGGGTCAAGCTTCGTGTTTCCGCGCATGCACTGCGCACCATCGACAAGAACGGCATCGATTCCGTTCTGGCTGAGCTGCGTGCCCGCGGCGAAAAGGTCTGAGGAGTAAACGATCATGGCAGGTAAGCGCGATAAGGTCCGTATGATTTCCTCGGCCGGCACTGGCCACTTCTACACGACCGACAAGAACAAGAAGAACACCCCGGGGAAGATGGAATTCCTGAAGTACGATCCGGTGGTGCGCAAGCACGTGATGTACAAGGAAGGCAAGATCAAGTAATCCAACCGGATTGCCTGGTCTACCGTTCCACCCAGGACCCGCCGCAAGGCGGGTTCTGTGTTTCAGGCGTGTGAAAGCCCGCCGGCGCATCGCCCATGAACACATGCCGGCAGGGCATCAGGCAGGGGGATGGCATCGCCTACAATCGGGCGGATGAGCGTTCTAGATACCCCCGGGCCGTGTGACGTGGCCATCATCGGCGGCGGTGCCGCCGGCGTCCTCACCGCCATCGGCCTGCTGCGCGGCGCGCGGTCGGCGTTGCGCATCCTGATCCTGGAGCCCTCGTTGCCACTGGCGCGCGGCGTGGCCTACGCCACGCCCTACGATGAGCACCTGCTCAACGTGCCGGCCGGCAAGATGGGCGGCTTCCCCGACCAGGTCGAGGACTTCCTCGATTACCTGATCCACACCCAGGCCTTCCCCGGGGTGGCACGCGACACGCTGGCCGCGAGCTTCGTGCCGCGCTGGCGGTACGCCGAGTACCTGCGCGCGCGCCTGCAGCAGGCCGTGGACAGCAGCGCCGCACAGCTGGAGATCCGCGCCGAGCGCGTGCTTGAGCTGGACCGTGACGGTGATGGCCTGCGCCTGGTCCTGGCCTCCGGGCAGGCGGTGCAGGCCCGGCGCGTGGTGCTGGCCTCGGGCAATGCATTGCGCCCGTTGCCGGCCCGTGGCGCTGGCTCGCTGCCCGAGGGCAAGCGCGTGGAGGCATGGGATTTCGCGGCGGTACGTGGCATCGCCGAGCATGCCGACGTGGCGATCATCGGCTCCGGCCTGAGCATGGCCGACACCGTGGTGTCGCTGCTGGCCAGCGGCCACCGCGGGCGTATCCACGTGCTGTCACGGCATGCCCTGATGCCGTTGCCACATGCCAAGGGGCCGGCCGCCGATTACGACCCGGAGCCGCTGCTGGCGATGAACCTGCGCCAGCGCCTGCATGCCCTGCGCGGGCATGCGCGCGCGGCCGCCGCGCGCGGCATCCCCTGGCAGAACGTGATGGAGCGGATCCGGCCGATGGGCCAGGCGCTGTGGCAGACGCTGTCCTGCGATGACCAGCGGCGCTTCCTGCGCCACGTGGTGCGCTATTGGGACATCCACCGCCACCGCATCGCCGGCTCCGTGCATGCACAGCTGGTGCAGATGCAGCAGGAAAAGCGGCTGGTGCTGCATCGCGGCCGGTTGGAGACCGCGGTCAGCGAGGGTGCCTGCGTGCGGCTGACCGCCATGGACCTGCGCCGTCATCCGTTGCCGCTGGACGTGCACTGCGTGGTCAACGCCACCGGCGTGGAGATGCGCGCCCAGGCCATGCGCAATCCCCTGCTGCAGCAATTGCTGGGCAGCGGGCTGGCGCGCCCGGGGCCGCACGGCATGGGCATCGACAGTGCGCCGGACGGCAGCCTGATCGACGCCGACGGCGCGGTCGAGCCGCGCGTGCAGGTACTGGGCAGCCTGCGCATCGGCCGGCTGTGGGAAAGCCTGGCCATTCCGGAATTGCGTGGCCAGGCGGCGCAGGCGGCTGTGGCGCTGGGCTGAACCGTCACCCCTGCGGGGCAGGGAATGATTGGCGGGGGAATGAAGAGGGGCGCCGTTGGCGCCCCTCTGTTGTTTCAGGACTTCCCCTGGCCGCCGCCAGCGGGGGGCGGTTCGGATCCGCCGGTGTTGGGTGCCTTGGGGGGATTCATCGAGCGGAATGATGGCTCGAAGCGTTCGCCTCCGCGAACCGGCTGGTCCCGGTTCATCAGGGCAAGGCGTCGATTGTCGACATGCGCCCACGACCATTCACCGCGCGGGATGCTCTGCGAGGAGACGTAAGTGAACTGGACGGCCTGGCTGCCGTCTTCGGCGGTCAGTGTGGTCAAGGCCATGTTGGCAATGAACTGACTGCTGATTGCGCGGCCGTCCTTGTTGTTGGCGGGAGCAGTGACGATTTCCTGCAGGTTGTCCTCCAGCAGGCGGTTCAGCCTGGGAGAAAGGCGAAAGGCGGGATTGACGCCGGATACGCGGCCTTTGGCATCCACCTTGACCAAGACAGGAAGCACCTGGCGGTGATCGACATCCTGTACGGACGGGGAGGCCGACTCTGCGAGTGCCGCGCCATGAACAGCCATCAGCGCGAGCGTGCCCGCGAGTGCATTGATCATCTTTCCCATGATCCTTCTCCTGAAAGTTGACTTACCGCTGATCCATGCAGTGCAACTACCGTAATGCCGATGACACTCTATTGGGGTGCCGGTTGCACTGTCAAATGACGCACCAAGGCCGTGAGAGCTTCCTGTTGCACGGTCGAAACCCGGGACAAACCCTGCGCTTCAGCCCCCCGACATCCGTGCGATACGCATGTATGCCACCCCATCGTCGTACCCGGCCAATCGAGGGATCAGTCATTGAGACGGTCTGGCGTAAAATGGCCGGATGGATGTCTCCCACCTTCTCGACGGGCTGAATGCGGCCCAGCGCGAGGCCGTTTCCGCGCCTCTTGGTCACCACCTGATCCTTGCCGGCGCCGGTTCCGGCAAGACGCGCGTGCTCACCCACCGCATTGCCTGGCTGAACGAAGTCTTCGGCGTGCCGACGCACGGCATCTTCGCGGTGACGTTCACCAACAAGGCCGCCGGTGAGATGCGGCACCGCATCGACCTGCAGCTGCGCAACGGCAGCCGCGGCATGTGGATCGGCACCTTCCACGGCCTGGCCCACCGCCTGCTGCGCCTGCACTGGGCCGAGGCCAAGCTGCCCGAAGCCTTCCAGGTGATGGATTCGGACGACCAGTTGCGGCTGGTCAAGCGCGTGGTGCAGCAGCTGGAGCTGGATGACGGCAAGTACCCGCCCAAGCAGATCATGTGGTGGATCAACGCGCAGAAGGATGAGGGCCGCCGCCCGCAGCACATCCAGCCCGAGCCGCACGACCAGTGGGGCGAAACCCTGCGCCAGGCCTATGCGGCCTACCAGGAGCGCTGCGACCGCGCCGGCCTGGTCGACTTCGCCGAGCTGTTGCTGCGCGCGCATGAGCTGCTGCGCGACAACCCGGCGCTGCTGGCGCATTACCGCGCGCGGTTCCGCGAGATCCTGGTGGACGAGTTCCAGGACACCAACGCCATCCAGTACGCCTTCGTGCGCGTGCTGGCCGGCGACAGCGGGCATGTGTTCGTGGTTGGCGACGACGACCAGGCCATCTATGGCTGGCGCGGCGCGAAGGTAGAGAACGTACAGCGCTTCCTGAAGGATTTCCCGGGTGCCGAGACCATCCGCCTGGAGCAGAACTACCGCTCCAGCGCCAACATCCTGGGCGCGGCCAACGCTGTGATCGCGCACAACCCCGATCGCATCGGCAAGCAGTTGTGGACCGATAGCGGCGACGGCGACCCGATCGACCTGTTTGCCGCCTACAACGAGATGGACGAGGCGCGTTACCTGGTCGACCGTGCGCGGCAGTGGGTGCGCGATGGCGGCAGCTATGGCGACATCGCCGTGCTCTACCGCAGCAACGCGCAGTCGCGCGCCTTCGAAGAAGCGATGCTCAGCGAGCAGGTGCCGTACCGCGTGTACGGCGGCATGCGCTTCTTCGAGCGTGCCGAAATCAAGGACGCGCTGGCCTACCTGCGCTTGATGACCAACCGTAACGATGATGCGGCCTTCGAGCGCGCGGTGAACACGCCCACGCGTGGCATCGGCGAGCGCACCCTGGACGAGGTGCGCCGCATCGCACGGCAGCAATCGCTGTCGTTGTGGGAAGCGTCGATGCTGGCCACGCAGGGCAATGACCTGACTTCGCGTGCCAAGAATGCGCTGGCCGGCTTCATCAACCTGGTGCAGCAGATAACCGTCGAAACGGCGCCGATGAACCTGGCCGAGCGCATCGAGCATGTGCTGACCCGTTCGGCATTGCGCGAGCACTGGAGCAAGGAAAGCCGCAACGCGCTGGATTCGGAGTCGCGCACCGACAACCTCGATGAACTGATCTCGGTGGCCTCACGCTTTGTGCGTCGCGATGACGACATCGAGGAGGGCGCCGAGGACATGAGCGAGCTGGTGGCTTTCCTGTCCTATGCCTCACTGGAAGCCGGCGAAGGCCAGGCGCAGGCAGGCGAGGAAGGCGTGCAGTTGATGACGCTGCACTCGGCCAAGGGCCTGGAGTTCCCGCTGGTGTTCCTGGCCGGCATGGAAGAAGGGTTGTTCCCGAGCGCGCGTTCGCTGGAGGAAAGCGGGCGGCTGGAGGAAGAGCGCCGGTTGGCTTACGTCGGCATCACCCGTGCGCGCCAGAAGCTGATCCTGGGCTATGCCGAGTCGCGCCGCATCCACGGCCAGGACAACTACAGCCTGCCCTCGCGCTTCCTGCGCGAGATCCCGCGTGAGCTGTTGAACGAAGTGCGCCCGAAGGTGCAGGTCTCGCGGCCGGCCTCGCTGGGCACCAGCCGGGTGATGGGACATGCCGCGATCGAAGCGCCGCCGATCAAGCTCGGCGCGTTGGTCAACCATCCCAAGTTCGGCGAAGGCATGGTCACCGACTACGAAGGCAACGGTGCGCACGCGCGTGTACAGGTCGAGTTTGCCGACGCCGGCAGCAAGTGGCTGGTGATGGCCTACGCCAACCTGACGGTGATCTGATTCCAAGGCGGTGCACGGATGCACCGGTTCGAGTTGCATCATGAATCACGAGGCGCTTCATCTCATAGGGGGATGAGGCGCATGGAATATGATGTTCAGGCCGATCCTGGGTGGGGGTGCAAGGAATGCTTCAGATTGTCGAAGGAACGATCAGTGAATGCAGGCGCCACGATGAGGCGCTCGATGTTTCCAGTGCGGCCGGGCGAGAGCAAACGCGTCTGATTGCTGCCGCGGATCTGATGGTCAGCTTGCAGAATCACGGCATGGCCGCAGCACTGGTCGGAAACGCGATGTCGCTACCGAACAAGGTTGATATCCGTTACTGGACCTTCGTGCTTGAGGGTCGCCCGTTCCGGGCAACCTTCGATCCTGCACCGGCGTTAGCCAGAAAAGTGCGTGTAATTTCCAGGTTGAGGGCGGATGGCGGTTGGGATGCTTTCGCTGTTCATCTGCCGTCGGCACATTGCGTGCTTGTAAATTCCCGGAATGCGCAGGGGATTGGTGTCGAGTTGCTTTCGATGCTTCGGATCATGCTTGCTTTCTCCGCGCTGCCTACTGCGGTTGTCCTCGCGTTTATGATCCTGCCTGAGCCTGCAAACGTCATGTCCTGGTTGCCTGCTTCAGCTGGCTTCCTGATCATTGCTTTGCTGGTGTCGATCATTCTGGCGCTGCTCGCGTGCCGAAGGGAGTGGGGGGACTTCAAGCTGAATACCGAAGTGTTACGTGTTTTGGGATTCAAAAACCCGTCGTTTACGTCTCTCGACAAAGGGATGGTTGCTTGGTTTCGGGTGCGTGGGCGTTCTCGCCCAGAGCTGGATGGTTGTTACTTCAATGATCAGCTGTAGCGAGCTGCCTGCAGCAAGCGAAAGAGGCACGGTGTACCTCGTGATCGGGTGATGGTCCTCGAGCGTGGCGATGAATTGATCTGATTACAGCTGGAATTGTGCTCTTTCGCATGCTGCGCTTGCGCTGGTCGTCCAGTTCTCCTCGTGAAGAACTACTGGGAATGGTTCGGTACTACAGCAGGGGTGCGTGATTCCTCAAATGTCCCCAGTCGAGATCGAACCTGGCCAGGTATTTGCGCAGGCGGTCGGCGTCATTGGTGCTGGCGCGCTGGGTGCGTGATGCCGCGAACAGCTCGCGACCCGCGGCGGACAAGGTTTTAGAACGCAGGCAGACGCGCACCACGTCCTCCAGCTGCACGCGATCAAAACGATCCAGTGCCAACGCCGCATCGCCCATGAGTGCGATCAGTGGAGAGGCTTCTTCGCTGCCTCGCCATTGCGCACGCAGCCGGGTGATCTCCGCATCCACGCCGTCGATCTGGATGCGTCCGGCCGTGGCCAGGGTCGCCATGCGCACCACGCTCGCTCCCAGGTCGCGGAAGTTGCCGCGCCAGGTGGCTTCGCTGCTGGTGGCAAACGACAGGTATCTCGCACGTGCCTCGACGTTGAAGCGCACGCGCTCGTGCTGTTCGCGTGACCAGCGCTCCAGCTCGAACTCCAGGTTCGGCTCGATGTCCTCGCTGCGCTCGGCCAGCCCGGGCAGCTGGTAGGTCCACAGGTTCAGGCGTGCCAGCAGGTCTTCGCGGAAGCGGCCCTGGCGGACGTCGTCCTGCAGGTCGCGGTTGGTGCCGGCGATCAGCTGGAAGTCGCTCTCCACCTCGCGGTCGCTACCCACCGGCAGGAAGCGCTTCTCTTCCAGTGCGCGCAGCAGCATGGCCTGCTCGTCCGCGCCGAGTTCGCCGATCTCATCGAGGAACAGCAGGCCCTTGTCGGCCGAGCGCAGCAGGCCGGCGCGGTCGCTGCTGGCGCCGGTGTAGGCCCCCTTGGTATGCCCGAACAGCGTGCTCATCGCGCCATCGCCGCGCAGCGTGGCGCAGTTCACCTCGACGAAGCGGCCTGGCAGCTGATGCTTGTTCTTCTTCAGCTCGAACACGCGCTTGGCCAGCTGGCTCTTGCCGGCGCCGGTCGGCCCCATCAGCAGCATCGGTGCGCGCGAACGCGTGGCCACGGTTTCGATCTGCTCGATCATCCGGTTGAACGCCGGGTTGCGGGTGGCGATGCCGCCCTTGAGCAAGTCGCGGTCCTGCAGTTGCTGCTGGGCGAAGCGCTGGGCGATGTGGTCGTAGCGGGACAGGTCCAGGTCGATCACCGCATGGCTACCGGGGTCGCCACTGGCCTGCTTGCGCGGCGGCGAGGTCTGCAGCAGGCGACCGGGGAAGTGGCGGCTCTCGGTCAGCAGAAACCAGCAGATCTGGGTGACGTGGGTGCCGGTGGTGATGTGGACGTAGTAGTCCTCTTCGTCCGGCAGGAACGGATAGCTGGAAAGGAAGTCGTGCAGGCGGGCATACACGCCCTCGAACTCCCACGGGTCGACCAGGTAGTTGTCGTGCAGGCGCACCTCGGAGGCCGGCGACACCTGCGCCAGGTCATCCTTGACCTGCTGGGCCAGCTTGCCGAAGCGACGTTGGTCCAGCAGCAGCTCCAGCCGGTCGAGCTGGAAGTCCTCGTGCATGCCCAGGGCCACGGTGGGGCGCCACTTCTCCCAGCGGCCCGGACCATTGCCGGCATCGAGCTGGGTACCGAGCATGCCGAAGACTACCTGTCGCCTGGACATATCCATTCCGATAAATATAGATATCAAAGTATATGAAATGGATTGTTCGCGAGACGAGAGATGAGTCCTGGGTTGAATGAATAACGAATTAAATCAATAAGTTGTATTTCTATCTCGGAAGTTGGCACGGCGATTGCGTTTATAGGGCCAGGACAAGACGCGGGCATTCCCGCCAAGGAGTACCAGATGGCCAACGCAACCCTCTTCGCATCCCTGCGTGGTGCGCTGCTGCCGAAGGCGCAGGCGCGCAACGAAGCCGGTGGGCGGGCCTATGCCCGTGACCCGCGTGCGGCGCTGGCGCTGTTTGCCGCCACCGGCTGCCTCAGCAGCACGTTCTACGGGGACGCCGAGGCGCAGCTGGAACAGGTGTTGGCGCTATGCGCCGAGGTGGATGCCGACTTCGTCGCCCGCACCGCGGTGTACGCACATGCCGTGGCCCACATGAAGGACATGCCGGCGTTGCTGCTGGCGACGCTGAGCGTGCGCGATGGCGCCGCCTTCGCCGCGGCCTTCCCGCAGGTGATCGACAACGGCCGCATGCTGCGTACGTTCGTGCAGATCATGCGCAGTGGCCAGGTGGGGCGTCGTTCGCTGGGCTCGCTGCCCAAGCGCCTGTTGCGCCAGTGGCTGGAACAGGCCTCGCCGAAGGCGATCATCCATGCCGCGATCGGGCAGCAGCCGTCGCTGGCCGACGTGATCCGCATGGTCCACCCCAAGCCGCAGGATGCCGCGCGTGAAGCGCTGTATGCCTGGGTGATCGGGCGGCCGCACGACGAGGCATTGCTGCCGGTGGAACTGCAGGCCTACGAGGCGTTCAAGCGTGACCCGCGCGGCGCGTTGCCGGACCTGCCGTTCCAGTACTACACCGCGCTGCCGCTGGATGCCGCGCAGTGGGCGATGCTGGCACGCAACGCGTCATGGCAGCAACTGCGCATGAACCTCAACACGTTCGCGCGTCATGGGGTGTTCGAGGACCCGGCGATGGTGGAGGTGATCGTCACCAAGCTGCGTGACCCGCAGCAGATCGCCCGTTCACGGGTGCTGCCGTACCAGTTGCTGATGGCTTACCACGCCGCCGCTGCGTTGCCGCGTCCGATCCTGGACGCGCTGCAGGATGCGATGGAACTGGCCACGGCATCGGTGCCGGCGCTGCAGGGCAACGTGGTGGTGGCGGTGGATGTGTCCGGGTCGATGCAGTCGCCGGTCACCGGCTACCGCAAGGGTGCCACCTCGGCTGCGCGCTGCGTGGACGTGGCGGCGCTGATCGCGGCCTGCGTGTTGCGTGGCCACCCGCAGGCACAGGTGCTGCCGTTCGATACGGACGTCCGCCCGCAGCCGCTGAACCCACGCGACAGCGTGATGACCCTGGCACGCCAGTTGGCCATCAATGGCGGGGGGACGTCGGTGAGCGCGCCGCTGGCCTACCTCAACCGCAAGCGTGCGCAAGTGGATTTGTTGGTACTGGTGTCCGACAACGAAAGCTGGCGTGACACCCGTGGCAGCGGTGCGACCGCCACCCTGCGTGAGTGGGCCGCGCTGAAGGCGCGTTGCCCGCAGGCGCAGCTGGTCTGCATCGACCTGCAGCCGGTGGCGACCAGCCAGACCGTCGAGCGGGAGGACGTGCTGCACGTGGGCGGTTTCAGCGATGCGGTGTTCGAGTTGCTGGCCAATGCCAGCCTGCCCGCCGGACAGCGCCCGCGTTGGGTGGAGCGGGTGGCCGCAATGCCTTTGTAGGGACGACACGGAGGTCGTCGCAATGATGCCCGGCTGGCAATGGGGCCAGCCGGGCCTGGATAACAGGATTTTTCATGGAAGAAGGCGGATGCCGGTCTGACTACATGGGTTCTTCCGGTTCGACTCCGGACGTCAGTCCACCCCTTGCCGTCTGCTTCCACCCTTTCAATGTCGGTGTGCACGAATGCCGATGGAACTACAGCCTTTGACGCTCCAGGTCGCGGGTTCGACTCCCGCCCGGTGCCGCGATGCACCGGTAGCTCAGTGGTTAGAGCAGGAACGCTGCCACGCCCGCGTGGCATGGCAGCGAGACGTTCCATCACCCTTGTCGTGCACAGCGGCACCCGCAGCAACGCTTCATGCAGGCGCATGAAGTGGTTTCAATGTCGGCATGCGCGAATGCCGAAGGAACTACAGGTACCTTCCGCGGGTTGACCCCGCCCATCGCCAATCTGGCGGTGACCGCTCTGCAGCTGAGCAGGAGGATGTTCCTTCACCCCTCGTCGCGCGGGCCGGCACCCGTGGCAAGCGTTGCACGCGGTGAATGCCGGTGGAACTACATGGATAACCCTTCGGGGTCGGGTTCAACTCCCGGTGACAGCGCCGGCCATGCCGGCACTGCTTACGGTTCCACCACCCTTTGTCACCGCACCTTTTCGAATTTGAAGATGACAGGAACACCTGCATGAACACTCTCAACTACAACGTCATCCAGGAGCCGGGCGCGGCACCGATCAAGCTGTGGACGCGCGGCGTGCCGCTGGAGGAGCAGGCACGCGAGCAGCTGCAGAACATCGCGCGGTTGCCGTTCATCCACAAGTGGGTCGCGGTGATGCCGGACGTGCACCTGGGCAAGGGCGCGACCGTGGGCTCGGTGGTGCCGACCATCGGCGCGATCATCCCGGCCGCGGTCGGCGTGGACATCGGCTGCGGCATGATCGCCACCCGCACCACGCTGACCGCCAGCGACCTGCCCGACAACCTCTCGGCATTGCGCAGTGCGCTCGAGCGGGCCGTGCCGCATGGTCGCAGCGTGACCCGTGGCGGCCGTGACAAGGGCAGCTGGGATACGCCACCGGCGCTGGCCATCGAAGGCTGGTCGCAGCTTGCTGCTGACTTCGCCTTGATCTGCGAGCGTCACCCCAAGCTGAAGAACACCAACAATCTCAAGCACCTGGGGACGCTGGGCACCGGCAACCACTTCGTCGAGGTGTGCCTGGACGAGGAGCAGCGGGTGTGGTTCATGCTGCACTCCGGCTCGCGTGGTGTCGGCAATGCCATCGGCACCTACTTCATCGAGCTGGCCAAGCAGGAAATGCGTCGCTGGATGATCAACCTGCCCGACCAGGACCTGGCCTACCTGCCGGAAGGCAGCGTGCACTACGGTGATTACGTGTTCGCGGTGGACTGGGCGCAGCGCTTCGCGCGCATGAACCGCGAGATCATGATGCGCAACGTGGTCGCCGCGGCGCGCACGGTGATTGGTAAGCCGTTTCAGGCCCAGGCCGAGGCGGTCAACTGCCACCACAACTACGTCAACCGAGAGCATCACTTCGGCAAGGATGTGCTGGTGACCCGCAAGGGGGCGGTGAGTGCGCGCAAGGGCGAGATGGGCATCATTCCCGGCAGCATGGGGGCCAAGAGCTTCATCGTGCGCGGGCTGGGCAACGAGGACAGCTTCCACA
This sequence comes from Stenotrophomonas sp. Steno-C18, assembly GCF_056393195.1. NCBI lineage: Bacteria > Pseudomonadati > Pseudomonadota > Gammaproteobacteria > Lysobacterales > Lysobacteraceae > Stenotrophomonas > Stenotrophomonas sp. Steno-C18. Next base: position 560,301 of record NZ_JBWJOX010000002.1, on the reverse strand, counting down.
GCTGCAGCCACGGGGCTGGCCGCGTGATGAGCCGTACCCAGGCGCGCAAGCTGATCAGCGTGGAGGACCACATCAAGGCCACCGCGCACGTGGAGTGCCGCAAGGACGCCGAGGTGGTGGACGAGTCACCGGCCGCCTACAAGCCCATCGAGGCGGTGATGGAGGCGCAGCGTGACCTGGTGGAGATCATGCATACCCTGCGTCAGGTGGTCTGCGTGAAGGGATGAAAGGCGCGTGCGCCCCACTACGGTGGGGCGCCGAAGGAAGGCAGGAACATGGACATGATTGAAATCGACGGAAGCCAGGGTGGCGGGCAGTTGCTGCGCTCGGCGCTCAGCCTGAGCCTGTGCACCGGCATTGGCTTCACCCTGCAGGGCATCCGCGCCATGCGCAGGCGCCCGGGACTGATGCGCCAGCACCTGACCGCGGTGATCGCGGCGGCGCGAGTGGGTAATGCGCGGGTGGAGGGTGCCACGCTGGGGGCGACCACGCTGCGCTTCGAACCGGGCGAGGTGCAGGCCGGTGACTACCACTTCGCCATCGGCAGCGCGGGCTCGGCCACGCTGGTGTTGCAGACCTTGCTGCCGGCCTTGTGGCAGGCACCGGCGCCTTCGCGCATACGCGTGGAGGGTGGCACCCATAACCCGTTGGCACCGAGCGCGGACTTCCTGGACCGCTGCTACCTGCCGGCGCTGGCACGCATGGGCGTGCAGGCGCAGTTGCAGCTGCAGCGGCATGGGTTCTTCCCGGCCGGAGGCGGTGAGCTGGAACTGGAGGTGCAGCCCTGCACGGGGTTGTCCGCGTGCGCGTTCGAGCAACGCGGGCCGCTGCAGGCAATGGAGGCATCGGTGCTGGTCTCAGGGTTGGCGGCGGGCATCGGCCAACGCGAGCTGGACGTGCTGGGCAGGCGCCTGGGCGTGGATACCCATCCGCGCCACCTGCAGGTGGTGCGGCCGGCGTTGGGGCCGGGCAATGTCGCGGCGGTGACGGTGCGGCATGGCGCGCACGTGGAGCTGTTCGATGGCCATGGCGAGCGTGGGCTGTCGGCCGAGCAGGTCGGCATGCGCCTGGCCGATGCCGTGCAGGCCTACCTGCAGGGCGAGGCCTGCATCGGCGAGCACCTGTCCGACCAGCTGCTGCTGCCGATGGCGCTGGCCGGGGGCGGCAGCTTCAGCACCGGGCAGATCAGCGCGCACCTGCACAGCAATGCGCGCCTGATCGAGAAGTTCCTGCCGGTCGCGTTCGACTGGCAGCCGGAGGGGGCGCATTGGCGGGTGAATGTGCTGCAGTGAGGCAATGTTTGATCTGGCTCAATGCGGAACCGCAACATCCGATGTGCAATGGTAAATGTCCACCCTTCACCGAGGAGAACTGCCATGTACACGCGCATCCTGATTGCCACCGACGGTTCCGAGCTGGCCGCCAAGGGCCTGCAGAAGGGCCTGGAACTGGCCGCCCAGCTGGGCGCCCAGGTCGACATCGTCACCGTGTCCGAGCCGTGGGCGGTGGGCATGTACGACGCCATGGGCTGGAGCGCCGGCTACGAGGCCAGCCCCGAGTACAAGAAGGACCGTGAGGCCGGCGCCCAGAAGATCCTGGAGCCGGCGGTTGCCGCCGCACGTGCGGCCGGCGTGGCCAACGTGCAGCCGCACCACGTGCTGGACCGCTACGCCGCCGACGGCATCATCGATACCGCCACGGCCTGTGGCAGCGACCTGCTGGTGATGACCTCGCATGGCCGTCGCGGCGTCACCCGCGTGCTGCTCGGCAGCCAGACCGCCGAAGTGCTGGCGCGCAGCACCGTGCCGGTGCTGGTGATCCGCTGAGTCATGCGCAAGGGGCCGGGAGTGCATCCCGGCCTGCGGCCCCGCCGTCGCGGGGCATTCTGCCCCTCCCCTGCGTAGCGGGGGAGGGCTGGGGAGGGGCAAGCCCCGGTCCCCGCGAAACTGCAGCCGGGCAAGCGCACCCGCGCCCGCGAGGCGCTGTTTCGCCCCTCGGCGGTGCCAGGGCCGCAGTCCCACCACCGTGATCGCATGGCCACCGCGCCGCTCCTGCCGCCGGCAGGCGACGCGGCGGCCCATGCCCGTCATTACCAGCTGTACAGCTTCCAGTACACCGGCTTGGTGCCGTCCTTGTCGCTGTCCATGCGGCCGTCACCGTCACGGTCGTACATGTAGAACGGTGCGCCACGCGCCGGGGTGACCTTGACCATGCGCAGCACGCCGCCGACCCGGTATTCCTCGACCGTGTCGCCGTTGTCCATGGCCTTGCTGGTCACGTCGGCGCCTGAGACGTCCACCGGCGGGGAGCCGGCGCCCAGGGTGGCGCAGCCGGCCAGGGCCAGCAGGGGGATCAACAGCAGCTGCTTCATGACGGGATTCCTTGTTTCGGCGTGGATTCGATTATGCCCGTGCACGTCGGAAAACGGTCCGCCGCGTAGAATCGGCACATGAGCAGATTAGTCCTGATTGACGGTTCCAGTTACCTGTACCGCGCGTTCCACGCGCTCCCGCCGCTGTCCAACGCCGCCGGCGAGCCCACCGGAGCGCTGTTCGGCGTGGTCAACATGCTGCGTGCCACGCTGAAGGAAAAGCCCGAGTACGTCGCCTTCGTGGTCGACGCACCGGGCAAGACCTTCCGTGACGAGATGTACGCCGAGTACAAGGCCAATCGTCCGCCGATGCCCGACGACCTGCGCGCGCAGGTACAGCCGATGTGCGACATCGTGCAGGCGCTGGGCATCGACATCCTGCGCGTGGAGGGCGTGGAAGCCGACGACGTGATCGGCACGCTGGCGTTGGCCGCGGCCAGGGACGGGCTGGAAGTGACCATTTCCACCGGCGACAAGGATTTCGCCCAGCTGGTACGTCCGGGCGTGGTGCTGGTCAACACCATGACCGGCAGCCGCACCGATTCCGATGCGGCGGTGATGGACAAGTTCGGCGTGCGCGCTGACCAGATCGTCGATTACCTGGCGCTGATGGGCGACACCGTGGACAACGTGCCCGGCGTGGAGAAGTGCGGCCCCAAGACCGCCGCCAAGTGGCTGGCCGAATACAACGACCTGGACGGCGTGATCGCCGCCGCCCCGACCATGAAGGGCAAGATCGGCGAGAACCTGCGCGCCGCGTTGCCGCGCCTGCCGCTCAACCGCGCGCTGGTCACCATCCGTACCGACGTGGCACTGGAACAGGGCCCGCGCGACCTGCAGCTGCGCGAGCAGGACGCGGACAGCCTGCGCGCGCTGTACGCGCGTTATGGCTTTACCCAGGCGCTGCGCGAGCTCGGTGGCGTGGCCGCCCCGGCCGCCGCCGACGATGCCAAGGTCAGCCTGCGTGGCACCGCCGCCGGTTACGCCAAGGCCGGTGACACGGCGCCGGCCGCCGGCACCGACCCGGCGCTGGCGGCCAAGGGCGAGTACGAGACCGTGCTGACCGCCGGCCAGCTGCAGGCCTGGGTGGAACGCCTGCAGGGTGCCGAGGAGTTCGCCTTCGATACCGAAACCGACGCGCTGGATGCGATGCGCGCCAACCTGGTCGGGATCAGCCTGGCCGTGGAACCGGGCAAGGGCGCCTATATCCCGGTCGGCCACGACTACCCGGGCGCGCCGGCGCAGTTGCCGATGCAGCAGGTGCTCGATGCGCTGCGTCCGCTGTTCGAGGACGCCGGCAGGAAGAAGCTCGGCCAGCACGGCAAGTACGACATCCACGTGCTGCGCAGGCATGGCATCGAGGTGCGCGGCTATGCCGACGACACCATGCTGGAGAGCTTCGTGCTCAATTCCACCGCCACCCGCCACGACATGGATTCGCTGGCGCAGCGCTACCTGGGTTACACCACCACCAAGTTCGAGGAGGTCGCCGGCAAGGGTGCCAAGCAGATCCCGTTCTCGCAGGTGGGCATCGACGAGGCCAGCGCCTATGCGGCCGAGGACGCGGACATCACCCTGCGCCTGCACCGCGTGCTGTCGGCGCAGCTGGCGGCCGAGCCGTCGCTGGAAAAGGTGTACCGCGAGATCGAGATGCCGCTGGTACCGGTGCTGGCGCGCATCGAGGCCAATGGCGTGGCGATCGACGCGGCCGAGCTGAAGCGGCAGAGCAGCGACCTGTCCGCGCGCATGCTGGCCGCCCAGCAGAAAGCCACCGAGCTGGCCGGGCACACCTTCAACCTGGACTCGCCCAAGCAGCTGCAGGCGGTGTTGTTCGACGAACTGGGCCTGCCGGCGCTGGTGAAGACGCCCAAGGGCCAGCCCAGCACCAACGAGGAGGCGCTGGAGGCGATCGCCGAGCAGCACGAGCTGCCGCGCGTGATCCTGGAGTACCGCGGGCTGGCCAAGCTGCGCAGTACCTATACCGACAAGCTGCCGGAGATGGTCAACCCGGACACCGGCCGCGTACACACCAGTTACCACCAGTCCGGCGCGGCGACCGGGCGGCTGTCCTCGTCCGACCCGAACCTGCAGAACATCCCGATCCGCACCGAGGATGGCCGCCGCATCCGCCAGGCCTTCGTCGCCCCGCCGGGGCGCAAGCTGATGGCCTGCGACTACTCGCAGATCGAGCTGCGGATCATGGCCCACCTGTCCGAGGACCCGGGCCTGATCCGTGCCTTCGAGCAGGGCGCCGACGTGCATCGCGCCACCGCCGCCGAGGTGTTCGGGCGCGCGCTGGAGGAGGTGACGCCGAACGAGCGCCGCGCCGCCAAGGCGATCAATTTCGGCCTGATGTATGGCATGAGCGCGTTCGGCCTGGCCAAGAACCTGGGCATCGACCGTGGCCAGGCGCAGGACTACGTGGCGCTGTACTTCAGCCGTTACCCGGCGGTGCGTGACTTCATGGAGCGCATGCGCGTGCAGGCACGCGAGCAGGGCTACGTGGAGACGCTGTTTGGCCGCCGGCTGTACCTCAACGACATCCACGCCCGCAACCAGGGCCTGCGTGCCGGTGCCGAGCGTGCGGCGATCAACGCCCCGATGCAGGGCACCGCGGCGGACATCATCAAGCGTGCGATGGTCAGCGTGGATGGCTGGCTGGCCGACCATGCCGACCGCGCCAGGATGATCCTGCAGGTGCACGATGAACTGGTGTTCGAGGCGGACAGCGCATTCATCCAGACACTTCAGGCCGAAGTGGAGGCCCGGATGTCAGCGGCGGCGAATTTGCGTGTGCCGCTGGTGGTGGATACCGGTATCGGGGAAAACTGGGACGAAGCGCACTAATTTTCCAAATTATTAACTCGAATCTCGATTCAATTGAAACACTTCGTTATATCCCTGCGCATTCAAAAAACCGTTTGGCGTCAATGCGATGAATCCATCCTTAATTTGTTTTGAAAAGGCTTGGATTCTTCACGAACCGTCAAGGTTCGTAGTGGTGATATAGCCCTCGACAGGCGCAATACCTGTCGCGGATCTCTCCCATCCCCTGGAGCAGATCTCGGAGCGGGGATTCCTCCCCAAATACCCGCTCCCCGGCCCCGTCGACCCCCCCCTGGTCGGCGGGGCTTCTTTTTTGGCGATCCTGGAACCGCCGGCCTGCTCCGGTGCCGGTCGTCGCACCGTGTTGATGGGCATCGCCCGAGCATGGGGGGCGACGCATAGTCGGGAGACGAGGAATGCCGGACCTGTTCGCGCTGTCGATGCCGTGGTGGGAGTTCATCCTGCGCGCGGTGGTGGTGTATGTGGTCGTGTTGACGATGGTGCGGGTGGCCGGCAAGCGCGCGCTGGGGCAGTTCACCCCGTTCGACATGCTGCTGCTGATCCTGCTCGGCAACGCGGTGCAGAACGCCTTGCTGGGGCAGGACACGTCGCTGGGCGGTGGGTTGATCCTGGCCGCGACGTTGATCGTGCTCAATTACTTCGTCGGTTGGGTGACCACCCGCAGCCCGGCGGTGGAGCGCGTGATCGATGGCGAGCCGGTGGTGCTGGCCCGGCATGGGCAGGTGCTGCACAGGGTGTTGCAGCGCGAGCTGGTGAGCAAGGCGGACTTCGCGCGGGCCATGCGTGATGCCGGCTGCGAGAACATCGACGAGGTGGACCTGGCGCTGCTGGAGATCAATGGGCACATCACCTTCCTGCGCAAGGCCTGAGGTGGTGCGTTGATGGGGGTGGCGATGGATGCAAAAGCAGAAGCAGAAGCAGAAGCGACCCCTCCCCAGCCCTCCCCTGCCGCGCAAGGGAGGGGGCAGAAGCAGGTTGTGCGGTGATCTGATCGATCGCATCGAACCGCCCCCTCCCATGCGCAGCAGGGGAGGGCTGGGGAGGGGTGCTGTCGAGGTTCGCGCCGGACGCGCCGCCGGGGCTGCAGCCTCAGCCGGCCAGCCAGTCGCGCGGGACGAGGTACTCGGCCAGGCGTGCCTCGTCGCTGCCGGTCTCCGGCTGGAAGCCGTACTCCCAGCGCACGCGCGGTGGCAGGCTCATCAGGATGCTCTCGCTGCGGCCGCCGCTCTGCAGGCCGAACAGCGTGCCACGGTCGTAGACCAGGTTGAACTCGACGTAGCGGCCACGGCGATACAGCTGGAACTCGCGTTCGCGTTCGCCGTACGGCGTGTCCCTGCGGCGTTCGACGATCGGCAGGTAAGCATCGAGGAAGCCGTCCCCGACCGCACGCAGGTAGGCGAAGTCGGTGTCGAAATCGGCGTGCAGGTCGTCGAAGAACAGCCCGCCCACGCCGCGCGTCTCGTTGCGGTGCTTGATGAAGAAATACTCGTCGCACCAGCGCTTGTGCTCGGCGTAACGGGTGTCGCCATAGGGCGCGCACAGATCACGGGCCACGCCGTGCCATTGCCGCACGTCCTCGTCGAACGGATAGAACGGGGTCAGGTCGAAGCCACCGCCGAACCAGGCGGCGACTTTCTCGCCATCGCGTTCGGCCTGGAAGTAGCGCACGTTGGCATGCGTGGTGGGCAGGTACGGGTTGCGCGGGTGGAACACCAGCGACACCCCGCAGGCGCGCCACGAGGCGCCAGCCAGCTCCGGGCGGTTGGCCGAGGCAGACGGCGGCAGGCGGGTGCCGGCCACGTCGGAAAAGCCGATGCCGGCCTGTTCGAACACCGCGCCTTCGCGCAGCACGCGCGTGCGCCCGCCGCCGCCCTCGGCGCGCTGCCAGCGGTCCTCGATGAAGTGGGCCTGGCCGTCGGCCTGCTCGATGGCGACGCAGATGCGGTCCTGCAGGCCGGTGAGGTAGTCGCGTACGCGGTCGAAATCGTTCATGTGGGTACTCGGGTGCGGGCTGCCGACGGGCTGGCGGGCGGAGTTTACTTGCGATGGGACGTGCGGTTGCCGGCCTGTGCCGGTGCGTCATCCGCCGCGGCGGGCTCGACGGCCTGCATCAGCCGCGCGCCCATGCCAAGCATGGCCCAATCGGTGGTTTCGTACAGGTCGCAGGCCACGTGCCTGCCGGTGCCGTCCTGTTTGCAGAGGGCCAGCAGCTTGCCGGGGATGTCCTCATCGCCGGTGTGCTCGTAGACGCTGCGCAGGTTCTCGCACCCGGCGCGGACGCCGGCCCGGCACAGCGTCTGGTAGTACGGGGTGGCACCGGCCCAGTCGCCGGCCAGCGCCTTGCGATGGCCCAGCGTGTTGCAGCCCTGCAGCTTGCCAGCGGCACAGCAGGCTTGTGGATCAGTGCCGGCCGGGCAATCCTGCCGCAGCGGGGTTTCGGCGTACGCGACCGGGGCACTGCAGTGCGTGGCGCCGCCGGTGCGTTGGTACAGCGCGTAGCGGTTCCATTCGTCCACGCCCAGCAGCTGGCCGCTGGCCAAGGGCTGCAGCACGAAGTCGCCGCCCTTGTCGTGGCGTATCCGCACCGCACCGCCTTCCAGGCGGGCACGCAGCACGCTGTTGCCGGACATCGATACCAGGCCCTGGTCAGCGAAGGACAGGGCATCCATCAGGCCGGTGCTGGCGGCATAGTCGCCGCACGGCAGGGCCGTTGCCGCTACCGCGGCCAGGTCGGCGACGTCCACCGCGGCCAGCGCCTGGGCGCGCTGGCAGGTGCGTTCCTCGCCGCCGGCGGCGCAGGCCTGCTGCAGCGCCTCGCGGGCACCCGGGTACCGGCCGGCATCCAGATGCGCGTCGGCCACCTTGCCGCAGAAACCGGCGTCGGGGTGGCGTTGGCACAGCTGCAGCACCTCGTCCAGCTGCACGGCGGGCAGCGCGGGCGCCGGCCCACCGGCCAGCGTGCCGGCCATGGCCTTGGCCAGCGCCAGGCCCAGCGCCTCGCGCGCGGCGGCACGGCAGGCGGCTTCGTCGAAGGCCGGCGTGCCTTCCCTGCAGACCGCCGGTTCGGCCAGGTCCGGCTCGGGCAGGTTCGACGGCTGGCCGGTACGCGCCTGCTCGACGTAGCTGGACAGCAGGCGTTCGCAGGCGAACGGCAGGTCCTCCTGGCACCATTGCTTCAACTGCACCGGGGTGGCGCTGTAGGCGCTGTCCATGCAGCCGTCGATGTCGGCGCGGCAGCTGTTGGCCGGCGCGGCGGGGGAGGCGTTGCAGCGCGCCGTGCGTTCCAGCACGTAGTCGCCGAGCAGGCCGCCGATGCGCTTGCCATCGGCGCTGAGCGTGTAGTCGGCGCTGAAGCCGTTGGACAGGTCGGCCGCATGCAGGGTCTGGCCCTGCTGGCGGATCAGGTAGCGGGTCGGTGGCTGGCCGTCGTAGATGCGCACGGCCTGGTGGGTGCTCTCCACGATGAAGCGGGCACCGTCATCGACGGCCTGGTAGGTGCCACAGGCCAGCGGCGTGGCGGCCATTGCCGGCAGCGCGGGCAACAGCAGCAGGGCAAGCAGGGCCAGCAGGCGCGTCCGGAACGAGTGCGGCATGGGAACTCCGGGGAACTCAGTGGAACAGGTCGCGGACGTCGCGCCGCTGCAGCTTGATCGCCAGCCAACCATGCAATGCCGCGATCGCCAGCGAACTCACCAGCAGGGTGATCAGCAGGCTCCAGCGGCTGAAGGCCATCTGCGCGCGCATCTGGGCGCCCTGCGGCGAGCTGAGGAAGTCGGCAGGGAAGATCGTCAGCATGCTGTTGAACATGCTGTCCATCACCGGGATGAAGGCGAAGTTGCCCAGCGCGACCAGCAGCAGGAACACGATGAAGCCGATGCGGCCCCATTCATGGCGCTTGAGCATGGCCCAGCACACCACGACGAAGGCGATGCAGAACAGCAGCAGCGCCACGCTCAGGCTGAAGGCATGCGCGTCGGTCCACTGGATCCAGTCCGGGACGACCAGGCCGTCGCGCTGCATCAGCGCGACGATGTCCAGGCGCCCGAGCAGGACCACCATCAGCAGTTGGAACAGGCACCAGACGATGCCCAGCGCCCCGAGCGCCAGTGACAGCTTGGCGGTGAGGTCGATGAAGCGGTCGGCACTGGAACGGCGGGGCGTGGCGATGGGCAGGTCGGGTGGGCTCACGGTCGGCGGCGCTTGGAAAGTGGCGCCACTATCGCCGTTATGTGCCGGTATGCCCAGCCTTGACCAGCCACGCATGTGCAGCCGGGAGCTGGTGTCGCGCGCTGAGCGGAGCCAGCGTCACGCCATGCGGCGGTTGCAGCGGAACCCACGCCAGCTCCGCGATTTCGGCCTTCACCTGCGGTTGGCCGCTGACGCGGACCAGGAACGCCTCACCCTGCACGCGGCGGCCGGGCTCGTTGACCGCGGCCTCCTCGAACACGCCCAACGGCTGCGCGCTGTCGACGTCGAGCTGCACGCCCAGTTCCTCGAACAGCTCGCGTTGCAGGGTCTGCAGCGAGGTTTCGCCGGGCTCGCGCTTGCCGCCGGGCTGGATGAAGGTGTCCGAGCCGTGCTTGCGGACCACCAGCACGCGCTGTTCGGCGTCGAGGAGGATGGCGGTGACGATCTGGATGGGGGACATGGACAGTCGTGGATCGAGGAGTGGCCGGGGGTAGAACGCCAAGGGCGCCTTGCGGCGCCCTTGGCGTGGTGCTTACTTCAGCGCCTGCTCGAACAGCTTCAGGATGCGCTTGTACTGGTCCAGCCAGGAGTCGGCGCGGGTGTAGCCGTGGCGTTCCAGCGGGTAGGGCGCGATCGACCAGTTGTCCTTGTGCAGCTCGATCAGCTTCTGGGTCATGTTGACCGAGTCCTGGAAGAACACGTTGTCGTCCATCATGCCGTGGGCGATCAGCAGGGTGTCCTGCAGGCCTTCGGCGTACTCGATCGGCGAGGAGATGCGGTAGGCCTCCGGGTCGATGTCCGGGGTGTTGAGGATGTTGCTGGTGTAGGCGTGGTTGTACTGGTTCCAGTCGCCGACCGGGCGCAGCGCGGCGCCGGCCTTGAACGTGCCCGGCGAGCGGAACAGCGCCATGTAGGTCATGAAGCCGCCGTAGGAGCCGCCGTAGATGCCGGCATGGGCGCGGTCACCCTGCTTGGTGGTGACCAGCCAGTCCAGGCCGTCCAGGTAGTCCTCCAGTTCCGGGTGGCCCATGTTGCGGTAGATGGCCGTGCGCCAGTCGCGGCCGTAGCCGGCGCTGCCGCGGTAGTCCATGTCCAGCACGACGTAGCCCTGCTGCACCAGCAGGTTGTGGAACATCTGCTCGCGGAAGTAGTTGGAGTAACGCGCGTGCACGTTCTGCAGGTAGCCGGCGCCATGCACGAACATGGCGATCGGGTACTGCTTGCCCGGCTCCAGCGTTTCCGGGCCGTAGTACTTGGCCCACACCGGTGCGGCGCCGTGCCGCGAGGGCACCTGCACCATCTGCGGCTGGATCCATTGGCGTGCCTTGAACTCGGCGCTGCGGGTGTCGGTGAGCGTGCGGGCTTCACCGCCGGCGGCCGGCTGCACGGCGATCTGCGCCGGCAGGTACGGGGCCGAATAGCGCACCAGCAGCTGCTGGCCGTCCGGCGACAGGCTGAAGTCCTCCACGCCGTCGAGCGCGGTCACTTCGCGCACGGCACCGCCGTTGACGTCGACGTTGCAGACTTCGTAGTCGCCGGGCCACTTCTGGTTGCACAGGAAGTAGAAGCTGCGGCCATCGGCGCTGACCTCCGGTGCCGAGGTTTCCCAGTTGCCCGAGGTCAACGCCCTGGGCCTGGCGCTGCCGCTCTGCGTGTACAGGTGCGAATAGCCCGATTCCTCGGACAGCAGCCACAGCGTGCGGCCATCGGGCAGCCAGCCGAAATCGTTGAAGCTCCAGTTGATCCAGCCGCCATCGGTAAGGCGGTGGCGGGTTTCCAGGCGGGCATTGGTGGCGCTGGTGGTGGCGATCCAGCGGTCCTTGTTGTCGATGGCGCGCAGCATGATCGCGGCCTGGCTGCCGTCGGCGTTCCAGCGGATGCCGCCGCCCATGAACTCGCTCATCACTTCCACCGGGCGATTGCCCTTGAGCGCGTCCTTGCCGGCCTTGCGGCGCAGCTCGGCGAGCGGGTCGGTGGTGATGCCGGGCAGGCCGTCGAGCGCGAGTGGCTGGACCTTGCCGGTGGCCGCATCGACCAGCCAGAAGCTGTTCGGCGCCGGATCGTCGCGGCCGACGCGGGTACGGGTGTCCTCGGCTTCCTCGTAGCCGGATTCGGTGACGTACAGCGGCATCTTGCCGCCGCGGCCCTCGTCGTAACCCTTGGGCTTGGTCGCCACCACCAGGTGGCGGGCATCGGGCGAGAGCACGCTGTCCACGATCTCGACGTCGCCGCCGAGGAAGACCGGCGCCGGTGCGCGGGTCGGGTCGGCCTGGCGCCAGCGCTCGCCCTGGTCGCGCAGTTCCTCGCGCTGGGCGCGGTCGTTGCGCAGCGTGGCCAGGGTACGCATCTGCTGGTCGCGCAGGGTGTCGGCCTTGGGCGGGTCGGCCGGGTTCTTGTCGGCCTTGAGCTGGGCGACCTGGCGGGTGACGCCGCTGCGGGCGTCCCAATGGAACCAGTTGTTGGCCACGTTCCAGATCACGCCGCCGTCGGTGGCGAAGTTGACGCCGCTGGCGCGTTCGTTGCTGCGGGTGAGCTGGGTCAGCGCGCCGCTGCGCAGGTCGCGCACGAACACGTCGCCGTTGCGCACGAAGGCCATGCGCTGGCGGCTGCTGTCGTAGACGCGGCTGGCGGCATCGAGCGTGCCGCGCTGGTCGTCGGCGACCTGCTGGGCGACGCCGCCGGCGCTGGGCAGGCGGAAGGTATCGCGCACCGCGCTGCCCTTGCGCTTGAGGGTGTATTCGACCTGCTGGCCGTTCCACGACCACCAGGCAGATTCCACCGGCGGCCCGATCCAGTCCGGGTCGGCCATCGCCTGTTCGATGGTGATCGGCGTGGGCGCGGCGTGGGCGCTGCCGAAAGCAGTCAACAACAGCAGGGACAGGGGCAGGATTCTGGGCATTGCGGGCACCGGTGAAGAAAACCGGGCAAGCGTAGCAGGCAGGGGTTTTGCCGGGCTGGGCCACAGGTCATGGCGGCCGGTTTCCGGCGCGGCAGCTGCCGGAATCGGCAAGGTCTGCAGGGGTGCGCGGAATGGCGCCTTCCCTTGTGCGGCAGGGGAAGGCCGCGGGGGAGAGCACCCCTCCCCAGCCCTCCCCTTTGCTTCGCAAAAGGGAGGGGGCCGAAGCGGGGTTTGCCGGAGGCGTTCGGATCGCGGGGAAGGGCCCCCTCCCTTGCGCAGCAGGGGAGGGTTGGGGAGGGGTCGCTTTTGATGTCGCTGTTTGGGGCGGGTCGCGGGGAGCACCCCTCCCCGGCGCGCCCCTTTGCTTCGCAAAAGGGAGGGAGCCGAAGCGGGGTTTGCCGGGGGCGTTCGGATCGCGGGGAAGGGCCCCCTCCCTTGCGCAGCAGGGGAGGGTTGGGGAGGGGTCGCTTTTGATGTCGCTGTTTGGGGCGGGTCGCAGGGGAGCACCCCTCCCCAGCCCTCCCCTTTGCTTCGCAAAAGGGAGGGGGAAGAAGCGGGGTTGCTTCACAGAAGTGAGGGGGGAAGAGGCGGGATTTGCTTCGCAAAATAAAGGGGAGCGTGGAAACGGGCCTCGCTGCGACCGATTGACGCACTGCGACAACCGGTCACATCCGGTCTTCACGAATACAGGACCAAAATGGACCAGTTTCCAGAAGCGAGAGGCCGGCGTGGACGCGCTATTGCTGTCACGGATCCAGTTCGGGTTCGTCGTGAGTTTCCATGTGCTGTTCCCGGCCTTCACCATCGGCACCGCCAGTTGGCTGGCATTCGTCGAATGGCGTTGGCTGCGCACGCGCAACACGGTGTGGCGTGAACTGTTCTTCTTCTGGCAGAAGATCTTCGCCGTGTCGTTCGGCATGGGCGTGGTCAGCGGCATCGTCATGGCCTTCCAGTTCGGCACCAACTGGCCGCGCCTGAGCGAAGTGGCCGGCACCGTGATCGGCCCGCTGCTCACCTATGAAGTGCTCACCGCGTTCTTCCTGGAAGCCAGCTTCCTGGGCGTGATGCTGTTCGGCTGGGGCCGGGTGTCGCCGCGCCTGCACTTCTTCTCCACCTGCATGGTGGCGCTGGGCACGCTGTTCTCCACGTTCTGGATCCTGTCCTCCAACAGCTGGCTGCACACGCCGGCCGGCTACACGCTGGTCGATGGCATCGTGCATCCGCAGGACTGGTGGCAGGTGGTGTTCAACCCGTCCTTCCCGTACCGGCTGGCGCACATGGCGCTGGGCTCGTTCATCACCACCTGCTTCGTCATCGGTGGCGTGGGCGCGTGGTACCTGCGCCGCGGCGTGCACCTCGAAGCCGGCTGCAAGATGCTGACCGCGGCGGTGGTGTTCGCCGCATTGACGGTGCCGCTGCAGATCCTGGCCGGTGACATGCACGGGCTGAACACGCTCGAGCACCAGCCGATGAAGATCGCCGCGATGGAAGGGCACTGGCACGACACCGCGCCCGGCGAAGGCGTGCCGCTGGTGGTGTTCGCGGTGCCCAACGAGAAGGAAGAGCGCAACGACTTCGAAGTCGCCATTCCCAAGCTCGGCAGCGTGATCCTGACCCATAGCGTGGACGGCACGTTCGCGCCGCTGACCTCGGTGCCGGCCAGCGAGCGGCCACCGGTGGTGCCGGTGTTCTACGCATTCCGCATCATGGTCGGCATCGGCACGCTGATGCTGGTGGTGGCGTGGTTGTCGGCGCTGCAGTTGTGGCGCGGCCGGCTGCTGCAGTCCAGGTGGCTGCTGCGTGGCTGGAACTGGATGCTGCCCAGCGGCTTCGTCGCGCTGGTCGCCGGTTGGTTCGTCACCGAGATGGGCCGGCAACCGTGGGTGGTGTACGGGCTGCTGCGCACCGCCGATGCGGTCGGGCCGCAGAGCGTGTGGATGACGGTGCTGTCGCTGGCGGTCTACGTGGTCGGCTACCTGTTCGTGTTCGGCTGGGGCATCTGGTACCTGGTCAAGATCCTGCGCCATGGCCCGGACACGCATCCGCCCGGCGACGAGGCGCTGCCGACGCCGGCGCGCCCGCTGTCCGGTGCCGACGAACCGCTGGAGGGCCGCTGACATGGACATGACGACCTGGCTGCCGGTGGCATGGTTCGCGGTGATCGGCTTCGGTGTGCTGATGTACGTGGTGCTGGACGGCTTCGTGCTCGGCATCGGCGTGCTGGCGCCGTTCGCCGAAGACGAGCAGCAGCTCGACGTGATGATGAACACCGCCGCGCCGATCTGGGACGGCAACGAAACCTGGCTGGTGCTCGGTGGCGCCGGCCTGCTGGCGGCGTTCCCCAAGGCCTACGCGGTGCTGCTGTCCGGCCTGTACCTGCCGGTGCTGCTGCTGGTGGTGGCGCTGGTGTTCCGCGGGGTGGCGTTCGAGTTCCGCTTCAAGGCGCATCGCTCGCGGCGCTTGTGGAGCGTGTCGTTCGCGCTGGGCTCGCTGCTGGCCTCGTTCGCGCAGGGCGTGATCCTCGGGGCGCTGGTGCAGGGCCTGCCGGTGGAGGATGGCCGCTACGTCGGCGGTGCGTTCGGCTGGTTCAGCCCGTTCTCGATGCTGACCGGCGCGGCGGTGGTCACCGGCTACGCGCTGCTCGGCAGCACCTGGCTGATCCTCAAAACCGAAGGCCGCGAGCAGGCATTGGCACGCTCGCTGGCGCGGCCGCTGACGGTGGCGGTGATCGTGTTCATGGGCCTGGTCAGCACCTGGCTGCCGTTCCTGCAGTCCGGGGTGATGGAACGCTGGTTCAGCGATGGCAACTTCTGGTGGCTGGCGCCGGTGCCGTTGCTGACCCTGGGGGTGGCCGCGGCGCTGTGGCGCAGCGTGATGCACCCGCGTCGCGACCTGCCCCCGTTCCTGCTGACGCTGGCGCTGTTCGTGCTGGGCTTCATCGGGCTAGTGTTGGGCATGTGGCCGTACCTGTTGCCGCCGTCGATGACCTTGTGGCAGGCCGCCGCACCGACCTCGTCGCTGGGCTTCAGCATGGTCGGGCTGGTGCTGCTGCTGCCGGTGATCCTGGGCTACACGGTGTGGTCGTATCGCGTGTTCCGCGGCAAGGTCACCGCCGGCACCGGCTACCACTGAACCGCGCGGGCTTGCCAGCGGGGCGGGCTGCGCCCAAGCTGGCCGCCCGCCGGGCGCACCGCGCCCGTGTCACCACAGAGGTTGTCGCAGTCGCATGTCGCATGTCCCGGTGTCCGTTCCGCGTCCGTCCCTACCGCTTGCCGTGGGTGACGGCGGGCGCCTGATCGCCGCCCATGCCGGCATGCAGGTGGACCTGGACACCTTCCTGGCGCAGGTGCGCGGCCTGGCCGCGTGGCTGCCGGCCGGCGCGCACGTGGTCAACCTGTGCGAGGACCGCTATCGCTTCCTGGTCGCGTTCTGCGCGGTGGCCGTGCGCGGGCAGGTCAACCTGTTGCCGCCGTCGCGGGCGCGGGCGGTGGTCGAGGACGTGATGCAGCGCCACGCCGATGCCTATTGCCTGGCCGATACCGACACCGGGCAGCTGCCCGAGGGTTGCGTCATGCTGCCCGAGGTGCTGCCGGTGGCCGAGGGCGCGCCGCCGGCGCTGGCCGCCGACCAGCGCGTGGCGATCGGCTTCACGTCCGGCAGCACCGGCGTGCCGACGGCCAACCCCAAGCACTGGGGGTCATTCGTGGCCAGCACCGCGCAGAACCTGGCCGCGCTGCAGGACCTGTGGGGCCAGGCGCAGCCGTCGATCGTGGCCACGGTGCCGTCCCAGCACATGTACGGCATGGAGATGGCAGTGCTGATGCCGTTGCTGGCACCGGCGACGCTGCAGGCCGGGAGGCCGTTCTTCCCGCAGGACGTGGCGCAGGCGCTGGCCGGCGTGGCCGCCCCGCGCCTGCTGGTCACCACCCCGGTGCACCTGAAGGCACTGGTGGAATCGGGCGTGTCGCTGCCGCCGCTGGCCGGCATCGTCACCGCCACCGCACCGCTGCCGCAGGCATTGGCCATCGCCGCCGAGCAGCGCTTCGGCACCGAGGTGCGGGAAATGTTCGGCTCGACCGAAACCTGCATCATCGCGCGCCGCCGCACCGCGCTGGAGGCGGCCTGGCAGCTGCTGCCGGGCGTGCGGCTGAGCCCGCAACCGGACGGCACCCTGGTGCAGGCCGCGCACCTGGCCGCGCCGGTGCAGCTGGCCGACCTGGTGGAGCTGCTGCCGGCGCAGCGTTTCGTGCTGCGTGGCCGGCGCGCGGACCTGCTGGAAATCGCCGGCAAGCGCGCCTCGCTGGGCGACCTGACCCGCAAGCTGCAGGCAGTGGCGGGCGTGCGGGACGCGGTGGTGGTGCAGCTGGCCGCCGAACCCGGCCACGCGGTGGGCCGCATCGCCGCGCTGGTGGTGTCCGAGCGCGAGGAAGCGGACATCCTGCGCGATCTGCGTGCGTTGATGGACCCGGTGTTCCTGCCGCGCCCGCTGCGCAAGGTGGACGTGCTGCCGCGCAATGAAACCGGCAAGCTGCCGCGCGATGCGGTGCTGGCCCTGCTGGGGCAGTGACCTGCGCCGCCCCGGGTGACAACACTCAGGCGTCGTGGACGCCGTCGATCTCCACGCGCAGGTCGTGCCGGCACACCACCGCATTGAGCACCAGGTAGGGCAGGTCGGCGGGCAGGCGTTGCGCCAGCATCCGGCGCACATCGGCAACCTCGTCAAGGTTGCGCACGTACACCTTGAGCCGGCTGCCGTGGCCGAACTGCTCCGGCAAGCCCGGACGATGGCGCCGCGCCGCGCCGATCAGCGCCTCGAAGTTGTTGAAGGTTTCCTGCAGCTGGCGCTCGGTGCTGTCGCCGTGCAGGGTCGCGTGGCCGACCACGCTGGCGGTGCCGGACAGCAGCAGCGGCAGCCGGCTGCCGGCCGCGGCCAGCATGGCGCGGGCAAAGCTCGGTGACTGCGGGCCGTACTGGCGCGGGTAGTGGTAGGCGCTGACCTGGCGCGGGTTCTCCAGCGGCGTGCCGGGCACGCGCGCGGCCAGCCAGTACACCTGCAGCACGCGCACGCCATCGACGCGGCCGATGGCGGTGGCGGCCGGCAGGGTGCCGGTATCGATCGTGCCGATGCCCCGGGCGCGGCCCACGCAGAACTGGCGGTAACGCTCCTGGTCGCCCTCGCCCTCGATGATGGCATCCATGTAGTTCCAGATGCGCAGCAGGTGCGGGTAGCCCTGCGCGGGCAGGGCCGCCAGCAGGTGCGTGTAGGCATGCTCGGCGGCGTTGCGGATGCCGCCGTGCGCGGCCTCGACCACCTGCATCGCGCCGAACATCAGCGCGCCATCGCTGGCCCAGGCCATGCCCTCGGCATCGCGGCCGCGGCTGACCGGGTACGGGCTGCGCCAGACCTCCAGCAGTGCCGTTCCCACCGCTTGCAGGCCGACCTGCAGGTAGCGCGGGTCGTCGGTCGGCGGTGCCGTGTCGCCGGCCTGGAAGCCGAAGATCGCCAGCACGTGCTCGTCGGCCAGCAGCTCCGGTAGGCGCGCCGGGTCGACGTAATCCACGTCCAGTGCCGCCACCTGGGCCGGGGTGGTGCGTGCGTTCATCGCGCACCGCCGTGTCGCCCCGCGGGGCGGGACGGGAGGTGGGACATGAAGGCGGGGCGGTGGCGGAGCTTGGACGTCATTGCACGGTGGATCAGGCTTGCAGAGGGGCCAATGATAGCCTGCGCGTCGCTGCGGCCATGGTTGCGCTGGGCGCGGCGATGCCGGATCGTTGCGGCTTCATTTGGTCGTGGAAGTGGAAATGTCGCAACAAACCGAAGCCGAACGCGAACTGGCAGGGCTGCTGGTGGAGAGCCTGAACCTGGAAGACGTGGACCCGGCGCAGATCGACCCGGAAGCGGCCCTGTTCAACGACGGGCTGGGGCTGGACTCGATCGATGCACTGGAGCTGGCGCTGGCCATCAGCAAGCGCTACGGCTTCCAGCTGCGTTCGGACAACGACGACAACCGCCGCATCTTCGCCTCGCTGCGCGCGCTGTCGGCGCACGTGCAGGCCAACAAGACCGCCTGAGCACCATGAACCCGGCCAGCCATGAACCCGGCCACGGGCCGGTGGCGCTGGCACTGCGCGTGATCCTGCTGCTGGCCTACCCGGTGCTCTCGCACGTGGCCAGCCTGCGCAGCGAGGGGGCCTGGGCGGCGTTGGCGCTGTTCGGCCTGGTACTGCTGTGCCTGCTGGAGCCGCTGGCGCGGCGCCGCGCATCGGCGTGGCTGGCGCTGCTCACCTCCGGCCTGCTGCTGTACGGGGTGGGGGCCTCGCGCTGGGCCTGGATGCTGCTGCTGGCCCCGCCGGTGGTGTTCCCGCTGCTGGTGGCCTGGGGGTTTGCCCGCTCGCTGCTGCCCGGCCGGGTGCCGCTGATCGGCCGCATCGTGCAGGCCCTGTACCAGCGCGCCGGCATGCCGGTCACCGCGGTGCTGGAGCGCTACACGCGGCGGCTGACCGCGGCCTGGGCGGTGGTGTTGAGCCTGCTGGCGGCGATCAACCTGGGGCTGGCGATGAGCGCCGTCCCCGACGGGCTGCTGGCGGCCTTCGGCCTCCAGCCGTGGTGGCCGGTCACCCACGAGCAGTGGTCCTGGTGCGCCAACATCGCCGACTGGGGCCTGATCGGCGGCTTCTTCGCGCTGGAATACGCGGTGCGCTCGCGGCTGTTCCCCACGCGCCCCTACCGCAACGCGCTGGATTTCATGCGCCAGATGGGCCAGCTGGGGCCGGTGTTCTGGCGCGACCTGCTGCGCTGAGTGGCGGCCCTGTCGTTATCCTGTGCGGCCCGGCCCGTCGACTGGACGCCATGCAGTTCGTGATTGCCCCCGACCATCCCTGCCTGCCCGGCCATTTCCCGGGCCGGCCGCTGGTGCCGGGCGTGGTGGTGCTGGAACAGGTGCTGCAGGCCATCGCGCGCGACAGCGGGCGGGCACCGGCGGCGCTGCGGCTGCCGCAGGTCAAGTTCATGGCACCGCTGTTGCCGGGCGAGTGTGCGCGGGTGGAACTGGACGGGCAGGCGCCGCGCTGGAAGTTCCGCGTGCTGCGCGAGGACACCGTGCTGGTGCGTGGCGAGCTGGTGCTGGTTGACGAGGCCGTTGCATGAGTGGCGCCGACTGGAAGCAGCGCCCGGAAGGCGGTGGGCGCCGTGCCATCCGCCTGATCGGGCTGATCGCCCGGCGCGGCGGGCGTGGCATCGCCCGCGCCTGCCTGTACCCGATCACCGCCTACTTCTACTGCGTGCGCGGCAGCGAACGGCGCGCCTCGCGCGACTACCTGCAGCGGGCGCTGGGTCGGCCCGCGCACCGTTGGGACGTGGCCCGCCACATCCACACCTTCGCCGCGACCATCCTGGACCGGGTGTTCCTGCTGGCCGGGCGCACGCGGCTGTTCGACATCCGTACCGAAGGCACCGCGCAGCTGCTGGAGCAGATCGACCAGGGTCGCGGGGTACTGCTGTTCGGCTCGCACCTGGGCAGCTTCGACGCGTTGCGCGCGCTGTCGCGGCAGCGCCCGGACCTGAAGCTGCGGGTGCTGCTGGACATCTCGCACAACGCGGCCATCAGCGAGCTGCTGGCCGAGCTGGACCCGGCGCTGGCCGCCGGCATCATCGATGCCGGGCAGGACGGGCCGAGCATCGCGCTGGCCATCCAGCAGGCGCTGCAGGAGGGGGCGATGGTGTCGCTGCTGGTGGACCGCGCGCGTCCGGGCGAGGCCGTGGTCAAGGTGCCGCTGCTGGGCAGCCCGGCGCCATTCCCGGCCGCACCGTGGTTGCTGGCCAGCGTGCTGAAGGCGCCGGTGATGCTCGCTTTCGGCCTGTACCGCGGCGGCAATCGCTACGATCTGTGCTTCGAGCCGTTCGATGCGCGCGTGGACATCCCGCGCGCGCAGCGCGCAGACGTCCTCACCGCGCTTATCCAGCGTTACGTCGACAGGCTGGAGCATCACCTGCACGGTGCTCCCTACAACTGGTTCAACTTCTATGATTTCTGGCAAACCGAAACTCCGTCCCCGCCTGCTCGGCCTGCTGCTGGCGAGCCTGGCGACACCGGCGCTGGCCAGCGGGGTTGATGCCGGCTGGATCCTGCGCCAGCTCGCGCAGCCGGCGCCGAGCCAGACCGGCTTCGTCGAGCTGCGGGGTTCGGCCCTGCTGAAGGAGCCGCTGCGCGTGGAAGGCCAGTACCGTCGCCCGGATGCGGCCACGCTGGTCCGCCAGGTGCGCGTGCCCTATGCCGAGACCACCACGATCGCCAATGGCCAGGTCAGCATCGACCGCAGCGGCAAGCCGCCGCGCGTGTTCTCGCTGCAGCGGGTGCCCGAGCTGGCCGACCTGCAGGCCAGTTTCGGCGCGCTGTTGTCCGGCGACCTGGCAAGGCTGGAGCAGGCCTACCGGCTGCAGGCCTCCGGCAGCGCGCAGCAGTGGCAGCTGGTGCTGACGCCGCGCGCCGAGGCGCTGGCACGGCGTGTGCGCGCGGTGACGCTGCATGGCCAGGGCAAGGAGCTGCGCTGCATCGAGACCCAGCCGGCGCGCGGTGACCTGCAGCGCACGTTGCTGGGCAGTGCCGCCGCGGCGGCGGCCAACCTGCGCCAGGCCGACGCATTGGCCGCGCTGTGCCAGGCCGGTGGTGCGCGTTGAAGCTGACCGCGCCGCAACGCATCGGGCTGGCGATTGGCTGGCTGGTGTTGCTGGGCCTGCTGACGGCCTGGATCAGTTCGCGCATCCAGGTCAGCGGCGACCTGCGCAAGTTCATGCCCGATGCGCGCACCCCCGCGCAGAAGCTGCTGCTCGATGAACTGGGCGAAGGCCCGGGCGCGCGGTTGCTGTTGGTGGCATTGTCCGGGGCCAGCCCGGCACAGCTGGCCGCGCAGTCGCGCGAACTGCGCGCCACGCTGGCCGCCGACACGCAGTTCGAGCTGGTCGCCAATGGCGAGCAGGCCGGGCTGGAGGCTTTCCCCGAACACCTGTTGCCGTATCGCTACCTGATCCACGCGCTGCCGGCCGATGCGTTCTCCCGTGCCACGCTGGGCGATGAGCTGCAGGCGCGGTTGCAGGACCTGGGCTCGCCGGCCGGCGGCCTGATCGAACCGTTGCTGCCCTCCGACCCCACCCTGCAGCTCCTGCGCGTGGCCGAAGCGCTGCAACCGGCCACCGCGCCGCAACGCATCGACGAGGTCTGGTTCGACCACACCGGCACCCAGGCACTGCTGCTGGTGCAGACCCGCGCCGCCGGCTTCGACCCGGGCGCGCAACAGGCGGCGGTGGACGCGATCCAGGCAGCGTTCACGCACGCGGCCGGGACCAGCGGCAGCCGCATCGAGCTCAGCGGGCCGGGCGCGTTCTCGGTGAAGATCGGCAACCGCACCGCCAGGGAAGCCAGCACCATCGGCACGCTCGACACGATCGGCATGGTCCTGCTGCTGTGGCTGGCCTACCGTAGCTGGAAGATGCCGATCCTGGGCTTCCTGCCGTTGGCCAGCGCCGGCCTGGCCGGCCTGGCCGCGGTGGCACTGGGCTTTGATGGCGTGCATGGCATCACCATCGCCTTCGGCTTCACCCTGATCGGCGTGGTGCAGGACTACCCCATCCATTTCTTCAGCCATGAGCGCCCGGGGCGCTCGTCCTGGGACAACGTGCGCGCGCTGTGGCCAACCCTGGGCACCGGCGTGATCGCCACCTGCATCGCCTACCTGACCTTCCTGTTCTCCGGGGTGGAAGGGCTCAAGCAGTTGTCGGTGTTCACCATCACCGCCCTGGCCACCGCGGCGCTGGCCACCCGGTTCGTGCTGCCGGCGCTGGTCGACCCGGCCACGCGCGACTTCGCCGATTCCAGACCGCTGGCGCGGGTGTGGGCCTACACCCGGCACCTGCCACAGCCGCGCTGGTCGCTGCTGGCGCTGGCACTGCTGGCCGGCGCGGTGGTGTCGTGGGCGCCGGGCCCGTTCTGGCAGAACGACCTGGGCCGGCTGACCCCGGTCGACCCGCAGGACCTGCAGCGTGACGCCCAGTTGCGCAGCGAGCTGGGCGCGCCGGACGTGCGCTACGTGATCGCCCTGCGCGGCAATGACGTGCAGGCCGCGCTGGAGGCCAGCGAGCGCCTGCGCCCGGCACTGGATGCACTGGTCGACAGGGGTGCGCTGGAGCGCTACGACATGGCCGCGCGTTACCTGCCCAGCGCCGCCACCCAGCAGCAGCGGCAACGGCAGCTGCCGGACGCGGCCACGCTGCGCACCGCGCTGGCCGAAGCGGTCGCCGATACGCCGTTCCGCAGCGATGCGTTCGCGCCGTTCCTCGCCGATGTCGCACGTGCACGCGCCGCGCCGGCGCTGCAGCCGCAGGACCTGCAGGGCACGCCGCTGGCCACCGCCGTGGGCGGCCTGCTGGTGCAGGGGCAACAGCACAGCACCGCGTTGGTCTCGCTCAGTGGCCTGCACGATATCGCCGCGCTGGCCGCCGCCGCACGCGCCCAGGGCGGTGAGCTGCTGGACCTGAAGAACGCCTCCGAATCGCTGGTGGCCGATTACCGCGGGCGCGTGCTCGCCGCACTGGCCGTGGCGGTACTGCTGCTGTCGGCCACGGTGTGGGCGGCACTGCGCACGCCGCGCCGGGTGGTGCGGGTACTGCTGCCGATGGCGCTGAGCACGCTGCTGGTGCTGGCGGTGCTGCGTGGCCTGGGCGTGGAGCTGAACCTGTTCCACCTGATCGGGTTGATCCTGGCCGCCGGGCTGGGCCTGGATTACGGGCTGTTCTTCGAGCATGCCGGCGACAGCCACGCCGACCAGCTGCGCACGCTGCACGGCCTGCTGGTGTGCAGCGTGATGACGCTGCTGGTGTTCAGCCTGCTGGGCCTGTCCTCGATCCCGGTGCTGCGCGCGATCGGCAGCACGGTGGCGCTGGGCGTGGTGTGCAATTTCGTGTTGGCGCTGCTGGTGTCACGCCATCCACTGCAGGAGCAGGCCGATGATGGGGCGTGAGCAGATCCTGCAACTGGTGCCGCACCAGGGCCGGATGTGCCTGTGGGACGAGGTGCTGGACTGGTCTTCGCAGCAGATCAGGCTGCGTGCCTTCAATCACCGCGATCCCGCGCACCCGCTGCGCAACGGCGGGCAGCTGGGGGCGATCCACCTGTGCGAGTACGGTGCGCAGGCAATGGCCGTGCACGGTGGCCTGCGTGCACAGGCGCGTGGCGGTGCGGTGACCCCCGGCGTGCTGGTGGCACTGCGTGACGTGCAGCTGCACGTGGCCCGCATCGATGACCTGGATGGCCCGTTGCTGGCCCACGCGCAGGTGCTGGTCGAGGCCGATGGCAGCCAGCAGTACGCCTTCACCGTGCACCATGGCGAGCGGCTGCTGGCCGAAGGCCGTGCGGCGGTGATGCTGCGGTTGCCGTGATTCCCTTCTTACCTTTCTGCAGGAACCCCTACCCATGACCCAACGACGTGCTCTGGTAACCGGCGGCAGCGGTGACATCGGTGGCGCGATCTGCCGCCGGCTCGCCGCCGACGGCGTGCATGTCATCGTCCATGCCAACGCCAACCTGGCGCGCGCGCAGGCGGTGGTGGAGCAGATCCACGCCGATGGTGGCAGCGCGCAGGCAGTGGCCTTCGACGTGGTCGATAGCCAGGCGGTGGCGGCGGCGCTGGAGGCCCTGCTGGCCGATGGGCCGATCCAGATCGTGGTCAACAACGCCGGCATCCATGACGATGCGCCGATGGCCGGCATGGACGCGCAGCGCTGGAAGCGGGTGGTCGACGTCAGCCTGCACGGCTTCTTCCACGTCACCCAGCCGCTGCTGCTGCCGATGGCACGCACGCGCTGGGGTCGCATCGTCAGCGTGTCCTCGGTGGCGGCGGTGCTGGGCAACCGCGGCCAGAGCAATTACGCCGCGGCCAAGGCCGGCCTGCATGGCGCGACCCGTTCGCTGGCACGCGAGATGGCCAGCCGCGGCATCAGCGCCAACGTGGTCGCCCCGGGCGTGATCGAAGGCGAGATGGCCGCCGAGGCGTTCCCGCCGGAGATGATCAAGCAGGCGGTGCCGGCCGCGCGCGCCGGCAAGCCGGAGGAAGTGGCCGCGCTGGTGGCGTTCCTGTGCAGCGATGCGGCCGGCTACATCAACGGCCAGGTGATCGGCATCAATGGCGGCATGGGCTGAGGCCCGGCGGCTCAGTTGCGGCTGTCGGCGTCGTCGATCAGCGGCGGGTTGGCGCGGATGGTGCGGTACACGCGCCAGACGTGGCCATGGCGCAGCGCGAACAGCACGATGTGGCGGGTGATGCGGTACAGGTCCTGCAGCGGCCGGAAGTGGCTGGGGCGGAACTGTTCGTCGCTGCCGGCGCAGCGGTAACGCGAGTCGATGGGCACCGACACGCAGCGCGTGCCCAGTTGCCGCGCGGCGGAAATCAGCAGTTGCGCCTCGAACACGAAGCCCTCGGCGGGGATGTCGCGCAGCGCGATCACCTCGGCCGGATAGAAGCGTTGCCCGCTCTGGCTGTCGACCACCTGGTAATGGGTGCCCCAGGCGATGCCCCAGTCGCCGAAGGCGTTGGCCAGGCGCCGGTACAGCGGTTGCGCGGCGCGCTTGCGCAGGCGTGCGCCGATGATGATGCAGCCGGGGTGGCGGTTGGCGCAGGCCAGCAGGCGGGGCAGGTCGGTGGCGGCATGCTGGCCGTCGCCGTCCATGGTCAGCACGCCACGCAGGCCGCGCCGGGTGGCTTCCAGGAACCCGGTGCGCAGCGCGTCGCCCTTGCCGCGACGCTGGCGGTGGCGCAGCACGATGACCGGCAGGTCGGCGATGCGCTGGGTGGTGTCATCGTCCGAGCCGTCGTCCACCACGATCACGTGCGGGAACAGCGCCAGCGCGCCCTGCACGACCTCGCGGATGCGCAACGCCTCGTTGAGTGCCGGGATCAGTACCGCGACATCGTTCGGAGACAACGGCACGGGGTCATTCATGGCCCAGGCGGATCCTCAGCTGTTGCTGCCGACCGGACGGCAGCAGGACCTGTTCGCTTTCCATCGCCAGGGCTTCCAGCAGCGGCAGCATCGGCTGCATGGCATTGCCGTGCAGCAGCGCGGTGAGCGGACCGGGCGCGGCGTCGGCGACGGGGGCGTCGGCGCAGGCGTCCAGGTGGACGGTGAGCGACGGCAGGCCGGCGCAGGGAACCCGCGAGAGCACCAGCGCCGCGCCGAGCAGTCCTTCGCTGGGCGCCGGTTCGGCCAGCGGGCCGCTGGCGCTGCCGTCATAGGCCACCAGCAGCACCGCCTCCTCGCCGGCATGCAGCTGCACCAGCGCTTCCAGCAGGCCCTGGGCAAAGCTGTACGGCCCGGCGGTGATCGCGGTGGCCGGGACATGCGCGCCGGCGCCGATGGTCCAGTAGCCGGCCGCGGCGTTGTGCACCGAGTTGTGGAAGCGGGTGGGCGAGATCGCGCGCGGGTCGTCGGCCAGCGTGGCGCACATGTAGTCGGTGATCGACAGCTCGCCGTGGGTGGAGGTGAACACCGAGGACAGCGTATCCGGCGCGCGGTCGGCGGCCTGGCAGGCGGCCAGCGCCGCCTCCAGCGCCACCACCACGGTGCCCGGCGCGCGCCGGCGCTCGTTGGCGGCCAGCAGCTGCGGGGCCGGCCGTGCCGGCGGGGCGTCCGGGCGCTGCCCGGTGCGGACCCAGGCGCAGGCGCTGTCCCAGTCGGGCAGGCCGCTGCCCCAGAACCCGATGCCTTCCACGGTTGCCTGCAGCGCCTGCATCAGTGCGCCCTGCCGAAGACCAGCGAGCAGTTGTTGCCGCCGAAGCCGAAGGAATTGTTCATTGCGTAGTGGATGTCGGCCTGTGCATTGTCGAAACGGATCTGCGGGCCGCAGGCCGGGTCGGGGATCTCGCTGTTGAGCGTGCCGGGCAGCAGGCCGTGCTCCAGCGCCAGCAGCGCGAACACCGATTCGACGATGCCGGCCGCGCCCAGGGTGTGCCCGGTCCAGCCCTTGGTCGAGCTGGCGTGCAGGCTGTCCGGGAACAGCGCGGCCACCGCGGCGGCCTCCACGCTGTCGTTGGCCGGGGTCGAGGTGCCATGCAGGTTGAGGTAGCCGACCGCGGCCGGTTCGATGCCGGCGCGCTGCAGCGCGGCCTGCATCGCCAGGCGTGCGCCCAGCCCCTGCGGATGCGGCGCGGACATGTGGTGCGCATCGCTGGATTCGCCGTAGCCGCGCAGCTGCAGGCCGGTGCCCGGGCCGGCCCCGGCCCGTTCCAGCACGGCGAAGCCGCCGGCCTCGCCCAGCGACAGCCCGACCCGGCGCGCATCGAATGGCTGGCACGGCGTCGGCGCGACCAGCTGCAGGGCGTTGAAGCCGAACAGCACGCTGCCGCACAGGGTGTCCACGCCACCGACCAGGGCGGCGTCGGCCAGCCCGGCATCGATCAGGCGCGCGGCCTGGGCAAACACCTTGGCGCTGGACGAACAGGCCGTGGCCACGGTGACGCAGGGGCCCTGCAGGCCGGTGGCGGTCTGCACGAAGTCACCCAGCGAGTGCGGGGTGTGGATGCGCCGGCGGTAGCGCAGGTCCTGGGGGAAACGGGGCGTGCCGTCGGCATCGTCGACCAGCCGCGCATAGGCGTCCTCGGTGGCCCCGATGCTGGCGGTGGAGGTGCCCATCACCACCGCCACGCGCCCGGCACCGTGGCGCCCGACGACCTGCGCGACGGCGTCCAGCAGGCCGTCCTGCTGCAGCGCCAGCCAGGCCAGCGCGTTGTTGCGGCAGTCCAGCTCGGCCAGGTGGGCGGGCAGGGCGACGGCCTCCACGCCCTCGACGCGGCCGATCCAGCAGTCCAGCGGCGCGTTGCCGAAGTCGTTGCGGCGCAGTCCGCTGCGGCGTTCACGCAGCCCCTCGCGTTGTGCATCCCGGCCCGCGCCCAGCGCGGTGGTGGCGGTGTAGGCCAGGATGTCCAGGGCAGCGATGGGCGGGGTGGCAGCGATAGGCACGCGGGCTTCCAGGGGATCAACGGGGCGCGAGTATATAGACGCCCGCCCGGATACGAGCTGACGACGGCGGCCGGGAACGGTGCCGACCTGCACGTCGTTTTGATGAAAATGAATGCAATGGTTGCGCTAAATGCCCGACGTTTCAGGGATTACGCCTTTCAACAGCGCCCTATTTCCGACACAATCATTAGCTTCCCATGCAGGGCCAAGCCCGCTGGCATGCAAGCCTACGTCTATAAAAGCCAACGCAAGCAGGACACCTACGTCTACCTGGCCAAGCGTGATGATTTCGATGCGATCCCGGCCTCGCTGGGCGCAACGCTGGCCCCGTACACCTTCGTGCTCGAGGTTGCCCTGACCCCCGAACGTCGCCTGGCCCAGGTCGATGCCGCGCTGGTGCGCGCCAACCTGGCCGAGCGTGGTTTCCACCTGCAGCTCCCGCCGCAACCGCTGGCACCGGTGAAGATCGCCCGCATCGACGGCCGCGATGACTGAAACCCTGCGTACCCGTGCGGTCGCGATCGCCCTGGCGATCGGTGTGGTGCTGACCCTGCTCACCGGCTTCGGTGGCGTGGCCGCGGCACTGTGCGGCGTGCTGGCACAGCCGGCCTACGCGCTGGCGGTGTCCTGGTGGCGGCGCAGCCGCACCGTGGCACCGTCGCTGGCCCTGTTCAAGCGTGAACTGCCCGGCCTGCTCGGCCTGTGGGCCGGTGGCGCGGCGATGGTCGCGGTGCTGGTGTCCTGGCCGCTGGCGGCGCTGCATGACAGCGGCAGCCTGGCCGCGGTGCTGGCGCTGAGCGTGGCGGTCAGCGTGGCGGTGCTGGCGCTGTGGCGCACCTGGCCGTTGTGGCACGCGATGGAGCGCGAGGACAGCTCGCTGCGCACGCAGTGGAACGCCCTAGCCGGGCGCGGCCTGGATTCCTGGCAGGGGCTGGGCGCGGCGGCGATCCTGGTGGCGCTGTGCGCGGCCATCGTCGCACCGGCCTGGCCGGGCCTGCTGCCGACCTCCCTGCGTTGGCCGCTGGCCATCGCCAGCGCGGTGCTGGCACCGCTGCTGCACCACCTGCTGCAGGCCATGCAGGTCGCATCGCCGGCCGCCGTGGCCGAGGCACGGGTGGAACGGCGCACCGACGTCGAGCTGTTCGCCGAGGCCGCCGCCACGCCGGCACCGCTGGAACCGATCGCGCAGGACGAGCTGGTCCCGCAGTTGTTCGATGCCGCCCGTGGCGGCCGCGTCGACCGCGCGCTGCAGCTGCTGGATGCCGGTGCCGACCCGCACGCCGAGCCGCCGGCCGATTCGCGCGACCAGCGCAGCCTGGTGGTGCTGGCCGCGGTACTGCCGGACCTGCGCCTGCTGCGTGCGCTGATCAGCCGCGGCGTCGGCGTCAACCAGAGCCATCGCGGCATGACCCCGCTGCTGGCGGCGACCCGCGACAGCTGGCACGGCCGTCCCGAGGCGGTGATGACGCTGTTGGCCAACGGCGCCGACCCGCGCGCCACCGATGCCGAGGGTAACACCCCGCTGCACCACGCCGCGCGCAGCTCGGACCCGGGCGTGGCCGCGCTGCTGCGCGATGCCGCCGCCGAGATCGACGCGCTGAACAACGATGGCCACAGCCCGCTGGCGGTGGCCTGCCAGTCCGGCAACTGGCGCCTGGCCAAGTTCCTGTTGGAGCGCGGTGCCAAGGTCGAGCCGGTCGATGGCGTGCCGGTGCTGGTCGCCGCCGCGGCCACCGATGACGACGACCCGGCCGGCGTGCAGCTGCTGCTCAAGCACAAGGCGCGGCTGGACGCGCGCGACCGCCAGCGCCGTAGCGCGCTGCACGAGTCGGCGCTGGCCGGCCATGTCGATATCGTCGAAACCCTGCTCAACGCCGGCGCCAACGTCGAGCCGCGTGATGCCAACGGCCGCACGCCCTGGCTGGACGCGGCCTCGCAGGGCCATGCCGGGGTGCTGGAACGCCTGCTCGCCCACCAGCCCGACGTCAGTGCGGTCGATGGCGACGGCAGCAACGCGGTGCTGTTGGCCTGCCGCGCCGAACACGTGTCCGCGGCGCTGGTCCGGCGCCTGCTGGACCTGGGCATTGCCGCCGACGTGGCCGGCAATGATGGACGCCGTGCCATCGACCACGCCGCCGCCGCCGGCCGCTGGAGCATCGTCTCGCTGCTGGACCCCGGCTACCCGTTGCCGGCCGCGGTCAGCGATGCCGCCGCCTCCGGCGACGCCAGCCAGGGCGAGGTGTCGCCGGTGCTCAACGACCGCGCGCCGTTGGCGCTGCTGCGCGAGGCGCTGGTGTTCGGCAACGTCGACGGCATGGCGCCGCTGGCCAAGCTGTGTTCGGCCGACGAACTGGGCGGCCTGCTGCATGACCCGGAGCTGGTGCTGCAACCGCGCGTGGTGGATTGGCTGCTGGGTGCCGGTGCGCGCCCGGACGTGCTCGACGCCTGCGGCGACACGCCGATGTTCGCGTTGCTTTCGCGCGGCGTGGACGCGGTGCCGACCCTGCAGGTGCTGCTCAGGCACGGGGTCTCGCCGGCCGGTCGCGGTGGCCTGACCCGCCTGCTCGCGGCCTGCGTGCAGCATGACCACGCCTCGCGTGGCACCGAACAATTCGCCGTGGAACTGCTGGAGCGCGGTGCCGACCCGTTCGGCGCGTCGCCGGCCGGTGACCCGGCGCTGTCCCTGGCCGTGCGCCTGGGCTGGCTGAAGCTGCAGCTGTGGCTGCTGGCCAATGGCGTGGACCGCGAAGCCCGTGACAGCCACGGCATGACCGCCCTGCACCTGGCCACCGCGCTGGCCCGCGAGGCCTCGCTGAAGCAGCTGCTGCTGCAGGGTGCCTCGCCGGATGCACGTGCCGCCGATGGCCAGACCCCGCTGGGCGTGGCGCTGTCCAGCGGCCGCCGTGACCTGGCCGACTGGCTGGACTGGCGCGGCTGGGCCTTGCCGCTGCGTGCGCTGCGCGAGGCCGACGTGCCGGCCGCGGCGATGGCCGGCGATGCCGATGCCGTGCGCCGCCTGATCAACCTGGGGTTCGCGGTCGACGCCGTCGATGCGCAGGGCTGCACCGGCCTGCTGCGTGCGGCCGGCGGTGGCCACGCGGCGGTGGTCGACCTGCTGCTGGCACGCGGAGCCGACCCGCAGCATGCCGCGGCCAGTGGTGCGACGCCGCTGTCGGCGGCGGTGAGCATGCGCCAGACCGCCATCGTCACCGCGCTGCTGGCGGCCGGTGCCAAGCTGGAACATCGCCTGCCCGGTGGCGTGACGGTGCTGATGCTGGCCGCCGCGCTGGGCCTGCCGGACATCGTCGCGCGGCTGCTGACCGCCGGTGCCGACGTGCATGCCGGCGACGACCAGCAGTTGGCGCCGCTGCACTGCGCGGCGCTGTATGGCTTCACCTCGCGCGACCGCACCCGCCTGCTGGCCCTGCTGGACACGCTGCTGCTGGCCGGCGCCGAGCCGGACCAGGCCTCGGCTGGCACGGTCACGCCGCTGCTGCTGCTGTTGGGTGCGCGCGCCGAACCGGGTACTGCCTGCGACGAGCACGTGGTGCTGGCCGCGGTCGAGCGCCTGCTCGACGAGGACGTGGCGCTGGACGTGCGCGACCCGCGCGGCTTCGGCCCGCTGCACCTGGCCGCGCTGCATGGCCTGCCCCTGCTGGTGCAGCGCCTGCTGCGTGCCGGCGCGGATCCGGACATGCGCGATGCGATCAACCGCAGCCCGCGCGACATCGCGATCATGCGCGGTTTCGTCGACGTGGCCGGCGAGTTCGAGCCGGCGGTGCCGGGCGTCTCGTCGATGGCGCGGTTCCTGCGCGATCGCGGATGAGATGCGTGGTGTCCTGCAACAAGAAGCCCGGCGTGATGCCGGGCTTTTTGTTTGCGCGGTGAAGCGCGGACCCCTCCCCAACCCTCCCCTGCTGCGCAAGGGAGGGGGCAGAAACGGGCGTGCCGCGATCTGACCGTTCAAGTAGAACCGCCCCCTCCCTTTGCCGCAGGCAAGGGGAGGGTTGGGGAGGGGTAGCTGTTGCTCTTGCCCCCTTCCTTGCGCAGCAGGGGAGGGCCGGGGAGGGGTAAGGCCGTCGGTCGTTACTCGCCGTTGCCTTCGCGCTTGACCTCCGCTTCCTCCACGTCCGCCTCGAACAGGTGCATCAGGTCGGCACGCGCATCACGCGAGGTCTGCATCACCGCGGCCTCGTCGTCGTAAACCAGGTGCTGGGCCTTGAGCAGTTGCTCGTCGTGCTCGCGGAAGCGCTGCACGTGCGCCTGGGCCACATGCGCCGGGATGCCCAGTGCGGTCAGCACGCGCTCGCTGGCTTCC
The DNA here is from genome assembly GCF_056393195.1 of Stenotrophomonas sp. Steno-C18. Classification (NCBI taxonomy): domain Bacteria; kingdom Pseudomonadati; phylum Pseudomonadota; class Gammaproteobacteria; order Lysobacterales; family Lysobacteraceae; genus Stenotrophomonas; species Stenotrophomonas sp. Steno-C18. The sequence goes on along the minus strand of NZ_JBWJOX010000002.1, from coordinate 528,671 downwards.
AGGCTGGAGCCGAACACTTCGCGGAACGGTTCGGCCGACATGTCCATCAGCTTCCACGCATGCTGGCGGTTGCGCGCGCGGGCCAGGATCTTGGCATCGGGGTACAGGCGCCGCACCAGCCGCACCGCGCGCAGGTTGGTGTCCGGGTCGTCCATGGCCATCACGAACACGCGGATGTGCTCGGCACCGGCCGAGCGCAGCAGTTCCGGCCGGGTCGGGTCGCCGTAGTACAGCTGGCTGCCGAAACGGCGCATGTCTTCCACCGTGTCCGGGTCGGCCTCCAGTGCCACGTAGGGAATGCGCTGGGCGGTGAGCAGGCGCGCCACGATCTGGCCGAAGCGGCCCATGCCGGCGATCATCACCTGCGGGCGCTGTGCGCCGGCCTCCTTGAGCGTTTCATCCGGGGCCCGCTCGGGCGCGGCATGCGCCGGCTTGAGCTGCAGCACGCGCTGCAGGGCCAGCAACAGCAGCGGCGTGATCGCCATCGACAGGCTGACGATGGCCACCAGCCGGTCATGGTTGATGCGCCCCAGCAGCAGGGCGCGCTCGGCTTCGTTGAACACCACGAAGGCGAATTCACCGCCCAGCCACAGCACGCTGCCCAGCATCAGGGCGCTGCGCAGCGACATGCGCGCGGCCAGGCCCAGCCCCACCAGGATCGAGAACTTCACCGCTAGAAGGATGGCCACGCCGGCGGCGATCACCTCCGGTTCGGCGGCGACCCGCTTCAGGTCGATGCCCATGCCCACGGCGATGAAAAACAGGCCCAGCAGCAGGCCCTTGAACGGCTCGATCTGCGCTTCGATCTCGTGGCGGAACTCCGAGTCGGCCAGCAGCACGCCGGCGACGAAGGCCCCCAGGCTGGCGCTCAGGCCGGCTTCGGTCATCAGCCACGCGGTGCCCAGCACCACCAGCAGGGCGGTAGCGGTGAATACCTCGGGCATGCGCGTGCGCGCCACCACCGCGAACAACCGCCGCAGCACCGGCCGGCCCAGCACGATCACCGCCGCCAGCACGCCCAGCGCGATGGCCGCGTCCTGCCAGGTGAGGGTTTCGTTCTTGACCCCGCCCAGCAGCGGGATCGCCGCCAGCAACGGGATCGCGATCAGGTCCTGGAACAGCAGGATGGCGAAGCCGAAGCGGCCATAATCGCTGTTCAGCGCCTTGTGCTCGGACAACAGCTGCAGGCCCACCGCGGTGGAGGACAGCGCCAGCGCGGTGCCGACCACCAGCGCGCTCTTCCAGTGGAAGTGGTACATCAGCAACAGGCCGCCGAGCACGCTGGCGCTGAGCAGCACCTGCACCGTGCCGCCGCCGAACACCGGCTTGCGCATCACCATCAGGCGCGAGGGCGAGAGCTCCAGGCCGATCAGGAACAGCAGCATCACCACGCCGATCTCGGCGGCGTTGAGGATGCGGTCGGCGTCCTGCACGAAGCCCAGCACGTGCGGGCCCAGCACCACGCCGGCCGCAAGGTAGCCCAGCACGGCACCGAGTCCGAACTTCTTGAAGATGGGCACCGCCACCACTGCGGCCAGCAGCAGTACCAGCGCGAGTTCGAGACCGCCGCCATGCATGAAGTGGAGCTCCTTGAGGTAAGACCGGGCCGGCCGCCCGGGTGGGCCGGCCGCTGCGTTCATTATGGGGGCTGCCCCGTCAACGAAAAGGAATGCGCGCGCAATGCACTGTCGCCGGTACCCGCGCGCGGGGTTGACCCGGGCGGCCAACAGGCACAGACTCGCGCCGCTGCGGCAGGCCCGCAGCACCTTTCCGGAGTCCAACCCATGTCCAGCGACAGTAGAAGTCGATCTCGATCGACGCCAGCGGTGACGAACGCCTGAGTGGGGTGATTCGCCGTTGCTGGCGTTGCGTGATCGCAATGCATACAGGCGAATCCACATGAACCAGAAGCAGCTCCTGCGCCCGGTGGCCGACGCGGCCACCCTGAGTGCACCCCTTGCCGACTTCAACACCGCCGATGCGGTGGAATACCTCAACACCCTGGGCCTGCCGCAGGCGGCCGACACCTTGGCCGCATTGCCGGTGCCACGCGCGGTCAAGCTGCTGGAGGCCCCCGAGCTGCAGCATGCCGGCGAGCTGATCGCCGCGCTGCCGCCGGCCCGCGCCGCGGCCCTGCTCGGGCTGATGGCCGACGACCGCGCCACCGACATCGTCCACGAGCTGGACGCCGCCGAGCGTGCACGGCTGATTCCGCTGCTGGCGCCGGAGGCGCGGCAGTCGATCCAGTTGCTGCTGAGCTACCCGCCGAACACCGCCGGCGCCTTGATGACCACCGAGTTCGTCGGCGTGCCGGCCGACTGGAGTGTGGCCCAGACCCTGCAGCACATCCGACAGGTCGAGCGCAGCCGCGAGACCGTGTACGCGATCTACGTGCTGGACCCGCTCACCCGCCAGTTGCGGCAGGTGGTGACCATGCGCCGGCTGATCACCGGTGCGCCGGAGGATTCGATCCTGCACGTGGCCCAGGTCAACCCGCCGGTCACGGTGGGCCCGCTGCTGGACCAGGAGGAAGTCGCGCAGCTGATCCGCCGGCACGACCTGCTGGCGATCCCGGTGGTCGATGCGCAGCTGCAGATGCTGGGCATCGTCACCGTCGATGACATCCTGGATGCGTTGATCGACGAGTCCACCGAGGACGTGCACAAGTTCGGCGGCGTGGAGGCGCTGGACAAGCCGTACATGCAGATCGGCTTCTTCGAGATGCTGCGCAAGCGCGCCGGCTGGCTGAGCGTGCTGTTCCTCGGCGAGATGCTGACCGCCAGCGCCATGCAGCACTACGAGGATGAACTGGCGCGTGCGGTGGTGCTGACCCTGTTCATCCCGCTGATCATGAGTTCCGGCGGCAATTCCGGCTCGCAGGCGACCTCGTTGCTGATCCGTTCGCTGGCCCTGCGCGAGCTGCGCCTGCGCGACTGGTGGAGGGTGGCGCTGCGCGAGCTGCCGACCGGCATGGTGCTGGGCGGCATCCTCGGGGTGCTGGCGATCGTGCGCATCACCGTCTGGCAGCTGGCCGGCCTGCATGACTACGGCGCGCACTGGGTGCTGCTGGCGGTGACCATCGGCGCCGCGCTGGTGGGCATCGTCACCTTTGGTTCGCTGTCCGGCTCGATGCTGCCGTTCGTGCTCAAGCGGCTGGGCTTCGACCCGGCCAGCGCCTCGGCGCCGTTCGTGGCCACGCTGGTGGACGTGACCGGCCTGGTCATCTATTTCAGCATCGCGGCGATGATCCTCGGCGGCACGCTGCTGTAGCCGGTAGTGCCGGGCCGTGCCCGGCAGGGCTTCACGCCAGAGCGCAGCAGGGCTGTGCTCTGGCGCTCATCGGCACTTGATCCAAAGCAAGCCAGACCACCTCCGGGCCGTGTACCTTTGCCCGGTACCCGCAACAGGCACCGTGATGAGCACCTACCACCTGCAGACCGTGTTCCGTCCCCGTTCGGTGGCCGTCGTCGGTGGCAGTCCGCGCGAGCGCTCGGCCGGGCGCGCGGTCATCCGCAACCTCAAGGCGGCGGCCTTCGCCGGGCAGATCGGCTGGGTGAATCCGCGCCATGCCGAGATCGATGGCATGCGCACGGTCAAGCGGCTCAAGGACCTGCCCTGGATCCCGGACCTGGTGGTGATCACCGCGCCGGCCAGCATCGTGCCGCAGGTGGTGGCGCAGGCCGCCGAACGCGGCGTGGCCGCGGCCATCATCCTCACCGCCGGGCTCGGCAAGGGTCCCGGTTCGCTGGCCGCGCAGGTCGAGGCCGCGGCACGGCCCAAGGGCATGCGCGTGCTCGGCCCGCACTGCCTGGGCGTGATTGCCCCGCATGCGCGGCTCAATGCCAGCATCGCCGCGCATACACCGCAGGCCGGCGACCTGGCGCTGATCTCCGAATCCAGCGCGATCGCCGCCGCGCTGGTGGAATGGGGCGTGGCGCGTTCGATCGGCTTTTCGGCGGTGGTGTCGCTGGGCGACGCGCTGGACGTCGATTTCGGTGACCTGCTCGATTACTTCGCCACCGACTACCGCACCCGCGCCATCCTGCTCTACGTCGACCAGATCAGCGACGCGCGCAAGTTCATGTCGGCCGCGCGTGCGGCCGCGCGCGCCAAGCCGGTGGTGGTGGTCAAGTCGGGCCGCCAGCCCAAGGCCAGCAACGAGGAGAACAGCACCCACTCGCAGGCGCTGGCCGCCTCCGACGCGGTCTATGGCGCAGCCTTCAATCGCGCCGGGTTGCTACGCGTGAATGCGCTGGACGAACTGTTCACCGCGGCCGAGACGCTGGGCCGGCTGGGGACCTTCCCCGGCAGCCGCCTGGCCATCCTGAGCAATGGTGGCGGCGTCGGCCGGTTGGCGGTGGACCAGCTGCAGGCCTTGGGCGGGGCGTTGGCGGAGCTGTCGCCGGCCACCATCGCGCAGCTGGACAAGGTGCTGCCCGAAGGCTGGTCGCGCGACAACCCGGTCGACATCGTGGTCGATGCCGACGGCGAGCGTTACGCCTCGGCGATCGAGGCGCTGCTGTCCGACGATGCCAACGATGCGGTGCTGGTGATCAACGTCCCCACGGCCTTCACCTCCTCGGCCGACGCCGCGCAGGCATTGACCAAGACGCTGGGGCTGCGCTCGCGGCAGCTGCGCGACAAACCGGTGTTCGCGGTGTGGCTGGGCAACGACGAGAACGCCACCGTCACCCTCAACACCGCGCGCGTGCCGACCTATCCCAGCGAGGCCGAGGCCGTGCGCGGCTTCCAGCACCTGGTGAAGTACCGGCAGGCGCAGGCGGCGCTGATGGAAACCCCGCCCAGCCTGCCGGCCGACCTGGTGGTCGATGCCGCCGCCGCGCGCCGGTTGGTCGACGTGGCGCTGGCCAACGGCCAGCAATGGCTGGACCCGGTGGCCACCCATGCGTTGCTGCAGGCCTACGGCATTCCCTCGCTGGAAGTGATGGTCGCGCGCGACGCGCACGAGGCGATGGACCTGGCCCAGCCGATGCTGGAGAAGGGCATGAGCGTGGCGGTGAAGATCCTCTCGCCCGACATCCCGCACAAGAGCGAAGTCGATGGCGTGCGGCTGAACCTGAGCACGCTGCCGGCGGTGCAGGCCGCGGCCACCGCCATCCTCGCGCGTGCGCGCGAACTGCGCCCGCAGGCGCGCATCGACGGGGTGATGGTGCAGCCGTGCCTGACCCGGCCCAAGGCGCGCGAGCTGATCGCCGGCATCGCCGATGACCCGGTGTTCGGCCCGGTGGTGGTGTTCGGTCGCGGGGGTACCGCGGTGGAAGTCATCGATGACAAGACCCTGGCACTGCCGCCGCTGGACCTGCGCCTGGCCCACGAAGTGATCGGCCGCACTCGCGTCTCGCGCATCCTCAAGGCCTACGGCGACGTGCCGGCCGCCGACGAGCGCGCGGTGGCGCTGGTGCTGGTCAAGCTGGCGCAGCTGGCCGCCGACATCCCTGAGGTGCGCACGCTGGACCTCAACCCGCTGCTGGCCGACCGCAATGGCGTGATCGCGCTCGATGCGCGCATCGCCATCACCCCGGTCAAGCGCCTGCACAAGGGCCGCGGCCATCCGCGCTTCGCGATCTTCCCGTATCCGACCGAGTGGGAGCGCACCATCGCGCTGTCCGATGGCGGCAAGGCCTTCATCCGCCCGGTGCGGCCGGAGGACGACGCGCTGTTCCGCGCGTTCTTCGCGCGGGTGACCGACGACGACCTGCGGCTGCGCTTCTTCCAGTCGGTGAAGCATTTCAGCCATGAGTTCATCGCCCGGCTGACCCAGCTGGACTACGCGCGTTCGATCGCGCTGGTCGCCATCGACCCGAAGAGCGGCGACATGCTCGGTGCGGTGCGCCTGCATGCCGATGCCGATTACAACCGCGGCGAGTACGGCATCCTGATCCGCTCGGACCTGAAGGGCCACGGCATCGGCTGGAAGCTGATGCAGATCATGATCGAGTACGCGCGCTGGCAGGGCCTGAACCTGGTCGAGGGCCAGGTGCTGCGCGAGAACACCACGATGCTGGCGATGTGCCAGAGCCTGGGCTTCAAGGTGAAGGCCGACCCGGACGATGCCACCATCATGAACGTCACGCTGCCGGTCAACGAAGGCTGACGCATCGCCGGGAGCACCCTGCCGGTGACGCGCGTTGTCACACGATTGCCCATGGCCGGTTCACACTAGCGCCATGGAACAACGAACCCCGCTGCTGCTGCTCCCCGGCCTGTTGAACGATGCCACGCTCTGGCGTGCCCAGCTCGATGCCCTGGCCGACATCGCCGACTGCCAGGTCGGTGACCTCACCGGCCATGACGACCTGCGCGCCGTCGCCGAGGACGTGCTGGCCAGGGCGCCGGAGCGCTTCGCGCTGGCCGGCTTCTCGCTGGGGGGCTACATCGCCCAGGAAATCCTGCGCATTGCGCCCGGGCGTGTGCTGCGGCTGGCGTTGCTGGACACCTCGTACAAGGCCGATTCCGCGGAACGCGCGGCCCAGCGCGTGGCGCAGCAGAACAGCGTGCGCCTGCCCGGCACGTTCCACGGCTTCGGCGACAAGCTCATGCGCAGCTACATCGACGCCTCGCGCCTGCAGGACCATGCCCTGGTCAGCACCGTGCGCGAGATGACCTCGCGGCTGGGCGTGGAGGTGTTCCTGCGCCAGAGCCGCATCGCGCGCGTGGATGGCAGCGCCGAGCTGCGCGCCTGGCAGGGTCCGGCGCTGATCGTGTGCGGACGCAATGATGCGATCACGCCGCTGGCGGTCAGCGAGCAGATGGCGGCGTTGATGCCGCAGGCCACGCTGGTGGTGATCGAGGACTGCGGGCACCTGGCGCCACTGGAGAAGCCCGAGCAGGTCAGCGCCGCGCTGCGGGCGTGGTTGTCGGCGTAACGCCGAACGGTGCTCGGCAACGTCAACGTCAACAGCACCCCTCCCCAACCCTCCGCTTGGCTGCGCCAAAGGGAGGGGACAGAAGCGGGCGTGCGGCGATCCGACCGATCTAGCGGAGCCGCCCCCTCCCTTGCGCAGCAGGGGAGGGCTGGGGAGGGGGCGCTTCTGCTTTACCCGCACCCCAACGCCAGGCATGGCCCGGGACCACCAACAGGCATCAATCCCAGTGCGGTGCGATGCCCTGCGGGTTGGCCACGCGCTCGCCACGGTCCAGCGTGGCGATCTGCGCCATGTCCGCCGCATCCAGCTGCAGCGCCACAGCCTGGAGGTTGCTGGCCAGGTTCTCGCGGCGGGTGGAGGACGGGATCACCGCATAGCCCTGCTGCAATGCCCACGCCAAGGCGACCTGCGCGGTAGTGGCGCCGTGCTTGTCGGCGATGGCCTGGATCACCGGGTCCTTCAGCACCGCGCCGTAGGCCAGGCTCATGAACGCGGTGACGTGGATGCCCTGCGCACGCAGGTAGGCGATCAACGCACGGTTCTGCAGGTACGGGTGCACTTCGATCTGGTTGGTGGCGATGGCCTGCGCACCAAGGATGTCGATGGCCTGGCGGGTCAGGTCGATGGTGAAGTTGGAGACGCCGATCGCCTTGGTCAGGCCCAGCTGCCTGGCTTCGGCCAATGCGCCGAGGTACTCACGCATCGGCACCTCATCGTTCGGCGAGGGCCAGTGGATCAGCGCCAGGTCGACGTGGTCGGTGCCGAGCTTGCGCAGGCTTTCGCGCAGGCTGGCGATCAGCGCGTCGTGGTGGAAGTTGCTGATCCAGATCTTGGTGGTCAGGAACAGGTCCTCGCGGGCCACCTTGCCGGCGGCCAGGGCCTGGCCGAGGTCGGCTTCGTTGTCGTAGATCTGCGCGGTGTCGAAGGCGCGGTAGCCCAGCTCCAGTGCGTTGTGCACCGAGTCGATCAGTACCTGACCTTTGAGGCGGTAGGTGCCCAGGCCAATGGAAGGAACGTTCATCAGGAATCTCCAGGAGTAGGGTGCTGCCGGCGATGCCGTGCAGCGCCAGGGAAAGGTCGGTCACTCAGTGCGCGGCGGCGGCGATGCCATCGGCGCGTGCATCGATGCCATCGCGGCGATCCAGGCGGCCGCTCAGCGCGGTCAGGCCATAGGCGCCCACCACCACCAGCGCACCCAGCCACGGCGTGTGCATCAGCCCGACGTGGTCCACCACCAGCCCGCCCAGCGAGGCACCGATGGCGATGCCGATGTTGAACGCGGCGATGTTCAGGCCCGAGGCCACGTCGGTGGCCTGCGGCACGAAGCGCTGTGCCTGCTTGACCACGTAGACCTGCAGCCCCGGCACGTTGCCGAATGCCACCGCGCCCATCGCCAGCACGGTCAGCAGCACCAGCACGGGGTTGTAGGCGGTGAAGGTGAGCACCAGCAGCACCAGCGCCAGCAGCGCGAAGATGCGCTTGAGCGCGGGGATCGGCCCCAGCCGGTCGGCCAGGCGTCCGCCCCACAGGTTGCCGATCGCCACCGACACGCCGTACACCAGCAGCACCAGGCCCACGGCATTGGCCGAGAAGCCGCTGACTTCCTGCAGGATCGAGGCCAGGTAGGTGAACGACAGGAAGGTGCCGCCGTAGCCCAGCGCGGTCATCGCGTAGACCAGCAACAGGCGCGGCTGCGCCAGCACCGCGAACTGCTGGCCGAAGGTGGCCGGCGCGCTGCGCGGCAGGTTGTTGGGCACCAGCAGCAGGCTGCCGAGCAGGGCGATCACGCCCAGTGCCGCCACTGCCAGGAAGGTCGCGCGCCAGCCCAGGTGCTGGCCGATGAAGGTGCCCAGCGGCACGCCGATCACCAGTGCCACGGTCAGCCCGGTGAACATGATGGCGATGGCACTGGCGGCCTTCTCCTTCGGCACCACCGAGGTGGCGATGATCGAGCCGATCGAGAAGAACACACCGTGCGCCAGGCCGGTCAGCACCCGCGCCACGATCAGCGGCCCGTAGCCCGGTGCCATCCAGGCGATCAGGTTGCCGACGGTGAACAGCGCCATCAGCGCGACCAGCAGGGTCTTGCGCGGCACCCGGCCGGTCAGTGCGGTGAGCACCGGCGCGCCGATCGCCACGCCCAGCGCATACAGGGACACCAGCAGGCCGGCCGAGGGCAGGCTGACCTGCAGGTCGGCGGCGATGGTCGGGATCAGCCCGACGATGACGAACTCGGTGGTGCCGATGGCAAAGGCACCCAGCGTCAGCGCCCACAGGGCGAGGGGAATACCACGGGACATGGGAATTACCGGTGGAGGAAGAGGCTGCGCAGTCTGCGCGCCACACTGTTGCGGAAAAACCGCTTCCCGGTGCAATGATTGTTGATTTAGAGTCAATAATTATCCCGGCTGGCCGCATTCCTCGTGAAAACCACCCTTGATGAGATGCAGGCCTTCATCGCGGTGATCGACGCCGGTTCGATCACCGCCGCGGCCGAGCAGCTGGACCAGACCACCTCCGGGGTGAGCCGGGCGCTGGCACGGCTGGAGGAAAAGCTGGGCACCACGCTGCTGACCCGCACCACCCGGCGCCTGCACCTGACCGAGGAAGGCGAGGCGTTCCTGGCGCAGTGCCGGGCCATCGTCGCCTCGGTGGAGGCGGCCGAGGAGCTGATCGCGGCGCGCCGCGAGCGTCCTTCGGGCAGGCTGCGGGTGGATGCGGCGATGCCGTTCGTGCTGCACGTGATCGCACCGCTGGTGGCCAGCTACCGTGCGCGCTACCCGGAGGTCGCGCTGGAACTCAACAGCAGCGAGCGCTACATCGACCTGCTGGAACGGCGTACCGACGTGGCCATCCGCATCGGCCCGCTGGCCGATTCCACCCTGCACGCGCGGCCGTTGGCGCACAGCCGGCTGCGCGTGCTGGCCAGCCCGGCCTACCTGCAGCAGCACGGCACCCCGCGCAGCGTGGCGCAGCTGGAAACCCACGCGCTGCTGGGCTTCAACGAACCGGATTCACTCAACTACTGGCCGGTGCGCGGCGCTGACGGCGGGCCGCTGTACGTGCGCCCGGTGCTGGCGGTCTCCAGCGGCGAAACGCTGCGGCGTCTGGCACTGGAAGGCGCGGGCATCGTCTGCCTGTCCGATTTCATGACCGAGCGTGACCGTGACGCGGGCACGCTGGTGGAGGTGCTGCCCCGGCAGAACCTGGGCATCGGCCAGCCCATCCACGCGGTGTACTACCGCAACACCGCGGTGTCGGCGCGGATCACCTCGTTCCTGGACCACCTGGCGCAGGCGATCAGCACCGCCCCGTTCGCCCAATGACCCGCGCCCGGTAGCGCGCAGCCAGGCTGCGCCGGGGCATGGCCCGGCGCTACCGGTTCAGTGCAGCTGCGCGTGGTGCCAGGCGTGCCTGACCAGCCAGCGGGCTTCGTCCCACGGCACGGCCAGGGCCGGCTGGTGGCGGTGGTAGCTGTCCTGCAGCACCTTGTAGAGCTGCTCTTCGTTGGCGCGCGGATAGGCCTGGTAGACGTCGTAACCCATCTCCAGCAGGCGCTGGTAATGGTCGAAATCATGTTGGCCCAGCCGGCCGATGGCGTGCACGCCGCGCCAGTAGGCCAGTTCGGCGTCACGGTTGAAATCGCGTTGGGCTGCGGATGTGGTCTTCATGGGTAGGACTCCATTCGCGGTCTACCCCCTGTGCCGCCGATCCTACTGGGCGCCCTCCCTGGCGTCCAATGCCCTGCGCATTCAGGTGTGTTCGGCGCTGGCCTGGTCCAGCTGGGTGATTTCCTGCGCCGACAATGCCAGCCGCGCGGCGGCGAGCACGTCGTGCAGTTGCTCCACGCCGGTGGCACTGACGATCGGGGCGGTGATGCCGGGGCGGGCGATCAGCCAGGCCAGCGCGACCTGCGCCGGCGTGGCCTTGTGCCGGGCGGCCAGGTCATCGAGCGCGGCCAGGATGCGCAGCCCGCGCGGGTTGACGTACTGCTGCACCACCTTGGCACCCCGCGCGCTGCTCTTGGCGGCGTCGTCGGCGCTGCGGTACTTGCCGCTGAGGAAGCCGCTGGCCAGCGAGTAGTAACTGATCACGCCCAGCGACTGCTCGCGCGCCAGCGGTTCCAGTTCGGCCTCGTAGCCGGCGCGGTCATACAGGTTGTACTCCGGCTGCAGCGTCTCGTAACGCGGCAGGTTGTAGTCGGCCGACACCTTCAGCGCATCGCGCAGGCGCGTGGCGCTGTAGTTGGACGCACCGATGGCGCGCACCTTGCCGGCCTGGATCAGCCGCGCGAACGCGCCCAGGGTTTCCTCCAGCGGCACCGCATCGTCGTCTTCGTGTGCCTGGTACAGGTCGATCACGTCGGTCTGCAGGCGGCGCAGCGAGTCCTCGACCGCGGCGTTGATGTTGTCCGCCGACAGGCCCGGGTGCTCGGCCCACTTGGCCACCTTGGTGGCGATGACCACCTTGTCACGCTTGCCGCTGCGCTGCAGCCAGCGGCCGATGATGGTTTCCGACTCGCCGCCACGGTTGCCCGGCACCCAGGCCGGATAGACGTCGGCGGTATCGACCAGGTTGAAGCCGGCTTCGACGAAGGCATCGAGCAGCGCGAAGGAGGTCTTCTCGTCGGCGCTCCAGCCAAAGACATTGCCGCCAAAGGCGATGGGGCCGACCTGCAGGCCGGAACGGCCGAGTTCGCGGTACTGGGGCATGCGTATCTCCCTGATTTTTCTCCGAGCCTTGCAGCATAACGGCTGAACGTTCCGGTTCCGTGGCAACGGATTGAAAACTGCGTTCCGCGGCACGGCCACGCGCTAACGCATTGTGAACATCCGGGCGTGCATCGATGCAAATGCGCGCGTGCTAGGCTCGCGCCACACCCCTTGCCGGAGTCCGTGATGAACAAGCCAACCCCGTTGTTGTGTGCCTGTCTGCTGGGCGTGAGCGCACTGCTGTCCAGTGTCGCGGTGGAAGCCAGGGACAGTGCCGCCGCGAGCGCGCAGGTCCAGGTGCCGGCTTCGCTGCAGGCCGCCGTGGATGCCAGCACGCGCACGCCGGCCAACGTGGCCCGCGACGTCTACCGGCACCCGGCGCAGACGCTGGCATTCTTCGGCCTGCAGCCGGGCCAGACGGTGGTGGAGATCACCCCGGGTGGCGGCTGGTATTCGGAGATCCTGGCGCCCTACCTGCGCGATGGCGGCAAGTACGTGGCTGCCGTCGTGGACCCGGCGGCGCTGCCGGCCGGTGGCGGGCGCGACTACCAGCAGCGCTCGCGCGACGGGTTGGCGAAGAAGTTCAACGAGTCGCCGGCGCTGTTCGACAAGGCCGTCGAAGTGGCCTATGACCCGGCCGCACCGGTGCTGGGCGCGCCGAACTCGGCCGACCTGGTGCTGACCTTCCGCAACGTGCACAACTGGCGCTCCAGCGGCCAGGCCGAGGGCATGTTCGGCGCGTTCTTCGCCGTGCTCAAGCCCGGTGGCACGCTGGGCGTGGTCGAGCACCGCGCCAAGGCCGACGTGCCGGCCGACGACAAGAGCGGTTACGTGGGGCAGGCACAGGTGATCGCCATGGCCGAGGCGGCGGGCTTCAAGCTCGATGCCAGCAGCGAGGTCAATGCCAACCCGCGCGACACCAAGGACCATCCCAACGGCGTGTGGACGTTGCCGCCGTCCAACAATCACGCCGCCGCCGATGCCGGCAAGTACACCGCCATCGGCGAGAGCGACCGGATGACGCTGCGTTTCGTGAAGCCCTGAAGCCCTGAAGCCCTGAAGCACGGCAAGCGGCATGCAGCAGGGCGGGAGGCGCAGGATGCCTGCGCCTCCCGCCGTCGTTTCAGCCGGTGGTGGCGCGGCGATACACCGGATGGTGCCGGCACAGCTCGGTGACCTGGCGCGCGACGCGTTCGCTGACGTGGCGCTGCGCGTGCTCGTCCTGCGCCAGTGCCTCGAGCACATCGCATAGCCAGTGCGCGAGCAGTTCGCACTCCAGCACGCCGAAGCCGCGCGTGGTGACCGCTGGCGTGCCCAGGCGGATGCCGGAGGTGACCAGCGGCGGACGCGGGTCGTTCGGCACCGTGTTCTTGTTGGTGGTGATGTGGGCGCGCGCCAGCGCCTGGTCGGCCTGCTTGCCGGTGTACGGGCGCGATGACAGGTCCAGCAGCATCAGGTGGTTGTCGGTGCCGCCGGAGACCAGCGGGAAGCCACTGGCCTGGATGACCGCTGCCATCGCGCGCGCGTTGCGCAGCACCTGCTGCTGGTAGTCACGGAAGCCCGGTTGCAGGGCTTCCTTCAATGCCACCGCCTTGGCCGCCACCACGTGCATCAGCGGGCCGCCCTGGACGCCCGGGAACACGCCGGCGTCGAGCCGGCGGTTGAACGCCGCGTCCTGGCCGCGCGAGAGGATCAGCCCGCCACGCGGGCCACGCAGGGTCTTGTGCGTGGTGGTGGTGACCACGTGCGCATGCGGCAGTGGGTCCGGGTACAGGCCGGCGGCCACCAGCCCGGCGACGTGGGCCATGTCCACCCAGAACCACGCCCCGACCTTGTCGGCGATGGCGCGCATGCGCGCCCAGTCCTTGTGCCGGGAGTAGGCGGAGAAGCCGCCGATCAGCACCTTGGGCCGGGTTTCCAGTGCGATGCGCTCCATCGCGTCGTAGTCGATCAGGCCGGTGGCCGGGTCCAGCCCGTAGGGCACGATGCGATAGTGCCGGCCGGAGAAATTGGCCGGGTTGCCGTGGGTGAGGTGGCCGCCCTGGGCCAGGTTCATGCCCATCACGGTATCGCCGGGCGAGGTCAGCGCCAGGAACACCGCGGCGTTGGCCTGCGCACCGGAGTGCGGTTGCACGTTGGCATGGTCGCACTGGAACAGCGCGCAGGCGCGCTCGATGGCCAGCCGCTCGGCCACGTCCACGTGTTCGCAGCCGCTGTAGTAACGGCGGCCGGGGTAGCCCTCGGCGTACTTGTTGGTGAACACCGAATCCTGGATCGCCATCACCAGCGGGCTGGCGTAGTTCTCCGAGGCGATCAGCTCGACATGGTCTTCCTGGCGACGGCGCTCGTTCTCGATGGCGTGGGCGAGCTCGGGGTCGAACTGGTCCAGGCGCAGGTGGGGGTCATACATGGGGGGCCTCCGGTGCGGTGGGCTGGCGGTGGGTGGCGGTTCTGGCAGCGGGCCGCGTGCGGTGGCGTGGCAGGCGTGCATCGAGCAGCAGGTGGGCGAGCAGGCCGATCACCAGCCCCCAGAACGCGCCGCCGATGCCGAACAGCTGGATGTTGGCCGCCGCGGCCAGGAAGGTGACCAGTGCTGCTTCGCGGCCGCGCGCATCGGCCATGGCGGTGGCCAGGCTGCCGCCGATCGCGCCGAGCAGCGCCAGCCCGGCCAGGGTGCTGATGAAGGTGGCGGGGATGGCCATGAACAACGCCGCCAGGGTCAGCCCGAACACCCCGACGATCACGTAGAACACGCCCGCGGCGACGCCGGCCAGCCAGCGCTTGCGCGGGTCCTCGTGCGCGTGCCGGCCGGTGCAGATGGCCGCGGTGATCGCGGCCACGTTGAAGGCATGCGCACCGAACGGGGCCATCAGCAGCGAACCCAGGCCGGTGACCGCGACGATCGGATTGGCGCTGGTCGTGTAGCCGTCGTTGCGCAGTACCAGCATGCCCGGCATGTACTGGCCGGTGAGCGTGACCAGGAACAGCGGCAATGCCACGCCGAGCAGGGCATTGATCGAGAACGCCGGCGCGGTGAACACCGGGGTGGCGATCTTCAGCTCCAGCGCCGCCAGGTCGATGCGGTCCTGCGCGACCAGCAGTGCGATGCCGAGCAGCAGGATGCCCACCACCGCATAGCGCGCGCTGATCCGTTTCAGCACCAGGTAGGCGAGGACCAGCGCGCCGGCCAGCAGCGGGTCGATGTTGATGCCAGCGAAGGCACCGATGCCGAACGGCAGCAGGATGCCGGCCAGCAACGCCGCCGCGATGCCTGGCGGTATCCAGCGCACCACCTTCTCGAAGCCGCCGGACAGGCCCAGCAGCACGAACGCGGCGGCCGACGCCAGGTAGGCGCCGATGGCTTCCGGGTAGGAGACGCTGGCCAGTGCGGTGACCAGGAAGGCGGCGGCGGGGGTGGACCAGGCGGTGATGATCGGCGCGCGCGCCCACACGCTCAGCGCGATGCCGGTCAGCCCCACGCCGATGGACACCGACCACACCCAGGAGGCGGTCAGTTCCGGGCCCAGCCCGGCCACGCGCGCGGCCTGGAACACCAGCACGAAGGTTCCGCCGTAATTGACGATGACCGACACCAGCGCCGCGATGGTCGGATGCAGCAGGTCGGCCGCACGCAGTGCCGGGGAAGGAACGGGAGGGGAGGAAGGTAGCGGGGACATCCGGCATCCGGGGACGAAGGCAGGTTGTCTTTGTAGGCGGGCAATGGCATGTTGCGCCCCTCCACTTATGGCCTGCCGGGCAGACCATTGCGGCAACCCGGGAGACCCCACGGCGATGTTCAGGCACGCGCAACTGGAGTCGGTGAAGGCCGGCATCGGCGACCCCGCCCATGCCGGGCTGGCGCTGCATGCCCGTATCCAGCGGGCGATCCGCCAGCTGATCCTGGACGGTGCGCTGGAAGTGGGCCGCCCCTTGCCGGCCACGCGCCCGTTGGCGCAGTCGCTGGGGGTATCCCGCGATACGGTCGAGGCGGCCTACCGCCAGTTGCATGCCGAGGGCTTCATCGAACGTCAGGTGGGTAGCGGCAGTCGGGTGTCGCAGCGTGCCCGGCCATTTGCCGGCGGCAAGGCGCAACGGCGTGGCCACGCGCCGCGGCAGGCCGTGCGGCTGAGCACGCGCGGCCAGGCGTTGCGCGCCACTGGCGGGGTCACCGGCGCCACGCAGCATGCCTTCGCGCCCGGCGTGCCGGAGACGCGGAACTTCCCCTTGCAGACCTGGGAACGCCTGCAGCGCGAGGTGATCCGCGCGCAGGGCAGCGCGGTGCTGGCGCACAGCCCGGCGCAGGGCGTGGAAGCATTGCGCCGGGCGATCGCCGACTACATCAACCTCGAACGCGGTGGCCACACCACGCCGGAACGGGTGCTGGTGCTGACCAGCTCGCAGCAGGCGCTGACGCTGTGCGCCAACGTGCTGCTCGATGCCGGTGAGCGCATCCTGGTCGAGGACCCGATGTACCACGGCGCGGCGCGTGCCTTCGATGCGGCGGGACTGCAGCCGGTGCCGGTGCCGGTCGATGCCGAGGGCATGCAGGTGGAGCGGCTGCCGCAGTTGGCGGCGGGTGCACGGGCAGTGTTCCTCACGCCATCGCACCAGTTCCCGACCGGGGCGACGCTGGCGCTGGACCGCCGCCTGGCGCTGGTGCACTGGGCCGAGCGCAACGATGCCTGGATCATCGAGGACGACTACGACAGCGAGTTCCATTACGCCGGCAAGCCCACCGCGTGCGTGCAGGGGCTGGACCCGCACGAGCGCACGCTCTACATCGGCACGTTCACCAAGTCGCTGTTCCCCGGCCTGCGCATCGGCTACCTGGTGCTGCCGCCGGCGTTGGTGGAACCGATGACGGTGGCGCGCAGCCTGATGGACGGGCACAGCCCCACGCTCACCCAGCTGACGCTGGCGCGCTTCATGGAGGCGGGCCACTTCGGCGCGCACGTGCGGGCGATGCGCCATCTCTACGTGCAGCGGCGCGATGCACTGCTGCACCTGGTACGCACGCAGTTGTCCGACTACCTGGTGCCACAGGTGCCGGCGGGCGGCATGCAGCTGCCCTGCCTGCTCCGGCCCGGCATCGACGAACAGGCGGTGTTGGATGGCGCGCGCCGGGCGGGCGTCGCGCTGCAGGGACTGAGCGCCCTGCATGCCACGCGCACGCCGCAGGCCGGTTTCCTGCTCGGCTTCGCCGCTTACACGGTGGCGGAGATGGAGGGGGCGGTGGCGCAGCTTGCCGCAGTGCTGCGGCGGACGGTGGCCGGGCGTCGGCGCGCGCCGCGCTAGCGTCGCGCGGCGGGGATGGGACAATGGCGTCCCGCCCGTCGCCCGCCGTTTCCATGCTGATCGCCTTCAACAAGCCCTTCAACGTGCTGTGCCAGTTCACCGACCGCAGCCAGCCGCCGCGCGCGACGCTGGCCGGGTTCGGCCTGCCGGCCAACGTGTACGCGGCCGGTCGGCTGGACTACGACAGCGAAGGCCTGCTGTTGCTCACCGACAACGGCAACCTGGCCCATCGCCTGACCGACCCGAAGCACAAGCAGCCCAAGACCTACTGGGTGCAGGTGGAAGGCGTGCCGAGCGAGGACAGGCTGCAGGCGCTGCGTGACGGCGTGCAGCTCAACGATGGGCCGACGTTGCCGGCCGGCGTGCAGCGGATGGAACAGGCGCCGGCCGTGTGGGAACGCAACCCGCCGGTGCGTTTCCGCAAGACCGTGCCCGATGCATGGTTGGCCATCACGATCCGCGAAGGCCGCAACCGCCAGGTACGCCGCATGACCGCAGCGGTCGGACTGCCCACCTTGCGGCTGGTGCGCGCAGCGATGGGGCCGTATGCGCTGGAGAGCCTGCAGCCGGGGCAGTGGCGGGAAGTGGGCGCACGCTGAAACGAAAGAAGCGCAGCACGGCCGACGGCCGTTGCTGCGCTCCTGCGGAACTGCCGGCGTTGCCGCCGCGGCTCAGGTATCGCTGCCGATGTCGCTGGTTTCGTCGGTGACGCTGGCCGCATGCGCGTGGCGACGACGCTGCGCGATCTGGCGCGACTTGGCCTCGATGGCTTCGTTGTCACGCTTGTTCTTGCGGTACAGCATGTAACCGATCAGGCCCAGGCCCACGGCGGCCACCGCCACGGTGGCGGTCGGGTTGCGGCGGGCGACGCGGCTGACGGTACGACCACCGGTCTTCAGGGCGCCGATGGCGGCACCGGCCTTCAGCCATTCGGCGGCATTGGCACCGCCACCCTTGAGGCTGCCGCCGGCATGGTTGACCAGTTCCATTGCCCGCTCCAGGGCCGGTCCGGTGATATCGCTGAACTTGCTCATGTGGGGGCTCCTTGTTTGCGAGGATCAGACGCCCAGTTTCGCTGCACGGGCGTGTAGGGGATGTTAGCCGGAAAGCGCGGGGCTGAGCGCGGGATGAAACGTGTGCGTTCACGCTTGGGTGTTGGTGGCGCGGACGGCACCCCTCCCCGCCCTCACCTTGGCCACGCCAAAGGGAGGGCTGCCGTTCCCGGCGCCCGCCCGGCCTCACGTCCCGCGCGGCTTGGCCCGATGTGTGGCGGTCGCGCTCCATGGATCATCCGGCCACGGGTGGCGTGGGTAGCGGCCCTTCATTTCCTTCTTCACCTCGGCATAAGTGTTCTGCCAGAAGTTCTTCAGGTCACCGGTTACCTGCAGCGGCTTGCCGCCGGGCGAAAGCAGGTGCAGCAGCAACGGCACGCGGCCATCGGCGATGCGCGGCGTGTCGGCCAGGCCGAACAGTTCCTGCAGCTTCACCGCCAGCACCGGCGGACGCGGGCTGATGCCGTCGTCGTCCAGCGCGTAGTCGATGCGCCGGTCCATGCCCGAGGGCACGCTGATGCGCACCGGGGCATGGCGGTCCACCTGTTGCCGCGTGTTCCAGTCGATGCCGGATTTCAACGCTTCGCCCAGCTCTTCCTCGGTGAGCGCGTCCAGCCGGGTCTTGCCGTTGAAGGCCGGCAACAGCCAGTCCTCCAGCGTTTCCAGCAACGCGGCGTCGGCCAGGTCGGGCAGGGCGAGTTCGGGCATCCACGCGCGCAGGCCCATCACCCGTGCGCGCCATTGCTGCAGGTTTTCGGTCCACGGCAGCGCGTCGAGCCCCAGTTCGCGCACCGCATCGGTGAGTGCACGCGCGGCATGCGCCGGGTCCACGCGGCCGGCCGGGCGGCTGTCCAGCACGATACGTTCGAAGCTGCTTTCGCGGCGCGCTTCCAGCGCACGCTTGGCGGCGTTCCAGCGCACCACGTCCTGCTGCCGGAAGCGTTCGGGGAAGTCGGTGCGCAAGCGCGTTTCATCGACCGGGGCCGCACGCAGGATCAGCGCATCACGCGGGTCATGGCGCAGTTCGCTGATGACCAGCCATGGCTCGCCGCGCAGGTCGCTGTGATCGAACTGGCGCGCGCTGCGGCCATTGGCCAGCTGGTAACGAAGGGGATCGCTGGGGTGCTGCAGGGCGATGCGGTCGGGGAAGGCATGGGCGAGCAGGTCGCCGAGCTCATGTGCCTCGATGTTGCCGGGGGGCGTGGCGTCGCAACGCAGGCGCCGCCGCCATTGTTTCGAAGCCGCATCGATCGCGGCCAGCGCGCTGCCGCTGGCATCGTGCGGTGCGCGGCCGGCGCGGAAGGCCGCCAGCGCACGCCAGCGGGCGGCCAGTGCATCGCCGCCCTGGCGCAACGGGTCGCGTGCTTCCAGCAATGCGGCCAGGTCGGCGGCCAGCGTTTGCTCGCGCGGGTTCCTGGCCGACAGCAGCATCGCGGCCATGCGCGGGTGCGTGCCCAGGCCGAGCATGCGCTTGCCCAACGCGGTGAGGGTGTTGCCCGCGCTCAAGGCGCCCAGCCGCTGCAGCAGCTCGCGCGCGGCGGCCAGTGCACCGGCCGGCGGCGGGTCGACGAAGCGCAGCTCGTCGCTGCCCCACGCGGCCAGCTCCAGTGCCAGCGCGGCCAGTTCCACCTGCGCCATCTCCGGGCGCCGCTGCGGCTCCAGCCGTTGCGATTGCGGCCACAGCCGCCACGCCCAGCCGGCGGCGACACGGCCGGCGCGGCCGGCGCGCTGGTCGGCCGAGGCCTGCGAGATGGCCACCGCATCCAGCCGCGAGAAGCCGCTGTTGGGGTCGTAGCGCGGCTCACGCGCCAACCCGGCATCGATCACCACGCGCACGCCGGGCAGGGTGACCGACGACTCGGCGACGTTGGTGGCCAGCACCACGCGGCGGCGGCCCTCCGGATCGGGCTGCAGCACGCGTGATTGCTGTTCGATCGGCAGCTCGCCGTGCAGGGCGAGGACATCGACGTTCCGACCCGCCTCGGCAGCGGTCAATGCCGCCTGCAGCGCGGCCTGCACCCTGGCGATCTCGCGCTGCCCCGGCAGGAACACCAGTACGTCGCCGGGATGCTCGGCCAACGCCTGTTCCACCGCGCGGCGGGCCTGTGCTTCCAGTGCTTCATCGCGGCGGGCCGGGAAGTGGCTGACCTCGACCGGATGGCTGCGGCCTTCGCTGGACAGGCGCGGTGCATCCAGGAAATCGGCCAGGCGCTCGCCATCGAGCGTGGCCGACATCACCATGATGCGCAGGTCTTCGCGCAGTTGGCTTTGCACGTCCAGCGCCAAGGCCAGGCCGAGGTCGGCGGCCAGGTGGCGTTCGTGGAATTCATCGAACAGCAGCGCGCCCACGCCTTCCAGCAGGGGATCGTCCTGCAGCATGCGGGTCAGGATGCCTTCGGTGACCACCTCGATGCGGGTGCGCGCGGAGACCTTGTTCTCGAAGCGGATGCGGTAGCCCACGGTTTCGCCAACCGGCTCACCGAGCTGGCGCGCCATGAACAGCGCGGCGCTGCGCGCGGCCACGCGGCGAGGTTCGAGCATGATGATCCTGCGGCCGGCCAGCCATGGCGCGTCCAGCAGCGCCAGCGGCACCTGGGTGGTCTTGCCGGCGCCGGGCGGGGCTTCCAGCACCAGCCGCGGCTGGGTGGCCAGCTGCTGGAGGATCTGCGGAAGCAGGGGGGAAATGGGGAATTCGGATGCCATGCGTGCATTGTAGAAGGCTGGTGGTGCGGGACCATGCGGCCAGCGGTGCCGGAAGACTTACCCCTCCCCAGCCCTCCCCTGCTACGCAAGGGAGGGCGCGGTCTTTCGCACCCGGACAGATCGCCGCAGGCAGCGCTTGGCCCCCTCCCTTTCGCGTAGCGAAGGGGAGCGCTGGGGAGGGGTAAGTCGCACGCCGCTAGCGCTCCCGGTACAACGACTACAATTGCCGCCTTCACTGCTTTCCGGTTCCCGCTCCATGCAACTGATCGACATCGGTGCCAACCTCACCCACGATTCCTTCGAACGCGACCTGGACGCGGTGCTGGAGCGCGCCCGCGCCGCCGGCGTGGTGCAGATGGTGGTCACCGGCGCCAGCCGCGAGCATTCACCGCAGGCACTGGAACTGGCGCGACGCCACCCCGGCTTCCTGTACGCCACCGCCGGCGTGCACCCGCACCATGCCAGTGAATACACCGATGAGTGCGATGCGGAGATGCGTGCGCTGCACGTGCACCCGGAAGTGGTGGCGGTGGGCGAATGCGGGCTGGACTACAACCGCGATTTCTCGCCGCGCCCGGCGCAGCGCAAGGCCTTCGAACGCCAGCTGCAGATCGCCGTGGACACCGCCAAGCCGCTGTTCCTGCACCAGCGTGACGCTCACGATGACTTCATCGCGATGATGAAGAACTTCGACGGCCAGCTTGGTCCGGCGGTGGTGCACTGTTTCACCGCCGAGCGCGGCGAGCTGTTCGATTACCTGGACCGCGACTACTACATCGGCATCACCGGTTGGCTGTGCGATGAGCGTCGCGGCGCGCACCTGCGCGAGCTGGTCAAGCACATCCCGGCCGAGCGGCTGATGATCGAGACCGACGCGCCCTACCTGCTGCCGCGCACGCTCAAGCCGATGCCCAAGGACCGCCGCAACGAGCCGGCGTTCCTGTCGCACATCGTCCAGGAGCTGGCGCGCGACCGTGGCGAGGACGTGGCCGTCACCGCCGCCAACGCCACCGCCGCCACGCGCGCGTTCTTCCGCCTGCCGGGCTGAGCACGCGGCTCAATCGCCGCGCTGCGCCTGGTAGACCTGCAGGTGGCAGTAGGCGGCCTGCAGCAGCGGGGCGGCCTGCCCGGCGGCGCACGCGCGGTCGAGCATGTCGCCGACGATGTGCGCCGCTTCCACGCGCTGGCCGGCTTCCAGGTCGCGCAGCATCGAGGCCTTGATCGGCGAGCCGGCCTTGGTCACCGCCCCCAGCGCGATCTGCTGGGCGACCGACGGGATTGGCTGGTCGGCGTGCGCGGCCACCGCCAGGCATTCGGCGTACAGCGCCTGCATCAATGCGGTGCCGTGGTCGGTGGCGACGATGCTACCGACGTCCCCACGCATCAGGCAGGTGCCGGCCGCCAGCGTGGCCAGGAAGGTGTACTTCACCCATTGCTCGCGTGCGATGTCCTCGGAGGCGACATGGTCGATGCCGGCCTGGGCGCAGGCCGCGGCCAATGCCGCGACGCGTGCGCTGGCGGCACCGCCATCACGCTCGCCGAAGGTCAGCTTGGCCGGCTTGTCCAGGTGCAGCACTGCGCCGTCCCCGGCCTTGGTCGCGCTGATGAAGCACAACCCGCCCAGCACCTGGTCGCGGCCGAAGCGCGCGTCCAGCGCCGCGTAGTGGCGCAGGCCATTGAGGATCGGCAGCACCGTGGTCGCCGGGCCCACCGCCGGCGCGATGGCATCGATCGAGCTGTCCAGGTCATAGGCCTTGCAGCTCAGGATGACCAGGTCGAAGGGGCGCTGCCGCGCCAGTTCCGGCAGCGCCTCGGCGGTGACGTGCGCGACCGGGAACGCCGCATCGCCCAACGGGCTGCGGATCACCAGGCCATCGCGGTCGAGCTGCGCGGCGCGGTTGGCCCGCACCAGGAAGGTGACATCAACGGCGGCCTGCGCCAGGCGGCCGCCGAAGTAACCGCCGGTGCCACCGGCGCCAAGGATCAGGATACGCATCTGCGGGAAACACCGTTCGAACCAGGGGAGTGGGCCCCATCATAGTGAGTCGGCAGGCGCGTGGGCCGGTGGTGGCCTCAGTCGGTCATGCCCTTGGGGACGTGCAATGTCGTGGGCATGGCGAACGCCGCTGCGTCGAGCGGTTCGTAATCCACCCGCGAGGCACGGAAGCTGCGGCTGTCCTGACGGCTTCCGTGGGTGCCGCGGTAGGCCAGCAGCAGCCCGGTCTCGCTGTCTATCCACAAGGTGCCACGGGTGGTGCCGTCGGGCCCATGGCGGGCGTGGTCATAGTTCACGCCCTTGGCCAGGCGCCCGGCGATGAACTGGCCCTGTGCCGGTGTGCAACGGCCCTGCACGTTGTCGCAGGGCCGTTGCACGTCATACCAGTACGGGCCGCTGGCGTCATTGGCCGGGATCATGTAACGCCCCTGCACGCTGATCCACCATGCACGCGGTTCGTCGTTGCGCTTGAGCAGGTAGACGTCCGAGCTGCCGGTATCGAAATGGAAGTCGGCGCGCATGCCTTCGGCAGCGGTGCGCAGGGTCAGCCGGATCGGCTTGTCGGTGCCGCGGGGCGCCAGGTTGCCGTAGCCCTCGACGGTCGCCTCGATGCGTGCCTGCATGCCTTGCGGCTGTGCCTGCGCGACACCGGCCGCGGACACGGCCAGCAGTGCCATCCACACGGCGCGACGATCAACGCGCAAGGCGGCTGCTGTCATAGATGGGCGTCTGCATGCGGACCACGGCGTAGGACTCGATCGGCAGGCGGCGGTGGCCGCTGACCGGTTCCTCGATCAGCATCGAGGCCGGATGGTAACTCTCGCCTTCGGTCAGCAGCGAGGAGAGGCCGGCGATGACGCGGTCGGCGAACGGCACGATCAGTGGCAGCTTGTAGGTCACCCTGATCTTGAGCAGGTTGGCATCCTGCACGTTGACCTGGCTGCCGCCCACGCGGTTGTCGCGGAACGCCAGGCTGTCGTTGGGTAGCGCGTAGCGGCCGTCGTACTGTCGCTCGCGGAATTCGTTGAAGGCCGCGCGGGTCGGCGCGATGACCTCGATGTCGGCGAACAGGCGGGTCTCCAGCTCGGCGCTGGCGCGGGCGCGGGCGACACCCGCTGCGTCCGGTGAGGTGGCCAGCAGCGGGGTCAGGCCGAAGGCCAGGGCGTTGCGCATCTTGGCATGGTCCACGCCGTTCACGGCTCCGGCACGCGCGGCCTGGAAGGCGGCGTAATCCAGGGTGGTCTTGGCGCGGTAGATCAGCACCAGCTGGAAGGTCACCAGGATCAGGAACAGGAATGCCGGCACGACGATGCAGAACTCGACCAGCGATTGCCCGGACTGGCGGCGGGGTGGGGTGCGCAGGGGTTTCATTGCAGGCCTCCATCGGCCGCGGGGACCGGGGCAGCGTCGGGAACGGGGTGCCAATGCAGTTGCTCGCCCACGCGCAGCGAGAACGCGGCAAGCGTACCGGCGGGCAGTTCCAGTGTGCTGCGCGCGCCGCGTTGCGAGGCCGCGCGCCAGGGCGCCACGGACTCGCGCCAACCCAGCACGTGGCCGTCACGGGACAGGAACAGCAGGTCCAGCGGGTAGCGCATGCCCAGCGTGTGCACGCTGGCACAGGGTTCGATCAACAGGCCTTGGCCCTTGCGCAGGCGCGGCAGCACCAGCAGGCCGAACAGGCGCCGGTACCAGACACGCGCGTGCAGCACCTGCGGTACCAGGCAATCCGTGCCGCGATACAGGGCCAGGGTCTTCACAGGATCCCCTGCTGTTTCATCTGCAGGTAGATGAAGTACGCCAGCACCACGAAGATCAGCGGGAAGAAGAACATCACCAGGGGCAGCATCATCTTCACCGGTGCTTCCAGCGCGAGCTTCTCGGCGCGCAGGAAGCGCTCTTCGCGGCGCTGGTTGGCCTGTGCGCGCAGGGTGTCGCTGAGGTTGGCGCCGACCTTGTCGGCCTGGATCAGCGAGCTGGTGAAGCTGGTGACCTGCGAGATGTCCATGCGGTCGGCCATGCGCCGCAGCGACTCGGCACGCGGCAGACCGGCACGCATGTCGCGCAGCATGCGCGAGAATTCCT
The DNA here is from genome assembly GCF_056393195.1 of Stenotrophomonas sp. Steno-C18. Classification (NCBI taxonomy): domain Bacteria; kingdom Pseudomonadati; phylum Pseudomonadota; class Gammaproteobacteria; order Lysobacterales; family Lysobacteraceae; genus Stenotrophomonas; species Stenotrophomonas sp. Steno-C18. The sequence continues at coordinate 503,944 of NZ_JBWJOX010000002.1, read as the reverse complement.
GCGACAGCGGGCCGGGCGGACCACGCTGCACCGACTGCTCGATCGAGCCGGAGATGTTCAGGCCGGCCTCCACGCCCATGGTGATGAAGTCCAGGAACACCGGCAGGTCGCGCACCACGTACTTGGTACGGACCTTGCGGCGCTCGCCCAGCCACAGCGTGGGATACATCCAGCCCAGCGGCAGGCCGAACAGCAGGCAGAAGAACAGTGCGCCAACGCTGGCCTTGCCCAGCAGCACCACCACCAGCCCGAGGAACAGCGCCACCGCGCCGGCCGAGACGATGCGCGTGCCATACAGCTCTTCGGGCGTGAGCACGAAGTCCTGGCCGGCGGAGGTCAGGGCGCGGTGCGCGCGTTCGAGCTGGGCGGCCTTCAGCCGCGGGCCGACCGCATGGGTGGCGGCGACCACCACCGGCCACAACAGCTGCAGCATGCGTGGCAATGGATCCTGGTAGTCACGGTCGCTCTGCGGCACCTGCTGCAGCATGCCGCGCACGGCGAACATCACCAGCACCACTGCACCGATGGCCATCACCGCAACAAGGATGATCATCCAACTCATATGTCGATCGTCATGATTTTCCGGCACATGCGATACCCCAGGTACTCCAGCACGCAGATCAGGGCGATCACGCACCAGCCCTGCCAGGTGTGGAACATCGGGTTCATCGTTTCCGGATAGAACAGCACCAGAAAGCCCACCAGGCCGGCCGGCAGCATCGCCATCACGATGCCCTGCAGGCGGCCCTGCGCGGTGAGCGCCTTGACCTTGCCTTCCATCATCAACTTGCGGCGCAGCGTCTCGGCCAGCGTGGCCAGCGTCTCGGCCAGGTTGCCGCCAACCTCGCGCGAGATGGTCACCGCGGCGACGAACAGCTTGGCGTCATCGATCGGCACGCGCTCGGCGAAGTGCTCCAGCGCCTCCTCGGTGCGCACGCCCATGTGCTGCTCGCGCAGGATCAGCGACAGCTCCTGTGCCAGTGGCGGTTGCCCGTCCTGGGCGAGGGTTTCCAGCGCGGGGTTGAAGCCCACGCCGGCGCGCAGGCTGCTGGCCAGCATCAGCAGGCCATCGGGCAGCTGTGCCTGGATGCGGTCCAGCCGGCGCTGCTTGAGCCACAGGTAGATCTTGCGCGGCAGGATGGCCAGCAACAGCAGCACCACGATCGGCAGCAGCAGGTTGCCGGTGACCAGCCACAGCAGCAACGGCAGGATCGCCAGCAACAACGCGTTGCCGGCGAACAATGCCTTCGGGTCGACGAACAGGAACATGTCGGCCAGGTTGAGCCTGGCCTGGTTCATGAAGTTCTCGCGATAGCGCTCCATGAACCCGGCGCTGCTGCTGGCCAGGTACATGCCGGCCAGCGCGAAGCTGCCGAAGGCAAGCAGCGCGATCAGCCAGATCTCGCTCATCCCGGCGCTCCCGTGCGGAAGATGCCCAGGTCGATGTTGACGCCGCGCTCGGCCAGGGTCTCGTAGAACTCCGGCACCGCGCCGGTCGCTCGGAACTCGCCGACCACCTTGCCATCACGGCCGTGGTAGGAGCGCGGGCTGAACAGGAAGATGTCCTGCAGCTGGATGGTGCCACTCTCGATGCCGGTGACCTCGGAGATGTGGCTGACCTTGCGCGAGCCGCAGGGGTAGCGCTTCTGGTGGACGATCAGGTCCACCGCCGAGGCGATCTGCTCGCGCACCACCGTCATCGGCAATTCCATGCCGGACATCATCACCATCACTTCCAGGCGCGACAGCGTCTCGCGCGGGTTGTTGGCGTGGGCGGTGGTCAGCGAGCCTTCGTGGCCGGTGTTCATCGCCTGCAGCATGTCCAGCGCCTCACCGCCACGGCACTCGCCGACCACGATGCGGTCCGGGCGCATGCGCAGTGCGTTCTTGACCAGGTCGCGGATGGTGATCTGGCCCTTGCCTTCCATGTTCGGCGGGCGCGCTTCCAGCGCCACCAGGTTGGGTTGGGAGAGCTTGAGTTCGGCGGCGTCCTCGATGGTGACCACGCGGTCATCGTCGGGGATGAAGTTGGACAGGATGTTGAGCAGCGTGGTCTTGCCCGAGCCGGTACCGCCACTGACCACGATGTTGCGGCGTTCCTTCACCGCCATGATCAGGAACTCGAGCATCTGCGGGTTCAGCGAGCCGAACTTGAGCAGGTCCTCGCCGTGCAGCTTGCGCTTGGAGAACTTTCGGATGCTGATGCTGGGGCCGCGCAGCGCGACCGGCGGGATCACCGCGTTGACGCGCGAACCGTCCTTCAGGCGTGCGTCCACCAGCGGCGAGCTTTCGTCGATGCGGCGGCCCAGCGGGGTGACGATGCGTTCGATCGCCGACAGGACCGCGCGGTCGTTGGTGAAATTGACCGTGGACTGCTCGATCCGGCCGGCGCGCTCGATGAAGATCTGGTCGTGTGCATTGACCATGATTTCGGTGACGCTGTTGTCGTCCAGCAGGTCTTCCAGCGGACCCAGGCCAATCGCCTCGTCCAGCACTTCCTTGGCCAGGCGGCGTCGGTTGACGGTCTTGGGAAGGTCGCTGAACTCCTTCTCCATGACACTCTCGATCAGCTTGATGGTGGTCGAGCGCAGCACGTCATCGGTCATGCCGCGCACGTCGACGCGGCGCAGGTCCATCTGCTTGACCAGCGCGGCATGCACGCGCGCACGCCACACCGTGTTCTCCACGGCAAGTTCGGAAGGCTTTGCCAGGGATTGCGAGGGTTCCCGGGGCGCATCGTTGGGGTCATTGGCCGGCGCCGGCGCCGAAGTGGCCTGCACCACCGCCACCGGTTCGACCGGCCTGGCTTCCGGCGGGTCCTCGTCGATCACCTGCAGGCGGTAGTCGCCGATCTCCACGCTGTCGTTGCTGCTCAGCGGGCCGTGCGAGTCCTTCACGTCCTGTCCGTTGACGCGGATCGCCGCGCGTGCGCCCAGCGACTGGATGAAGATGCCGGCCTCCTCGCGCTTCAGGGCGGCGTGCTGCTGGGCGATGCTCCAGCCCTGCAGGATGATCAGGTTGCCGTCGCCACGGCCGATGCTGCACTCGCGGTGCATGCAGCGGACACGGCGTTCTTCGCGGTTGGAGGTGGTGATCAATACGTTGAACATGCTGATTCCTACTGCACGAACTCTTTGTTGCGGCGGGACATGGCTTCCTTGCCGCGCTCCTGGATGCTGTTGCCACGTTCCAGTGCGTCGATGTTCTCCTGCGATTCCGGGCTGATCACGCGCGGGGTGACGAACATCACCAGCTCGGTGCGGTTGCCGCGGAAGCCGTCGGAGCGGAACAGCTTGCCCAGGATCGGGATGTCACCCAGGATCGGGAACTTCTCCGCGCTCTTGGCAGCGCTGCTGTCCACCAGCCCGGACACGACGATGGTTTCACCGGCGCGCACGTTGATCTCCGAGGAGGTACGGCGGGTGGTGAAGCCCGGGACGCCCTGCACCATCACGCTGGGATCGATGCGGCTGACCTCGGCCATGAAGGTGGTGGAGATCTCGTCGTTGGAGTTGACCACCGGCTCGATGTCCAGCTTGATGCCGTACTCCTTGAAGTCCACCGTCACCTGGCCGAAGCCCTGCGGAATCGGAATCGGTACCTCGCCGCCGACCAGGAACTTGGCCGAGCCGCCGCTGCGGGCGCTCAGCTGTGGCGAGGCCAGCATGAACGCCTTGCCCTTGTTCATCAGCAGGTTGATGCTGGAACCGATGGTGGTGGCGATGCCGAAGAACGCCTGGGTACCGCGCACGGCGGTGGGCAGCGCCGGCTGCAGGTTCTCGAACGGCGAACCGTCCGGCAGCACGCGGTAGTAGTCGTTGGTGGTGAAATCCTTCAGCAGCCCGCCGGATGGGCCACGGATGACGTTGTCCCACTTGATGCCCAGCTCCTCCAATGCGTTGGAGTCGAACTCCATGATCTTCACGTCCATCAACACCATCGGTCGCATGCCGACCGGGTCGGAGGAGGTGAAGTCCAGCAGCTGCGGGTAGATCTCCTTCAGGCTGGCGATGCGCGCGGCGATGCCCGGATGCACGTCCTGGCCGGTGACCACGACGCGGTCGGAGATGGTATGCACGGTGATGTTGCCGGCATCGGCAAGCAAGGTGCGCACGGTGTCGGCCAGGCCTTCGGCGTCGCTCTCGCCGACGGTGACCGGCACCTCGATCTGGCTGCCGTCCTGCATCCACAGGTGGATGGTGCTGTCGCCGGTCTTGTTGCCGATCACCACCAGCTCATTGCGGCCGATGTTGGTGACCTGCAGCATTTCACCGTTGCCCACCGCCACACGCTTGAGCGCGCGCGGCAGGCGGTACACCGCAGCTTGGCCGACGTACAGGCGGGCACGCTCGGGCAGCGGCACCGTCTGGCGGCTGCCGGCGGGACGGCTGTAAGCGGCATTGGCCACCGGTGCCGGGAACTGATGGCCCGGAACCAGCGAGCCGGCGCCTGCATTGGATGCCGGTGCCGCCGGCGTGGCCGCGGCGGGTTGCACCAGGATCGGCATCTGCTGCGGTGCCTGCGGTGCGGTGGGGGTGGATCCGGACATCATGTCCACCTGCTGCGCGCCGACGGCGCCGGGCAGGGATATGGCGATGAATGCGCCCAGCATTGAAAAACGTGAGATGCGAGTACGCATGCTTCAGCCCTTGCCTCCGATGATGAAATGAACGCCGCTGCCCTGCGAACCGCTGGACTCTTTGCCTTTCTGCAACAGTTGTTTCTGGGTCAGGCCACCGAGGCCGAATGACTCGGAGTCCTCGTTGTGGCGCAGCATCACCCGCAAGCCGCCGGCCTTGCCCGCCACGGTCAGGCGCTCGGCTTCGCGGGGGGCCAGTTCCAGGGTGATGTTGGAGTAGCCGGGATTTTCCTCATCCACGGGTTGCTCGCCGATGCGGGTACCGGTGGCCAGCACGTTGATGTTCTCCAGCAGCGGCAGCACGCGCGCGCCGCCGCCTTCCTCGTCCACGGTCAACAGGATGTCGACATGGTCACCGGGGGCGACCATGCCGGAGATGGAATTGGTTTCGTCCACCGACATCGTGTAAGCCACGTTGCCGCTCTTGATGACCGAGGAGAACTGGTCGTACAGCGGCACCAGGGCAGCCCCCGGGACCGGTGCGCCCTTGGCAAGCGGCGAGCGCAGCACACGACCGACATACTGGTCATAGTTGTCCGGCGTGATCGCGTCGGCGGGTACCAGATCAACCGGGACCGGCCGCGCGGCGAGGTCATCGGAGGTGATCTGCATGCCCTGCTCGAGGTTCTGCTTGGGGACCGCGACGACAACCGTCTCGCCATCGTCGCGGGTCCGCTCGGCGACGGTCTTCTGCACGTAGTTCACCGCCAGCAGCGCGGCCAGGCCGCCCAGTACCAGTGCGACCAGGATGAAGACGAGGTTGCGGTTCGGCTTGATGTTGATCTTCTTCATACCCATCCGAGCGATAGTGCGTAGACGAAGCTCGAGTAGGCCTTGCGCAGGGCCTGGACGAGTTCGAGGATGATGTTGGGCTCGGCGACCAGGACGATGATCCCGAGCACGGTGACGATGGTGTACTCAATGAGGGCGGCCCCGCGTTGGGCGCGCCGGCTTGGCGGTGTTGGCTGTCTCATGGCCGCGCTATCTCGATATCTGGTTGACCACCATGTCGGTGGTTTCGCCGTTGCGATTGAAGGTGAGGGTCATCTGCTCCTTGCCGTTGCTGTAACTGGCGGTGCAGCTCAACGCCATCATCGGGCAGGGCTTTGCGTCCTGGCTGCGCCAGCCGCGTTCGGGCAGGCGTGACTTGTAGAACCCGTCTGCCTGGAACGGCGACATGCGCACGTTCATGGTCAGCGTGCGTCCGGGGTTGTCGAGGTAGACGGTATCGGTCACCACCTGGGTGCCGGAGGGCTTGAGGAAGTCGGCGCCGGGCTCGGCCCGGGGCGTTTCCTTCAGCACTTCGACGATGCCGATCTGGCCTTCGCTGCCGGCCGCACCGCCGCTGATCTCGATGGTGAAGAAGTGCTTGTTGGTGCCGTGCGCGACGATCTTCTTGCTGCCCAGATCGGTGACGGTCACCTGCCCGGGCCACAGCTGCTCGTAGTAGCGCACCAGTTGCGCCGGGGTCAGCTGGCTCTGGAAACGTGCCGCGCGCATCGGTACGCCGTTGTGGATCATGTGCCGCGAGACCCATTCGCCCTGGCTGTCATCAGGCAGGGGCAGCTCCGGCCAGCTGGACGCCATCGCCGGCATGCTGGCCGCCAGGCCCAGGGCAAGCACGCACAGGACATCACGGACGTGGCGCATAACGCTCCAGCTTGTCCATCGGCACCACATCCGGCTCGATGTAGCCCGGCTTCAGGTCACCCAGCACCCCGAACAGGGGCAGTGACGACACGCCCTGCAGCATCTTCGCGCCGTCCTCCAGGTTGCTGGTCGGCACCATGTTTCGGATCTGTGCCTTCACCGAGCGCGGATTGTTGCCGCTGATCCCTGCTCCAGCGGCATTCCACGGATCGGCCAGCAGTGCGCTGGTGGTCTGCATGCGCAGGCCGATCGTGTCGAACGGCTCCAGGTAAGCGGCGGCACTGCCGTCGGCGGTGCGCAGGTCGCGGATGCGCATGTCCATGCTGGCCGTGATCAGGCCACGCTCGTTGGGCGGGAACGGCCCCGGCAGTTTGGAGATCAAGCCGCTCAGCCTGCCCATGATCCCGGGCTCGCGGTCATTGCGGTATGCGCCAAGCGTGATGTCGCTACGCTGCAGCAGCGGCTGGTTGGAGAACGTGTTGAGCAGCGGGTCGTCCAGGCGCTCGGCGGTGCTGGCCGGCACGTTGCTGATGATCCTGCTGTCGGCGGCGCCGAAGTGGCGCGCGATCAGCTGCGGGCGCACCTGCGCGTTGCTTGGTACCGCGTAGGAGCGCGAGGCGGTCGCCTCCCAGGCGGCCGCACGCGTGGCCTGCTGCGCCTGCTGGCGGATGTGGACGTACTTGCCCAGGGTCGGAATCAGCAGGAACAGCGGCACCAGCACCAGGCACAGGACTGCCATTTCAACCATGCTCTGGCCGCGCTGCAGGCGGGGCGTGTTCATTGGCGCTTCTCCGTGGCGGCGGTGGGCGCGGGGAATGCCTGGCCGACAGTGAATACCTGCGTGGTCACCCGGTAGCCGTTGCCATTGCCTGGCTCGGCTTCCAGCACGATGTTGTCGGGCGAGGAACGGTGGTCATCGCCGCGCGAGGCGCCGAAACCCCAGGCGCGGCCGCCGGACCACACGCACAGGCGCGCCTGGTCCGGCGTGGTCCATTCGTCGCAGGGTTGGCCCGCCACCTGTCTGGCGGCAGGGCCCTGGAAACCTGCCGGTGCACGATCATCCTCGGGGACCAGCGCAAAGCGCTGCAGCGCGTCGGTGCTTTCCACCGGTTGCTCCTCGCGTGCACCGGTGGCCAGGTCCTGTTCGACGAATGTGGTGGCGCTGCTGCTGGAGAACGTGCCCTCCAGTTCCAGCTTGAACTGGCACAGGGCGTCGGGGGACTCTTGTCCGGCATCCCAACTGCGTGTCTGCAGGGTTTCGCTCTTGCCGTCCAGCCACATTTCGTAGCGGGTCACGCCGACCAGCGCCACCTCGGTGTCGCTCAGACGACGGGTGGGGATGCCACCAGCCTCGCAGGCACGCACGGCTTCCAGGTAGGCGGCGCGTCGACCGTTCTGGCCATCGGTGAGCAGTTCGGCCGTCTGGTCGAGGTGGATCGGCGGCATGTTCTTGACCGCGCCCGGTTCGCCGCTGCCACTGGCGTTGCTGTTGCAGGCAGCCAGCAGCGCAGCGGCGGCAACCAGCAGGGGGCAGCGCAGGCGCTGCAGGGAGGACGTATGGATCATAGGCGGGTGATTCCGAGCAGCACTTCCACCGAGTCCGGTGTGTCGATCAGGCGAGCCTGCCAGTACGGACTGAACAGGTTGCCCACTTCCAAGCGGTTGTCGCCGCGCTTGAACAGCGCGTAGTTCGGCGGGCGGTTGAAGTACACCTGGCCGGAGGCATAGGCCGAGATCTTGCCGCCGGCGGCCTTGTCTTCCATCGCCATCGGCGAACCAGCCGGGCCACCGATACCATCGATCGCGGCGCTGGTACGTGCCTTGGCGACATCGGTCTCCACATGCACGGTGAAGATCGGGCCGGTGTTCTTGGCCGGGTCGGCGCGGCTACCCGGCTCGGTATAGGGACGCAGCCCCTGGCCGGACTTCACATCGTCATAGTCACGCAGGCCCTGGTAACCGGTGAAGTACGCATCACGCTTCTTGCCATTGTCCAGGCTGACGTTCGGGTCACTGTCGATCATGCTGCTGGCAGCACGGTTTTCGCCGCGGATGTTGCCGTAAGGGCGATAGCGTCGGTTGTTGTTGAATTCCGATACCCAGCCACTGCCGTTGGCGAAGCCGGGCATGAAGCGCTGCTGCTGGTAACGCTGGACCGCTTGCGCGCCGCCCCAGCCCAGCGGAATGTTGATGTCCTTCAACGGCCACGGCAGGTTCACTTCCAGGCCCATGGCATCGGCGGCCACCCAACGGTCGTAGTCGACCATGTCGGTGCCGCCGGACTGGTTGAACTTGATCAGGAACAGGTTCAGGTCATGATCGCTGCGGCTCCACGAGAACGGGTCGCGCGATTGCATCACCACGTTGCGGAAGCGATCGGCCCCTCTGCGATCCTGTGCCGAGCCGCCAGCGCCGCCGCCGCGCGAACGCGGAATACGGTAGCTCTGCAGGAAGTTGTTGTTGGCGGTGAACAGCTGCGAGGTCAGCACGCCAGCGCCCACCGCGCTTAGCGCGGCATCGGGCGAATTTCGTTTGACGATGTCGCGGGCGACCAGTATTCCATCGACGCGGCCCACGGCCTCCAGGATTGAACGTGAGGCGGTGGCCAATGTGCCGTTGAGCGCATCCAGTGCGGTCACCGTGACCTGGGCCAGGCCGTGATAGGCGCGCCGGATGCCCTTGAGGGTCTGTCCGATGGCCTTGAATATGCTTGAAAGCGCCTGGAATATCGGCCCGACATAGGGAATCTTGGCCAGTACGCTCATCACCTTTTCCAGCACGATGGTCGTGGTGTGGAACTGGTTCATCCACGAGTACAGGCCGATCACCTGCGCAACGGCGACTTCATTGGCCACGCGCGCGCGGTTGGAATAGGCGGCGAAGTTCAGTGCCCGTGCCTGCTGCACGGCAACGCTGTAGGCAGCCGCATCGGCGGCATTGACCAGCTCGACCTTCTTGTTGACCGTCTGTCCGGTATCGAACAGCACGATCACGCCGACACATAGCACCAGCAGCATCACCAGCCCGAGCACCATTGCCTGCCCGGCCATGGTGCGTCGCTGGCTCAATGAGGGAATCCTGCGGGTACAGAAGGCTTGTGCTCTGGCACGAGGGCTCATGAGGTTTCACCGGGCATGGCTCGCCCGTTGGCGCCCACGCGTGGGCACCAAGGCGAGTAACAACGACGGAAAGCGTCACGCGCAGCGGGGGCTGCGCGTGACGTCAGGACAGGCTCGGCTTACTTGTTGGAGTAAGCGTCCATGCCCTTGTCTTTGTCGGCTTCCTCTTGTGCCTGGTTGGAGACGTTCTTGGCACGATTGATCGACTGCGTTGCGCTCTGGCCGGAGAGTTCCTTGGCCATACCGGCAACCTGGCTGCGCGCGGTTCCACCGAAGTAGGTGAAGGCGGCGATGGCGGCGATGGCCACCAGTGCGGTGATGATGATGTACTCGGTCATGCCCTGACCGCGCTGCTTTTTGAAACCAAACTTACGGGGCGTGTGACGCATGGCTTTCTCCTAGTTTTTTTTGGCAATGCAGTGCATTGGATGCACTGCTGCGCCGTCCTGTTACTTCGGAATTCAAGTCAATGACACCAGTCGCTGATGACGCCCCCTGAACTGATGCGGGCACGATCTAAACACGCCTCCATTGCATGTTCAAGACAAATGGCATTTATCTGCGTGACGATGAAGTTAATTCAGAGCTTCACCAACTCCACGCGACGGTTCTGTGCCTTGCCCTCTTCGGTGTTGTTGTCGGCAACCGGTTGTGAATCGCCAAAACCGCTGGATTCAAGCCTTTTTTGATCGATTCCCGCAGTGACGAGGAAGTCGCGAACGGAGGCTGCACGGCGTTGCGAGAGCGACAGATTGTGTGACGCATTTCCCGTGTTGTCGGTATGTCCATTGATCGAAAGTCGCAGCTCGGGATTGTCGTTGAGCAGTGCGGTCACCTGCTCCAGCTGCGGCTTCGACGCGGGAAGGATGGTGGCCTGGTCGGTTTCGAACTGCACCTGGATGGCCACTTTGCCGGCGTCGTCGATCGATCTCTTCAGCGCGTCGGCCGGCAGTGCCTTGGCGGTGATCTGCACCGGCTTGGTCTCGGCGATCAGCAGCCCGGCCTGGTTGCCGCTCTTGGCGACATGCAGCCAGATGTTGCGGTCCGGCTGGCGGATCACGTAGACATCGGCAGTTTCGTTGTAGATGTCGCCCAGGGCATCCACGCGTTCAACGGCAGCGGAAGACTTCTGGATGTCATCCAGGGCGGCGGCGGGGATCTTGCCGTTGAACACCTGGCGTCCACCCAGGCTCTCGACCAGTGCCTGCAGGTTGCGGGTCAGCTCAAGCTGCGAGAACGGGTGCCCGTCCTTGGCCTGGAGGCGTGCGCCGTAGACCTGGCCCTCGACCCACTCCAGGCGGTCACCGGTCCAGAACGGTACACGCTCGAACGGGTTGGTCTCCGGGCGCTGCACCTGATAGCCCTCCGGCAGGCCGATGTAAGGGAATTCACCCAGCGTGGCCGTGGAGACGGGCAGCTTCTCGATGTCGAAAGCGTTGCTCGTGGTCGTTGCCTCGGCAGCCGGTGCTGGCGGGTTGGTCTCTGCTGCATCGGTGGCGGGCGCGGCAGGCTCGGCCGGTGCGGGCGTGCGGTTGCACGCGCTTCCCAGCAACAGGGCGAGGGTCGACAGGGCCAGGGCAGTGCGCTTGGTGACGGGTTGTACGTTCATGGAATGCTCCGACAAGGAAATCGCCCCGGATGGCGAGATGGGCCAACCGGGGATGGGACGAGGAAAGCAAGCGTGCGCGATGGATGCATCAACGCTGTGTCAGCAGCGGAGCATGCGACGGGGATCCGGCCGATGAGGGAGCGCGGTAGCGTCGGCTGCGGGCGCGCGACGAAACGGGGCAGGCAGGATGACGGCCGATGAACGGGCCGAGGTGGAACGGCATTGTGCTGCGGTCATTCAGTGCCCTGTCGACGTGTGGTCCAAGAGCCCCCTGTGCGCGCAGCATAGCAATAGCGTCACGCCATCAAAAGATGGCGTGGTGCACGGATATGAAAAAGGGCGGGACCTCGCGGTCCCGCCCTTGTCATGCCGGTCGATCCTGGTTCAGCGGCTCAGCTACGCAGGCCAACACCGCGCTTGAGCAGCCACAGTGCCAAGGCGGTGAGTGCGGCCACGAAGCCCAGCATCAGCGTGTAGGAGACCCACAGCGGCACGTCGCTGCTGCCCAGCAGGCCGAAGCGGAACGCGTTGACCATGTAGAAGATCGGGTTGGCGTGGGTCAGGGCCTGCGCCCAGCCCGGCAGCAGCGTGACCGAATAGAACACGCCGCCCAGGTAGGTCAGCGGGGTCAGGATGAAGGTCGGCACGATCGCCACGTCATCGAACTTCTTGGCGTAGACGGCGTTGATGAAGCCGGCCAGCGAGAAGATGGTCGCGCCCAGCAGCACCGTGCTCAGCGTCACCAGCGGGTGTGGGATGCGCACCGGGGTGAAGAACATCGCGATGATCAGCACGATCACGCCGACCATCAACCCGCGCACCACCGCACCGGCCACGTAGCCGCCCAGGATCACCCAGTTCGGCATCGGGCTGACCAGCAGCTCCTCGATGTGGCGGCCGAACTTGGCGCCGAAGAACGAGGAGCTGATGTTGCCGTAGCTGTTCTGGATCACGCTCATCATCACCAGGCCCGGCACGATGAACTGCATGTAGCTGTAGCCGCCCATCTCGCCGATGCGCGAGCCGATCAGGCCGCCGAAGATCAGGAAGTACAGGGTCATGGTGATCGCCGGCGGCACCAGAGTCTGGCCCCAGATGCGCAGGATGCGGTTGATCTCGCGGCGGACGATGGTGCCAAGCGCCACCCAGTTGCGCGAACCGGTGGCGGTCTCGGAAGAGGACGTGACGGAGGTGTTCATGCGTTGTTCTCCAGGTTGCCGGTCAGGCGCACGAACAGCTCTTCCAGGCGGTTGCTCTTGGTGCGCATCGAGCGCACGCGGATGCCGGCGGCGTTGAAGGTGTCGAACACGCGGTTGAGGTCCATCGCCCGCGGCATGTCCAGGTCCAGCGTGTGCGTGTCGGTGGCCAGCAGCGTGGCGCCTTCGATGTGCGGCAGCTGCGCCGGCAGTTCACCGTCGATGTCGAAGATGAAGCCTTCCACGTCCAGCTTGGCCAGCAGGCCGCGCATCGGGCCCTGCTCGACGATGCGGCCGTGGTTGATGATGGCCAGGTTGCGGCACAGCTGCTCGGCTTCCTCCAGGTAGTGCGTGGTGAGGATGATGGTGGTGCCGGCGGCGTTGATCTCCTGCAGCGTCTTCCACATGTCGCGGCGGATCTCGATGTCCACGCCGGCGGTGGGCTCGTCCAGGATCAGCAGGCGCGGGCGGGTCATCATCGCGCGGGCGATCATCAGCCGCCGCTTCATGCCGCCGGACAGCGTGCGGCTCATCATCTGCGCCTTGTTCCACAGATGCGCGCGCTTGAGCTCCTGCTCGGCACGGGCTTCGGCCTCGGCACGCGGGATGCCGTAGAAGCCGGCGTAGTTGACCAGGATGTCGAAGGGCTTCTCGAACAGGTTGAAGTTGATTTCCTGCGGCACCAGGCCGATCAGGCGCATGGTCGCGCTGCGCTGGCTGACCAAGTCGGTGCCGAACACTTCCACCGTGCCTTCGCTGAGGTTCACCAGCGAGGAGATGATGCCGATCATGGTCGACTTGCCGGCCCCGTTGGGGCCGAGCAGGGCAAAGAAGTCGCCGGGGGCAACTTCCAGCGACACGCCCTTCAGGGCCTGCACGCCGTTGTCGTAGGTCTTGCGCAGATCAGTGATGCGCAGCGCGGGGGCTGCGGGGGAGATTCGGGAGTCCAAGCTCGGGCCTTCGCGCCGGGTCTGCGGCGCCGCGTGAATGCAAAGCGGTATTATAGAAGGCCCCGCGGCTTTGCCCGGTCAAACACAGCTTTCCCTTCGTGCCTGCCCAATTCCCCCTCAAGCTGGTCGGACGCCGCATGCTGGCGCCCACCGTTGGCCACTACCAGTTCGTCCGTGACGATGGGCAACCGCTGGATTTCCAGCCCGGCCAGTTCATTCAGGTTCACTTCGAGTACGCCGACGGCACCGCGACCAAGCGCAGCTACTCGCTGGCCACCATCCACGACCACGCGCTGGGCCCGGGCGAGGCGGTGGAAATCGCGGTCAGCTTCGTGCCCGGCGGCGCCGCCACGGCCCTGTTCGAGGGGCTGGAGCTGGGCGGCCACCTGACCGGCAGCGGCCCGTTCGGGCGCTTCTGCCTGAACCCCGGCGACCACAACGGCCGCTACCTGCTGATCGCCACCGGTACCGGCGTCACCCCGTACCGTTCGATGCTGCCGCTGCTGCGCCGGGCCATCGCCGAGCGCGGCGTGGAAGTGGTGCTGCTGCAGGGCGCCCGCACCCCGCAGGAACTGCTCTACAGCGAGGACTTCCGTGCCTTCGCCGAGGCCACCCCGGGGTTCCGCTACATGCCCTGCCTGTCGCGCGAGCTGCCGGCCGACCCGCACCCGGACGTGCGCAAGGGCTACGTGCAGCAGCAGCTGGCCGAGATCGGCCCGGACCCGACGCGCGACATCACCTACCTGTGCGGCAACCCGGACATGGTCGATGCCTGCGCCGAGCTGCTGAAGGCCGCCGGCCTGCCACCGCCGCAGATCCGTCGCGAGAAGTACGTCAGCAGCAAGTAAGGCTGGTCTGAATCGAGCGCTGCGCGTCGGCAGCGCGCCGGATGCGACGGCAGGGTGCGGGGACGAGGTGCCATCACCGCAAGTCCGCTTTGGCACATCTCATCCTTGGGACAATGCTGCCCGTGAACGGGACAATCGCGCGCCAGGCGTGAATGAACTCCACGATGGCCGTGGACCGCACAGGGACACGATGCCGTGGCATTCCCGCTCGGTCCCATCGAAGGGAATGACTTCTCGCACGGATCCGGATGCGCATCCTTGGCCCCGCCAGGCCAGCGCCACGATGCACCCTGCGTGTGAAATGAATGGATCCCCCTGGCGAGACATCGCGCTTGCCGGCGGGCGACACGTGCTGCGTCAGTCGTACGTGTGGACGTAGCACCATGCATGCGGGCCGGTACCGGTATCGCGATCACTGCAGGAGTGTCTGAGATAGGACTTTTCCTAAGGGCGCGCACCCCATATTGGGACCGGGCTGATCGAAGTATCGCCGTGCGATTGAAACAATTGCACGGCAACGAAATCTCCTGCGAACCCGTTGTTCGGCGGTGGCTTCCTGCAGCGCGCATGGCTTTGGGCCAGTGCGATGAAACCTGGGCGCTCTCATTGCGATACGCCCGCTTCCTCATCACTGGAACCTATGGAGTAGTCCAATGAAAGCCTGCAAATTCCCGTCCGCGTGGCTGCTCGTGATAGCCGCCATGGTGATGCCGGCAACGGCCAAGGCAACGCTCTACTGCACGTCGTCCAACGACAGCACGAACAATGTTGGATCGCCTCAGTTCGTCGCGCAGGCGTCGGGGACGACCGTGAAGATCAATCCGAATGCACCGGACGGAGCGGTCCTGGCAGAGTTGGAACCCGCGATGTACTTGAATTGGAGGGCGACGGTCAAATGCTCCGGTACCGCGTCGCCCACCGTCACGTTGATCACCGGCCTGACCCATCTGGGTGACAATGTCTATGACACAGGCGTCCCGGGGATCGGCATACGCTTTGCGCACCCCATCGGACGGTGGTTTCCCTATGAGGGCACCTTGAATCCCGGGACGTACGTGCCGTTTCCCGGCAAGGCAACTCTCCAGCTGGTCAAGATCGGCGCCATACCGGCGCCTGGGACCCTGCCGACCATCTATGCCCGCACCGAAATTGCCGAAGCGGGCGTGGGCACCAACTATCTCAATGTCTTCACGCGCTTCACCATTTACGGTCCAAAGCTGGAAATCAGCATCCCTACCTGCCACGTGACCACACCGCTGGTGAGCGTGTCGATGGCGCCGGTGTACAGCAGCCAGTTCACCGAGATGGGTTCGGTATCGGCAGCGAGCGATCTCGCCATTGGCGTGAAGTGCACTGGGGGCGCAGCTGGGTCGAAGGTCGCCGTGCATGCCGTGCTCACTGACCAGAGCGATCCGGAGAATCGAGATGATGCGTTGAAACTCAGTGCCGACTCGACGGCGAGGGGGCTGGGGGTACAGGTACTCTTCAAGGGCAACGTGATCCGTTTCGGCCCTGACTCCAAGCATTCCGATGCCGAGAATCGCTGGTTGGCAGGATCGACCGGCGTCGGTGAGTACAGCATCCCGCTGTCGGCCCGCTATGTTCGGACCGGGTCAGTCGTCTCGGCGGGTACCGCCAACGCGCGCGCCACGTTCACCCTGAGCTACGAATAGTCGGCTCGGACATGGATGTCGGTGTGAGAGGACCGATCGCCGGAAGGCTTGGCGATCTCCTCTCTTCCCTTGAAGCGAAACCCAAAGGAATTCCCGTGAAGTATCTGCTCCAGGTTGACTTCGCCTATGCCGGCCCCTGGGGCGTGGAGATGACGCACGCCATGCAGGACCTGGCGGCATCGATCGCCACGGAGAAGGGGCTGATCTGGAAGATCTGGACCGAGGATGCGGCAAGCGGCCGTGCCGGTGGCGTCTATCTGTTCCAAAGCCGGGAAGAGGCGCAGGCCTACCTCGACATGCACGCCGCACGCCTGGCGACGTTCGGCATCCCTGACGTGCGGGGCATGATCTTCGTCGTCAACGAGCCGCTGTCGGCCATCGACCGGGCACCGCTGTAGGTCTTTGCAGGGCAGGGCGCCGGTTGCGATGATGCCGCGCGATCCCGGGCGCATGAGGTCCGGGCCCGTGCGCCCCTGTTGTGGTCCATCGGGACACGGCGGTTTCAGTGGACATACTGTCCTTCACCGGTGACTGCTGCTGTCCGAGCAGGGCAGCCCGAGGCTTCGATGCGCTCGCCTGCTACGGTGGCCGCCGCTACGGGCGTGCCTTGCCTCCTGCTTGAATGCCGGGGCGCTTTGGCTTCGGTCGGGACGCGCTGTCTCCAGCGTCGGACCTTGCTTCGTCGATGAAGCGCATGGCGGTTGACGTCCCCTCCGTCGGCAGCGCCAACGTTCTCATCCGCACGGCCTTCATCGAGGCAGTCAGGGCAGGGGAATCATTTTCGACACAGCGTCGAGCGGATACGGCCACGTTCCGCTGGTCAGGAAGGAATGTAAGCGAAGAGAGAAAGTACGGATGGCAGTTAGGCGCCGTCACGAGGTTTGCCCTGGAAATGCGATGTTCGAATTCGGAAATCGCTGATCGTTTCCGATGGCCATGGTTGAAAGAATGGCGGCCCTCGCAAGGCTTGGCCGCCGCGTAGGCCACCGCCGATGCGGGTGACGGGTCCTTGCCATGAGGCCGCGGAAGCGGACCGGCTCCTTTCATTCCATTTCGATCCAGGCACACCCATGTCGATGAAAAGCAATGCATGCGCGAACGCGTGGCGGCCCGTTCTGTTCGTACTGCTGGGTACCGGTGGTACTGCCATGGCTGAGGTCTGTACGACCAGCACTGGGGAGGCGAGTACCTTCGTGATGACACTTCCTTCGAAGATCAGCATCAACCCGGATGTGGCTGATGGCGCTGTGCTGGCGGACATCAACGGGCCCCTGGTCTTGCAGAGGTCAACGGAGATCCAATGTCCGACGCTCGTCGGGCCGGTTCCAAACAAATACATGCTGACCAGCGGTGCCTACGTAGGCAACGACACCTACGAGAGCGGCATCCCCGGAGTAGGCGTCCGCTTCTTCGCCAATGGCCATGCCTTTCCGTTGGAAACCCCATTTGCATTTCCCTACAAGGACACGGTCAGCTGGCCAGGGCGCCTGTTGCTGGTCAAGACCGGTTCCATCAGCCAGTCGGGTTCGCTGGCAGGCCTGAAAGGAGGGGCCTATCTGACCGATAACGGCAACTATGAGTGGCGTGTCTTCAGCTTCAAAGGCGGGACGGATGTAGACGCGGGACGGCCGACCTGCACGGTCGCCACGCCGCTGGTGCCCGTGCCGATGGGCTCGGCCCGGCTGAAAGAGTTCAACGGCATCGGCACCACGGTGGGCGAGCAGGGCTTCAGCATCGCGGTCGACTGCGGCGGCGGCCGCCCGCAGATTTCCACGGCGGTGTACGGGGTGCTGATGGACCAGAACGATCCGGCGAACCGCTCCACCCAGCTATCCCTCACCCCTGGCTCGACCGCAGTGGGCGTGGGGCTGCAGGTGCTCCACGGCGGCAAGTTGCTGTCCTATGGCGGCAACGCCGGCGAGCCGGCCGCCGATGCACGCTGGTTTGCCGGACGCACCCACAACGGCCGCTTCGAGATCCCGTTGATGGCCCGGTACGTGCAGACACGGACAGAAATCACACCGGGGAGCGCGAATGCCAAAGCCACCTTCGTGCTGAGCTACGAGTGATGCCCCCGGCACCGCCAGCTGCCGGCTCAGGCCCCTGGCTTGCGCTGCTGCAAGGCCCGGCGGCCCTGCTCACGCAGGTAGACCAGCTCGGCGCGCACTGCGCCCAGGTCACGCTGCTGCAGCAACGCTTCCATCCGGGCGCAGCGCGCCACCAGCTCGGTTTCATGGACCAGCGCGAAGCCGCCGCGCACCGAATGCAGCTGCTGGCCGATGGCGTGGATGGGGTCATCGCCGGGCACGGTCGCGTTCGTCGCATTGGCTTGGCCTGCGTGATCCAGCAGCTGATCCAGTGTCGCCAGTGACTGCTCGAACGCACTGTCCAGGGCCGCGTGCACGGCGGCGGGCAGCGGGCCCGTGGCGAGGTCGGAGGCCGCGGCATTTGCGGCGGACGCCGGTGCCGCTGGGTGGTCCTGCGCAAGGATGCGGCCGATGCTGTCCAGCAGGATCGGCTTGACCAGCACCTCGCTGATGCCGGCCTCCGCGCAGCGTTGCCGGTCATGTGCGGAGGCATGCGCGGTAATGGCGATGATCGGCTGCACGAAGCCACGCGCGCGCAGGGCGTGGGCGAGCATGCAGCCGTCCATCCCGGGCATGTTGAGGTCGGTGAACACCACGTCGTAGGCCTGCCGTTCCTGCAGGGCCAAGGCGTCGACCGCGCTGGCGACGATGTCGGCCTGCTGGCCGAGTGCGTCGAGCTGCATCCGCATCAGCTCGCGGTTGGCGGGATGGTCGTCGACCACCAGCACCCGTCGCTGGCTATGCGGCGGTTCAACAGCCAGCGTCGGTCCCGGAGTGGGAGCCGCCTGCAGCGGTTCCAGCGGCAGCGTGACCAGGAAGGTACTGCCCTGGCCGAGGACGCTGTGTACCTGGATGCCGCCCTGCATCAGCTGGACCAGCGCCCGGCACAAGGCCAGGCCCAGGCCGCTGCCACCGAAGCGGCGGGCGATGGAGCTGTCCGCCTGCGAGAAGCGCTGGAACAGCCCGGCCTGCTGCTCGGTGCTCATGCCGATGCCGGTATCGCTGACACCGATGACCAAGGGTGAATCCGGCCGGTCCTCGTCCTGCAGGTACAGCTCCAGCAGCACATCGCCTTCATGGGTGAACTTGAGCGCGTTGCCCAGCAGGTTGTAGAGGACCTGGCGGATGCGGGTGGGGTCGCCGCGGTACGCCGGGGCCAGTCCATTGTCCAGGCTGGTGTCCAGCACCAGGCCCTTGGCCTGTGCCATGGGCGTGAAGAACGCCGCCGTTTCGACGGCAAGGGCCCTGAGGTCGAAGGCGATGGATTCCAGCTGCATCTGCCCGGATTCCACCCGCGAGAAATCCAGGATGTCGTTGATGATGCCCAGCAGCGCGGACGAGGACGAGGTGACGGTGCGTACCTGCTGCAGCTGGCTGCCGGACAACGGCGAGCGTTCCAGCAGCTCGAGGTTGCCGAGGATGGCGTTGAGCGGTGTGCGGATCTCGTGGCTCATCGTGGCCAGGAACGCCGACTTGGCCTGGTTGGCCGCGTCGGCGGCGCGGCGCGCCTGTTCCAGTTCCTGCTGGACCTTCTTACGCAGCGTGATGTCCTTGAAGTTGCACAGCAGCGCCTGCCGTCCCTGGTAGCGGGTGGGCACGGCCACCACCAGCAGGTCGCGGTGCGACCCATCGGCCATGGCCAGGGTGAACTCGGCTTCGCGGGCAGGTGACGTCGCACCGACCGGGCCGAACCACCGCAGCAGTTGCTGGTGCAGCGGGGCATCGCCGGCGCGTGCCTGCCCGGCATAGGAATCCATCACCGCGTTCTGCAGCAGCACCTGGCCGGTGTCCGGCGCCAGCAGCGACAGGCCGAATGGAGCAGTCGTCACCATCGTGCGGTTGAGGTCCTCGCTCTCGATGATGCGCAGCGAGCGGGCGTAGCCGGGCTTGAAGACCTTGCGGTCGATCAACAGCAGCACCGTCCAGACGAAGCCGATCACCAGCAGCATCGCACCGGCGTAGGCCGCCAGCCGTGGCCACAGATCGGCCAGGACGGTGCGCCAGGTGAACACATGGACCAGCTTCCAGCCGCTGACCGAGAGCACGTCGCTGGCGATGAACTGGCCGTCCTGGTAGCTGAACGCCTCGTCCGCCGGCGGCTGCGCCAGCGCGGTGCGCAGCAGTGCTGGCGGCAACGTGCCCGGGTTGGGGCCCATCAGCATGCGGCCGTCGTGGTCGGCGATCAGCAGCGCCTCGTGCGGGCGTGCGGTCGCCAGCCGCGAAGCGAACGACGCGGAAGGGTACGCGGCGACGAACACCGCGAACAGCTTCCCGTCCTGTGCCGCGCCCTGCACCAGGCGCACCGAGGGCTGTCCGCTCAGCGGATCGGTGGACGGCGGCAGCCACAACGGCAGGGCAGGGTCGAGCAGGCGCGCGACCACGTGCGGGTCCTGCAGGTTGCCCAGGTCTGGCGCCAC
Organism: Stenotrophomonas sp. Steno-C18; assembly: GCF_056393195.1. Classification (NCBI taxonomy): domain Bacteria; kingdom Pseudomonadati; phylum Pseudomonadota; class Gammaproteobacteria; order Lysobacterales; family Lysobacteraceae; genus Stenotrophomonas; species Stenotrophomonas sp. Steno-C18. The sequence continues at coordinate 483,756 of NZ_JBWJOX010000002.1, read as the reverse complement.
CTGGCCGATCAGCTCGGCGGCACCGGCAGTGTTCAAACGCGTGGCGGTGTCGCCCGGTTGCAGCGGGCCCAGCCCGATGAAGCTGCCGTCGGGGTTGTAGAAGTAGCCCGAGGCCAGCAGCGCATGCGAATAGGCGCCGGCCTGGTAGCTCACTTCGTCGGCCAGGCGCAGGTAAGGCGCATGCGCCTGCAGCGGGTGCGCCGCGTCGATGTCGCCACGCACCAGCACCGCCGGGAAGCTGCGGTTGCGCTGCAGCACCATCCGCCCGTGGTGGGCGCTGAAGGCGGCCAGCAGCGCGGGGTCCGGGGCCTGCCGGTTGGCCCAGGCGTACTCCTCCTGCCGGACATTGATGCGCATGGCGCCTTCGTGCACGGCGAACAGCGAACGCAATGCGGTGCGGCGCATGACGAACTCGGCCTGGCGTTCGCCGACGTAGTCGTTGACCTGCGCGTACAGCATCACCGCGGTGACGGTGGCCAGCACCAGCGAGGTCACCAGCCCGCCCACGAACAGCAGCAGCCGCTGGTGGCGGCTGAGCAGGCTCAGGGCATCGCGGCCCCGGCCCACGCGTTCCGGCGGTGTTGTCATCCCGTGCCCCTTGGCTGAACGGCGCTCCATCATAGGGTCAACCGGGCACGCCTGAGCGGATGTCCTACCTGCTGGGGAGAAGAATAAGACTGGGCCGATATGGGCGGGTACGAGCGGTTGGAACAATGTCCCCCGACGCAACAGACGGTACCCCGCCCACTGCCCGGAGACGCCTTCATGAACGCCCAGATCCGCAATGTCCTTCCTGCCACCGTTGCCCTGCCGGTCCCCAGTGCGCTGGTCGTGGATGCCAACGAGCTCCATCTGGCGTCGGTGATGAAGATGCTGGCACGCGCCGGTGCCGACCGGGTCAAGGGTGTGCATGCCGGCGCCGTCGGTATCGACGCGCTGCGCGGCGAGGACTGGGGCGTGGTGTTCGTGGACCTGGACCTGCCCGACGTCACCGGTATGCAGCTGATCGACCTGCTGGCCGACCGTGGCAGCAAGGCCGCGGTGGTGATCATGAGCAACCATCCGTGCCGCATCCTGCATGCCGCGTCCTGCCATGCCACTGCGCGTGGCCTCAACGTGGTCGCCGCGCTGCGCAAGCCGCTGGACGCGATGCTGGTGCAGGACCTGCTGGAGGAACAGGCCATCCGCGCCGCGCAGGCACCGCAGGCGGCCCGGCCGGAGGAGCCGTCGATGCATGGCTTCAGCGCCGAGGAACTGCGCCGGGCGCTGTTGTCGCACCAGATCAAGCCGTACTTCCAGCCACAGCACGACGTGCTGACCGGCGCGCTGCGCGGCGCCGAGGTCCTGGCCCGCTGGCATCACCCGAGCGGTCGGGTGCTGGGGCCGCATGCCTTCCTGCCGGCTTTCGAGCGGGCCGGGATGATGGATTGCCTGACCCAGTACATGCTCTCCAGTGCCTTCGAGGTCATGGCCATGGACGGGCACGGTGCCGGCCGGGTGGTGGCAGTGAACGTCCCGGCCAGCGTCGCCTGTTCGGTGCAATGGGCCCAGAGCGTGGCCGACCTTGCCCAGGTGGCCGGGGTGGATCCGTCGCAGCTGATCATCGAGATCACCGAGGACGGTGGCGCGGCCTGCAATGCGGCCCTGTCCGGCGTGGTCGCGCAGTTGCGGTTGCGTGGTTTCCAGTGCGCCATCGATGACTTCGGCACCGGCGATTCGTCGCTGGACCGGCTGATGCGTGCGCCGTTCAACGAGATCAAGATCAACCGCGGGATGATCATGCAGGCACGCGAACATGTGCATGCGCGCAGTGTGCTGGCCAGCATCATCGCCATGGGCCGGCAGCTGGTGGCCACCGTGGTGGCCGAAGGCATCGAGGACCAGGAAGACCTGGCGATGGTGCGCAACCTGGGCTGCCATGTCACCCAGGGCTACCTGCATGCGCGGCCGATGTCGCGTGCCGCCTACATGCGTTACGTGCTGCGTAGCGACAACGCCTGACGTCAACTGTGCACGTTGGAAAGGGCCGGCCTTGCGCTGGCCCTTTTTGTTTCCGGCAACGGTGTGCCGATGGCGGGCGCCCTGCGGACGGAAGCGCACTGCATCGTGCACGCGCAGCAGAAGGCGTCGTGACGCCATCACATCCGTGCAACGTCGCTGACCGGAGCGGGTAGGCCAAGTGCAGACGATGGCGTAGGAATTTTCGGGTTCGCGAGGAAGGCTTTTTTTGCGGAAATGAGTCGCTTGCAGGCGCATCGGGATTCCTCCCGGGCGATAGCGTAATTCCCGTCACGATTGCATCGCGCACCCCTTCAACGAACCGATTTCATTTGTTTCAGATAAGTCCTATCTGAAGGCTGCATGGATTCGGACGTCGCTGATTATCTCGCCGCAGCCTGCTCCCTAGACTTCCCCTGCCCTGACAAGACGGTGCACGGCACGACCCGCCGGACGGAAGTCAGGCCCTTGTTGCAATCCAATCCCTCAATCCAGGACTACTGAAATGAACAAGTTCTCCCTTGCTTCGGCCCTCGCCATCGCCCTGTTCGCCGCCCCGGCCGCCCAGGCCGCCGACGGCACCATCGAGTTCACCGGCGCCGTGACCGCCATCACCTGCAAGATCAACGCCGGCCAGAATGACTTCAGCGTCACCCTGCCGACCGTTTCCACCTCTGCGCTGTCCGCCGAAGGTCAGGTCGCTGGTCGTACTCCGTTCAAGATCGAAGTGAGCGATTGCCAGGGCCAGGCCAACACCGTTTCGGCCTTCTTCGAAGCCGACGAGAGCGTGAACCTGGCCACCAGCCGCCTGTTCGTTGATGCGAACGGTGGCTTGGGTGCCAAGCAGGTGGAAGTGGCCCTGCTCAATGACCGTCACGAGAAGATCCTGGTGGGTGCCTCGGCAGACAAGCAGAACTCGCAGACGGTCGACCTGAGCTCCGGCAACGCCACCCTGAACTACTACGCGCAGTACGAAGCCACCGGCGTTGCCGAAGCCGGTGAAGTGAAGACCCGCGTCCGTTACACCATGTCCTACGAGTAAGCCAAAGCCGCGTGGCGGCACTGCCGCCACGCACGGATTTCCGCTGCGCCGTCTCCTTCGGGACGACGGCGCGGCAACCGGGTCCCACGGCCCCCAGGAGAAACGACCATGAACAACGGTATCCGTACATTGATGATGTCCACCAGTGTCGCACTGGCCATGTTTGCCTCGCAGGCCGATGCAAGCGTGGTGATTGCAGGAACCCGCGTGATCTTTCCGGGCCAGGACAAGGAAGCAACGGTTCAACTGAACAATGCGGGGCAGCTGCCGGCGTTGGTGCAGGCCTGGCTGGATGAGGGGGATGCCGCCGCATCGCCGGAAGCGATCAACGTGCCGTTCACCCTCACCCCGGCGATGTTCCGGCTGGATCCGGGCAACGGCCAGGCATTGCGCCTGCTGCACACCGGGGCGGCCCTGCCCAAGGACAGGGAAAGCCTGTACTGGCTCAATGTGCTGGAAGTGCCGCCGAAGGTGAATGACGATGCCAACCGCCTGCAGCTGGCGGTGCGCACCCGTATCAAAGTGATGTATCGCCCCGCCGGCCTGCCCGGCAAGGCCGCCGATGCCCCCGCCGCAGTTCGCTGGGAGCTGCGCCGGCAGGAAGACGGCACCGGTTACGCGCTCAAGGCCAGCAACCCGACGCCGTACTACGTCAACTACGGCAGCATCAGCCTGGGCACCGGCAACGGCACCCTGGATGCCGGCGGAGGCCACGTCGCGCCGGGCAGCAGCAAGCTGTTCCCGCTGGCCGCTTCGGACGCCGCCGTCCTTACCCGCACCGAAGTGCAGTACAGCGCGATCAATGACTGGGGTGGCACGTCCCAAGGCGCGCAGCCGGTCAGCGCGCCCACGCGTTGAGCCAGGTGCCGCCAGTGGCGGCACCGCGCTGACACCCACCTTCCCGCACCAGCGGCTTCCGGCACGGAACGGCCGCTGGGCGGATCCCGAATCGATCAGCAGGTGCCCCGGCATGGGGACGCCTGGTGCGTACCTGGAAGATTGCCGTGAACCTGCCTGCCGCCGCCCGCTACCGCCCCGTCGCAACCCCGGTGCGCCGCCACCTGCCGGCGCTGATCGTTGCCATCCTCGCGACGCAGTGCCTGGAAGCGATGGGGCAGGAAACGGCGATGTCGGCCGCGGCCGTGGTCCAGTTCGATACCGAGTTCCTGGTCGCCGGTGGCGGCCGCAACGTGGACATCTCCCGCTTCGAGCGGGGCAGCGTGGTGCTGCCCGGTGTCTATCGCGCCGACCTGCAGGTCAACGGCGATTACGTCGCACGTGCGGACGTCACGTTCCGCAGCCTCGAGGCGGGCGCCGACGCGGTGGCCTGCATCGATGAATCGCTGCTGGCCCGGTTCGGCGCGGACATGTCGCTGCTGGACCCGGCCATCCGCGACCGCCTGGCCGTGGCGGCCGCCTGCGAGCGCATCGAGGACGTCATCGCCGATGCGCGCGTGCACTTCGACTTCGCCGCACAGCGCCTGGAGGTGAGCATCCCGCAGGTTGCCATGTTGCGCCGTGCACGTGGCTACGTGGATCCCTCCAACTGGGATGCCGGCATCAACGCCGCCTCGCTGGGTTACAGCTTCAATGTCTACCAGCAGAAGATGCGCGGCAACGCCGCCGTCACCCGCGGCTACCTTGGCCTGAATGCCGGCCTGAACGTGGGGGGCTGGCGCCTGCGTCATGACGGCTCCTACAGCTTCGACACCCGGGGCCAGCGCGACTACCAGGCCATGGCCACCTATGCCAAGCGCGAGGTGGCGGCCTTGTCGGCCGAACTGACTCTCGGCGAGGCCTTCACCAGCGGTGACCTGTTCGATTCGGTCGGCTTCCGTGGCGTGCGCCTGGAAACCGACGACCGCATGCTGCCCGAATCACGTCGCGGTTACGCGCCGACCGTGCGTGGCGTGGCCAACAGCAATGCCAGGATCACGATCCGCCAGGGCGGCTCGCTGATCCACGAGACCACGGTGGCGCCGGGTGCGTTCGAGATCGATGATCTCTACGCCACCGGTTATGGCGGTGACCTGGAGGTCACCATCCAGGAAGCCGACGGCAGCCAGCGCGTGTTTTCGGTGCCGTTCGCCGCGGTGCCGCTGTCGCTGCGCCCGGGCGTGAGCCGTTTCAGTGCCACGCTGGGCACGCTGCGCCAGCACCAGGGCCGCGATGAGCCGCTGTTCGCGCAGGGCACCTGGCAGCGTGGCCTGTCCAACCGCGTGACCGGCTATGCCGGCGTCACCGCCGCGCCGGACTATGCCGCCGGCATGGTGGGCGTGGCCCTGAACACCCGCCTCGGCGCGGTAGGCGCCGACGTCACCCAGTCCTCCACCGTCCTGGCCGATGGCAACGCGGTGCGTGGGGCCAGCTACCGGCTGAGCTATGCACGCGACATCGCCGCCACCGGTACCCACGTCGCGATCGCGGCGTACCGCTACTCGACCGGCGGCTTCTATGGCCTGGGCGAAGCGATGCAGGCACGTGAGGCCGAGCGCCACAGCGATGTCTGGGCGCCGCAGCGCCAGCGCAACCGCGCCTCGCTGAGCATGGGACAGCGCCTGGGCGAGCGCCATGGCCGCCTGCATGCAACCGCGTCGCTGTCCGACTACTGGAACCGGCCCGGCTCCGACGTGAACTACTCCTTCGGCTACAGCGGTTCGCTGGGGCGGATGAACTACGGCATCTCGGCCAATCGCCAGCACAGTGCCGATGGCCGCGCCGATACCCAGTACTACGCCAGCCTGACGGTGCCGCTGGGCAGCGCAGGCCGGTCACGGACCCTGAGCAACAACCTGTCCTACAACGATGGCGGTCGCTCGCGTGCGCAGAGCACCCTGTCCGGCACCGTGGGCGAGGAGAACCAGCTGTCCTACGGCCTGTCGCTGGCACATGCACGCGGCGGCGACATCGACAGCACCTCCGACCTCAATGCCAACCTGATGTACCGCGCTGGCAAGGCCGACCTGCAGGCCAGCATGGCGGTCGGCAGCCACCACTCGCAGGCATCGGTGGGCGCGCGCGGCGCGGTGGTGATCCATGCCGATGGCTGGACGCTGTCCCAGCCGCTGTCGGAAACCTTCGGCATCGTCGAGGTGGCCGATGCGAAGGGCGCGCGCCTGCTCAACGCCGCCGGCGTCAAGGTGGACGGGCGCGGCTACGCGGTCATCCCGTACCTGACCCCGTACCGCACGAACACGATCAGCATCGACCCGAAGGGCCTGTCCACGGACGTGGAACTGAAGCTCAACAGCCAGCAGGTCACCCCGCGCGCCGGTGCCGTGGCGAAGGTGCGCTTCGCCACCGAGTCCGGGCGCTCGGCGGTGCTGGAAGTACGCCGCCAGGACGGTTCGGTGCTGCCGTTCGGCGCCAATGTCATCGACGAGGATGACCGCGAAGTTGGCGTGGTCGGGCAGGGCGGTCGCATCTTCGTGCGTGGCCTGCGCGAGACTGGCACGTTGACCGTGCGCTGGGCCGATGATGCGCGCGCGCTGTGCCGCATCGACTATCACCTGCCGGCGCGCGGCAAGGACGAGGGCATCCAGGTGGTGCCGGGCCAGTGCGTCACGCAGGTGGCCGATCTGCGCGAGGCCGACGCCGCGCCAGTGTGGAACTTCGTCAGCGGCGAATGAGCCGCGCCACGGATTGCGCCGGCACATCGCAGCAGGCCCGTCGATGCTTGCACGCGCTTGCGCGGCGGGCTGGCCACTGACATAGAATCGCCCCAGCACATGGTCCCCATGTGTGCCGATGGGTGCACCCTTCAAGGGCGGAACCGGCCGGCGGGCGGTGGTCGTTGGAGGGGGTGGCGTGGACAGTTTCAGGATCCGGGTGGTACTGGCCGACGATCATCCCGGGATGATCGCCGGCGTGCGGCATGAACTGTCTTCGGTATCGACCATCGAACTGGTGGGGACGGCCGGTGATTCGACGGCGCTGATGGCCCTGCTGGCCGAGGTGCCGTGCGACGTCGTGGTTTCCGACTACGCCATGCCTGGCGGCGAGGTGGGCGACGGCGTGGCGCTGTTCGGCCTGATGCGGCGTCGCTTCCCGGACGTGAAGCTGGTGGTGCTGACCATGCTGGACAACCCGGCGGTGCTGCACACGCTGGTGACCCAGGGCGTGCAATGCATCGTCAGCAAGTCCGATGCGATCACCCACCTGGTGCCGGCCATCCATGCCGCGCGCACGCAGGGCCGGTACTTCTCGCCGAGCATCGAACGGGTGGTGAGCGGCGTCGACTGGAACCGCCGCAGCCGCAACCCGGACGGCGTGCTGAGCCAGCGCGAAGCGGAAGTGGTGCGGTTGTTCGCGTCGGGGCTGACCGTCAACGAGATCGCCGAGCGCCTGCATCGCAGCAAGAAGACCATCAGCACGCAGAAGGCCAAGGCGATGGAGAAGCTGGGCGTGGAGCGTGACGTGGACCTGTTCCGTTACGCGATGGAGAATGGTCTGGTCGCACCGGCATCGTCGGGCGGCGTCGACCCGGCCGTGGAATGAGCGCGGCCCGCATGTTCATGGCGTGAGCCACGACGACGCGGCACAAGCAGTTTCTTTTGCAAGGATGCACGCATGAAGATCACGCTTTGAACGGCGGATGATGCCTTGCGTGCATCAATTCAGACCTGTCCTATCGGCCGCCTGGCCGGTTTCGGACCTGGGCGCTTACATCGTTGTGCGCCCGCACATACATTTAATTAACAAATTGTGCCGGAAAAACCAACGGGTCGGACCTGGCACACGACGATGCCCGCGCGTGCCTGCACGGTGCATCGGCCCGCCTACCTTCACCACTCTGGCCATCATGAAACCACTCAGCCTCCGGGTCGTCATCGCGGACGATCATTCCGCCGTCCGCGCCGGCATCCACCACGTGATCGAAGCGTCCGGTGGCGCATCGATCATGGGTACCGCGCGCAATTCCAGCGAACTGCTGGAACTGCTTGGCCGGGTGGAATGCGATGTGTTGATCACCGGCTACGCGATGCCCGGTGGCCGGCACGGTGATGGCATGTTCCTGTTCCGGCTGATCCGCCAGCGCTTCCCCGAACTGCGCATCGTGGTGCTGACCATGCTGGACAACCCGGGCATCGTGCATTCGCTGCTGAAGCTGGGCATCACCTGCATCCTCAGCAAGTCCGACTCGATGAGCCACCTGATGCCGGCCGTGCACGTGGCCTACGCCGATGGCCGCTACCTGTCGCCGACCATCGCCGAGGTGGCCGATTCGATCACCACCAGTCGCGCGCAGATCCATGCATTGAGCGGACGCGAGCTGGAAGTGATCCGGCTGTACGTATCGGGCATGACCGTCAACGAGATCGCCGAGCGGCTCAACCGCAGCAAGAAGACCATCAGCAGCCAGAAGGGTGCGGCCATGCTCAAGCTCGGCCTCAAGCGCGACCTGGACCTGCTGCGTTACGGGCTGGAGTCGGGCCTGGTCGGCGGCGATGCGCGCATGGCGGTACAGCGGGCCCACTGAGGCCCGCATCGCATCCGGCGGGCTTGTAAAGGACGCTTGACAGAGGCCGGACCCGCGCTGCAGGATGTGTCAAGCATCCTTTACAGGGCAGGATCATGCGCCAGACACGCACTTCCATGCGTTCCCGTGCCAACCCGCGCGTGGGGCAGCGGCCATGAGCCGCCATGCGTTGTCATGGTGGCTGCTGGGCAGTGGCGCGGTCCTGCTGCTGGGCGGCGTGCTGCTGCAGCAGGTGCTGGCGGCGCTGGTCAACGCACGCGCGGCCGGGGTGCTGGCCGGGATCGGCCTGGGCCTGTTGATCGCCGGCGTGCTGCGCCGGTTGATGCCGGCCGGCTGCGATGCCGCCACCCCGACCCTGCGCCGCCGCTACACCCGTGAAGTGGTCGTGGCCATGCTCGGCTACGTGGTGCTGCTGTGCCTGTCGATGTACCTGCTGCGTGGCGCCGAAGGCGCCGGGCTGCGCGCATTGATCGCACTGCTGCCGGTACCGCCGATCGTGCTGGTGCTGCGCGCGATGGTCCGCTACATCCGCGACGTCGATGAAATGCAGCAGCGCATCGAACTGGAAGCGGTCAGCGCCGCCACCGCGTTCGTGTCGCTGGTCTACCTGACCGGGGGCTTCCTGCAGTCGGCCAAGGTCATCGACGTGCCGTCCAACGTGGCGATGATCTGGGTGTTCCCGCTGGTCTGCCTGTCCTACGGCCTGGCCAAGGCCGTGGTCGCACGGCGCTACCACTGAGGCGGGGATGGAGAACCGTCTGCGCGAACTGCGCGAAGCCAGGGGCTGGTCGCAGGGGGAACTGGCCGAACGCCTGGAGGTGTCGCGGCAGACGGTCAATGCGCTGGAGACCGGCAAGTACGACCCCAGCCTGCCCCTGGCGTTCCGCATCGCCCGCGTGTTCGAGCAGAAGATCGAGGGGATCTTCTTCCCTGATGTCACATAGCCGGCCATGCTGCGTCTGGTGATGCAGCAGGTCCAAATCCACGCTTTCAACCGAGAGGGGCTGTTCCGATGATGTCCCGCACCATCCGTACCACTGTCCTGGGCATGGCCGTCGCCGGCGGCCTGCTGGGATGCAGTGCCTCCCCACCCGATGCCGCTCCCGCCAAGGGCATGGTGCTGGGGTCACTGGCGTTCAAGCCGTGCAGCCTGGACTCGACGTTCGGCCGCGCCAGCCTGGAGGCGCAATGCGCCACGTTGCAGGTCCCGGAGGACCGGGCCAACCCGCAGGGCCGCCGGATCGCCCTCAACATCGCCTGGCTAGCACCGGAGAAGGAAGGCAACTTCAAGCCCGACCCGGTGTTGTTCCTGGCCGGCGGCCCCGGCCAGTCGGCGGTGGACAGCTACCCGATGCTGGACCCGGCCTTCACCAAGGTGCGCGAGCAGCGCAACGTGATCCTGGTCGACCAGCGCGGCACCGGTGACTCCAACCTGCTGGCCTGCACCGACAGCGAAGGCGCCGACGTGTCGGCCGCGGCCATGGGCGCGCATGCGGCCGCCTGTGCGCGCACGCTCTCGCAGAAGGCCGACCTGCGCCACTACACCACCACCGACGCGGTCGCCGACCTGGAGGACGTGCGCAAGGCCATCGGCGCCGAGCAGATCAACCTGATCGGCGTCAGCTACGGCACCCGCGTGGCCCAGCAGTACGCCATGCGCCACCCGCAGCAGACGCGCAGCATCGTGCTCGACTCGGTGGTGCCCAACAGCCAGCCGCTGGGCAACATCTTCGCGCGCAACCTGGACGATGCGCTGGCCAAGCAGTTCGCCCAGTGCACTCTCACGCCCTCGTGCAAGGATGCGCTGGGCGACCCGCGCGCCGAGCTGGACGCGCTGCTGGCACGCCTGCGCGCGCAACCGGTCAGCGTCACCTACCGCGATGCGGCCACCGGTGAGCAGAAACAGGGTGAGTTGAACGCCGATCTGGTCGCCGGGCTGGTACGCATGTACGCCTACATGCCCGCCGCCGGCGCGCTGCTGCCCAAGCTGATCCACGAAGCCAGCGCCGGCCGTTACGAGAACCTGATGGCATTGGCACAGATGCTGCAGTCGGACATGAGCCAGAGCATGGCCATGGGCATGCAGCTGTCGGTGGTCTGCAGCGAGGACGCCGACAGCATGGTCGCCACCGCCGGCGACGAGCACACCGTGCTCGGCAACCGCATGGCCGAAGGCCTGGCCGCGATGTGCGCGGTGTGGCCCAAGGGCAAGGCCCCGGCGGACTTCCACGCACCGCTGGCCACGCAGGTGCCGGCGCTGGTGCTGGAAGGCGAGTTCGACCCGGTCACGCCGCCGCGCTATGGCGAGGAAGTGGTCAAGCACCTGCCCAATGGCCGCCTGTTCGTGCTGCGCGGGCAGGGCCACAACGTGATCGGTGCCGGCTGCATGCCCAAGCTGTTCACCGAGTTCATGGACAAGGCCGATGCGCGCGCGCTGGATGCGAGCTGCCTGGACAAGATCAACTACGTGCCACCGTTCACCAGCTTCAATGGCTGGGAACCGTGATCTCGACGCATCACTGAGGAATCCGCTTACATGATCGTTGCAGAACGACTCCGCAAGACCTTCCCCGGCAGGGGCAAGGACAAGAGCCCGGTGATCGCCGTGGACGAGGTGGGCTTCACCGCGCGCGATGGTGAGATCACCGGCCTGCTCGGCCCCAACGGTGCCGGCAAGACCACCACGCTGCGCATGCTCTACACCCTGATGACGCCGGAGAGCGGCCGCGTGCTGGTCGATGGCATCGACCCGGCCGTCGACCCGAACACCGTGCGCCGCAACCTGGGCGTGCTGCCCGATGCGCGCGGCGTGTACAAGCGCCTGACCGCACGCGAGAACATCGACTATTTCGGCGAGCTGCATGGTATGACCGCCACCGACATCGCCGCGCGCACCGCGCGGCTGGCCGCCGCGCTGCAGATGGAGGACTTCCTGGACCGCGCCACCGAGGGCTTCAGCCAGGGCCAGCGAACCAAGACCGCCATTGCCCGCGCGCTGATCCACGACCCGCGCAACGTGATCCTCGACGAGCCGACCAACGGCCTGGACGTGATGACCACCCGCGGCCTGCGCGGTTTTCTCAAGGAGCTGCGCGAAGAGGGGCGCTGCGTGATCTTCTCCAGCCACATCATGCAGGAGGTGGCGGCGTTGTGTGACCGCATCGTCGTCATCGCCCATGGCCGGGTGGTGGCGCAGGGCACCCCGGACGAGCTGCGCGAGCATGCGCACGAGTCCAACCTGGAGGATGCCTTCGTCAAGCTGATCGGCAGCGAGGAGGGCCTGCACGCATGAACCGGACCGGATTCCTGGGCTGCATGATCACGGTGATGCGCAAGGAGCTGCGCGACTTCGCCCGTGACCGCCGCACCTTCCTGCTCACCCTGCTGACCGCACCGCTGCTGTACCCGCTGATGTTCCTGGGCATGAGCAAGCTGACTAGCCTGCGCACCGAGAACCAGCTGGACAAGGACCTGGCCCTGCCGGTGGTCGGCATGGCGCAGGCGCCGAACCTGGTGGCCTTCCTGGCCAGCCGCGGCATCAACGCCACCGAGGCGCCGAAGGACATCGAGGCCCGCATCCGCGCGCAGAAGGACGATGTGGCGCTGATCATCGATCCGGACTTCGCCGAGGACTGGCATGCCGGCAAGCCGGCCAAGGTCGACGTGCTAGCCGACACCACGCGCCGTACCAGCGACGTGCAGGTGATGCGGCTGAAGGCCACGCTGGGCGAGTACAGCCAGTCGGTGGGTGCGTTGCGGCTGTTGGCGCGCGGCGTGGATCCGAAGGTGGCCGCGCCGGTCAACGTCGGCACGCGTGACCTGGCCACGGCCGAGGCCAAGCGTGGCATCTTCCTGTCGATCGTGTTGCCGCTGGTGCTGATGCTGTCGGCCTTCATCGGTGGCTCGCACCTGGCGATGGACACCACCGCCGGCGAACGCGAGCGGCAGTCGCTGGAGCCCCTGCTGGCGACGCCGGCGGCGCGTGGCGCGCTGGTCAGCGGCAAGATGCTGGCAGCGGTCACGGTCGGGCTGGCGTCGATGCTGCTGATCCTGCTCTCCTTCAAGCTCAGTGCCAGCATGGGCACCGGCGCGGCCACGTCGCTGGACGTGAGCTTCGCCGCGATGGGCAAGCTGCTGACCATCCTGCTGCCGCTGGTGGTGATCGGCACCGCGCTGCTGACCTGCCTGGCGGCCAGCGCCAAGAGCATGAAGGAAGCACAGAGCCACATCGCCTGGCTGATGATGCTGCCGATGCTGCCGGGCTACGCGCTGATGGCCTATCCGCTGAAGGACACCCAGCTGTGGCAGTACGCGGTGCCGTTCCTGTCGCAGAACCAGATGCTGGTGAAGGTGACCCGTGGCGAGATGCCGTCGGCCACGCAGTGGGGGGTGTACCTGCTGGCCTCGCTGGGCCTGGCGCTGGTGTTGTGGGGGATCGCGGTGTGGCGTTACCGCCAGGAGCGCCTGGCGATCTCGGGTTGATCGACCCGCAGTGCGATGCAGAAGGCCCGGCGAATGCCGGGCCTTCTGTTTGGTGGGCAGCGGTCGGCACGGCATTGCGCGGGACGTGGTGTGGCGCGATGCCGGCAGGGCAGGCCCCGTCGCTTCCGGACCACCGGTGCGGCTGCAGCCCTGCCGGCACTGCATCCGCGTCTAGCCGGCACGATCACTGCACGGGGAAAAACGCAGAAGGCCCGGATCGCTCCGGGCCTTCGTCACCATCACGCACCTGCGGGCTTACTTGTTCGGTGCGAAGGCCAGGGTGCGGCGGGTGGTGACCGGGCTGCCCATCGGTTCGAACTTCCAGCGCCTGACCGCGGCCAGTGCTTCGCGGTCGAACACGCGCGCCGGGGTGGCACGCAGGATGCGGGCGTCGGTGACCGAGCCGTCGGTGCCGATGGTCAGTTCCACCAGCACTTCGCCGGAGGTGCCCGAACGCAGCGCATCGGCCGGGTAGCGCGGGGCCGGGGTGCTGACCGCGCGCAGGGTCGGGGCGGCGGGGGCCGCGGCCGGCTTCGGCGCGGCGGCAGCGGCGGCGGCTGCCTGGGCGGCGCTGCGCTGCTCGGCCTCGCGGCGGGCGGCGGCCTGGCGCTCGGCCTCCAGTCGCTCGCTGTCCTTGCGCGCGGCTTCCTGGCGGGCGGCCAGCTGCTGGGCGGCCGAGGCTTCGGCGGCCTGCTGCTGGGCCAGGCGCTGCTGCTCGACCTGCTGCTTGGCGCGGTTCTCGGCGTCACGCTTGGCCTTGTCGGCTTCGTCGGTGGTGCGGCGCTCGGCGACCTGGACGCCGCTGGTCACGCCCTGCTTCAGGCGAGGCAACGCCGGGGCGCTGGGGTCGACCTTTTCCACCAGCGCGATCAGGCGCTGGGCTTCGGTGAAGTCCTCGCGGCCCAGCGCCTGCTCGGCGGCGATCAGGGTGTAGGGCTGCAGGTCGGTCAGTGCGCTCTTGATCGAGGCATCGTCGGGCAGCTTGTCGCGCAGGGCCAGGTAGTACTCCATCGCGTTGTCACCGGCCGGGGCGTACATGCGGTTCTCGCGCAGCGCGGCACTGGCGGCATCGCGCAACGCGCCGGTGTCCATGCCCTGCACCTTCTCCGAGGCGGCCTTGTCGGCCGCGGCCGCCTGCGCGGCGGCGGCCGGAGCCGCGGCGGTATTGGCGGCGGCAGGCGCGGTTTCATCCGGTCCGGAACAGGCGGCCAGCGAGGCCAGCAGAACGACGGGTGCCAACAGGCGCAGCCTGCCTTGCTTCGTGACGTACGACATCAAACATCCCCTTGAATCGACGAACGTGGACGGCCGTGCCTGATGGGCGAGAAGGCGCGGCGTTTCCCAAAGCCGCGGCGGCCGACAGTGAAGCGCGAATCTAGCATCGCCGAACCGGGCTGCGGTGCCAGAAAATTGTGACAGGGTGAAAAAGTGATGGGCGTCACATTGTGGCGCCCATCGGGGTACTCAGTGCGCGGCCGGCTTGGCGTGGCCGTTGCTCATCAGCTTGTCGGTCCAGGCAATGCCGATCGCCGACAGGATGAACACGCAGTGGATGATGGTCTGCCACATCACGCCGTCGGCGGTGAACTTGGAGCACAGCTCGCCGGCCTCGGTCAGCGCCTTGGTGCACAGCGGCGCACCGATCTGGCTGGACTCGATGAAGGTCTTGAGCAGGTGGATGGAGGAGATGCCGATGATCGCCATGGCCAGCTTGACCTTCAGCACCGAGGCGTTGACGTGGCTCAGCCACTCCGGCTGGTCCGGGTGGCCGTCCAGGCGCAGCCGCGAGACGAAGGTTTCATAGCCGCCGACGATCACCATCACCAGCAGGTTGGAGATCATCACCACGTCGATCAGGCCCAGCACGATCAGCATGATCTGCTGCTCGCTCCAGGTCTGCGCGTGGGTGATCAGGTGCCACAGCTCCTTGCCGAACAGGAACACGTAGACGCACTGCGCGACGATCAGGCCCAGATACAGCGGCAACTGCAGCCAACGCGAGGCGAAGATCAGGGACGAGAGCGGGCTCAACGATTTGCGGTCGGACATGAAAGGGATGCTGCGTTGCGGAAAGCGCGCAGGTTAACGGGCGCCCCCACACGCTGCCAAGCGGTGTGCCTCGGTACACTCGGTGTCAGTCCCGATGGAGGCGTGTTCATGATCGACCTGCACTACTGGCCCACCCCCAATGGCCACAAGATCACCCTGTTCCTGGAGGAGGCGGGCCTGGAATACCGCATCCACCCGGTCAACATCGGCAAGGGCGACCAGTTCCAGGCCGAGTTCCTGGCCATCTCGCCGAACAACAAGATGCCGGCCATCGTCGACCATGCCCCGGCCGACGGCGGGGCACCGCTGAGCGTGTTCGAGTCCGGCGCGATCCTGCTGTACCTGGCCGAGAAGACCGGCCGTTTCCTGCCCACCGACCTGCGCGGCCGAGCCGCGACGCTGGAATGGCTGTTCTGGCAGATGGGCGGGCTGGGCCCGATGAGCGGGCAGATGGGGCACTTCAACGTGTATGCGCCCGAGCGCATTCCCTACGCCATCGAGCGCTATGACAGCGAGGTGCGCCGCCTGCACCGGGTGATGGACAAGCGGTTGGAGCAGTCGGCCTACCTGGCCGGCGACGACTACGGCATCGCTGACATGGCCAGCTACCCGTGGATCGGTGCCTACGCCAAGCTGCCGGTGGATTTCGACGCTTTCCCGCACCTGCGCCGCTGGCACCAGGCCATCGCCGCGCGCCCGGCCACCCAGCGCGCCTATGCGATCGGGCCGACCGTGAACCCGCAGGCCGGGCAGCCACTGAGCGAGGAAGAGAAGCGGCACCTGTTCGGGCAACGCTGAGCCCGGCCAGCGTTGCCCGTGGCATGGCCCCGCCGCCGCGGGGCCATGCTCACCAGGCCAGCGGCCGTGCTTCCTGCTTCCAGAACAGCCAGCGGCGCAGTTCGCGGCGCGGCTGGGTGCCGACCTGCTCGGGGTGGGCGTCGGTCGAGGCCAGGTCGAGCAGGTGCAGCGTGCCCGAATGGCTGCCCACCGCCAGCGTGCGGCCGTCCGGTGAGGTGGCCATGGCGCTGATGGTGCTGCCGACGTGCTGCTTCCACAGCACGGTTCCCGCGCTGTCCACCGCACGCAGGTAGCCATAGGCGTCGCCGAGCACCAGCCCTTCCGGCAGCGGTGCGCTGGCATAGACGCGGGCACCGGGTTCGATCACCCGCACCGCCGGGTGGTCTTCATAGAAGTCCGTGTCGATCTGGGCCAGCGCCGCGACCTCCACGCCGATGGTGGCGCCGTTGTAGAAGTGGCAGGCATTGAGCGCGACGTGCCGGCCATCGGCGAAGAACGCCGCATGGTGCGGGTACTCGCCATGCGGGCCGACCTCGCTGACCGGCGTGCCGTGACCGTCGAAGATGCGATGGCGGCCGTCCTGGTGGCCGCAGGCGATCCAGTTGCCGTCGGGCGACACCGCCGCATGCACCATGTCCAGGCGCACGCCGTAGGGGTCGTCTTCGCCGGCGGCCTCTTCCAGTTCACGGGCGGCAGGCAGCAGGCGCTGGATGCCGGTGGCACTGCACAGGAACACGCCGCCGGCCTGCACCACCACCACGCGCTGGGCATCGTTGAACGGCACCAGCTGCTGCACGGTGGCGTCGTCTTCGGCCAGCGCGGCCAGGACGGACGGCAGCCCTTCCTGGCCGGTGGGCAGCGGCAGCACCGCGACCGGGGTGTCGTCGGCGCCGCGGACCAGTGCGATCCGGCCCTCGCGGAGCAGGGCCAGCACCCGGCCATCCGGGCTGCTGCCGAACATCTGCAGGTCCGGCTCCGGGGTGACTTCCAGGCCCTGCAGGCGCAGCACCTGGCCGGGTTCATACCAGGTGCCGGTGCGGATCAGCAGGCTGCCGTCGGCACGCCAGGCCAGCGCGCCGAAGCCTTGGCCGTTGTCTTCCAGCAAGGGGCTGGTGGCCTCGTGCAGGGGTGGCCACTGGCTGCGCAGGCGGGCAATGGCCGCCTCGCTGCCTTCGGCATTGGCGGCACGCAGCTGCTGGCGCAGTTCCGGCAGCAGTGCCGACAGCGCCGGCGGGTCATCGGGTTCGCCCATGCCCTCCCAGCCGCAGGCGTCGCCCTTGGCGATATAGGCGTTGAGATGGTGGGCGTAGGAATGTACGGCGTCGTGCCATTGTTGTTGCGGGGTTGCGTCGGCCATGACCGTGGGAAGCTCCATGTGAATGCAGGACTTTTGGCCCCGGCACTGTAGGGGCAGCTCCGTTAGGATGGCGCGATCCGTGATGCCTTCGACAGGAATCCCATGCGTCCCTTGTTCCTTGCCCTTGCCATGATGTGTGCCATGCCTGCAGTCGCCCAAGCCGAAAAACTCACCCTGGAGGCCATCACCGGCAATGCGCCGCTGACCGGCCCGACGCTGATGAAGCCCAAGGTGGCCCCCGATGGTTCGCGGGTGACCTTCCTGCGCGGCAAGGACAGCGACCGCAACCAGCTGGACCTGTGGGAATACGACATCGCCAGCGGCCAGACCCGGTTGCTGGTGGATTCGAAGGTGGTGCTGCCCGGCGAGGAAACCCTCAGTGATGCCGAGAAGGCGCGCCGCGAGCGCCAGCGCATCGCCGCGCTGAGCGGCATCGTCGACTACCAGTGGTCGCCGGACGCGAAGAGCCTGCTGTTCCCGCTGGGCGGCGAGCTGTACCTGTACGACCTGGGCAAGCAGGGCCGCGAGGCGGTGCGCCAGCTCACCCATGGCGAAGGCTTCACCACCGACGCCAAGCTCTCGCCCAAGGGTGGCTTCGTCAGCTTCGTGCGCGAGCGCAACCTGTGGGTGATCGACCTGGCCAGCGGCAAGCAGATGCAGCTGACGCGCGATGGCAGCGCGACCATCGGCAACGGCGTGGCCGAGTTCGTCGCCGACGAGGAAATGGACCGCCACACCGGCTACTGGTGGGCACCGGATGATTCGGCCATCGCCTTCGCCCGCATCGACGAATCGCCGGTGCCGGTGCAGAAGCGGTACGAGATGTACGCCGACCGCGTGGAGATGATCGAGCAGCGTTACCCGGCCGCCGGCGACAAAAACGTACTGGTGAAGCTGGGTGTGGTCGCGCCGCGTGATGGCGCGGCAGCGGCCTGGGTCGACCTGGGCAAGGAGCAGGACATCTACCTGGCGCGCGTCAACTGGCGCGATCCGCAGCACCTCACCTTCCAGCGCCAGAGCCGTGACCAGAAGACGCTGGAACTGATCGAGGCCAACCTGGCCGATGGCAGGCAGCGCACGCTGGCCACCGAGACCAGCAGGACCTGGGTGCCGCTGACCAACAGCCTGCGCTTCCTCAAGGATGGTCGCTTCCTGTGGTCGTCCGAGCGCAGCGGCTTCCAGCACCTGTACCTGGCCAGCGCCGACGGCAAGCAGCTGACCGCGCTGACCTCGGGCAACTGGCCGGTGGACGAACTGCTGGCCGTGGACGAGGACGCCGGCAAGGCCTACTTCCGCGCCGGCGTCGAATCGTCGCTGCGCAGCGAGATCTACGCCGTGCCGCTGGCCGGCGGCACGCCGGTCAAGCTCTCGCACGCGCCGGGCATGCACAGCGCCGCGTTCGCCAACAATGCCAGCGTGTACGTGGACAGCTGGTCCAACAGCACCACGCCGCCGCAGATCGAGCTGTACCGCGCCAATGGCGAAAAGATCGCCACGCTGCTGGACAATGACCTGGCCGACCCCAAGCACCCCTACGCCCGGTACGTGGAAGCGCAGCGCCCGGTCGAGTACGGCACGCTGACCGCCGCCGACGGCAAGACCCCGCTGCACTACAGCCTGATCAAGCCGGAAGGCTTCGACCCGTCCAAGCGGTACCCGGTGGCGGTGTACGTGTACGGCGGCCCCGCCTCGCAGACCGTGACCGACAGCTGGCCGGGCCGTGGCGACCACCTGTTCAACCAGTACCTGGCCCAGCACGGCTACGTGGTGTTCTCGCTGGACAACCGCGGCACGCCGCGCCGTGGCCGTGATTTCGGCGGTGCGCTGTACGGCGTGCAGGGCACGGTGGAGGTGGCCGACCAGCTCAAGGGCGTGGAGTGGCTGAAGGCGCAACCGTGGGTGGACGGCAGCCGGATCGGCGTGCAGGGCTGGTCCAACGGTGGCTACATGACCCTGATGCTGCTGGCCAAGGCATCGGACCAGTACGCCTGCGGCGTGGCCGGTGCGCCGGTCACCGACTGGGGCCTGTATGACACGCACTACACCGAGCGTTACATGAACCTGCCGGCCGCCAACCCGGCCGGCTATACCGAGGGCCGCGTGCTCACCCACATCGACGGGTTGACCTCGCCGCTGCTGCTGATCCACGGCATGGCCGACGACAACGTGCTGTTCACCAATTCGACCAGCCTGATGAGCGCGCTGCAGAAGCGTGGCCAGCCGTTCGAACTGATGACCTACCCGGGTGCCAAGCATGGCCTGTCCGGTGCCAACGCACTGCACCGCTACCGCATCGCCGAGGGCTTCCTGGCACGCTGCCTCAAGCCCTGAGCGGCGGCGAGAGGCGGGCATGCCGACCTTGTCCCCGCCCCCCTTGCCAGGTGCATCACGTGCACCCGGCAAGCCGCCGCGCAACTGGCTGCAGCGCAACCTGAAATGGGCGCTGCCGCTGGCGGCGGTGCTGATCGTGGCGAGCTGGTTGTTGCTCAACTGGTTGGGCCTGCGCCAGATGGCCGCACCGCTGGAGGCCAGCGAGCCCTACAGGCAGGCCATTGCCCGCGCCGCACAGCACCGGCAGGTACAACAGGCGCTGGGGGAGCCGATCAAGGCCGAGCCGTTCCCGTTCGGCAGCATCGGCGGGTCTGGTGGAATGACCAATGCGTCGATGGTGATCCGCATCTCCGGTCCGCACGGCAAGGGGCGGATCAACGTGGATGCGTATCGTCGCCAGCATTGGACCTTCGACAAGCTGCAGGTGCACCTGCCCGGCCAGCATGTACCGCTGGACCTGCGTACCGAGGACGAGAAAGCTTGTGCACTGATGTCGCATTGCCTGTGATCGGCGCGCGCAGGCCCACGGCGTGTGGACCTGCTGCAAGCGCGTGAATCGCTGCTTCCCGTTGCCTCGGGCAAGGGGAGGGCCGGGACGGGCCTGACTTCCCACCCTTGCCGCTCGCGCCCTGACTGCGTAGCGTCACCGGCATCCTTTCCGGAGTCGCCCGATGAAGCCGCTCGTTCTTGCCGTTGCCCTGGCGCTCGCCGCGCCGCTGACTGCCACCGCCGCCCCGGCGCCTGCCGCCAAGGCCGCCCCGGCCGCCCCGGCCTGGGTCACCCACAGCAACGAATTGGCGCAGATCCTGCTGCAGGCACAGGCGCCGTTTCAGCCGGAAATGGCCAGCTTCTTCGGCGTGCCGGGTTACGACGACAAGGCGGTGGACCTGGGGCCGGACAATGCCGCGCGCTACCGCCAGGCACTGGGCAGTGCACGCGAGCAGCTGCGCGAGAAGCTCCAGCTCGAGCGTGACCCCAACGTGCGCCAGGACCTGGAGATCATGATCGCCACGGCCGAGCGCAACATCCAGGGCAGCACGCTCAACGAGCAGCACCTGATGCCGTGGGCGGACGTGCCGCAGGCCGTCTTCAGCGGCCTCAACGGGCTGCTCTCCGACCAGGTGCCGGCCGAGCGTCGCGCCAAGGCACTGGACCGCCTGAAGGCCTACGTCGGGCAGGCACCGGGCACGCAGCCGCTGGCCACCCTGGCGCGCCAGCGCTACGCCGAGAAGAGCGGTACGCCGAACCTGCTGCAACCGACGAAGATCGAGGTCGAGCAGGCCATCGCCAACGTCGATACCTACATCGACGGCATCGGCAAGCTGTTCGCCAAGTACAAGATCGAAGGCGCCGATGCGGCGCTGGCCGAACTGTCCACGCAGATGAAGGACTACATCGCCTGGACGCAGAAGGACGTGCTGCCGCAGGCACGCACCGACAACCGCCTGCCGGCCGAGCTGTATGCCTTCCAGCTCAAGGAAGTGGGCGTGGACATCGACCCGGCGCTGCTGGTGCGCCGTGCCCAGCTGGAATACATGGAGACCCGTGCGGCGATGCGCCAGCTGGCACCGCTGGTGGCCAAGGATAAGGGCCTGAAGGTCGCCGACCCGAACGACTATGCGGCGGTGATCCGCGCGCTGAAGCAGGACACCATCGGCAACGACCAGCTCGAATCGCACTACCGTGGCGTCATCGATGCGATCGACCCGATCATCCGCAAGCAGGGCATCGTCGACGTGCCACGGCGCCCGCTGCAGATGCGGCTGGGCAGCGAAGCGGAGAGCGCAGCCTCGCCTGCCCCGCATTACCTGCCGGCGCCGCTGGTCGGCAACACCGGGCAGCAGGGCACCTTCGTGTTGCCGCTGGGCAACCCGGCCACCGGCGCGAAGGCGCAGTACGACGACTTCAACTTCGGCTCGGCGGCGTGGACGCTGAGCGCGCATGAAGGCCGCCCCGGCCACGACCTGCAGTTCGCGGCGATGGTCGAGCGGGGCATCTCGCTGGCGCGCACGTTGTTCGCGTTCAACTCGGTCAACGTCGAGGGCTGGGCGTTGTACGCCGAAGCGGAGATGGTGCCGTTCGAACCGCTGGACGGGCAGATGATCGCGCTGCAGTTCCGCCTGCTGCGTGCGGCCCGCGCCATGCTCGACCCGATGCTCAACCTCGGCCAGACCGACCGCGAACAGGCCCGCCGGGTGCTGGTCGAGGGCGTGGGCCTGTCCGAGGCGATGGCCACCCAGGAACTGGACCGCTACACCGTGCGTTCGCCGGGCCAGGCCTGCAGCTACTTCTATGGCTATACCCGCATCCTGGAGCTGCGCATGCAGACCGAGCTGGCGTTGGGCGACAAGTTCGACCGGCTGGCGTTCAACAACTTCCTGCTCGACCAGGGCCTGTTGCCGCCGGACCAGCTGGCCACGGCGGTCAACGAGGTCTTCATTCCGGCCCAGCGCCGGAAGTGAAAAAAGGGCGCCGCAAGGCGCCCTTTTTTTGTAGGAGCGGCCTGGACCGCGAAGCTGATGCCGTGTGCAATTGCAGGTATCGCGTGTGCTCGACGTTCCCCGGCTTCGCGCCTGAAGGCGCTCCTACCGGCGCTGGCTTACTTGCCGGCGCCCGGCGGCACCCAGATCGCCACGCCGGCAGCGCGCTTCTGCTGGGTGGGGATGCCCACGCTCAGGCCACCGGCGCTGTGCCGGCCGTAGCTGCCGGCGCCGACCGACATGCCCACCGGCGAGCCGCCGGCGCCCACGCCCATCAGGATCACGCCGTTGGCGCCCAGCGCGGCGGCCTCGCGCTTGAGGCGGGCGATGGCCGCGTCGGTCTGGCCCTGGGTGCCGAAGCCGACCGCGCTGGAGGACTCCAGCTGGGCGATCTCGACCGCGCCGGCTGGGGGGGTTGAATAGATCTGTACCGTGGCCGGATCCACCGGCGCGCGTGCCTGGCCGAGCATGACCTTGGACGTGCTGGCGCAGCCGCCGGTGGCCAGGGCCAGGCCCAATGCGATGGCGAGCGGGAATTTCATGGCTTCACTCCCCGGTGATCGGTGTTTGCGGATGATCCACGGCCGTGACTGAATCGGCCGCGAACTGGTTGCCGCGACGGCGGCCACTTGAACACGGGCATTTCCGGGCTATCTTGCAGTGAGTTTCTGATGGAGGAAAGGACATGGGACTGATCAGCCTTATCTGGGGTATCGCGGCATTGCTGTGGATGGTGCTGGCCTTCATCCCGCTGCTGGGCTGGGGGAACTGGTTCCTGATCCCGTTCGCCGCGGTGGGCGCGATCATCGCCGCCATCGGCCTGCTGTTCACCCACGCCACCAAGCGTGGCCGCGCCAAGACCGGCCTGGTGCTCAACGCCATCGTCATCATCGTCGGCGTGATCCGGCTGAGCATCGGCGGCGGCATCATCTGAAGCCCCGCCGACCGGGGGAACGGCCATGGCCGGGCGGGGGGCGTAAAATAACGGGGTTGGCCGGGGTGTTTCCCGGCCGTCAGGGCCAGCGACAGGCGTAATCCCCCGATGATCATCCGACCCCGCCCCCACGGCTGGCAGCTGCTGTACATCCTGCGCGGCTCGATCGTGCCGGCCATCGCGCCCAAGGTGCTGGCCATCGGCGCTTTGGCGGTGGCCGTGGCGGCATTCGAGCGGTACTGGCACCCATTCGGCCGTGACGGCGTCACCGTGGTGCCGTTCACCCTGCTTGGCCTGGTGCTGTCGATCTTCCTGAGTTTCCGCAACAGCGCCTGCCACGAGCGCTGGTGGGAGGGCCGCAAGCAATGGGGCCAGCTGGTCATCGAGTCGCGCAGCTTCGCGCGCGAGGCGGCCGCGCTGCTGGCCCACCAGCCGGCGCTGCAGGCGCGCGCCTCGCACCTGCTGATCGGTTTCGCCCATGCCCTGGCCGCCCGCCTGCGCGGCGGCGACGAGGCCGCGGCGACCGCACCGTGGCTGGCCCCGGACCAGGCCCCGGTGCTGGAACGCCGCAACCTCCCCGACGGCGTGCTGGCGCAGTTGGGGCGCGAACTGGCGGTGCCGCTGCACGCCGGCCAGCTGGACCCGTACCTGTACGCGCAGTTCGAAACACGCCTGCATGCCATGTCCAGCGTCCAGGCCGCCTGCGAGCGCATCGCCGGCACCCCGTTGCCGTTTGCCTACACCCTGCTGCTGCACCGCTGCGCGTGGCTGTTCTGCGTGCTGCTGCCGTTCGGCCTAGCCGGTGCGCTGGGCTGGGCCACGCCGGTGGTGTCGATGCTGCTGGCCTATGCCTTTTTCGGCCTGGACCAGCTGGGCGAGGAAATGGAAGAGCCGTTCGGCCTGGAGCCCAACGACCTGCCGCTCGATGCGATGGTGCGTACCATCGAGATCGACGTGCTGGACGCGCTCGGCCATCGGCCGTTGCCCGAGCCCCTGCAGCCGCAGGGCTACCTGCTGCACTGAATCATTGCCATTGGAACCAAGGAGTACCGCGATGGGCCACCCCCTCTACCGTCCGCGCCGCATGCGCCATGACGCGTTTTCGCGCCGCCTGATGCGCGAGCACACGCTGACCACCGACGACCTGATCTGGCCGGTGTTCGTGCACGAGCTGGACGGCCGCGCGCCGGTCGGCTCGATGCCGGGCGTGGACCGCATGTCCATCGACGAGTTGCTGCGCGAGGCCGAGCAGGCGCTGGAGCTGGGCGTGCCGGTGATCGACCTGTTCCCGGTGATCGACCCCTCGCGCAAGTCGCTGGACGCGGCCGAGGCCTGGAACGAGGACGGCCTGGCCCAGCGCGCCGTGCGCGCGCTGAAGCAGCGCTTCCCCGAGCTGGGGGTGATGACCGACGTGGCGCTGGACCCGTACACCACCCACGGCCAGGACGGCATCATCGACGAGCGCGGCTACGTGCTCAACGACATCACCGTCGAGGCGCTGGTGAAGCAATCGGTCTCGCATGCGCAGGCGGGCGTGGACATCGTCTCGCCGTCGGACATGATGGACGGCCGCATCGGCGCCATCCGCCGCGCGCTGGACGCCGCCGGCCACATCAACTGCCGGATCATGGCCTATTCGGCCAAGTACGCCTCGGCCTTCTATGGCCCGTTCCGCGATGCGGTGGGCAGCTCCGGCAACCTGGGCAAGGCCGACAAGAAGACCTACCAGATGGACCCGGCCAACAGCGACGAGGCCATGCGCGAGATCGCGCTGGACCTGGAGGAAGGCGCGGACATGGTCATGGTCAAGCCGGGCATGCCGTACCTGGATATCGTGCGCCGGGTGAAGCAGGAGTTCGGCGTGCCGACCTTCGCGTACCACGTCAGCGGTGAGTACGCGATGCTCAAGGCCGCCGCGCTCAACGGCTGGCTGGACGAGCGCGCGTGCGTGATGGAGACGATGATCGGCTTCAAGCGCGCCGGTGCCGATGGCGTGTTGACCTACTACGCGCCGCAGATCGCGCGCTGGTTGAAGGAGGATTGAGATGGAACCGAGTGCAGGCGTGCAGGTGTACCACTGGGTGGTGTGGCTGGCCGGGGTGGGCCTATTCGCGGCGGTGACCCTGGCGGTGATCGTGGCGATCGTGCGTGCGCGCCGTCGCCCGGCCGAGCTGCACTCGGCCGCCGAGCGGCTGCAGCGTGAAGCCGCATTGCAGCCCGAGGCCGATGCCCGCCTGCGCGCGTTGAGCCAGCTCAAGGAGCGTGGCCAGATCGGCGAGGCCGAGTACGAGAAGCGGCGCGCCGAGTTGCTGAAGGGCTGAGCGGTTTTCGCGCGGAAGCTTCCTTCCCGCGCGTGGTGTCAGGCACCCCTCCCCAGCCCTCCCCTTGGCTGCGCCAAAGGGAGGGGGCAGGAGCACGGTTTCGCGATGACCTGACCGACCTGCGTGAATCACCCCCTCCCTTTGGCGCAGCCAAGGGGAGGGCCGGGGAGGGGTGCTCTTCGCGCTTGGCTAGCGGCAGTCGTCGCTGCCATCCACCACCGGCGCCTTCATCCGGTAGAGATCCAGCCCGCCGGCCCGCGGTGCCCGCGCCTTGCCGCTGAGCACCAGCTCGGCGGGCTTGTTGGCATCAAGCACGGCCCCGCGGGTATCGCCGTCCTGGCTGTTGAACGACAGCCCCAGCAGCGTGGCCGTGCCCCAGGCCGCCTGTTGGCACTGCGCGACCCAGGTCTGCGCGCCGCCGCCCGCCGTGGCACGGGCGAACACCACCGCGCGGCCACCGCCCAGCCAGCTGCCATCGACTTCATCGGCGGCGCTGTTGATGCCGGCCATCGGGGTCGGTGCGGCGAAGCCGTCGCCGGCGCGGGCCGCCGTCCACAGGTCCCAGCCGCCCACACCGCCGGTACGGTTGCTGGCGAACAGCAACCGCCCGTCGTCGGCCAGGGCGGGGGAGCGTTCGTCCTGGCGGCCGTTGACCGGCCCGTCCAGCCGTTGTGGTGCACCGATGTGGCCGTCGGCCGCGAGCGGCGCACGGTACAGGTCGAACCCGCCCTGGCCACCGGTGCGGTTGGAGGCGAAGTACAGCCAGCGGCCGTCCGTGCTGAGGAACGGATCCACTTCGTCGGCCGCGCTGTTGAGCGACAGTGGCCGTGGGTCCACCCAGCGCTTGTCCTGCAGCGTGGCCTGCCACAGGTCCCAGCCGCCGGCGCCGCCGTCGCGGTTGCTGGCCCAGACGATGCGCTGCCCGTCGGCGCTGAGCGTGGCGCGCAATTCGTCGGCGCGGGTGGAGACCATCCCCATGCCCTCGATGCCGAACTCGGAAAGCGCCGAGGCTGCCGGGGTACAGAGTAGACTCGCAGTCAGCGCGAGCAGCAGTGGTCGGGTCCGCATCCGGGTTCCGCAGGTGAAGGTCGCGTCCAGTCTAGGTCATGCAGAGGAAACCCATGAGCGCGCCCCGCTACGCCGTATTTGGTCAGCCCATCGCCCACTCGCAATCACCGCGCATCCAGACCGCGTTCGGCAAGGCCCATGGCATCGCGGTGGACTACCGCGCCATCGAGGCCGCGCCGGAACAGTTCCCGGCCGCGTTGGAAGCCTTTGCCGCCGACGGTGGCGTGGGCGCCAACGTGACCCTGCCGCACAAGGAAGCCGCCTTCGCCCTGTGCACCACCACCACTTCGCGCGCGCAGCGCGCCGGCGCGGTCAACACGCTGTTGCGCAAGGGCGAGCGCTGGCACGGTGACAACACCGACGGCATCGGCCTGGTGCGTGACCTCACCGGCCGCCACGGCCTGGACCTGCGTGGTCGCCGCGTGCTGCTGCTCGGTGCCGGTGGCGCCGCGCGCGGCGTGGCGCCGGCGCTGCTGGATGCCGGCATCCTCGAGCTGATCGTGGTCAACCGCTCGCCGGAGCGTGCCGATGCGCTGGTCGATGCGATGAGCGAACCCGGCCGCGCCATCTCCGCCTACTGGGAGCAGTTGCGCGAACAGGGCGACTTCGAACTGATCATCAACGCCACCTCGGCCGCGCGCGGCAACGAGAGTGGCTTCAGCCTGCCGCTGTCGCTGGTCAACAGCATGACCACCGCGGTCGACCTGAACTACGGCGAGGCCTCCATTCCGTTCCTGGCCTGGGCGCGTGCGGCCGGTTGCCGCAACAGCTTCGATGGCCTGGGCATGCTGGTCGAGCAGGCCGCCGAGAGCTTCCAGCAATGGCACGGCATGCGTCCGGAGACCGATGCGATCTACGCCGAGCTGCGCGCGGGCGACGCGCTGCTGGTCACCGCGGACTGAGTGGCGCGATGAACAGTACCGAGCTGTTGTCCACGCTGCTGGTTTCCATTGGTTACCGGCTGCCGATCATCATCGCGCTGGGCGTGGCGGTGATGATGGTGTTCGATACCCCGTCGAGCCGGCCACGCCAGATGGCGCTGTGGGGCTTGTCGGTGCTGCTGCTGTGCACCCTGGTGGGCGGTGGGTTGGCGGTGCTGCCATTGCTGTTCCTGGCGCAGGGCAACTACGGCGCGCTGAGCGGGCTGAATACGCTGCTCAGCGTCGTCCACATCGGGCTTTCGCTGCTGGAGGCGGCCGGCTTCATCCTGCTGGCATGGGGCGTGGCGCAGGCGTTGCGGCGTCCTGCCGCGGGCGGCAAACCCTGAGCCGGCGGCGCATTCGGTGAATGCGGGCGGGTATGGGAAAATGCCTGCCTTGAACGGAGCAGGTGGCAGGTTGGCGTGACGGAAAAAGTAGAAGCACCCCGGACGCTGACCGAAGACCTGAAAGCCGGCATCCGCGACGCCTACGCCAAGCTGCAGGCCAATACCCCCGGCTTCAGCACGCGCCGCTCGCAGAGCCAGATGATCGGCGTGGTCTCGCGCGCGCTGGCCACCGGCAACGTCGGCGTGGTCGAAGCGCCCACCGGCGTCGGCAAGAGCCTGGGCTATCTCACCGCCGGCGTGCCGATCGCGCTGGCCAGCAGGAAGAAGCTGGTCATCAGCACCGGCACGGTGGCGCTGCAGTCGCAGCTGGTCGAGCGCGACATCCCCAGTTTCCTCAAGGCCACCGGCCTGCAGGCCACGGTGGCGCTGGCCAAGGGCCGCACCCGTTACCTGTGCACCCGCAATGCCGCCGAGGCGCAGGGCGAGGGCGTGCAGGAAGGCATGTTCGGCGACGACGTGCCGCTCTACGACCGGCCGCTGGCGCCGATCGAGATGGACGTGGCCGAGAAGCTGACCAAGGCCTTCATCGAGGGCCGCTGGAACGGCGACCTGGACAACGCGCCGGAAACCGTCACCCCCACCTTGCGCATGCGCATCACCACGCCGGCCTCGGCCTGCGCCGGCCGGCGCTGTGCCTATTCGGCGCAATGCCCGGTGCTGCGCGCACGCAACGAGGTGCGCGACGCGCAGATCGTGGTGACCAACCACGCCTTGCTGCTGTCGGCGCTGTCCATCGGCGAGAGCGACAGCGGCCAGCCGTTGATCGCCCCGCCCGCTGACATGCTGCTGGTGCTGGACGAAGGCCACCACATCGGCAACGTTGCCATCGACCAGGGCGCGGCGTTCCTGCCGCTGGACGACATGGCCAAGCGCACCGGCCGCCTGCAGATCCTGATCGCCGGCGCCTACCGCGCGGTGGACAAGGACAAGATCGGCAACCTGCTGCCCAACGAGGCCATCGAGACCGCCACCCGGGTCAGCAAGCTGCTCAAGGGCTTCCGCGACGAGATCGCCCATGTCTGGATCCCGCAGCCCGATGAGCGCGAGCCGATGTGGCGCGCCGCCAACGGCCGCCTGCCGGAGGCGTGGAAGCAGCCCATCGAGGAACTGGCCGACGAAACCCGCACCCTGCTCAACTGGGCCACCGCCGCCACCGCGCTGGTGGCCAAGGGCAAGCCCGACGATGCCGGCCATGAACGCCTGCAGCGCAACCTCGGCATGGCGCTGGAGATGATCGAGCAGCAGTACAACCTGTGGGCAGGCTGGCGCCGCGAGGACAAGGAAGGCCAGCCGCCGATCGCGCGCTGGGTGACCCTGTCGCGCGAGGGCGACTACCAGTTGCATTGCTCGCCGGTGTCGGCGGCGATGGTGCTGCGCAAGCTGCTGTGGGACGAAGTGGATTCGGTGGTGATGACCTCGGCCACGCTCACCGGTGGCGGTGATTTCCAGTCGCTGGCCATCGACAACGGCATTCCCGAGGACGCGGAGATGGTGTCGCTGGCTTCGCCGTTCGACCTGCCCAACCAGGCCGAGCTGGTCGTGCCGAAGTTCCCGGTGACGCCGGACGACCGCGAGCGCCATCCCAAGGAAGTGGCCAGGTACCTGGCCGCCGAACTGGATTGGGACAAGGGCAGCATCGTGCTGTTCACCTCGCGCTGGAAGATGGAAAAGGTGGCCGAGCTGATGCCGGCGTCGTTGCGCAGGAAGGTGCTGGTGCAGGGCGAGAGCGCCAAGCAGAAGATGATCGACGAGCACCTCCGGCGCACGGCCGCGGGCGAGGGGTCGGTGCTGTTCGGCCTGAACTCGTTCGGCGAAGGCCTGGACCTGCCGGGCGAGGCCTGCACCACGGTGGTGATCACCCAGGTGCCGTTCGCGGTGCCGACCGATCCGCAGACCTCGACCCTGAGCGAGTGGTTCGAAAGCCGTGGCCTGAACTCGTTCAACCTGATCGCTATCCCGCACGCGCTGCGCACGCTGACGCAGTTCGCCGGCCGCCTGATCCGCACCTCGACCGACACCGGGCGGGTGGTCATCCTCGACTCGCGGCTGCTGACGCGGCGTTATGGCAAGCGCATCATCGACGCGCTGCCGCCGTTCAAGCGGGTGATCGGCTAGCCGCCGAAAGATGAAAAGCCCCTCTCCCGCAAGCGGGAGAGGGTTGGCACACCCGCCTCGTACGCTCCTTCTCCATCCCTGTCCATCCCATGCCCGACTTCACCGCGACCTTCCCCTGGGAAACCCAGCTGCAACGCCTCCAGCAACACGCCCCTGCGCTGGCGTCATTGGCGCTGTTCGACGCCGAGGGGCTGACCGAATCCGGTCGTGCGCTGGAGCAGGTGCTGCAGGCCGGACAGGCACTGGCCAAGTGCGGCGTGGACGTGGGCCTGGTCGCCGACGAGCTGCGTCGCTACCAGAAGTTCGCACCGCCCGGACGCCCGTCACTGCAGATCGTGCAGTTGCGTCGGCAGCAATCGACGGTGCAGCAGGCGCAGCGCGTGGCCAGGCAGGCCTTCATCCGTCATGCCGATGCGCTGGCACGCGTGCTGGCGCTGCAGGTGCCGGCGAAGCTGGGGACGGTAGTCGTGGTCGAGCGTTGGCTGCAGGCGCGACTGGGCTGATCGGTTTCCTGCTTGGACACGCCGCTGCCACGGCGTGGCCAAGGCGAGCAGACGGGCGCAACCGCAACAACCTTGGCCCTGCTCAGTGCCACAGGCCCAGGACCAGGCCGAACAGCACGAACTGCACCGTGTGGTAGCCGCCGTCGATCAGCCACAGCGCGGTACTGCGCTGGGCGAACTGGTAGTTGATGCCGAAACTCGCCGCGACCATCCCGAAGCCCACCACCAGGCCGCTCAGCACGGCGTGCGGCAGCGGCGGTGCCGGGCCCAGCCACCACGCGAATGCGAACGCGGCCACCAGCGAGAACACGAAGCTCACGCCGAACACCTTGGCCGGGTGTCCTTGCGGCACGTCGCCACCGTTCTCCCGGTTCCATGCACGGCCGAACAGCGCCGGTGAGTACCACAAGCCTCCCAGCACGAAGCTGGACACGGCGGCCAACACTACGGCGTAAACGTTCATGCGATTCCCCCTCCCCGGACGATGCCCGCATCGTATCCGCATGCGCGCGCCAACAGCGGGGCTGCAGGCGGTCCGCGGGAAAAAAAAGGCCGGTGGCATGCCACCGGCCTTTCCTGTCTCCTGGCGGTGGCCGGGATCAGGCCTCCAACGCCGCCGCCGGCCCGAAGAACTCGTAGCGGCTCTGTGCGTCCGGCACGCCCACGTCGCGCAGCAGCTTCTTCACCTGGGCCATGAACGGCTTCGGGCCCAGGAAGTACGCGTCCACGTTGCCTTCGGCCGGCAGCCACTGCTGCAGCAGTTCGCGGCTGAGCAGGCCTTCGGCATCGGCGGCATCGCCCGGCAGCGCCTCGCTGTAGCAGGTGTAGCTGCGCAGCTGCGGGTGCTGCTTCTGCATGTCGGCGATGAACTGGCGGAATGCATGCACCTGGCCGTTGCGCGCGCAATGGATGAAGTGCACCGGGCGGCCGCTGGCCAGCGCCTGCTCCAGCATCGGCAGGGTCGGGGTGATGCCCACGCCACCGCTGATCAGGGCGATCGGGCGGTCACCGGCCACCAGCGTGAAGTCGCCGGCCGGGGCGAACAGCTCCAGCGCGTCGCCGAGCTGCACGTTGTCGTGCAGGTGGTTGGACACCTTGCCGCCGTCCTCGCGCTTGACGCTGATGCGGTAGCTGCGGCCATTGGGCACGGCCGACAGCGAGTAGTTGCGGCGCACTTCCTGGCCATCGATCTGCAGGCGCATGCCGATGTACTGGCCGGGCTGGAAGTCCACCACCGCGCCGCCGTCGACCGGCTGCAGGTGGAAGGAAGTGATCTCGGCGCTTTCGCGGACCTTGTCGACCACCTGGAACATGCGCCCGCCGCGCCAGCCGCCCGGTGCCTGCTCGTTGGCCGCGTACACCGACTCCTCGGCGCCGATCAGCAGGTCGGCCAGCATCTGGTAGGCGGTGCCCCAGGCATCGATGATCTCGTCGGTGGCGATCTCCGGCCCCAGCACCTCGCGGATCGAACGCAGCAGGTAGTGGCCGACGATCGGGTAGTGCTCGGGCAGCACCTGCAGGGCGACATGCTTGGCCACGATCTGGCCGACCAGCGGGCCCAGCGCCTCCAGCCGGTCGATGTGCTTGGCGTACATCAGCACCGAGTTGGCCAGCGCACGCGGCTGGTCGCCGCTGGACTGGTGGGCCTGGTTGAACAACGGGCGCGCCGCATCGCTCTCGGTCAGCATCAGGCCGTAGAAGTGCTTGGTCAGGGCTTCACCGCCGGTTTCCAGCAGGGGAACGGTGGCCTTGATCAGGTCGCGCTGTGCAGCAGTCAACATGGGTGTTTCTCTTTCTGCTTGGGGTACCCTGTGGATTCCATGTTTCGTGCCAGCTTTTCTGCATATGAAAATCAATGACTTGGCTTATGTGCGGGTTGAAACGACCCGGTTCGGTCCGGGTCGGGATGACTCTGTGGTGTCAAAATGACCTGCAACCCCTTCATGTCCGGGATCATCCCGCTGGTCGACGACCTGGCCCGCGACGACCTGGCCGATGTTGAGCGCTATGGCCGGTTGCTGCGGGTGCTGCGGCAGCTGTTGCCCAGCGATGCGGTGGCGCTGCTGCGGCTGGAGGGCGAACAGGCGGTGCCGCTGGCGGTGGAAGGGTTGAGCACTGACACGCTGGGCCGCCGCTTCCGGCTGGACGAGCACCCGCGGCTGGCGGCGATCCTGCAGGGGCAGGGCACCGTGCACTTCGCCGCCGACTGCGGCCTGCCCGATCCCTACGACGGCCTCGTCGAGTCGGTGCACGGCCACCTGGAGGTGCATGACTGTATGGGCTGCGCGCTGTACATCGACGGCCGCCCGTGGGGCATGCTGACCATGGACGCACTCACCCCCGGCCAGTTCGAGCAGATCCAGCGCGACCGGCTGGAAGCCTTCGCCAGCCTCGCCGCGGCCACGGTCAAGGCCGGCGAACGGATCGGCACGCTGGCGGCCCGGTTGAGCGAGGAGCAGGCGCTGGCCGAAACTTGGCGTGCGGCGGCCGGGCAGCGCACGCCACCGGAGGTGGTGGGGCAGAGCACGGCCTTCAAGGCGCTGCGCAAGGAGATCGCGCTGGTCGCGCCCAGTGACCTGAGCGTGCTGATCAGCGGCGAAACCGGCGTCGGCAAGGAGCTGGTGGCGCGCGGCATCCATCGCCAGTCCGCGCGCAAGGACAAGCCGATGGTGGTCATCAACTGCGCCGCCCTGCCCGATGCACTGGTGGAAAGCGAACTGTTCGGCCACGTGCGCGGCGCGTTCACCGGTGCGGTGGGCGAGCGGCGCGGCAAGTTCGAACTGGCCGATGGCGGCACGCTGTTCCTGGACGAGGTCGGCGAGCTGCCGCTGGCCAGCCAGGCCAAGCTGCTGCGCGTGCTGCAGAGCGGGCAACTGCAGCGGGTGGGCTCGGACCGCGAGCACCAGGTGGATGTGCGGGTGATCGCCGCCACCAACCTGGACCTGGCCGACGCGGTGCGGCAGGGGCGTTTCCGCGCCGACCTGTACCACCGCCTGGGCGCCTATCCGCTACGGGTGCCGCCGCTGCGCGAGCGCGAGCGCGACGTGCTGCTGCTGGCGGGCTTCTTCATCGAAGAGGCGCGTTCGCGGATGGGCCTGCGCAGCCTGCGCCTGTCCGCCGATGCCCAGGCCGCGCTGCTTGGCTACGACTGGCCGGGCAATGTGCGGGAACTGGAGCATCTGATCGGTCGTGCGGTGCTGCGCGCGCTGGCAGCCAGTGGCACGACGCGCCCGCGCATCCTCACCGTCGATGCGGCGGCGCTGGAGTTGCCGGTGCACAGCGATGCCAGCGTGCAGGCCCCGGCCGGTGCCGGACAAGCGCTGCAGGCCGAGGACCTGCGCAAGGCCGTGGATGATTTCCAGCGCCAGCGCATCGCCGCCACGCTGGAGCGCACGGCGGGCAACTGGACCGAGAGCGCGCGCCTGCTGGGGTTGGATCGGGCCAACCTGAATCGCCTGGCCAAACGCCTTGGGCTGAAGTAGCCGGGGTTGGGGTTCGAGGGGCTTGCCGGTGGCACTTGCCCCTTTCCCCTATGCCTGCCGCACAAGCGAGGGGCAATTGCGGTACTGCAGTGGACCGGCCGTTCGCATGGACGGCCCCCTGCCTTGTGCCGCAGGCAGGGGTGAGGGCCGGGGAGGGGGGAAGCCAGTGCGCCCGGCGTCGTCCCCGTTGCTCAGCCTTCCTCGTCTTCCGGACGGTTCAATGCCGCGGTCATCGCCGCGGCGTCCTCGCGTGCGAGGAACAGGTATTCCAGCTCGCAGCCGCCGAACTTGTCTTCCAGTTCGTGCATGCGCACCGGGTGGCTGCCGAAGCGGTAATGCGTGCTGCCGTCATCGGTATCGATGGCGTACACGCCGAAGGACGGCGGATTGGTCAGCGTGCCTTCCAGCTTGACGGATGACGGGTCGATGGCGCGCTGGATGAGGGCTTCTTGGTCGATCATGGGGGGACGGTAGGGCTGGGGGTCGTGATTTCGGGTGAAGTGGAATCTCTGGCGCGTCCTGCGTCAATGCTTCTCGTGCTTCCAGTTGCGGTGCTTGCCATCGGATAACCACGCGATGGCCTGGGTGATGCGTTGTTGCCGGGTGGTTTCGCGCTTGGCCTCGCCGATCCACTCCAGGTAGTCGCGCTGGTAGCCGGGGGCGAAGCCGTCGAAGGCGGCCTGGGCCTGTGGGGCCGCGGCCAGCGCCTGGGCGAAGGCCGGCGGTATCGGCAGGGCGGCCCGCGGCGCACGCCGCGGGGCCTTCACGCCGCTGTCGATGCGGCGCATGCCCTCGCGCAGTTGCGCGGCGAACGCGCGCTTGTCCGGCAGGTCCCGGGCGTGCTGCAGGCGCCCGTACTGGCCCATGGCCTCGGTGTTGTCGCCCGGGCCGGCCTGGCGTTGCCAGAAGCCCAGCGTGGCATGCGCCTTGAAAGCGGCCATCCCGCACAGCAGCTTGCCCTTGTACAGGAAGCTGGGCATGCCCCACTTGATGGCTTCCTCGGCCTGGCTGCAACCGGCGTGCACGCGTGCCCGGATCTCGCGCAGGATGGGTTGCGCGAAATCGGCGGCGTTGGCGATGTAGGCGTCGACGCGGGGATCGGGGGACATGACGGGGCCTCGGATGCGCGAAGCCTGCCGTCAGTCGGCCGGCAAAACAAGCCCGCCGATGCGGCGGGCTCGTCAACGGCCTGTTTGGGTACGGTCAGGCGCGGCGTAGGCGCCGTGCCAGGCCGCTGCACAACGCGATGAAGGCGGTGAACACGGCCATCGACAGGAACTGCAGGCGGGTCTCCGGGGTGCTCAACAGCAGCGCGAAGATCAGCGCGAGGATGGCCAGCGCCAGCACCGTCAGGTAGGGGAAACCGGCCATCCTGAATGGCAACGGGGTGCCGTTGCGTTCGGCGCGGCGGCGCAGGATCAACTGCGAGACCAGGGTCAGGGTCCACACCAGCAGGCAGGTCGAGCCGACCACGTTGAGCAGCACCGGCAGCACCTTGTCCGGGTACAGCAGCTCCAGCACGGTCGCGCCGAAACCGAACAGCACGCTGGCCAGCACCGCGATCAGCGGCACCTGGCGGGCGTTGGTGCGGCCCAGCCAGCGCGGTGCTTCGCCACGCGAGGCCAGCGAGTACATCATCCGCGAGGCACCGTAGAGGTTGGCGTTGAGCGCCGAGAGCAGGGCGATCACCGCGATCAGCGTGATCGCGGTGGCCGCGCCGGGGATGTTGGCCACCTGCAGCACCGCGGCGAACGGGGAACGCAGCGCATCGCTGGTCCATGGCACCACGGCGATGATCACGCCGATCGAGCCGATGTAGAACACCAGGATGCGCCAGGCCACGGTGCGGATGGCGCGGGCCAGGCTGCGCTCCGGGTCCTGGGTTTCGGCCGCGGCGACGGCCACGATCTCGGTGCCGCCGAAGGCGAACACCACCACCAGCAAGGCCGCGCCGATGCCGGCCAGGCCCTTGGGCATGAAGCCGCCATGGCCGGTGATGTTGGACAGGCCCGGCGACGGCACGTTGGGCAGCAGCCCGCACAGCAGGGCGATGCCGATCAGGATGAAGCCGATGATCGCGCCGACCTTGAGGATGGCGAACCAGAACTCGAACTCGCCGTAGTTGCGCACGCCCATCAGGTTGATGATGGTGAACACCACCATGAAGGCCAGCGATACCAGTGGCACCGACAGCTCCGGCCATATCGTCTTGAGCAGGCCGGCCGCGCCAACCGATTCGGCGGCGATCACCACCACCAGCTGTGCCCACCACAGCCAGCCCACGGTGGCACCGGCGGTCGGGCCGAGCGCGTCGGCCGCGTAGACCGAGAACGCGCCGCTGGTGGGGCGCGCGGCGGCCATCTCGCCCATCGCGTGCATCATGATGATCACCAGGGTGCCGGCGACCAGGTAGGAGATCAGCACGGCCGGGCCAGCGGCGTGGATGCCGACGCCCGAGCCCAGGAACAGGCCGGCGCCGATGGCGCTGCCCAGTCCCATCATGATCAGCTGGCGCGGCTTGAGCGCGCGTTCCAGATTCTGCGACGGCGCACTGGCCGGGGCGGTGGAATTGGCGGACATCTGAACGATCTGGTGTAGAGAAGTGCGACACCTTACCGCGTTCGATTGTCATCGTGTCTGTCCATAGCGCCCGCCACGGCCCGCTGCCAGTAGGATGGACATCCCGGCGCCCGATGTGCGCCTGCAGCAATGGATGACGGATGCGCGGCCTGGATTTCAGCTCGTGGCAGGGCCTGCTTTCCACCCTGGTGGGCCTGGCGATCATCACCCTGATCGGCGTGGGCATCCGCCTGCTGGTGATGCAGGTAGTGCAGCAGAAGCGCGAGGCAGCCAACCGGCAGATCAACGAACGGCTCAAGACCTTGATCGCCGCCTACAAGACCCTGGGTGGTTCTTTCACCGGTGACCTGTCGGTGGACCCGATCCACCTGCGCGAGATCCGCCGACGCGCCGCCGGGCTGGCACAAGGCCAGGCCACCCCCAATGCCGAGGGCGCGCTGTTGCTGCCGCCGATCGATGGCGGCGAGGCCGGGGACCGGGCGCGGCGCATCCGCGATGCGGTGGAGGCGGCCCTGTCGGACGTCATCCTGCTCGGCACCGAGGAACAGGTGCGGTTGGCGGCGCGCGCGGCCACCGACATGGTCGAGGGCCGGCCGATCCATACCGCGGCACTGGTGGTGTCGCTGCGCGACTTCATCCGGGGCGTGCTCGACCTGGACACCATCCCGGCTAGCGTGGCGATCCCACAGCAGGGGCCGGCGCGCCCGACCTCCAGTGGCGGTGGCGGAAAAGGCGGCGGCAAGGACAAGGAGGGTGCGGCCGGCGGCGCAGGCAAGGGTGGCGGTGGCGGCATGGGCGGCATGGGGGCCGGCGTGGGCATGGGCGCGGGGCTCGGCTACGGCGCCGGGCGCGGCGGCGAGGAGGAGGCGCAGTAGCGGCCTTGGCGATGATCCGGCAGGGCGCATGCCCTGCTCCCTTCCGTGCAGCGAAGGAGAGCCGTGGTTCTGTCGCTGCCGTGCTTCCCCGATCCAACCGGGACCGGCCGACGGTCAGCCGTTCCCTCCGGGCAGCACCGCGCGTATCGCATCGCACAGCTCGTCCTGCGAGAACGGCTTGAACAGGGTGCGATAGCGGCCCTCGATCAGGCCCTCCTGCACCAGCACCTCGCCGGCGTAGCCGGTGATGAACAGCAGGGGCGGCAGGGTGCCGGCGCGCTCCAGCGTGTGCACCATGTCCAGCACCGTGACCGGACCGGGCATGCGCACGTCGGAGATGATCAACTCCACCTTCAGGCCGGTGCCCAGGTAATGCAGCGCCGCCTGCGGGTTGTAGGCGGTGGACACCCGGTAGCCGAGGTTGCGCAGCATGTCGGCGAGCGCGTCGCGGACCTGTGCATCGTCTTCGATCAACAGCACCGATTCGCCGTTGCCACAGGCCGGCGGGGCGGCGCGCGCTGCCGCGACCGGCTCGGCGGCGTGGCCGGAAACCGGCAGCAGGAAACTCACCGACGTGCCGGCTCCCGGGCTGGATTTCACGTCGATGAAGCCACCGGCCTGCTCGACGAAACTGGCCACCATCGGCAGGCCCAGGCCCGACCCCTTGCCGGTGGGCTTGGTGGTGAAGAACGGTTCGAACACCTTGGCCCGCACTTCCTCGGCCATGCCCATGCCGTTGTCGCTGACCGTGACCTGCACGTACGGCCCCGGCGTGCCGCTGCGGCTGGAGACGGTGTTGACCAGCGACATCACGATGCGCCCGCGGCCATGGGTGGCATCGCGCGCGTTGACCGCCAGGTTGATCAGCGAATTCTCGAAGTACGCGCGGTCCACGTGCACGGCATGGATGTCCTCGGCGCAGCGCAGGATGAACTCCCCTTCCTCGCCCACCGCCTTGTGCAGCAGGTCGCCGATATCGGCCAGCAGCTGCCGCGGGTCGATGGTGGTGGCGGTGCGTGGCTTGCGGCCGGTGAAGGTCATCAGCTGGTTGGCCATGCGCCCGGCCTTCTCCACCGCCTTCTCGATGATCGCGGCGTGGCGCAGCACCGCGTCCTCGTCGCTGCCCTTGCGCAGTAGCGAGATGCTCAGCGATATCACGGTCAGCAGGTTGTTGAGGTCGTGGGCGACGCCGCCGGCCAGGTTGCCCACCAGCTCCATCTTCTGCGTGTTGGCCACTTCGCTCTGCATCCGCAGCAGGCGCTGCATGCGCGCCTCGATCTGCTCGCTGTTTTCCTGCCCGCCGTGACGCAGGTCCAGCCCGCGTTGTCCCAGACCGTGCAGGTCATGGCTGACGCTGACCCAGTGGCCGGCGATGCCGTCGGTGGCAGGCAGCGGCGAGGCGGCGCTGACGAAGCCGTGGTAGCTGCCGTCGGCGGCGCGCATGCGGTACTCCACCGGTGGCATGCGCCCGGCCGCCATGCCACGGCTGACCGCGGCATTGAGGTGCATCACATCGTCGGGATGGACCCGCTGGATCCAGTCGTCGACGTGGAACTGCCGCACCTGCGTGCGCCCGTACAGGGTCCGCCGGGCGGCATCGTTCATCCAGAAGATCTCGCCGCCCTGCCCGAACACGCAGACCTGGCAATCGGTCGCCTGCAGGGCGTCGTGCAGCAGCGGCGACAGGCCCGGTGGCGCGGCCCCGGGCGTGGCCAGCGCGAAGCATTGCACCAGCAGCGGCGCATCCGCGCGCGGCAGCGGCACGAACACCAGCTGGTAGCCGAGCCCGTCGCGGGCCAGCCGGCGTTCACTGCCGTGCCGGCGGCATGCCTGCACGGCGGCCTGTACCTGTGGGTCGTCCCACAGGTGGGCGGCATCCCCGGTGCGCGCATGGCAGGCCACGAGCAGGGCGTCGAAGGCCGCGTTCTGCAGGTGCGGCCGCGTGGCCTGGCCGATCAGCAGCGCGAACGCCACCGAGGCGTGCTCCATACCCCGGCAGAGCGCCATTGCCATCGGGTCAGCGGGTGCGCGGTCCATGGGCGTCCTGTCGGTGAAGGGGGGGCGGCCGTGCTCAGGCGATGCGCTCGACCCGGCACCGCTGGCACAGCGGGTAGCTGTCCAGCAGCGGCGTGATGGCCGCGTGCATGCGATCGAAGCTGTCGCCGTACATGTACAGCGCGGTTTCGGTGGGGCCCTGCCAGTGGCTGTTGAGCATGCCCACGCCTTCCAGGCGGCGCATGCATTCCTCGTGGACGTGGTTGATGTCGCAGGTCTGGTAGACCTCGGCGGGCAGGTCGGTGCCATTGAGGTACAGGCCCAGGCCCTGGTGCACGCCAAATGGAATGCGTGGGCCACCGCCGGGCAGGCTGATGCTGGAGCCGACCGGGGCCAGCATCGCCTCGAACAGGCGCCGGATCAGGAGCACGCTGTCACCGCCCAGGTCATCCACCCGGATCCGCAGGTCGCAGTTGGCGACTTCGCCGCTGGACGCCAGCAGGGTGCCGCCGCCGATCACCTCGGCACGGATGCCGTGAAGCTGGCAGGCATCGCTGAATGCGTCCTCCAGCTCTGTCCGGTGGGCCGGTTGAAGGCGTGCGTTGAGGGTGACCGTGATCGTCCCGCGCGCGCCGGTATTGCCTTGGGTTCCCTGCATTACCGCACCACTCCTGACTGCCTGGGCGGGAGCGGCACCGGCATCGACCAACGCGCCCCCGTGGCCAAGTATCCGTAGCCCGGTGTGGAGGCCCGGTGTGGAGGCCCGGTGTGCAGGCCCGGTGTGCAGGGGCTGGCTGCGCTGGCCAGGTGCGTGCCGGCCGCCGGGCAAGGGCATGGAAGCGAGCGAGAGGCCCGGTGAGCGTGCGCCTGCAGCAATCCTCCGCGCCCGATTGAACTACCTTATCCCTACCTTCCGCGCGCGGATGCGCCTTCCAGAGACCGTAATGAGCCTGAAGACCCTGAACCCCTACGATTTGTTCGATGTGCGTTCGTTGCTGAGCGAGGAAGAGCGCGCCGTGCAGGATTCGGTCGCCCGCTTCACCGACGAGCGCGTGTTGCCGATCATCGGCGACTGCTTCGACCAAGGGCGTTTCCCGAACGAACTGATCCCCGAGATCGCCGAGATGGGCCTGCTGGGCAGCACGCTGCCGGAGCAGTACGGCGGCGCCGGGCTGAATGGTGTCAGCTACGGCCTGATCTGCCAGGAACTGGAGCGCGGTGATTCGGGCCTGCGCAGCTTCGTGTCGGTGCAGAGCTCGCTGTGTATGTACCCCATCTACGCCTACGGCTCGGAGGAGCAGCGCCTGCGTTGGCTGCCGGACATGGCGCGCGGCAAGGTGATCGGCTGCTTCGGCCTGACCGAGGCGCACGGTGGCTCGGACCCGGCCAGCATGAAGACCCGCGCGGTGAAGGATGGCGGGGACTGGGTCATCAACGGTTCGAAGATGTGGATCACCAACGGCTCGGTGGCCGACATCGCCATCGTCTGGGCCAACACCGAGGAGGGCGTGCAGGGTTTCGTGATCGAGAAGGGCACCCCGGGCTTCACCGCCCAGGAGATCAAGCACAAGATGAGCCTGCGTGCCTCGGTGACCGGCGCCCTGTTCTTCGACAACGTGCGCGTGCCCGATGCCAACCGCCTGCCCAACGTGAAGGGCCTGAAGGGGCCGCTGGGCTGCCTGACCCAGGCCCGCTACGGCATCACCTGGGGCCCGCTGGGCGCGGCCATCGCCTGCCTGGACGAAGTGCTGGCCTACACCAAGGAGCGGATCCTGTTCGGCCGCCCGGTCGCGGCCACCCAGAGCGCGCAGATCAAGATGGCCGACATGGCCCGCCGCATCACCGCCGGCCAGTTGCTGGTGTTGCAGCTCGGTCGCCTGAAGGATGCCGGCGTGATGCAGCCGCAGCAGGTG
Organism: Stenotrophomonas sp. Steno-C18; assembly: GCF_056393195.1. Lineage (NCBI taxonomy): Bacteria > Pseudomonadati > Pseudomonadota > Gammaproteobacteria > Lysobacterales > Lysobacteraceae > Stenotrophomonas > Stenotrophomonas sp. Steno-C18. The sequence continues at coordinate 442,627 of NZ_JBWJOX010000002.1, read as the reverse complement.
TCGCTGGCCAAGTGGAACAATTGCCGCCTGGCCATCGACATCGCCCGCGAGTGTCGTGACCTGCTCGGCGGTGCCGGCATCACCACCGAACACGGTGCGATCCGGCATGCCCTGAACCTGGAATCGGTGATCACGTACGAAGGCACCGAGACCGTGCACCAGCTGGTCATCGGCCGCGAGTTGACCGGCATCAACGCGTTCTGAACGCGCGCGCTGCGTGACACGGACGGCCGGCCCTGCCGGCCGTTTCCATGTCTGGCTGACAACGGCGGTCACACCCGCCTTGGCCCCGCTCGCCTACCATCGGTGACAATTGGCGCGCCTGGCACACGTGGCCAGGCGTATTTCACTCCTGTTGGCAGCACCGAGAACCCGTGAAGACACCCCCCCAACTCCAGGTCCTGATCGACGATGGCGTCATCGACGAAGTGTTGCGCCCACTGAAGAGCGGCAAGGAGGCGGCGGTCTACGTCGTGCGCAGCGGCGATGACGTGCGCTGCGCCAAGGTCTACAAGGACATGGCCCAGCGCAGCTTCCAGCAGCGCGTGCAATACCAGGAAGGGCGCAAGGTGCGCGGCAGCCGCGAGGCGCGCGCGATCGGCAAGGCCAGCAAGTACGGCCGCAAGCAGCAGGAAGTGGCGTGGAAGAACACCGAGGTCGACGCGCTGTACCAGCTGCGCGAGGCCGGCCTGCGGGTGCCCGAGCCGTACGGCTATTTCCACGGCGTGCTGGTGATGGAACTGGTCACCGACGCCGAGGGCTTCAGCGCCGCACGCCTGGGCGAGGTGGAACTGGCCGCCGAACAGGCCCGCCAGTTCCACGCGGTGCTGGTGCAGCAGGTCAAGCTGATGCTGTGCTGCGGCCTGATCCACGGCGACCTGTCGCCCTACAACGTGCTGGTCGGCCCGGATGGCCCGGTGGTGATCGACTTCCCGCAGGTGGTCAGCGCCGGCGGCAACAACGCCGCGCGCACCATGCTGCTGCGCGACGTCAACAACCTCACCGCCTACCTGGGGCGCTCGGCGCCCGAATTGCTCGATACCTGGTACGGCGAGGAGATGTGGGAGTTGTTCCAGGCCGGCGACCTGCTGCCGGAGACCGAGTTGCGTGGCCAGTACACGCCCGACGAGCGCGCGGTGGACCTGGACAGTGTCCGCCACGCGATCAACGATGCACGCGAGGAAGCCCTGATCCGGCAACAGGGCCGCGAGGCCGCGGCCGAGGAAGACGGGTACTGAGGCGCGGGTTGCGTTCGCATGCGCCGGCTTCTCCTGCGAGGGGGTTGCCAGTGCATGGCCAACCGCCCCTCCCGTTGCGCCAGCAAGGGGAGGGGGCAGTGGAACTGCAAGGCAGGTCAGAGCGAGACGTAGCGGCCCGCGTCGCGCTCCTCGATCAGGATCATGAAATCGACGTACAGCGATACCAGCGCGCCGCTGTCATCCAGGCCCCAGAACGCCGGATAGGCGCCATCGCCGTAGCCGCTGGGCGTGATGACGCAGTCGTCCGGGTGGGCCAGTGCCAACGTCCGCGCGATGCCTGCGCCTGACCACTGGCGGAAGCAGCGCTCCTGCGCGATGTGGCTCAGCGTCTGCAGCCCACTGACATCGAAGATCGCCAGGTTGCCGGCGTCCACCCCATAGATGCCGGTGCCGTGCTGGGTGCGCGCGGCCTTCCAGGTAACCGCGCGACGGTGCGGGTCGAAGCGGATGCGGATGCCGGCCACGCGCCGGTCGACCATCACCGTTTCCACCGGATGGCGGCCCAGCGGTGCCCGCCGCGCCAGTGGCTGCAGGTCATCGAAGCCATAGCCGAAATCGCTGATGGCCAACACGCCGGAGCGGATGTCGATCTCACCGATCACCTGCTGGGTGATCTGGCCACGGAGGTCGTCCTGCTCGATGCGGCGATCACCCCGGAACAGCAGGTTCTCGTCGAGCGCGAGGTCATCGTTGGGTGCGGCCAACGGCGCATCCGCCGTGCTGAGCGTGCCCAGTTCGGCATACCGCGCGGCGTTGATCACCGGGGCAGTGGGTGGATCGAAGAGCGTGAACACCTGGCTGATCCGCCAATCGCCATTGGCGTCGTGCTGCAGGTCGTACACGTGATAGCGGGTGCTGGCAGCGCCGTTGCGGCGCGTATGCACCTGCGCCCGCGTACCGTCGATCCGTTGCCCGATGACCTCGGTGGTAGTCGGGTCGAAGTCCGGGTCCGAGCCGTACGCATCGCTCGTGCCGGAGCCGCAATCCCTGTCGAAGTGGGCCTGGTCGGCTTCGGAAACGAGGCTGTGCCAGCGGCCGAAGTCCACGTCGTCGCCCATCGTTTCGCGGGCATGTGTCCATTGCCGGTGCCAGTGCTGGATGAAGGCCCGTACCCGAGCTTCCGGCGTCGGGGCGATGGTGGCAGACGCCGGTGCGGGTGTGGATGGCTTGCCGGTCAACAGGTCGAACAATTTCTTCATCATGTGATGCTCGCGGAAATCAGTAGCGTGTCGTAGCGCGCCGGCGACCCATGGATGCCCATGCGGGCGAGGCCTGGCAGGGCCATCAGTCGTCGCCCAGCGAGGATTCCTGGCGCGGGTCGGCGAACAGGAAGGCATCTTCACCGCCGTCCACGCTGACATAGGCCGTGCCGAAGTTGCGCAGGCGCCATCGCCACTGCCCGTAGCGCGTGCGCAGCGTGCCCTCGACATAGCAGGGCCCATGCAGGAAGTAGTCGTGCTCCTGGCGTGGCGTGATCACCACCGCATGCCGGAAGAACGCCACGACCTCGCGCGGGGTGGGCTTGAACGATTCGCACAGCGGCGCATCGCTGGGCGTGTCCACGCCCTGGCCGGTGATCCGGACATCGCTGATGGTCCCGAGTGGGCCAGGGGGGGCCGCGCCCACGGTAAACGGCAGCAACAGGCCGGCGAGCATCCAGTGCAGTCGGCGGCTGGACGCGGGCGGATGGGGGGTAGACATGGTTCTCTCTCCCTGTGCGATGACGGCGTGCAGCCTTGCAGCGCCGGGGAGAGTTTTACCCGAAGTGGGACCGTTGGCGCGTCAATGCGGACGTGCCGTGCAGACCTGTCCGCTCCTTTGCGCCGCAAAGGAACGGGTTGAGGCCGGATGCGTTGGGCAGGCCGGTCATAGGCGGGCGTCGCGGCGGAGGCCGCCCCTGCGCGAGACCGCGCCTACGAGGGACGCAGGGTGCACGGATCGACCCCCTCCCTTCTGCGCAGCAAAGGGGAGGGTTGGGGAGGGGTGCCTTTGGCGGGCCGGTCGCGGGCGTCTTTCGCGGCCGATGTCGGTGCTTCACCGGCCAGCTGCCGTGCCAGATCGGCATTGGTGACGTGCCCGTGCAGAAACAACAGGTCGCTGAAGATGCGCATTTCCATGCTCCTACTTGAGTAGGGCTCATGTTGCGTCCAAGCTGTTGGCTGGAATAGCGATCATTCCTCAAGCAAGGCTTGAGGGAAATTGAAGGCTCAATGTCAAAGCCACCCCTCCAGTTCCTGCAGGGCTTCATCGCCACCGCCCGTCTGGGCAACCTTTCGCGGGCGGCGGAAACGATGCATGTCACCGTCAGTGCACTCAGCCACCAGATGCGCCAGCTGGAGGAGCGCCTGGGCTATCCGCTGCTGCTGCGGCAGGCGCGTGGCGTGGCACTGACCCCGGAGGGGCGGCGCCTGTTCGACCAGGTTGCCCCGCATCTGGATGCGATCAACGAAGCGTTCCGCCCCTTCCCCGCACGCCACGACTGCGTGCTGACGGTGAGTGCGGTGCCGAGCATGGCATCGGCCTGGCTGGTGCCGCGGCTGGGGCGGTTCGTGGCATTGCATCCGCAGATCGAGATCAACCTGCAGTCCAGCCAGCACCTGGTCGATTTCGAAAAGCAGTTGCAGTTCGATGCCGCGATGCGCGTGGGCAACGGCCACTGGCCGGGCCTGACCGCCGAGCCGTTGATCGACGAATGGCTGGTGCCCATGGCCAGCCCGGCATTGGTGGCACGCATGGGCGGCATCGACGCGTTGCCCTTGTCGCAATGGCCATTGCTGGGCGACCCGGATGGCGAATGGGACCGCTGGTTTGCGCTGGTCGGTGAGGCACCGCCGAAGCGCTACATCGCCATCCTCGATGACTCCGAATCCCACCACCGCGCCGCGCTGGATGGCGTCGGCGTCGCGCTGGGGCGCGTCACGCGCGCGCGGCTGCTGCTCGAGTCCGGGCAGCTGGTGCTGCTGTCGCCGGAGCGTCTGAAGACGCCCTGGTCACACTGGCTCGTCTACCCGGAGCGTTCGGCCACGCATCGCGGCTTTCTTGCCTTCCGCCAATGGCTGCACGACGAGGCCGCGGAGCATCGTGCACACGTGGGCGGTTAGCACGGGGAACGCGGGACGGCTGCCATTGGGCCGGTTGGCGGTACGCGTGCCTGGCGGCCGTGGTCGTTCCCGCCAGGTTCGCAGCGTGCACGGATCGGCCCCCTGTTGCGCGGCAAGGGGGAGGGGGCCCTTGGCAGGCCGGTCGTATGCGTGCTTCGCGCTGAAGGCCGCGCCTAGCGCAGCCGGTGGCCGCTGATCCAGGGGGCCAGCAGCCGCAGCCGGGTGGGCTGCCAGGACAGGATGAACGCGGTCACCAGCGCCGCCCCGGCCAACGCCATCACCCACACCAGCACCGCCATCGAGGCGTGGTCCACGGCCAGGCACAGCAGCAACGCCATGACGATGCCCAGCGTACCCAGCCCCCGCAGCACGCGCAGGCCGCCCCTCGACGGGGCGCGCGCCCACACCTGCCGGGCGTGGACGTCCATCGACAGGGCCAGCCATCCCATGCCGGCCAGCGCACTCAGCAGTGCCGTGGCAAGCAGCAGGTTGTCGAGCAACGACTCAGGCATGCACGGCCTCCTCGCGCGGCGCGTGCGCCACCGTCGCCCGCATCCGCTGGCCCACCTTGCGGGCCGCCATCACCGCGATCAGGGCGGTGGCCAGCAATGACAGGTCCACGCCGGCCACCGGCCAATACCCTTGGGCCAGGGTGCGCAGCAGGTGATCCCCCGTGGTCATCCCGTTCAACAGCACCGCGGCAAGCGCGAACAGGGCGATCGCCCAGCACTGTTCGCGCCACGCCGGATTGACCAGACCGCGTGCCACCGGCGCACTGCGCCAACCGGCATGCACCAGCGCCAGTGCCCAGGTGCCCCAGAACGCGTAGCGCTCCCAGTCACCGCGCGCCGGCAGCGCCTCCGGCAACAGCCGGTTGGCGATCAGGATGCCGAGTGTCGCCAGGACCATGCCGGTCACCGTGGTGACCGCCAGCGCATCGACGATGCGCGCGCCCTGGCGGCCCTGCTGCGCGTGTTGTCGCTTGCGCTTCTCGACGAAGAAGATGAAACCGGTGGCGATGCAGGTGGCACCGGCCAGGCCGCCCAGCACGTACAACCAGCGCAGCAGCCAATGGCGGAAGTGCTGCAGGTGCAGGCCGGTGAGGAATTCGTTCATGCGTGCCAGCGGGGTGGCCGGCGGGTCTTCGCGGATCAGCTCGCCGGTGGCGGCCTTGAAGTGGATGCCGTCGCCGACCAGGGCGATGCGGTCGGTACCGGCGCGGTACACGCTGACGTAGCCGTTGGCATCGCCCACGTGCTGCAGCACCAGGAAGCCGACGTCGCCGGCCTTGTCATGGGCCTGCCAGCGCCGCTGCGCCTGGGCCACCATCGCATCCACCGAGGCCAGCCCGGCGGCGACGCCGGCACGCGTGTGCGGCAGGCCGGTCTCCCGCGCCTCCACCTGCTCGTGCAGGTCATGCAGGCCATGCAGCTGGGTGTGGCCGACCGGGAAGTAATAGGTGCCGGCGAAGATCAGCAGGCCGGTCAGCGCGAAGAAGAAATGGAACGGCAACGCCACCACGCCGGTGAGGTTGTGCAGGTCCAGCACGCTGCGCAGGCGCGCCTTGTCCGGACGAAAGGTGAAGAACTCGCGGAAGAGCTTGCGGTGCATGACCACGCCGCTGACCAGCGCAGCCAGCATCACCAGCGCCGAGAAGCCGACGATCCACACGCCCAGGTTCTTCCAGTCCAGGGTCAGGCCGTAATGCAGCGGGAAGAAGAAGCCGCTGCCGATCTTGAGCTGGTCGTCCGGCAAGGCCTTGCCATTGCGCGGGTCGATGGTGGCGTATGCCCAGATCTGCTCGTCCGGGTTCTTCGCGTTGGGCACGTCGTAGCCGGCGTACAGCGCAAGCACCGGGTCGCGATGGGTGGTGTAGGCACTCCAACTGCCGACCTGGTCGAAGCGTTGCGGCATGTCGCCGTTGACCATCGGCCGCATCGCGGCGATGGCTTCGGCGGTGGGTTGCATGCGCTCGAAGGCCGGCCGCAGCACGGCGTCGAACGACGGCATCGGCTGCGGCTCGATGCGCGTGGCCGGGATCGACCAGCGGTCGATCTCGCGGTCGAACACCGACAGCGCGCCGAAGAAGAAGGCGGCCATCAGCACGAAGCCGAGCACCAGCCCGAACCAGGTGTGCAGCCATGCCATGGCCTGACGGAAGCTGTTGAACATGGATGCCTCCGGCTCAGACCAGTCGGGATTGCAGGAGTGATGCGGCCGCGGCCATCAGCGCACCGCCGCCGACCAGCACCATCCACAGCCGCGCCACGTGGTGGGTGGCGATGGCCCACAGGAATGCGCCCAGGTAGGCCAGCAGGCCGACCAGCGCGCCGAGGAACTCGGCGTCATGGAACGCCAGCTTCACCGCGAACAGCGCGCTGGTGGTCAATGCCACCGTGCCCCAGGCGAACACATAGCCGCCGAGGATGGCGGCAAGGATGCGCGGGAGGACCTGCAGGCGCCGGGACGCGGGAGGCGGTGCGGAAGCGGTGGATACCTGTGGCATGGCGATGGCTGGTCTCAGGTGGATGGGAAGTGGCGTGGTGCGGCGAATCGCCCCTCTCCCGCGCGGGGAGGGGCCGGGGTCAGAACCGGTAGTTGAAGCTCAACGTGTAGTTGCTCGGTGCGCCGTAGTAGCCCACCTGGTACAGGCTGTTGATGTACTTGCGGTCGGTGAGGTTGTTGACGTTGGCGCGGACGGTGGCGTTGGGCAGTACGTCCCAGCCGATGAAGGCGTTGAGCAGGGCATAGCTGCCCTGGGCGATGGTGGTGCCGGTGTAGGTGTCCCGGGTGGAGATCGCGCTCTGCCAGCGCCCGCCGATGCCATAGGACAACGCCTCGTAGCCGGGAAGGCGCGAACTGAACACCAGGTTGGCGGTGCGGCGCGGCACCCAGGTGTAGGTATCACCGCCGTCCTGGTTGTTCATCGACAGGTGGGTGAAGCCGAACACCAGGCTGGCGTGCTCGCCGAGCTTGCCGGTGGCCTCGAATTCGACGCCCTTGGATTCCACGTCCACGCCGTAGTACCAGTACATCGCGGTATCCAGGTCATAGCCGCCGGAAGTCGCCAGGCCCTGCTGCTTGGCCTTGAACAGCGCCAGCGTGGTCAGCAGGCGGCGGTCCAGCCACTCGGCCTTGACGCCCACCTCGTAGTTCACGCCCTTGGTCGGGTCCAGGTAGACGCGGTTGCGGTCGTACTGGTCCTGCGGCTGGTAGATGTCCGAGTAGCTCACGTAGCCCAGCACGCGGTCGTTGAAGTCCCAGGTCAAGCCGGCGTAGGGGCTGATGTTGCTTTCGGTCTGGTCGAAGGTGTTGCCGTTGTTGCCATCGCGGTGGTACTGCGCCCAGTTGAAGCCGACCACGGCCTTGAGGCGGTCGGTCAGGGCCAGGCGGGTGGCGCCATAGCCACGCTTCAGGCGCTGGTTGGTCCAGTTGGAGCGGGTGCGCGGGCCCCATTCCGGCTCGGCGATGGCGTTGCCGGCATACGGGAACGCCGGTAGCGCGCCGAACGCCGGATCGTTGGGATCGACCGGGTGTTCCCAGGTGGTGGCGCTGCTCTTGGCCACGCTGACGCCGAGCATGGCCTCCTGCTCACGGCCGAACAGTTGGAAGCGACCGTTGAGGGTGACATCGCCCAGGTGCGAGTCCATGTCATCGATGCCCTTGTAGGCCCAGCCGACCAGGCCGGTGTGGGTCTGCGGGTCCAGGCCGGTGGTGCTGAAGGCGAAGAACAACTGGTCATCGTTGCCGATCTGGCGATAGTTGTAGGACGCCTTGACCTCCCAGTTCTCGCCCAGGTGGTGGGTGTACTCGGCGAAGGCGGTCTGGGTCCGGGTGTTCCAGTAGGTCCAGTCCTGGGTGGTGGACGCGCTGCGTCCCCAGCTCGGCTGGCTGCCATCGGTGTTGGCGAAGCTCAACGCGCCCCACATGTTCTGGTCGCTGTTGGCCCTCTGCCACGAATAGCCCAGCGTCAGCGTGCCGTTCTCGCCGATCTGGCCATCGACCACGCCGTACAGGAAGTTGCGGTCGTTGGTGAAGCCGCGCAGGTACGAGTCGCCGTCCTCGTGCGCGGCCACCACGCGCGCGGCCCAACGGCCGTCGGTGGTGATCGGGGTGGAGTAGTCCACCTCCACGCGGCGCTTGCCCCACGAGCCCACGCTCACGCCCACTTCGCCCCTGGCTTCGTTGGTGGGGCGCTTGCGCACGTAGTTGATCGTGCCCGAGGCGTTGCCCACGCCGGTCAACAGGCCATTGGCACCGCGGATGACCTCCAGCTTCTCGTAGCCGAAGGCATCCATCGCGCCGGTGACGATGCCCCAGTCATTGGGCAGGCCGACGCCGTCGATCTGGGTGTTCTTGATCTCGAAACCGCGGGCCAGGTAGTTGGTGCGGTTGGTTTCCCATTCCTCCACCTGGATGCCGGTGGCCAGGCGCAGCGCATCGTTGATGCTGTTGGCGCCGAACTGGGCCATCTGCGCGCGGTCCACCGTGCTGATCGACTGCGGGGTGTCCTTGATGTCCAGGTCCAGGTTGGTCGCCCCGTTGCTGACCCGGTTGGCGCGCTGGGAGACCACCCGCACCGCGTCCAGGGTGGTGGCGCTGGCATCGGCGACGGTGCCTTCGGCGGCCACTGCCATCCCCGGGCTGGCCGCCAGGGCCAGGCTGATCGCCCACGGCAGGTGGCCGGAAATGGAACGGCGGCAACGGGGAGGCAAGCCGGCGCCAGGGGCCGGACGACGGTGGGAGCGACTGGGGGACATGGAAGGCCTGGGGGTTGGAAGGCGGGAAATCGCGTGACGGAGACGGGCGCATGCCACATCCGTTGTGGGCATCTGCCGATGGACAGGCAGGGAATAGCGATTGAGAAATTAAATGCGAATGATTTGCATTTTGCAATATCCGGCCCAGTCAGGTTCTGCCGGTGAGGCGGCCGGTCGCGCTTTGCCGTCCAAACGGACGGTGTGCGCCATTGCCGTATGGACGCGCGGCTCCCCGGCCGCCTTGTATGCTCGCGCTGGCCCATTGCCTGGAGGCGCCATGTCCGACGTGTTCGAGTCTGCGGTTCCCGTCGGGGGGGCTTCCGGCGCCCGGCGCCTGGGATGGTGGGTGCTCTGGCTGCTGCTGGCCGCGATCAGCCTGCATTTCCTGTTCAAGGTGCTCGGCCAGTACGGACAGTTGGATCCGGAGCACTACACGATGTACTGGTCACGCCGCGGCTGGCTGTGGCTGCACATCAGCGGCGGCGTGCTTGGCATCGTGCTGGGGCCGGTGCAGTTCCTGAGCCGTTGGCCGCGTGCCCGGCCACGCCTGCACCGCTGGTCCGGCCGCTTCTACTTCGGCGGGATGCTGCTGGCCTGCGCGGCGGCGGTGGGCCTGATCGCCACCTCGCCGGCGCCGCTGGCGATCACCCTGGCCTTCGCGGCCACTGCGCTGGCGTGGCTGGTGACCGCGCTGGTGGCGATGCGGGGCATCCGGCGCGGCGACGTTGCCCGCCATCGTCGCTGGATGACGCGCGCCTACCTGGTGACGCTGGCACCGGTGAGCTTCCGCCTGTTGTTGCCGGCATGGATCGCGCTGGGCAACGCGCCGTCACCGGACGTGATCGCGGTCCTGCTGTGGGTGAGCTGGGTGTTGCCGGTGTCACTGCACGTGGTCTGGGTGAACTGGCCCAGGCGTTCGCCGGTCATGGCGGCCGGTTGAGGTCGGCGGCCGGTCGGTGGCGCGCTTCAGCCGTGGCGGTGTTGCCACACCAGGCCGGTGACCACGCCGGCCAGGCCGATGCCTGTCCCAAGCACGGCCGGGAGCACGCCTCCCGCGCCGCCGAAGTAGATCAGCAGCCCCAGCGCGGCACCGCTGAAGGTGGGCAGCCAGAACCGCCATGCCATCAGGAAATCGGCGATGTCCAGCACGTCCAGCAGATCGGAAAGCGACATGGAATGTCCCGCAGAGGTCCAACGTGGAAAGGAACGGCAGGGGGAAGAAGCACGCGCTGCATCCTGCCACTGATGCCCGCCATCGTGCACGCCGGATCAATCCGTCCAGCGTCGCATCAGCCACACGCCAGCATGCACGATCGCCATGGGCAAAAGCCCAAAGAGTGTGATGCACAACACAACGCCCGCGCAGAACAGCAGGGCCAGTTCCATCGCCTGTTGGACCAGCACGCGTAGTGGCATTCCCGTGGGAGGATCGGTGAGCAGGGACGCCAGCAGAAACAGCACCGGTACCGCTGAAAACAGGGCACCGACGACGCCGGTGCTGAGGATCGTCTGCTGCAGTTGGCTGCGCGGCTTCATGCCGAGGTGCCATCCGGCACGCGCCGGCGCAATGTGGTGCGGATGATGGCGAAGGCAAACAGTTCGAAGCTGAGGTACAAGACGCTGATGGAGCCCAGCCTGATCCAGCCACTGGCGATATTGGGGCCGCAGTAGAGTCCCAGCAGGCATCGGGCCACGTCCAGCAGGCAGGCGCCGGCGAAGGTGATCGCAGCGATGCTGGCCAGCACCAGTAGCAGGTAGGCCAGGCATTGGGCAGCCCCGCCACGCAGGGCCCCGCGATGCCGATGCAGGTGCCGCCATGCCCGCACGGGAAGGGCGGTGATGGCGAAGAAGCCGAAGCCGCCCAGTGCATAGAACAGTGCGATGAAGATGTCAGCGGTCAACGGCGTGCAGCCCATGGGATCCAGCAGCAGGCCAAGCCGGCTTCCGGCAACGGTGCGCGATGCATCTACCTGGCTCCTGCGTGGGCCAGGCGTTGCAAGGCATGAAGGTCACGCGAGTGTTCCAGCGCGCTGGTCCGGGAACAGCTGCTGAGCATGAACGGTTGCGGCCCGTGGGTGTAGACGAGCACGTTGGAGCCGGTCACGGGCACGAATCCATCACTGGTGAAGTGGACCGAATCCTCGGCGCTGGACGTGACGACGTCACCCCGCTCCAGGTTGCCCTTCCAGACCTGCAGCACCCGGAGTCTGGCCAGGCGGGCATCCTCGCGGCCGAAGCCGTTGCCTATCGTGATCTGCTCCAAGTGGGCGGAGAACACATTGTCGGCCGCAGCATGGGCCTGCTTGACGGGCAACGGCTTGCCGCAGGAAACGGCAATGGCCGGCTGTGGGATCGACAGGACGAGACTGAGGACGACCCGCTTCAACATGGGGGCTCCGTTCGGGATGCAGGCTGCGCCAGGTGATGATCACTGATTCCTGGAGCCAGTGCCACGCCTGATGGCATGCGGATGCCGCGATGGCGTGCCGCTGGCACCGGTACGTGCGCTCGACATGGGGGCGTGCTCAGTGGCCTGCAACATTGGCCAGGGACTGGCCGATGCTCAGTTCATTGCCACTGGGGTCGGCAATGCGGAAATCGCGCATGCCATACGGGCGGTCGCCGATGGGCACGAGCATCGGCACGCCGGCGGCCACCAGCGCGGCGTGGTAGTCGTCGATTCCGGCCACATGCAGGTACAGGTGCGAGGCGCCGACCGGCTTGGCATCCGCACGCCGGGTGAGGGTGATTTCGACGTTATCCCGGCACACGGCGGCGATCTCGGCGGGCTCGCCCCACGACCACGCCAGCGAGAATCCCAGCGTGTGCTGGTAGAACGCCAACGCGTCCGCAAGGTCACGCACCGAAAGCAGGGGCGAAACGGATTCGAATTTCATGGCCGCAGCTCACGTTGGTTGACGGGGGAAAGGGCGAGGGTGTCGCGCGCGTGGACGCGGTCGTCATCGTCGCTGCCGCTCAGTCGCCGGCCAGCTCGCGCAGCTCGGCCACCCGCGCGATGTTGAGCTGCATTGGGCAGAACGCGTACATCGGCGAGCCCACGTAGGCACCGGCGAGGTCGCAATGCGTGTTGCGGTAGACCAGCCAGGACTTCTGCGCCTGCTCCAGCCGTTCGGCATCGGCCGGGGCTTCGGCGGACAGCCGGTCGTGGATGCGTGTGTACAACATGTTCATCTCCGACTTCACCCGTTGCGAGGTGCCCGATGAGCAGGCGTCGACCACACCGTTGTTGATCGGGCCAGTCCGGTCCAGGCAATCGTTGTACATACGCTCGTAATCGACCGGGGGCGGCGCGGCCATGGCCATGCCGCAGGGGCCGAGGAGGAGAAACAGCAGTCGCTTGGGCATGTGCATGGAACGTCCGGTTGTGGAGGATGAGTGGCCAGGTCATCGGCGGGCCGGGGCTCCACCTTGTCCATGCGCTGCATCTCAGGCTATCAGGCTTTCCGCTGCAACAGCCTGCCAAGCGCCTCCCAGCACAGGCCGCTGTCCTCGATCGGGATGGCCGTGCTGTTGCCTGCGTGCAGGATGAGTTCGGTGGCGATGCCTTCGGCGTCGAGCCGACCCTGTAGTTGTCGCAGGATGCGGCGTCGGCCACTGAACCAATGCCGCTGCTCGTCCATGGTCCGTTGCAAGGCGTGGGCCAGCGGCAGGCCGAGCCGCTGGTGAAGGCGGATCAGAGCCACCTTGTCGGCTCGCCCGAAACCTGCCTGCAATATGTAGCGGCCATCACCGGCCGCAGCCAGGTCGCGCTTGTCCTGCAGGTATTCCTCGCAGGATTGCGCGCTGCCCACGACCTCCAGTGCGCCGCTGTGGGCGTCGACCAGGTAGGCGGCAACGCCGACGTGGCATGCACTGTCATCGCCGTGCAGGACGAAGCGCGCGCTGTTGCAGCCGATGATCCAGTAGTCACCTTGCGTTGTAAGCCGGCAGGAAGCGATGGCGAATGCCTCGCCGGCTTCGGCTTCGCAGGCTTCCAGCACGATGTGCTGCGCTTGCGTCGCGCTGATCATGGCGAGGGCCATCGCCGGGCGTGCAGCGGGTCAGTCATCGCAGGTCGAACGGCCATGGTCACCGTAGGCATCGCACCAGGCCTGCCTGAGCAGGGCCCGGCAGCTTCCGTCATGCCCGGCCCGCAATGCGTCGATGCCCTGCTGGGTGAGCGGTCGCGGCAATGGCGCCTGGAGCGCGTTCCAGTTCTCGCCCAGCACCCGTATGGCCTCCGGTGAGGTGATGTCGGGGTTGACCTTCATCAGCATCGCGAATGCCGCCTGCTTTGCCTGTTGTTCGGTCAGGTCCATAACGAACTCTGGCGTGGCGAAGGAGAGTGTGTAGTAGTAGCCACTGCATTGGGCGTATTGCTGCGTGCGGCCCTGCGCACGGGCTTGGGGCAGACAGAGCAGGGCGGCGGTGATGCATGCAGCGGTGGCGGGTACTTTCATGGGGGGCTGCGTGTAACGGGCCGCTACTTTACGCTAGTGGTCGCACGGCGCGTTGCTATTGCCCTCCATCGGCCCCCGGACGCCGCCAGGGTGTCGATGGACGGCGGGCACGGCAGCGTTCACCGAGGATTGCGTGATAGCACCATCGAATAGGCGAAGCGTCCAGGTGGGTGCAGGCAGATGGTGATCAGCAGCAGGCGGCCCTGGGTGTCGCGGTAACGGCGTTGCACGCGCAGCGCCGGTTCGTGCTTCCTGATATCTAGCAGCTTGGCGTCACCGGCGTCGAAGGCGGTGGCGTCGAACACCTGTTCCACCCGCGACAGCCGCCCCGGCTCCAGGAACCGGGCCAGCGTGCGCGCGGTGCTGGCGATGTCCAGGAAGCGCTCGGTGGGCACGCCGGTGCGGATCGGGATCAGCACCTCGATGACCGCGCCGGGCGCGTGGGTGTGCTCTTCCAGGCGCAGGCAGTGCAGGCGCAGGTAGTCCTTGCCTTCGGCGATGTCCAGGTACTGCGCCATGGCCTGGTCGGCGATCAGGCGTTCGGCTTCGAGCACCTTCAGGCGGGCGGTGTTGCCGTACTGCATCAGCAGGTCGACGGTGTCGATCTGCTGCTCATAGCGCATGGCTGCGTTCTGCGCGATCACGCGGGTGCCCGCGCCCGGACGGCGCTGCACCAGCCCGGCGCTGATCAGCTGGGCCAACGCCGCGCGTGCGGTATGGCGGCTGACGTTGAAACGCTCGCACAGCTCCAGTTCGGTCGGCAGCAGGGTGCCCACCGGGTGGTCACCTTTCTCGATCGCCGCCTGCAGCAGGTCGCCGAGTTCGGCGTAGCGGGGCTTGCTGCGTCTGGTACCAGTCATCTGTACGGATCCTTGTTCAACGTCATTGCGAAGGCTCCTGCCCGCAACGTCCAGGCCCCGGCGATGTCCCATGACGGCCCGGAAGGCCAGGGCAGCGGCGTGCGTGGGATGGCCGGGGTTGGCCGGCGCTGCTGTCCGCATCCAACCACGCCGTGATCGCCGTTGCCGGAAGCCGCATCGCGTTGGGTGGGGACGGCAATGATGCCGTGGCCGGGCGTGGGTTGGCGAGCACCGGCATGACCTCACGTCGCCTGCCTGCAGGCCCGTGCCTGCGCTTGCGCTGCCCGCTTGTCCCAATGACGTGACGCTTGTGCGACGTCCACCGCTGTCAGCCAGTGGATTGAACCACCGGTGGAATGATTACCGGCAGCGCGTGCGGCACGAAACGGAATGTTGCGCGCGGCCGGCAGCTGCCGTACCCGTGCACGCGAGGTGACACCTGTGGGACGGTGCCGGCGTGCGGTGACGGGACACACGCAATGGCTGGCGGGCGGCCTTCAGGCGCTGGCGGGCATGCGTGGGCCGCGCAGGATACCCGAAGCCCGGCGCGGTGCGCTTGCCCTCGGCTGGCCGGAAGCAGCCCGGCAGCCCGCTACCATGGGTGACGCGCCGCAGTGGTGGCGCCTTCCCCGAGTCCGTGCTGCAGGGTGGCTGAAATGACGTTGCTTGAAGGTGTCCGTGTCCTTGACCTGTCGCGCATCCTGGCCGGCCCGTGGTGCACGCAGGTGCTGGCCGATTTCGGCGCCGACGTGATCAAGGTCGAACGCCCTGGCGTGGGCGATGACACCCGCGGTTGGGGGCCACCCTACCTGAAGGATGGCCAGGGCAACGACACGGCCGAGTCGGCGTATTACCTGTGCGCCAACCGCGGCAAGCGCTCGCTGGCCATCGACTTCACCACCACCGAAGGGCAGGCGCTGATCCATGCACTGGTCGGGCGCTGCGACGTGCTGGTGGAAAACTACAAGGTCGGTGGCCTGGCGAAGTACGGGCTGGACGCTGCCAGCCTGCTGGCGATCAACCCGAAGCTGGTGTACTGCTCGATCACCGGCTATGGCCAGGACGGTCCGTACGCGCAGCGCGCCGGCTATGACGCCGCCATCCAGGCCATCGGCGGGTTGATGAGCGTCACCGGCGAGCCGGATGGCGCGCCCGGCGCCGGCCCGCAGAAGGTGGGCGTCGCGGCCACCGACCTGATGACCGGCATGTATGCGGCCACCGCCATCCTTGCCGCATTGCGCCATGCCGAGCGCACCGGCCGGGGCCAGCAGATCGACCTGGCATTGCTGGATACACAGGTGGCCTGGCTGGCCAACCAGGCTTCGAATTACTTGGTGGGTGGTCTGGTGCCGGACCGCCAGGGCACCGCGCATCCCAACATCGTGCCGTACCAGGTGATGCCGGCCGCGGACGGTTACTTCATGCTCGCCGTCGGCAACGACGCGCAGTTCGCGCGGTTCTGCGAGGTGATCGGCGAGGCGCAACTGGCCGTTGATCCGCGCTATGCCACCAACCGTGCCCGTGTCGCCCACCGTGCCGAGCTGGTGCCCCACCTGCAGCAGCGGCTGCGGACGCGGCCGGCCGCCGAATGGCTGGCCGCGCTGGAGGCTGCCGTGGTGCCGGCCAATCCGGTCAACCGCATCGACCAGGTGTTCGACGACCCGCAGGTACAGGCCCGCGGCCTGCGCATCGATGTGCCGCATGCCACGGGCGGCACGGTGGCGATGGTGCGCAACCCGCTGAAGTTCTCGGCCACGCCGTTGCAGTACACGCAGGCCGCGCCACTGCTGGGGCAGCACACCACGCAGGTGCTGGGAGAGGTGCTGGCGATGGGTGAAGCGCAACTGCAGCGGCTGCGCGGGCAGGGCGTGATCGGCGGGTAGTGTGTGGGTTGAAGCGACCCCTCCCCAACCTTCCCCTTGGCTACGCCAAAGGGAGGGAGCGGAAACGGGTTTTGCTGCGAACGATCAGCTCGCGCAGAAGCCCCCCTCCCTTGCGCCGCAGGCACAGGGCAGGGATTGGGCGCGTTTACGCGCCGCCCGGGAACCCGTGCTGGCGCCACGCCTCGAACACCACCACGGCGACCGAGTTGGACAGGTTCAGGCTGCGGTTGTTCGGTTGCATCGGCAGGCGCAGGCGGTGGCCGTCGGGCAGGGCATCGAGTACTTCCTGCGGCAAGCCACGGGTTTCCGGACCGAACAGGAAGGCATCACCGTCGGCGAAGGACACGCTGTCGTAGCGCACGCTGGCGCGGGTGCTCATGGCGAACAGGCGATTGGGCGCAATGCGCGCCAACGCGGTGTCCAGGTCCGGGTGGACCTGCATCTGCGCGTACTCGTGGTAATCCAGGCCGGCGCGCTTGAGCTGCTTGTCACTGAGGTCGAAGCCCAACGGCTCGATCAGGTGCAGCCGCGCGCCGGTATTGGCGCATAGCCGGATCACGTTGCCCGTGTTGGGCGGGATCTCGGGCTGGTACAGCAGGACATCGAAAACGGGTGCGGAAGTCATCGGCGAAGTTTACGCCGCGGTGCCTCCCGCAGGGCGTGGACTTACTTGGCGATCACGCTCTGCACGACCACGCCTTCGACGGCGCCGGCAGCCATTTCCACGGCCTTGGCCTGCACCTGCTCCAGGTCCGGGCGGACGTTGACGGCCGGCAGCGAGACGATCCACTGGCCAACGTTGGCACCAATGGCCACCGGGGTGTTGGCGGCCAGGCGCGAGGCGGCCTGTTCTGCCATCAGCTCGACGATCTGGCCGACGGTCGGGCGCACCTGCACGGCGGCCAGGGTCGGGATGCTGCTGTTGGCTTCATGGGTGGCCTGGGCGATCTGGTCGGCCGACGGGCGGACCTGCACGGTCTCCAGGGTGGTGATGTCCGAAGCGTGCACCGCGGAGGCAAACCCGGTGCCGGCAACGAGGGCGATGGCGAAGGCGAGGGACTTGGCGTTCATGGCGATACCTGTGTGGTGTGTGTGAACAGCGGTGTGGTAGTAAAGTAGTACACCAAACATCGGGATGCAAGAACTTTTTCAACTTCCCGATGTTTATTCAGCATCCAGTCATGTTGCTTTGGGGTTGATCTGGACGCACTCAGGAGTACGCAGGACGCGTGCCAACTGCATCTTGTTGAATTGAAAGGATGTTTTTGATTCTGAAAGTGTCCGCTGTCCGGACACTGGGTGTGCGCAGGGGTTGTCCGCGGACACCGGCCGCCGTTGACGGGCGGCCATGACGCTTGGCGTATGCGGTGGAAGGCGCAGGACGGTTAGGATCGGCGCTCACTTCATGCCCAAGGAAAGTGGAATGAACGCTGCACCCCGTACCGCCCTGTTGACCCTCGCGCTGAGTGCTGCCCTCGGAGGATTCGTCGGCACGCCGCTGCCGGCGCAGGCCAAGACCAAATCGGTGACCGCCGCAGCCACCGTCGACATCCCCTACGACGAGTTCACCCTGCCCAACGGGCTGCGCGTGCTGGTGCACACCGATCGCAAGGCGCCGATCGTGGCGGTCAACCTCTGGTACCACGTGGGCAGCAAGGACGAGCCGGCTGGCCGCAGCGGCTTCGCCCACCTGTTCGAGCACCTGATGTTCAACGGCAGCGAAAACGCGCCGGGCGAATACTTCACGCCGTTCGAGGCGGCCGGTGCCACCGACATGAACGGCACCACCAACACCGACCGCACCAACTACTTCGAGAACATCCCGACCACCGCGCTGGACATGGCGCTGTGGATGGAGTCCGACCGCATGGGCCACCTGCTCGGCGCCATCGACCAGAAGACCCTGGACGAACAGCGCGGCGTGGTCCAGAACGAAAAGCGCCAGGGCGAGAACCAGCCCTATGGCCAGCTGCGCGAAGTCGTCTCGCGCACGATGTTCCCGGTGGGCCACCCGTACCACCACACCACCATTGGTTCGATGAACGACCTCAACGCGGCTTCACTGGAAGACGTGAAGACGTGGTTCCGCACCTGGTACGGCCCGAACAACACGGTGCTGGTGCTGGCCGGCGACATCGACGTGGCCACCGCCCGGGAAAAGGTCGCCCGCTACTTCGGCGACATCCCGGCCACCCCGACCATGTCCCAGCCCAAGGTGGACGTGGCGGTGCTCGCGCAGAACGGCCGCACCGAGCTGGAGGACAAGGTCCCGCAGGTGCTGGTGCAGCGCATGTGGAACGTGCCGCAGGTCGGCGACAAGGACGCCGACCTGCTCGACCTGACCTCGCAGGTGCTTGGCGGCAGCGCCAGCTCGCGCCTGGACGAGCGCCTGGTCCACCGCGACAAGCTGGTGGACAGCGTCAGCACCAGCAACTACGGCTCGCAGCTGGCCGGCAACTTCTCGATCCGCGCGCTGGTCAAGCAGGGCGTGGACCCGGCCAGGGTCGAAGCGGTGATCGACGAGGAGCTGCAGCGCCTGATCAAGGACGGCCCGACCGCCGAGGAACTGGCCCGCGCCCAGACCGATTACCGTGCGGGCTTCATCCGCGGCATCGAGCGCATCGGTGGCTTCGGCGGCAAGGCCGACGCGCTGGCTTCCTGCGCCACCTTCACCGGCAACCCGGCCTGCTTCCGCGAGTCGCTGGCCACCGTGGCCAGCGCCACGCCGGCGACGGTGCGTGCGGCCACCGCCAAGTGGCTGGGCAACCCGAGCCACACCTTCGTGGTCAAGCCGGGCGAGCGCAAGCCGCTGGTCGAGGAGGCCTCGGCCAAGCCGGCGCCGTTCCAGTTGCCGGCGGTGGATGCCAAGTACACCACCACCGCCAGCAACGTCGACCGCAAGGCCGGCGTGCCGGGCGTGGACAGCTTTCCGCAGCTGGTCTTCCCGGCGCTGCAGCACGCCACCCTGAAGAACGGCAGCAAGGTGATCCTGGCCGAGCGCCATGACACCCCGGTGGTGAACATCAGCTACGAGTTCGCCGGTGGCTACTCCAGTGACCACGGCGGCAAGCTGGGCACGGCCAACTTCGCCAGCCAGATGCTCGACGAGGGCTCGGGTGAACTGAACTCGCTGGCGTTCAAGGCCCGTGCTGAGGACCTGGGCGCGCAGCTCAGTGCCGGTGCCGCGCTGGACGGTTCCAACGCCTACCTGTCGGCGCTGACCGAGAACCTGGACGCGTCGGTGCAGCTGTTCGCCAACATGCTGCGCACGCCGCGCTTCGACCAGGCCGAGATCGACCGCGTCAAGGGCCAGTGGCTGTCCGGGATTGCCCAGGAGAAGGCGCGTCCGCAGACCGCCGCGCTGCGCGTGCTGCCGCCGCTGCTGTACGGCGCCGACCATCCGTACGGCATGCCGTTCACCGGCAGCGGCACCGAAGCCTCGGTCGCGGCGATCAGCCGCCAGGACCTGCTCAACTACCAGAAGCAGTGGCTGCGCCCGGAGCAGGCAACGGTGATCGTGGTCGGCGACACCACGCTGGCGGAGATCGTGCCGGTGCTGGACAAGCACTTCGGCGACTGGAAGGGCGAGGGTGCCGCACCGGCGAAGGTGGACGTGGCCCAGGTGGCACGCCCGACCGCGCCGCGCGTGTTCCTGATCGACCAGCCCGGCGCGGTGCAGGCCAACATCTATGCCGGCGAGCTGATGCCCTCCACCCGTGACCCGGGTGCGGTGCAGCTGGAGATGTCCAACGAAGTGCTGGGCGGCTCGTTCACCTCGCGCCTGAACATGAACCTGCGCGAAGACAAGCACTGGTCCTACGGGGCCCGCACCGTGATCACTTCGGCGCAGGGCCAGCGCCCGTTCCTGGGCATTGCCCCGGTGCAGATCGACAAGACCGCCGAATCGGCCGCCGAGATGCTGCGCGAGATCGCCGAGTACGGCACCGGCAAGGTGCCGGCCACCCAGGCCGAAGTGACCAAGGTGGTCGACAACGACCTGCGCAGCCAACCCGGCGCCTATGAAACCGCGCAGGCGGTGATGGGCACCATTGGTGGCATCGTCCGCTACGGGCGCCCGGACAACTGGGTGCAGGTGCGCAACGAGCAGGTGGCCAACTTCACCCCGGCGCAGGCCAGGGACGCGGCCAAGGCAATCGACCCGAACGCCCTGACCTGGGTGATCGTCGGCGACCTGTCCAAGATCGAGGCCCCGGTCCGCGCGCTCAAGCTGGGCGAAGTGACCGTGATCGATGCCGACGGCAAGCCGGTGGCCAAGGCCAAGTAAGCCGCAGCGCCCGCTCCCGTGCGCGGGAGCGGGCAGGCAAGGAGGAACAGGCCCCTCTCCCGCCCGCGGGGGAGGGGGTGGGGTGAGGGCCGCCCCCCGCGTCCGGGATCATGACGTGTTCATCCATTGACGGCACAATCCGTTCTGCACTTCACAAGGAATAGTCCATGCGCGTCCTGCTTCTGTCCGTCCTCATCGCCAGCACCGCCGCCTGCACCTGGGTGCCGATCGAGTCCAGCGGCAAGGCCACGCGCGTGCTGCCGGCCGGCCCGGTGGCGCCGGGCTGCATCAACAAGGGCGAGATCGTGGTCTCGGTCAAGAACAAGGTGGGCTTCTACAACCGCAACCCGCTGCGCGTGCAGGAAGAGCTGGAGACCCTGGCCCGCAACGAGGCCCCCAGCGCCGGCGCCAACGCGGTGCAGGCCACCAGCCAGCCGGCCGATGGCAGCCAGCGCTTCGCCGCCTACCAGTGCCCGCCGCGCTGAGCAGGGGGGAGCTGCGGCCCTGGCGACTCCATACGCCGGGGCCGGAATTTGTAAAGATGCGGTAAAAAGGCGCAGACGCTAGAATAGCGCCCCCTTCGCCTGAGTCTTGGCGCTTTCCGATGCCTTTCCAGAATGTCTCGATCGCGGGACTGGCGCATATTGATGCGCCGCATACGCTGACCTCCAAGGAAATCAACGAGCGTCTCCAGCCCACGCTGGAGCGCCTGGGGATTCGTGCCGACGTGCTTGGCGACATCGCGGGCATCCACGCACGGCGCCTGTGGGACCAGGGTACGCAGGCTTCGGACGCGGCCACCATGGCCGGCCAGAAGGCACTGGAAGACGCCGGCATCACCGCCGACAAGGTGGGCCTGCTGGTCAATACCTCGGTCAGCCGCGACTACCTAGAGCCGTCCACCGCCTCGATCGTGTCCGGCAACCTGGGCATCGGCGAGGACTGCGTCACCTTCGACATCGCCAACGCCTGCCTGGCCTTCATCAACGGCATGGACGTGGCCGCGCGCATGCTTGAGCGCGGCGACATCGACTACGCGTTGATCGTCGACGGCGAGACCTCCAACCTGGTCTACGAGAAGACGCTCGAGCGCATGATGTCCCCGGACATCACCGCCCAGCAGCTGCGCGACGAAGTGGCCGCGCTGACCACCGGTTCCGGTGCCGCCGCCATGGTGCTGGCACGCTCGGAGCTGGTGCCGGACGCACCGCGCTACAAGGGCGGGGTGACCCGCGCGGCCAACCAGTGGAACAAGCTGTGCGTGGGCAACCTGGACCGCATGGTCACCGATACCCGCCTGCTGCTGATCGAAGGCATCAAGCTGGCCACCAAGACCTTCGAGGCCACCCGCATCGCGCTGGGCTGGGCCGTGGAGGAGATCGACCAGTTCGTCATCCACCAGGTCAGCCAGCCGCATACCAACGCCTTCATCAAGGCCTTCGGCATCGACCCGAAGAAGGTGATGACCATCTTCGGCGAGCACGGCAACATCGGCCCGGCCTCGGTGCCGATCGTGCTGAGCAAGCTGCGCCAGCTCGGCAAGCTCAAGAAGGGCGACCGCGTCGCGCTGATGGGCATTGGCTCGGGCCTGAACTGCACGATGGCCGAGGTCGTCTGGTAACGCGCTTTTCCCTTCTCCCCGAGGGGAGAAGGGCTTTGATCACGGGGCCGGTTCTGCCGGCCTTTTTCGCAGGTGTGACCCGATGAGCACGTTCCCCGGCTACCCCAGCAACACCCACCGTTTCGAAGTACGCCCCGGCCTGTCGATGAACTACATCGACGAGGGCCCGCGCGATGGCGAGGTGGTGGTGATGCTGCACGGCAACCCGTCGTGGAGCTACCTGTGGCGGCACCTGGTCAACGGCCTGAGCGACAAATACCGCTGCATCGTGCCGGACCACATCGGCATGGGCCTGTCCGACAAGCCGGACGACAGCCGCTACGACTACACCCTGCAGTCGCGCGTGGATGACCTGGACGCGCTGCTGCGCCACCTGGGCATCACCGGCCCGGTGACTCTGGCCGTGCACGACTGGGGCGGCATGATCGGCTTCGGCTGGGCGCTGTCGCACCATGCCCAGGTCAAGCGCCTGGTGATCACCAATACCGCCTCGTTCCCGCTGCCGGCGGCCAAGCCGATGCCGTGGCAGATCGCCATGGGCCGGCACTGGAAGCCGGGCGAGTGGTTCATCCGCACCTTCAATGCGTTCTCCTCCGGTGCGTCCTGGCTGGGCGTGAGCCGGCGCATGCCGGCCGACGTGCGGCGTGCCTACGTGGCCCCGTACGACAGCTGGGACAACCGCATCTCCACCATCCGCTTCATGCAGGACATCCCGCTGTCGCCTGCCGACAGGGCCTGGTCGCTGCTGGAGCGTGCCGCCGCGGCGCTGCCGTCCTTCGCCGATCGCCCCGTGTACATCGCCTGGGGCCTGCGTGACATCTGCTTCGACCATCACTTCCTGGCCGGCTTCCGCGCGGCATTGCCGCAGGCCGAGGTGACCGCGTTCGAGGATGCCAACCACTACGTGCTGGAAGACAAGCACGAGGTGATCGTGCCGGCCGTGCGTGCGTTCCTGGAGCGCAACCCCATCGCCTGATGCGCCTGGCGTGGCGGCGTGGCCGCCCGGGTGGGTGCACGCGTCTCCACGCCGCGTTGCTGCAGGGCGCTGAAAGATCGGTGGCTTCGCCGCCGAGGCCGCTCCTGCCGGCGGTGTCTGTGCCAAGCTGTCCGCCTACCCGTACATGGAGCGATGGATGGATTTCGACAGTCTGGACCGTGAGTTGCGCGACAGCGTGCAGGACCGGGTGCTCAGCCCGCAGGAAAAGGTCGAGCTGCGCGAGCTCGGCGAAGAGCTGCCACCGGACCGCGTGCGTTTCCTGCGCAACCGGGCCTTCGACATCGCCCGTGAACAGATCGCCGCCAATCCGGCCGACGCGCTGCCGCTGCTCAAGTGGGTCGAGCAGATCGTGCGCACCCTGGATGCCACCGCCGATGTCCCGGAGACCCTGAGCAGCGTCTACTTCTCACCGGGGGATGCCTGCATGCAGCGCCTGCGCGGGCTGTGCACCAGTGCAAAGAAGAGTCTGGACATCTGCGTGTTCACCATTTCCGACGACCGCCTGACCAGCGTCATCCTCGATGCGCACAAGCGCGGCGTGCAGGTGCGCATCGTCAGCGACAACGACAAGCTCTACGACGATGGCAGCGACATCCGTCGCCTGCACGAGGCCGGCATCGCGGTGCACGTGGACCACACCCAGTACCACATGCACCACAAGTTCGCGCTGTTCGACGGCAAGCTGCTGGCCAACGGCAGCTTCAACTGGACGCGCACCGCCACCTCGTACAACGACGAGAACCTGGTGGTCACCAACGACCGCAACCTGGTGCGCAGCTTCGCGCAGGAGTTCGAGGAACTGTGGGGGCGTTACACCGCGCTGTGAAGCGCCCTGCAGCGGGCTGCCGGCTTGGCAGCCCCGGGTAAGCGCGGCGGCGGGAGCTCAGGCGGCGACCGGCGTGTTCGGTGGCGAGGAGGGGCTGTTGCCGTTGTCGTCGGGATGGTCGTCGTCATTGTCGGCGTCATCGCGCCAGCGCCAGTCCGCCAGGGTCAGCGGCGCCATGCCATGCGCGATGCGCGCGCGGTCGCACTGCGAGCTGGCTTTGCCGTACTCCCACGAGGCATCCACCTCGCGGCACACGCTGGGGCGGTTGGGATGGATGGTGCAGCGCGAGTACACGCCGATCTCCGAATCCAGCGCCACGCAGCGGATCGGGTCCGAGTACGTGCCCTGCATGCACAGCCGATGCGGGTCCAGGCGCTGGGTCAGCTGGTGCGGCACGCCGCCTTCGGTGACTTCATCCGATTCCATCCAATGGAAGGCGACACGGTACTGGGTGCAGCAGGCACCACACGTCAGGCAGGGATGGGGCATGGGAAGCCGGCCTTCGGGCGGCAGCGGGGTGATGGGGAAGGCACGGAATTTTCCACGCTGCCGGGCCGCGCGCAAGAATTTTCTTCAGCGGCGACAATAGGAAGATGAACAAACACTGCAATATCGCCGCGCGCCTGCCTGAACTGGCGCGTGAACGCCCCGACCAGATCGCCATCCGTTGCCCGGGCCGACCCGGTCCCGGGGGCATGGCTGCCTACGACGTGACCCTGGATTACCGCAGCCTGGATGCGCGCAGCGATGCGATCGGTGCCGGGCTGGCCGCGTATGGCATCGGTCGCGGCGTGCGCACGGTGGTGATGGTGCGCCCGGGGCCGGCGTTCTTCCTGCTGATGTTCGCCCTGTTCAAGATCGGCGCGGTGCCGGTGCTGGTCGACCCGGGCATCGACAGGCGTGCGTTGCGCCAATGCCTGGACGAAGCCCAGGCGCAGGCCTTCATCGGTATCCCGCTGGCGCACCTGGCGCGCCTGCTGCTGGGCTGGTCGAAGTCCGCCACGCGCCTGGTCACGGTGGGCCGGCGCTGGGGCTGGGGGGGCACCACGCTGGCCGCGCTGGAGGCGGCCGGCAGTGGCAAGGGCAGCCAGCTGGTTGATACCGCGCCCGATGACGTGGCCGCGATCCTGTTCACCAGTGGCTCGACTGGCGTGCCCAAGGGCGTGGTGTACCGCCATCGCCATTTCGTCGGCCAGGTGGAGCTGCTGGGCAATGCCTTCGGCATGCAACCCGGTGGCGTGGACCTGCCGACCTTCCCGCCGTTCGCCTTGTTCGACCCGGCGCTGGGCCTGACCTCGGTGATCCCGGACATGGACCCGACCCGGCCTGGCAGCGCCGACCCGCGCAAGCTGCATGACGCGATCAATCGCTTCGGCGTGACCCAGCTGTTCGGCTCACCGGCGTTGATGCGGGTGCTGGCCGAACACGGCCAGCCGCTGCCGACGATCACCCGCGCCACCTCGGCCGGCGCGCCGGTGCCACCGGAGACGGTGGCCAGGATCCGCGCGCTGCTGCCCGAGCATGCGCAGTTCTGGACGCCGTACGGGGCCACCGAATGCCTGCCGGTGGCGGTGATCGAGGGCCGCGAGCTGCAGGACACGCGCGGCGCCACCGAGGCCGGTGCCGGTACCTGCGTGGGTCGCGTGGTGCCGCCCAACCAGGTGCGCATCATCGCCATCACCGACGCGCCGATCCCGGAGTGGAGCGGGGTGCGCGAGTTGCCGGTTGGCGAAGTGGGCGAGATTACCGTGGTTGGCCCGACCACCACCGACAGTTACTTCAATCGTCCGCAGGCCACGGCCGCGGCGAAGATCCGCGAGGTGCTCGGCGATGGCGGTGAGCGCATCGTGCATCGCATGGGCGACGTGGGATGGTTCGACGCGCAGGGCCGCCTGTGGTTCTGCGGGCGCAAGACCCAGCGCGTGGAAACCGCGCAGGGCCCGCTGTACACCGAGCAGGTCGAGCCGGTGTTCAACACCGTCGCCGGCGTGCGCCGCACTGCGCTGGTCGGCGTCGGCGCACCGGGCAGCCAGGTCCCGGTGCTGTGCTACGAAGTGTTGCCGGGCGCCGATGCCGTGGGGGTGGAGGCGCAGCTGCGTGCGCTGGCCGCGGCGCAACAGACGCTGGCCGGGATTGCCACGTTCCTGCGCCATCCGGGTTTTCCGGTCGATATCCGTCATAACGCCAAGATCGGGCGCGAGAAGCTGGCGGTGTGGGCGACGGAGAAGCTGGGGGCTTAAGGCCCCAAAGCGCGACCCCTCCCCAGCCCTCCCCTTGGCTGCGCCAAAGGGAGGGGGTAACGGCAAGAGCAACAGCAACAGCAACAGCAACAGCAAGAGCAACAGCAAGAGCAAGAGCAAGAGCAAGAGCGTGGCTTTCGCGATGACCTGACCGAACCGCATGAACCGCCCCCTCCCTTTGGCGCAGCCAAGGGGAGGGTTGGGGAGGGGTCGCTTCTGCTTCTGCTCTACGTACCCAACGCCCGCAGCACATCCTCAAGCACGTCGCTGGTCTGCGTGAGCACCGCATCATTCCAGTAGCGCCGCACGCGGTAGCCCAAGGCCTCCAGCATCTCGGTCCGGCGTGCGTCGTAACCGGCTTGCTGCAGGTGGTGCCCGCCATCCAGCTCGATGACCAACCGCCGCTCCAGGCAGACGAAATCGACGATGTAACCGGCCAGTGGCACCTGTCTGCGGAAGCGTGCACCTGCCAGTTGCCGGCGACGCAGGAACTGCCAGAGCGCGCGTTCGGCATCGGTGGGGTGGTTGCGTAGTCGGCGTGCGTGTTCGCGCAGTCGATCCATGGCGCGGTTTCCTTCCCTGGTGTGGAGGCTGACGCTGGCAGCTCCGCATCGGGAGCGGTATCGGGCTTTACCCCTCCCCAACCCTCCCCTTGGCTAGGCCAAAGGGAGGGGGGGTCATGCGGTTCGGTCAGGTCATCGCGAAAGCCACGCTCTTGCCCCCTCCCTTTGGCCTAGCCAAGGGGAGGGTTGGGGAGGGGGAGAACGCAGTTCCGACCAGATCCCCAAAACCCCAGGCCCTCCGCTGCTGCGATACTTGCAACCCGAACAGCCGGCACAGGGGCCGGCAGCAGAGGCGATCGAACAGATGAAGATTCTTGTCACCGGTGGCGGTGGGTTCCTGGGCCAGGCCTTGTGCCGCGGGCTGGTCGAGCGCGGGCATGAGGTGCTCAGCTTCAATCGCGGCCATTACCCGGCGCTGCAGGCGCTCGGCGTGGGCCAGATCCGGGGTGACCTGGCCGATGCCAATGCGGTGCATCACGCCGCCGCCGGCGTTGACGCGATCTTCCACAACGCCGCCAAGGCCGGTGCCTGGGGCAGTTATGACAGCTATTTCCAGGCCAACGTGGTCGGTACCCGCAACGTGCTGGCCGCGTGCCGCGCGCATGGCATCGGCCGGCTGGTCTACACCTCCACGCCCAGCGTGACCCATCGCGCGACCCATCCGGTGGAAGGCCTCGGTGCGGATGAAGTGCCTTACGGCGAGGACTTCCAGGCACCCTATGCGGCCACCAAGACCCTCGCCGAGCAGGAAGTGCTGGCCGCCAACGGTGCCGAGCTGGCCACCGTGGCAT
This sequence comes from Stenotrophomonas sp. Steno-C18, assembly GCF_056393195.1. Classification (NCBI taxonomy): domain Bacteria; kingdom Pseudomonadati; phylum Pseudomonadota; class Gammaproteobacteria; order Lysobacterales; family Lysobacteraceae; genus Stenotrophomonas; species Stenotrophomonas sp. Steno-C18. Next base: position 414,981 of record NZ_JBWJOX010000002.1, on the reverse strand, counting down.
TGCGTCCGCGCCTGATCTGGGGCCCGGGTGACAACCAGTTGGTGCCGCGCCTGGCCGAGCGTGCCCGCGCCGGCCGGTTGCGCTTCGTCGGCGACGGCAGCAACAAGGTCGATACCACGTTCATCGACAACGCCGCGCAGGCGCACTTCGATGCCTTCGATCACCTGGTGGTCGGCGCGGCCTGCGCCGGCAAGGCCTACTTCATCTCCAACGGTGAGCCGCTGGAGATGCGCGTGCTGCTCAACAAGCTGCTGGCCGCGGTCGATGCACCGCCGGTGACCAAGACCGTTTCGTTCAAGACCGCCTACCGCATCGGCGCGGTGTGCGAGCGGCTGTGGCCGCTGCTGCGGCTGCGCGGCGAGCCGCCGATGACGCGCTTCCTGGCCGAACAGCTGTGCACGCCGCATTGGTATTCGATGGAACCGGCGCGCCGCGATTTCGGCTATGTCCCGCAGGTGAGCATCGCCGAAGGCCTGCGCCGCCTGGCGGCCGGTCGCTGAAGCGCAGGGTCGTCATCCGGCGCTCACGCCTCCATCACCGTCTGACCACCGCGTCTTGTCCAGCATGGACCCTGTTTTCATATACAGGAGGTCGCCATGCTTCATTACGCCGTCGTCTTCTTCGTGATCGCCATCATCGCCGCGTTGCTGGGCTTCAGTGGCATCGCCGGTGCGGCGAGCAACATCGCCTGGATCCTGTTCGTGGTGTTCCTGATCCTTGCGGTGATCTCGCTGTTCCGCAAGAAGGGCTGAACCGCTTGAACCACAACGGCCCGCCCTGGTGTCCCCGGGCGGGCCGTTGCGTTTGCCGCCTGGCGCCGGTCAGGACGCGAGCGGGCACGCGAAGCAGGTTACCGTCTTGCCATTGTCCAGGCGGGCTTCGCCCACCGGCCTGAAGCCGAGCTGCTGGTGGAAGGCCACGGAAGCGGGATTGGGCGGATCGGCGTTGATCTCGCAGACCAGGCAATCATGGCCATGCAGGCGTGCGTGCGCGGCCAACGCGGCGTACAGCTGCCGTGCCAGCCCTTTGCCGCGCGCCCGCGCGTCGACCACCACGCGGTCGATGTAGACGAAGCGCCGGTAGCGCGCCGACAGCCAGGCGAAGTTGGGGTTGTCGTAGTCGGCGTCCTGGTCCAGCGCGATCAGCAGCGCCTGCGCATCGGCGCAGGTGCGGGCGAAGAACGCCTGCCGCAGCAGCCGTGCGAAGGCCGCCGGCTCCTGCCAGGACAGCTCCTGCGCGTGGGCGTTGTTCAACGCCAGCAGTGCCGGCAGGTCGTCGCCGGTGATCGCGCGGGGCGCGTCACCGGCGGCGGGCGCTGGGTTCATGGCGTGGAGGTGATCGAGCTGGACAGCGCCTTGTCGGCGGCATGGCGCTCCAGCGCCAGCTCGACCAGGCGGGTGATCAGCGCGGTGTAATCCAGGCCGGAGGCGCCCCACAGCTTGGGATACATGCTGATCCGGGTGAAGCCGGGCAGGGTATTGATCTCGTTGATGACCACCTCGCCGGCCTCGGTGAGGAACACGTCCACGCGCGCCATGCCGGCGCACTCCAGCGCCTGGTAGGCACGGATGGCGATCTGGCGGATACGCTGCTGGGCGTCGTCGCTGATGTCGGCCGGGATCACCGTTTCGGCGCCGTTGGCGCTGATGTACTTGGTGTCATAGGCGTAGAAGTCGTCGTGCACCACCACTTCGCCGCAGACACTGGCCTCGGGGTGGTCGTTGCCGAGCACCGCGCATTCGATCTCGCGGCCGACGATGGCCGATTCCACCAGCACCTTGTGGTCGAAGGACAGCGCCAGCGCCATGGCGGTGGCGAACTCCCCGGCATTGCGCACCTTGCTCACGCCGACCGACGAGCCCTGGTTGGCGGGCTTGACGAACAGCGGCGTGCCCAGCTGCGCGACCAGCGTGGCGTAGTCGGCGCCGGCGGCGGTGCTGCGGTTGAAGCAGGCAAACGGGGCGACGGCCAGGCCGGCGTCGCGCAGCAGGCGCTTGGTCACGTCCTTGTCCATCGCCGCGGCCGAGCCCAGCACGCCGGAGCCGACGAACGGCAGGTTGGCCATGCGCAGCAGGCCCTGCAGCGAGCCATCCTCGCCCAGGGTGCCGTGCACGATCGGGAACACCACGTCGATCTGCTGCAGCGCCGAGGCCGGGTCGCTGGGCACCAGCTGCGCCTGCTCGCGGCCCGGAAGCACCGCCACGGCATTGCCGGAACGGTTCAGCGCGATCCGCGCCGGGTCGTTGGCGTTGAGCAGGAACTGCTGCGGGTCGCTGACGTGCCAATGGCCCTGCTTGTCGATGCCGATCAGGCTGACATCGAACCGCTCCTTGTCCAGCGCGTCGAGGATGTTCTTCGCCGACTGCAGCGAGACCTCGTGTTCGGCCGAACGACCGCCGAAGATGATGCCTACCCGGGTCTTGCCCATTGCCTGTTGCTCCTGCCGAATGCCTGTGGGGGGTATGCATAGCATGAAGCAGGGAATGGGGCAGGGGGAACAGGAAATGTTCTTGCGGGGAGCGGGCGAGCAGGAACGGGCAAGGCGGTTTCGCGCGCTCCCGCGCCCGTTGCCGTTCCACGGCGGAAAGCACCGGCGTGTCTGGAAAGGTGACATTCAGCCAAACGCCCCTCGCGCCGCCGGCCGCATGCGCCCCCGCGTTCCCGGTCCCCGACCACGGCCATTCCCGGTTGCCTGCTTCGGTAGAATGCCCGGCATGTCTCCATCCCCCTTCAATGTCATCAAGCCGCTGGCCGGGCGAGCGCTGGAAGTGGCGCTCAACCGTGCGCTGGCCCTGGACCCGGATACCCGCAGTGCGCTGGCCACGCTGGACGGGCAACGCATCGGCCTGACCCTGGAATCGCCGGCGCTGGCGATGCAGATCGGCGTCAGCGGGCAGCGCCTGACCGTGGGCCCGGTCGATCCCGCGCAGGAGGCCGACCTGGCCGTGCGCAGCACGCTGGGCGGCGTGCTGGCGCAATTGCCGTTCCTGGCCAACGCACGGCGCGGCAACAGCGCCCCGGCCGGGCGGGTGAAGGTGTCCGGTGATGCTGAATTGGCGCGCCGGCTGCAGCAGCTGGCCAGCCGTTTCGATCCGGATTGGCAGCAGCCCTTCGTCAAGGCTTTCGGCGAGGTGCTGGGCGTACAGATCGCGCAGACCCTGCGCGCGGCGCTGGTGCAGGCGCGGCGCAGTGCAAGGGACCTGGCCGAAAGCGCGGCCGAATACGTCACCGAGGAGTCGCGTGACGTGGTGCCGCGCGCCGAGCTGGAGGCCTTCCACGACGACGTGGATGTGATACGCGACGACGTCGAGCGCCTGGGCGTGCGCGTGGCGCGGCTGCGCCAGCGCCTGGGAGGTGCCGCATGAAGGCGACCCGCGCGATGTTCCGCGCCAGCCGCATCGGCCGGGTGATCCTGCGCTACCGCCTGGACGCGCTGCTCGATGGCACCCCGGTGGAGCGCTGGCTGCGCCTGGCCAAGCCGTTCGTGCCGCGCGCCAGTGCCGACATCGCCTCGCTCTCGCGCGGCGCACGGCTGCGCCTGGCGCTGCAGGAGCTGGGGCCGATCTTCGTCAAGTTCGGGCAGATCCTGTCCACCCGCCGCGACCTGGTGCCGCCGGACGTGGCCGCCGAACTGACCCTGCTGCAGGACCGGGTCAAGCCGTTCGACGGGGAACGCGCGCTGCAGATCGTCGAGCAGGCATTGGGCCTGCCGATCACCGAGGCATTCGCCAGCTTCGATACCACGCCGCTGGCCTCGGCCTCGATCGCGCAGGTGCATGCCGCGACGCTGGACGGTGGCCGCCAGGTGGTGGTCAAGGTGCTGCGCCCGGACATCGAGCAGCAGATCGCCGGCGACATCGCCCTGCTCAAGTCGCTGGCCGCGCTGGTCGAGCGCACCCATCCGCGTGCGGACAAGATCCGCCCGCGCGAAGTGGTGGCCGAGATCGAGACCACCCTGGCCGCCGAGCTGGACCTGCAGCGCGAAGGCGCCAATGCCAGCGTGCTGCGCCGGTTCTGGGAGAACTCCGATGACCTGTACGTGCCGGAGGTGATCTGGAGCCACACCGCCGAACGCGCGCTCACGCTGGAGCGGGTGTGGGGCATCCCCTCGGACGACATCGCCGCGCTGGACACCGCCGGCATCAACCGCCAGGCGCTGGCGGCCAAGGGCGTGCGCGTGTTCTACACGCAGGTGTTCCGCGACAACTTCTTCCACGCCGATGCGCACGCCGGCAACATCTGGGTCGACATCGACCCGGCGCGCCGCGACAACCCGCGTTTCATCGCGCTGGACTTCGGCATCATGGGCCAGCTTTCGGAGGAGGATCAGTACTACCTCGCCGAGAACTTCATGGCGATCTTCAACCGCGACTACCGGCGCATCGCCGAGCTGCACCTGCAGGCGCAATGGATGCCGGCCACGGTGCGCATCGACGAGCTGGAAGCGGCCGTGCGCGCGGTGTGCGAGCCGTACTTCACCCGCCCGCTGTCGCAGATCTCGCTGGCCGAGGTGCTGGTCAAGCTGTTCCGCACCGCGCAGCGCTACCAGCTGACCCTGCAGCCGCAGTTGATCCTGCTGCAGAAGACCCTGCTCAACATCGAGGGCGTGGGCCGCCAGCTCGACCCGCAGCTGGATATCTGGGCGGTCGCCAAGCCGGTGCTCGAACGCATCCTGCGCGAGCGCTACAGCCCGCGCCGCGCGCTGAAGGAACTGGCCAAGCGCCTGCCGGAAATCATGACCCAGGCCCCGGACATGCCGGCGCTGCTGCACAGTTGGTTGCGCCAGCAGGTCGAGGGCAAGCACGAGCTGGCGATGCGCTCGCAGGACATCGTCAGCCTCAACGAGACCCTGCGCCGCATGCAGCGACGCGTGGTCACCGCGGTGACCGGCGTCGGCCTGGTGGTGGTGTCGGCGCTGCTGTACGGGCTGCAGACCGGTGGCCCGCTGCTTGCCTCGGTGCCGCTGTGGTCGTGGATCACCGGCGGCGTGGGCGTGCTGGCGCTGGCGTCGGCCTGGTTGCGGCGATGAGCGCGGCGATGGAAGCCATCGAAGCCATCGAAGCCACCGAAGCGGAGGTCGTGTTCGAGCCGTTGCCGTTGTTGTACGAGGATCAATGGCTGGCGGTGGTGAACAAGCCGGCTGGGCTGATGGTCCACGACAGCAAGCTGGCCCGCGGCGAGGATGACTTCCTCGCCGACCGCCTGCGCGCGCAGCTGGGCAAGCCGATCTTCCTGGTGCACCGGCTGGACCGTGCCACCAGCGGCTGCCTGCTGCTGGCCTTCGATCGTGAAACGGCCAGTGCGCTGGGCAAGGCGCTGATGGGTGGCGAGGTGAGCAAGGATTACCTGGCGGTGTGCCGGGGCTGGCCGGCCGAAGACGCGTTCACCGTCGACCACGACCTGGACGGCGGCCCGGGTAAACCGGTCAAGAAGCCGGCCATCACCCATTTCCAGAAGCTGCTGACCGGCGAGCTGCCGATTCCCTCGAACGGCTTCCCGACCTCGCGCTATGCCTTGCTGCGCTGCCAGCCGCAGACCGGGCGTTTCCGCCAGATCCGCCGGCACCTCAAGCACCTGTTCCATCACCTGATCGGCGATACCAGCCACGGCGATGGGCGGCACAACCGCACGTTCCGCATGCAGGGCGTGCACCGCATGCTGCTGCACGCCGAGCGGCTGGCGTTCCCGCATCCGCAGGGCGGCCGGGTGGACGTGAGCGCGCCGCTGGACCGCGAGTTCGGCAAGGCGATGGACCTGTTCGGGTGGTCGCTGCAGCCGTGAGGTGAGGGGGCCGTTGCCCCCGACTGCACCCCGCCCTGCTGCGCAGGGAGGGGACGGTTCCTGCAGGTCGGTCCGATCACAGCGATCGCCACGCTCCGGCCTCCTCCCTTGGCATCGCCAAGGGCAGGACCAGGCGGGGGGGCGTTGCTTCCTCTTTCGTTTACTTCCCGCCCTTGGCCTCGGGCTCATTGACGATCTGCTGCAGGTCCTTTTCCAGGTCCGCCAGCAGCGGCGTCATCTTCTGCTGGATGGCGACCATCAGGTTCTGCATCAGCGTCGGGGTCTTGTCGAGCAGGCTCTGGCCGGCCGGGCTCTCGTAGAACTCGGCCATCGCCAGCACGTCCTCCTTCGAGAACGAACGCTTGTACAGGTCCACGTACATCGGCCGCATCTGCGACCACGACAGCGCTTCGCGCATGGTCTGCGAGGTGCGCTGCTGGATGCGCTGGATGCGTTGCTTCTGCTCCGGGCTCAGCTGCTGGTTGCCGCTGAGCTGGGCGAACTGCTGCTGCTGCATGGCTTCCATCTGCGGCAGCATCGCGTCGAGCATGTTCTGCGCACGCGAGGCGGCGAGCAGGCGGTTGATGTCGCTGTCCGACGGTGGCGTGGCCAGGGCGGGCGCGATGCCGGCCAGCAGCAGGCTGCCGGCCAGCAGCAGGGGCGTGAGGCGGGAGCGGACGGTGCGATGTGCAGACATGGGCCTTCCTGGAGTCCGGGGCATGCCCGGAGCATACCTGCGGTGCAGCATCGGCGTGCCGCTCGCTGGGCCTGGCCGACCGGACGTGTGACCGGGTGTTTTCGGCAAGTTGTTGTTTTCAATGTAAAAACAGCAATCCGCGTGAAGGGCCTAGCAGATCAAGATGTCACCTGGATGAAAATTTTACGGAAAATGAGATTTAAATCACATTTTTAGGCGTAGGCTCTGCCTGAAGGTGCGACACAGGGGAGGGGCAGGCACGGTAGCCAGGCCCCTGCATCAATGGGGGGGAAGGGCGATGGAAGAGCTGGCCAAGGGGTCGACTGTCGTGATGATCGCGGGCTGGGTCGCGGTGCTGACCCTGCTGCTCGCGTGCGTGCTGTTGACCCTCATCGTGATCCTGAGAATGCGCGCGCAGCGCCGCGAGCAACGTGACCTGCAGGCACGCGAGCACTGGACGCGGGTGCTGCAGCAGGCCCTGCTGGGGCCGGTGGAGGTGCAGCGGCTGCAGCCGGGTGAAGTGCAGGGCTTCGTCGACGCCTGGAACGCCCTGCACGAATCACTGCCGGAGGAGGCCGCACGGCGCCTGATCCCGGTCGGGCAGCGGGTCGGGCTGGAGGAGGTCTCGCCACGGCTGCTGCGCGGCAGTTACCACGACCGGGCGATGACCATCATCGCCCTGGGCCACCTGCGCGACCGTCGCCTGTTCGACCGGCTGTCGCCGTTCCTGACCGACCGCAGCCCGATCGTGTCGCTGTGCGCGGCGCGTGCGCTGGCCCAGGTGGACCCGCCCCGCGCGATGGCGATGTTCGTGCCACTGGTGGCCGAGCGCGAGGACTGGGTGCCGGGCAACGTCGCACGCATCCTGGCCGAGAACAAGGACGGCAGCGCCGCCCGCGAGCTCGGCAATGCATTGCTGCGTGCCAACGCCGATACCACGGTGAAGCTGGTGCGCTTCCTGGCCGACATCGATCCGCAACGCGCCAGCGGCGTGCTCCGGCAGTTGCTGGACGGGCACGTCGACGACCACATCATCTCGGTCTGCCTGCAGCTGGTGAACGACCGCCACGAGCGCGAGCGGGTGATCGGGTTCCTTGCCGCCTCGCGCTGGCATGTCCGCATGCATGCGGCGGTCGCGCTGGGCCGCATCGGCGAGGCCGCCGACGCCGCGCGGCTGGAGCCGTTGCTGGCCGACAGCGTGTGGTGGGTGCGTTACCGCGCGGCGCAGGCGCTGATGGCGCTGAGCGGCAACGGCGTGGAGGCCATGCGCAAGGTGCAGCAGCGGCAGGGGGATGCCTTCGGCCGCGACATCATCGACCAGGTGTTGTCCGAGCACGGGCTCAGGGGGGCGACATGAACTACTGGCAATCCTTCGTGGAGTACCTGCAGCAGTTGCCATGGCTGCAGCAGCTGGCCGCGCTGCAGTGGCTGTTCGTCGCCTACTTCGTGGCGATCAACCTGGCCTACCTGGTGCTCAACTACATCTCCGCCTACCAGATCGTGCGCTACATGCGCGAATACCGGGCCAACTACCTGCCGGCGGCGCTGCGCGAGTACCAGCCGCCGGTCAGCATCGTGCTGCCGGCCTACAACGAGGAAACCTCGGTGGTGTCCTCGGTGCGTTCGCTGCTCAAGACCAGCTACCCCGACTTCGAGATCGTGGTGGTCAACGACGGTTCCAGCGACCGCACCCGCGAGGCATTGATCGAGGCCTTCGGCCTGGTACTGGTGCCGGAGGCCTATCGCGCGCGGCTGCACACCGAGCTGGTCAAGGGCGTCTATGCCTCGGCCCGCTACCCGCGCGTGCGCATGGTCGACAAGGCCAACGGCGGCAAGGCCGATGCGATCAACGCCGGGATCAACTGCGTGCGCTACCCGCTGTTCTGCGTGATCGACGCCGACAGCATCCTGCAGCCGGAAAGCCTCTCGCGGGTGGTGCGCCCGTTCCTGGAGGACCGCCGGGTGATGGCCAGCGGTGGCGTGGTGCGCGTGCTCAACGGCTGCACGGTCAAGGACGGCATGTTGTCCGAAGTCGGCCTGCCCCGCCGCCTGCTGCCCAGCTTCCAGCTGGTGGAGTACCTGCGCGCGTTCCTGTTCGGGCGCATGGGCTGGTCGCCGATGAACGCCCTGCTGATCATCTCCGGCGCGTTCGGGGTGTTCTACAAGGAACGGGTGATCGCCATCGGTGGCTATCGCACCGATACCGTGGGCGAGGACATGGATCTGGTGATCCGCCTGCATCGCAACCTGCGCGAAGAACAGCGCGACTACCGCATCGTGTTCGTGCCCGACCCGGTGTGCTGGACCGAGGCACCGACCGACCTGGCCTCGCTGCGCAACCAGCGCGTGCGCTGGCAACGCGGCCTGGCCGAGAGCCTGTGGTCGAACATCCGGCTGATGTTCAGCCGCCACGGTGGCGCGGCCGGATGGGTGGCGTTCCCGTTCATGCTGGTGTTCGAGTTCCTGGGCCCGGTGATCGAGGTGATCGGCTATGCCTCGATGATCGTGCTGGCACTGGTGGGGCTGGTGCCGCTGGATGTGTTCCTGGTGTTCCTGGCCGCCGCGGTGGGCATGGGCATCCTGCTCTCGGTCAACGCGATGCTGCTGGAGGAGCTGTCCTTCGGCCTGTACAAGCGGCCACTGCAGCAGCTGCGGATGTTCGTCGTCGCGGTGCTGGAGAACTTCGGCTACCGCCAGATCAATTCCTGCTGGCGCTTCGTCGGCACCATGCGCTGGTTGTTCAGTCGGCGCCGGCGCCACAGCTGGGGACATGTCAGCCGCGATGGTTCCTGGCAGCAGAACGCGGCCGGTGCCGAGCCGGCGAGCCAACCGCATGCGCCGGAGGGGAGCCACCTACCATGAAGACCAGGAGCGATTCATTGGCCATGCAACCGCCTTCCACTCCCCGCACGCTGCACGTGGCGCTGCTGCTGGTGCTGGCCAGCTGCAGTGCCGCCGCGATGGCGCAGGATGCCGAGCCGGACGCGCTCACCGTGCAGATGCGCCAGGTGCAGGCACTGGCCACCGGCGGGCAGCGTACCGAGGCCCTGGCGCGCTACACGGCCCTGCTGGTCGAGCACCCCGGCAATGGCGACCTGTTGCTGGCACGTGGGCGCACCTACGCGTGGGACGGCCAGTATGCGGCGGCGGAGAACGACCTGCGCGCGGTGGTGGAAAAGAGTCCGACCTATGCCGACGCGTGGTCGGCGCTGGGTGACGTGTACCGCTGGAGCGACCGTCCGCAACCGGCCGCCGACGCCTATTCCCATTGGGTGGAACTGGCACCGCAGGACCCGGCCGCGCGCATCGCCCGCGGGCGCGCCCTGCGCGATGCCGGGCAGCGCGAAGCGGCGCGCGCCGACTTCGATGCCGCCGCCGGCCTGGGCGCCGATCCCGGCGAGATCGCCGGCCTGCAGCAGAGCCTGTTGCCGCGCCTGTCCAACCCGGACGTGATCGTCGCCGGCTACCGCTGGAGCGCCAGTGCGGGTTGGGACCACACCGGCTTCAGCGGTGACCGGGAAAGCTGGAACGACGCCGACCTGACCGTGCGCCGCCAGTTCAGCCGCGGCTCGCTGGGCCTGGAGTTGTTGCGCGCCGATCATTTCGGCACCCGCGATACGGCGTGGGCACTGGATGGCTACGTCCCGTTGTGGCCGCGCGCCTATGCCAACCTGCGTTACCAGCACGGCCCTTCCGGCGGGGTGCTGCCGCGCCAGGCCTGGCGCGCGGAAGTGTTCCAGGGCGTGGGCAGTGGCTGGGAGCTGTCGGCCAGCGTGGACCACCTGCGCTTCTCCGGCGATACCGAGTTCTACGGGATCGGCGTGGGGCGCTACGTCGGCAACTGGTACGGCCGCTACAAGCTGCAGCACGTGCCCGGCGTCGGCAATGGCAGCTGGAGCCACCGCGTGCTGCTGCGCAACTACTACAAGGGCGATGCCGACGACTACCTGGAGGTCAGCGCCAGCAGCGGCCGCAGCACCGACATGGACCGCTTCGGCACCGTGGTGCGCGACAGCAACGCCGCGGTCGGGGTGGCATGGAAGCACTACTTCGCGCCGAACTGGGGCTTCAAGATCGGGCTCGGCTATGCCGATGACGACGGCGGCTACGACGAGCAGCGTGTCTCCGCGTCGCTGTACACGCGCTGGTAGCCGGGCCGCGGTGATGACGATGACCGAACACAACGGCAATGCGTGGTCGCGTTTCTCCTCCGCCTTCCCGGCACTGTTGCTGGCGCAGGCGGTGCTGGTGGCCGGCGCGGTGCTCAATGGCCTCCAGGGCGCGAGCTGGGACGGCAACCAGCGGTGGGCCATCGCGGGCATCGCACTGGTGCAGGCCGGCCTGGTGCTGCTGCGGCTGGTGCCGTTGCTGCTGCTGGTGAGCCTGCCGGTGCTGGCGATCCGCCGGCGCGTGCCGCGCGTGCTGCTGCTGGCGGTGGTGTGGTCATTGCTGCTGGTGGTGCAGGCCATGCTCGACCAGTACTACCAGGTGGCGCAGGTGCCCTTGGGCGCGGACCTGTTCGGTTACAGCACGGCGGAAATCCGCACCACGCTGGCCGATGGTGCAGCGCTCAAGCCGCGCGGCGTGCTCGCCCTGGTGCTGCCGCTGGTGGTGCTGTGGCTGGGCCTGTTGCTCTGGCATCGCCGCGACGGGCGGGGCTCGACGCTGGCCACGACGGTACTGCTGGTCGCCGGCATTGCCGCATGGCTGCTGCCGCTGCCGGCCGGGGCCAAGGTGTTGGGCGATGATGCCGCACGCGGCCTGGCCTGTAACAAGCTGGCCTGGTTCAGTGGCGATGTATGGCGCTGGCGCCGGGACGGCGCAGGCATCGTTTCGCCGCCGCCGGTGGCCGCAGCCACGCAGTTGCCGGCGCTGGATCCGCAGTACCCGTTCCTGCGCCAGGAGTCGACCCCCGACACGCTGGGCGACTACTTCTCGCCGACCCGCGACGGCAGCCGGCCGAACGTGGTGGTGATCGTGGTCGAGGGCCTGGGGCGTTCGTTCTCCGGGCCGCAGGCATCGTTGGGCAGCTTCACGCCGTTCCTCGACGAACTGGCCGCGCGCAGCCTGTACTTCGACAACTTCCTGGCCAACCAGGGCCGGACCTTCGGCGTCCTGCCGACGTTGTTCGGCTCGGCACCGTTCGCCGAGCAGGGCTTCACCGCGCTGGGGACCGGCATGCCGGCGCATCCGGGGTTGTTCAGCGTGCTCGGCCAGCAGGGCTACCACACCGCCTTCTACAACGGCACCGACACCGCCTTCGACGACGAGAAGGGATACATGCAGCTGCAGCAGGTCCAGCAGCTGGTGGACATGAACTCCTTCGGCGACGGCTACCAGCGCAACCCCTTCAGTGCCTGGGGCTATCCGGACAAGGAGCTGGTCTCGCGCGTGCTGGCCGACAGCAACCGCCTGCAGGCCCCGTTCCTGGCGGCGATCCAGACCATCTCGATGCACACCAGCTACGCGTTCCCCGGCCAGGAGGTCTACCGCGCGCGGCTGGAACAGCGCCTGCAGGCGTTGCAGGTGCCCGCCGCGCAACTGCCGGCGTACCGCGCCAACGCCGCGGAGTACAGCACCATCCTGTACACCGATGACCAGCTGCGCCGTTACTTCGACAGCGTGGCCAGTGCACCGTGGTACGCCAACACCATCTTCGTGGTGACCGGCGACCATCGCCTGCCGGAGATCCCGATGGGCGAGCACGTGGACCGCTACCACGTGCCGCTGATCATCTTCTCGCCCCTGCTCAAGCAGCCGCGACGCGTGCGCGCGGTGTCCTCGCAGCTGGACGTGACGCCGTCGCTGGTGGCGCTGCTGTCCAATACCTACGGCCTGCAACGCCCGGCGCGGACGCCGTGGCTGGGCACCGGCCTGGACATGGCCGAGAGCTTCCGCAACATCCATGCGCTGCCGCTGCAGCAGACCAAGACCAGCGCGCCGGAGTACCTGGCCGAACGCTGGTGGCTGCGCGAGGGCAAACTGTACGAGCTGCAGGACGGCATGCACCTGGCCGAAGCCGACGATCCCGCGGTGCGTGACTGGGTGGCCGCGCGACGGGCGCATTACGTGCAGGCCAATGCGATCTTCATGCAGCGGCGGGCATTGACCCCGGACGGTGCCAACGCGCCGCTGGTGGCGTACCAGGCACCGGCACGGCCGGATGCCCTGGCGGTGGTCGCACCGACCGCGCACGGCGTGGGCATGGAGTCCGCGCAGGTGGCGCGCATCGGCGAGGGCGTGCAGCTGACGGCGGTGTTCAGCAATGGCGACGCGGTCCCGAGCAAGCCGTTCGTGCCGCTGGCCGTGCTGGCGACCGAGGATGGCCGCGAGTTGAAGGAGGTGTACGGCAGCGCCGTGCAGCTGCCGGTGGGTGGCAAACAGCAGGTGCAGCTGCTGCTGCCCTATCCGCAGGCATGCGCCGGCCGCTGCTTCGTGTCGGTGTTCCCGTCCGACCCGGACAACGGCAAGCCGGTCGGCATCGGCCGCTACCACCTGCCGGTGGAGGCCGGTGCCGCCACCGCCGGCGGGAGCGCGCCATGAGGTCGCTGTGGGCCGGTGGCCTGGTCTGGTTGATGTGCGCGCTGCCGGCCACGGCGGCAAGCCCCGCCAGCCGCGCGTTCTGGACCTGGGAAGCGGAGTCGTATGCGCTGGTCGAGGATCCGGGCGTGGCCGAGGAGGCCATCGCCTACCTCAAGCCCCGGCATGTCGACACGCTGTACCTGTATGCCGATGCCTACCAGGGCCGCAACCTGATCGTGGAGCAGCCGCAGCTGTACCGTGCCTTCATCGAGCGCATGCATGCGCAGGGCATGAAGGTCTACGCGCTGCTCGGTTCGGCCTACCTGAACACCGAGAACTACGTGCTGCCATCGCATCGCGCGCAGGCCGAGGCGATGTTCCTGCGGGTGGTCGAGTACAACGCCAGCGTGCCGGAGACGGCGCGCTTCGACGGCGCCAACCTGGACATCGAGCCGCACATCCTGGATGCATGGGACGAGGACACCCGCGAGGGCCTGCTCGCCGGCTTCCTGGACATGAGCGATGCGTTGATGCAGATCAAGCATGCGCATGGCGCGACCTTGAGCGTGGGGCCGGCGATACCGTTCTGGCTCGATGGCATCGAGCTGGAGTGGAAGGGCAGGCGCCGCCCGGTCAGCGAACACACCATCGATCTGTATGACTACGTCGCGCTGATGGACTATCGCGACAAGGCCGAAGGCAGTGACAGCATTCTTTCGCATGCGGCCAGCGAGATCGCCTATGCCAACCAGGTGGGCAGGAAGGTGGTGATCGGGCTGGAGGTGTCGCCGAACGAGATCGACAAGATCACCTTCGACGAGGAAGGGCCGAAGGTGTTCGAGCAGGAAGTGGCCAAGGTGGAGCGTGCCTTGCGCAAGGAGCCGTCGTTCGCCGGCTTCGCCATCCACCATTACCGCGCCTGGCGGCGTTGGGAAGCGCGGGAGTGGGATCCGGCGCAGGCGCGCTGAGTTCTCTCCGGGCTGCCTGTGCCGGCCCCTGCCCAGCCTTCCCCTGCCGTGCAGGGAGAGGGTTCGCTGGACGGGAAAGCGCATCGTGATGCTGCGTTCCGCTGTCCCTTTGGCGCCGCCAAGGGGAGGGTTGGATAGGAACTTCCGCCGAGCACGCCCGCCGAGCATGGCCCGGCATGGGTCGGCTGCTTACAATGCGCCGATGGGGACAGGCCTGATCGAAATCTCGGCGCAGCTGGCGATACCGGAAACGGAGATCGTCGAACGCTTCGTGCGCGCCAGCGGGGCCGGCGGGCAGAACGTGAACAAGGTATCCACCGCGGTGGAACTGCGCTTCGACGTGGCCGGCTCGCCCTCGCTGCCCGAGCCGTTGCGGCAGCGCCTGCTGGCACGCCGCGACCGCCGCATGACCGGCGAGGGCGTGCTGGTGATCGACGCCCAGCGCTTCCGCACCCAGGACCGCAACCGCCAGGATGCCCGAGAGCGGCTGGTGGCCTTCATCCAGACCAGCCTGTCGGTGCCCAAGGCGCGGGTGGCGACCAAGCCCACCTACGGTTCCAAGCTGCGCCGGCTGGACCAGAAAAAGGAACGCGCCCAGGTCAAGCGCGGCCGTTCAACCCGCAATTGGGAGTAGTACTTGAGCCATTCCGAGCCCGTGGTGCCCGTCATTCCATCCAATGTGCCCAGGGTCAAACCCAATGCGTTCGTCCGTTGGCTGGGGCGCACCGTGCTGCGCCTGGGCGGCTGGCGCATCCGCGGCCCGATCCCGGACCTGTCCAAGGCGGTGGTGATCGCCGCGCCGCATACCTCCAACTGGGACGGGCTGTGGGGGCTGGCGGCCAAGATGGCGCTGGGCGTGGAAGCGCGCATCCTGGGCAAGGACAAGCTGTTCTGGTGGCCGCTGGGCAGCGTGCTGCGCGGACTGGGCGTGGTGCCGCTGGACCGCAGCTCGCCGCAGGGCACGGTCGGGCAGGCGGTGGCGATGATCCAGGGCAGCGACCGGATCTGGTTCGCGCTGGCCCCGGAAGGCACGCGCAAGCCGGTCAAGGAGTGGAAGACCGGTTTCCTGCGCATCGCGCGCACCGCCCAGGTGCCGGTGATCCCGGCCTATTTCCACTACACCGAACGGGTGATCGGCTTCGGCCCGCCGTTCCACACCAGCGGTGACGACGTGGCCGACATGGCGGCCATCCGCGCGTGGTACCGGCCGTGGCGGGGCCGCAACCGCGGCACTACCTGAGCGGCCGCGCGACGGGGCCGGTCAGGCCCAAGGCGCCACCATCGGCACATGCTGGAAACCGGTGATCGGAGTAGGGTGATGGGCTGTTCGAAGCCCGTTCCCAAGGAGCCGTTTCATGTCGCGTACCGTAGTTCTGGCCGCTGCCATCAGCCTTGCGCTGGCGGCCTGTTCCGGCAAGGAGTCCACCACCCCCGTGAGCGCCAACGCCCCCGCCCAGGCCGGCCAGCCGGCCGACGCCTCGACCAACCCGTTCATGACCGCCAGCAGCCTGCCATTCCAGGCCCCGGCGTTCGACAAGATCAAGGACAGTGACTACCTGCCGGCCTTCGAGGAAGGCATGCGCCAGCACCTGGCGCAGATCAAGCAGATCACCGACAACACCCAGCCGGCCACCTTCGACAACACGCTGCTGCCAATGGAGCAGTCCGGTGAAATCCTGGACCGCGTCAGCCGTGTGTTCTTCAGCGTGGTGCAGGCCGATACCAACCCCGAGCGCCAGAAGATCCAGGAAGACGTGGTGCCGAAGCTGGCCGCGCACAGCGATGCCATCTATCTCGATGCCAAGCTCTTCGCGCGCGTGAAGGCGGTCTATGACGCACGCGCCAGCGCCGGGCTCGACGCCGAGCAGCTGCGCGTGGTCGAGGAGACCTACAAGGGCTTCGTCAAGGCCGGCGCCGAACTCAACGACGCCGACAAGGAAACCCTGAAGCAGTACAACGCCGAGGAAGCCACGCTTTCCAACGACTTCCACAACAAGCTGGTGGCGGCCACCGCCGCCGGCGCGGTGACCCTGGATGACAAGGCGCAGCTGGCCGGCCTCTCCGAGGCCGACATCGCCGCCGCCGAAGGTACCGCCAAGGAGCGCAAGCTCGACGGCAAGTGGGTGCTGAGCCTGCAGAACACCACCCAGCAGCCGGCGTTGATGTCGCTGCAGGACCGCGACGTGCGCGCCAAGGTGCTGGAAGCCTCCGAGACCCGCACCGAGCACGGTGACGCCAACGACACCCGCCGCATCATCCAGCGCCTGGCCCAGCTGCGCGCGGCCAAGGCCAAGCTGCTTGGCTTCCCGAACTACGCCGCCTACAACCTGACCGACCAGATGGCGCAGAACCCGGCCAACGCGCTGAAGCTGCTGACCGACACCGTGCCGGCGGCCACCGCCAAGGCGCGGGGTGAACTGGCCGAGATCCAGCAGGTGATCGACGCGCAGAAGGGTGGCTTCAAGGCCGCCGCCTCGGACTGGGACTTCTACGCCGAGCAGGTGCGCAAGGCCAAGTACGACCTGGACGAGTCGCAGATCAAGCCGTACTTCGAGCTGGACAACGTGCTGCAGAACGGCGTCTTCTATGCCGCCAACCAGCTGTATGGCCTGACCTTCAAGGAGCGCAAGGACCTGCCGGTGTACAACCCGGACGTGCGCGTGTTCGAGGTCAGCGACGCCGACGGCAAGCCGCTGGCGCTGTTCTACGCCGATTACTTCAAGCGTGACAGCAAGTCCGGCGGCGCGTGGATGGACGTGTTCGTCGAGCAGAACGGGCTGACCGGCAGCAAGCCGGTGGTCTACAACGTGTGCAACTTCACCAAGCCCGCCGCCGGCCAGCCGGCGCTGCTGAGCTGGGACGACGTGACCACGATGTTCCACGAGTTCGGCCACGCCCTGCATGGCATGTTCTCCAACACCAAGTACCCGAGCGTGGCCGGCACCGCGGTGCCGCGCGACTTCGTCGAGTTCCCCTCGCAGTTCAACGAGCACTGGGCGTCGGACCCGAAGGTGTTCGCCAACTACGCCAAGCACTACCAGAGCAAGGAAGCGATGCCGCAGGCGCTGGTGGACAAGATCGCCAAGGCCAAGACCTTCAACCAGGGCTACATGACCACCGAATACCTGTCGGCGGCGCTGCTGGACCTGGCCTGGCACACGCAGGCGGCCGATGCCCCGCAGCAGGACGTGGACACGTTCGAGGCCGATGCGCTCAAGCGTTACAAGGTGGACCTGGCGCAGGTGCCGCCGCGTTACCGCAGCAGCTACTTCGACCACATCTGGGGTGGCGGTTACTCGGCCGGTTACTACGCCTACTTCTGGGCGGAGATGATCGACCATGACGCCTTCGAGTGGTTCAAGGAGAACGGTGGCCTGACCCGTGAGAACGGCCAGGTGTTCCGCGACAAGATCCTGTCCATCGGCAACACCCGCGACCTGGCCACGGCCTACCGCGACTTCCGCGGCAAGGACCCGAGCGTGGAGCCGCTGCTGCACAACCGCGGCCTGAAGTAATCGCGGCATCACAGTGGTTTGATTGAAACGACGAACGGCAGGGGAAACCCTGCCGTTCGTGTATCCAGCGTTGTTGTAGGAGCGGCCTCGGCCGCGAAGCTGGTAATGGCGAAGCCTGCATGAAATCTGCAACTGCATCCGCCATGACGTCGTTCCGGCTCGTCAGCTTCGCGGCCGAGGCCGCTCCTGCGGCAGCAATCTACAACCGGCTGACCATCTTCAGCCGCACCTGCGAGGCGGCCACATCGTGGCGCTGCGCGGCCATCGCACACAGCCGATCCAGCAGCGCCTGCGGGTCCTGCAGCAGCGGGTCCGCATCACCGATGCGGACGGCAAGATGGCCCCACCAGAACGGGTGGCCGTCCACGTAGATTTCGTAGCCGGCCACGTATTGGTGTTCGTGATGCAGATTGATGATGTCCATCGGCGATATCCGGCCAACTGCGTAGGAGCGGCCTCGGCCGCGAAGCTGGCGCTGGCGATGTATGCAAGACGTCTGCAGTTGCAATCTGCAGGAACGGCGTTCTGCCTCAACGGCCTCGCGGCCAAGGCCGCTCCTATACAGGCGTATCTCACGTGCCCACATGCACGCGGTTGCCCACTTCGTTGCAGCCCAGGTGCTCCAGCGCCATCTCCAGCGCCAGCACGTAGCTCTGCGCGCGGAAGCCCTGTGCCACGCCGAGACGGTGGCCGTCCGCGGCAGGCAGGCGCGGTTCCTGGCCGTCGTCGTCATGCACTTCGATGTAGGTGGTGTGCAGGCGCGGCAGCAGCCGCTGCAGGCGGGCGCTGCGCACGCAGGCGCCGGGCGCGAGCAGGGTGACCTCGCCGGGGCTGTGGTCGGCCACGCACAACGCTTCCAGCAGTTCCTGTTCGCAGCGGCAGTCACGCACGGCGATGCTGGTGCCGCTGTCCAGGGCGCGCTGCACCAGCGAGTGCATCACCGCCTCCGGCAGCGGCGCGGCGGCGCGTTGCAGCGCCCCGCTGCCTTGGGGGCCGCGCACGATGTTGATCGACATGGCTCAGGCCTCCATTGCCTGCAGGCGCCGCGCGGCGATGGCCAACGACAGTTGGCAGGCCTGGTCGCGTTGCGCGGTGCAGACCACCACTGCCGGTGCGTGCTGCGGGTGCAGGTGCGCGTCGAGCGCATCGGCATCGTTGCGCACCATTTCGATGTAGGGCACGGGCAGTGCCTCCAGTGCCGCCAGCAGGGCCTGGCCGTGCTGGTCCCATTGCGGCGCGCCCGCCACGGCGGTTTCGATCAGCACCCACGCGGGCCGTGTGTCCCGCGCTTGGTGCAGGCCGTCGAGCAGGGCCGGCAGTGAATCGCCGTCGCGGCAGTGCAGTGCGTGGCCACCGATGCGGGCCGGAAGCGGCGCCGGCGGCACGCCCTGCGGTGCTTGCCGGATCAACAGGATGCTCATGTGACACCTTTGCGGAGCGCCGTTTGGCGCGGTGGTGACACGATGCGCGCCGGGCAGGTAACACCGCTACGTCGGAGCAGGGGTGTGCGCGTAAAGATTGCGTAGCGCTGCCATCGCCGCAGGAGCGGCCTCGGCCGCGAAGCCGGTGACAATGCTGCGTCGAAATGCCCGGACATCGCGGGGCGCCAGTGGCCATCAGTCTGCCGGCCAAGGCCACTCCTGCCCGGGAACTTCGCTCCTTCCTGCCAGTCCACTGCCTTGTCTTCCCTCAGGAACGTGCCATGAACGAGACGACCGTCGCGTGCAAACCCCACCCGGCCTTGGCCTGGCTGCGTCGCGAGGCATTGCCGTTGGCGGTGATGCTGGTGCTGATGGGCGCCGCCCGCGACAGCCTGGCCAACCACTACCAGGTGCCCAGTGGATCGATGCAGCCGACCCTGCAGCCGGGTGACCGGGTCGCGGTGGACATGCGCGCCTACGGGTTGCGCCTGCCCTTCACCGAGCTGCAGGTGCTGGCGACCGGGCAGCCCCGGCGTGGCGACGTGGCGGTGTTCGACTCGCCGGCCGACGGCACGCGCCTGGTCAAGCGGGTGGTGGCCGTGGCCGGCGACCGGGTGGAACTGCACGGAGGCTACCTGCACATCAACGGGCAGCCGTTGCAGCGGCAGGTCGCCGAGGAACTGTTCGGCGACAAGGCTGTACGGCTGGACCTGGCCGACGGCGGTGGCCCGGACATCACCGGCATCACCATCCCGCAGGGCAAGTTGCTGGTGCTGGGCGACCATCGCGGCAACAGCTTCGATGGGCGCTTCTTCGGCCTGGTGGACGCCGACAAGGTCTACGGCAAGGCGGTGGCGGTGTACTGGCGGCGGGGCGAAGGCCTGGAGTGGCTGCGGCTCTAGCGCGGGCGGGTAACACCTGGGAGGCACGAAGCCGGCACGGAAACGTCGCCGGCTTTTTCGTGGATGACGTTCCGGTCGCGGCGGGTTATTGGTATTACCAATAACCCGTAGTAACCCTATGGTCTAATAGGATCTTCGCGGAAACAGCGATTCAATCGCGCTTCGTTGGTCTGATCATTTTATTATTGGTAATACCAATAATGCGACCACGGCACTCCACCTGCGGGTGGCCGCTTCCGCCTCTGTCGAGAACCTGCATGCAGCCCTGGGAACAACTCTACGACCCCGCTGGCAACCTGTGGCTGTCCAGCCTGATCGCGCTGTTGCCGATCGCCTTCTTCTTCCTGGCCCTGGCCGTGCTGCGGATGAAGGGCTGGTTGGCCGGCACGATCACCGTGACCATCGCGCTGGCGGTGGCGCTGCTGTTCTACCGGATGCCGGTGGCGCAGGCACTGGGCGCGGCCGGCTATGGCTTCATCTACGGCCTGTGGCCGATCGCGTGGATCATCATCGGCGCGGTGTTCCTGTACAAGGTGTCGGTCAAGACCGGCCAGTTCGACATCATCCGCGCCTCGATCCTGTCGGTGACCGAGGACCAGCGCCTGCAGATGCTGATGGTGGGCTTTGCCTTCGGCGCGTTCCTGGAAGGCGCGGCCGGCTTCGGTGCACCGGTGGCGATCACCGCGGCCTTGCTGGTCGGGCTGGGCTTCAAACCGCTGTATGCCGCTGGCCTGTGCCTGATCGTCAACACCGCGCCGGTGGCGTTCGGTGCGATGGGCATCCCGATCATCGTCGCCGGCCAGGTCACCGGGCTGGACGCCTTCGAGATCGGGCAGATGGCCGGCCGGCAGTTGCCGTTCCTGACCATCATCGTGCTGTTCTGGATCATGGCCATCATGGATGGCTGGCGCGGCGTCAAGGAAACCTGGCCGGCAGTGCTGGTGGCCGGTGGCTCGTTCGCCATCGCGCAGTACCTGACCTCCAACTTCATCGGCCCGGAACTGCCGGACATCACCGCCTCGCTCGCATCGCTGGTGTGCCTGACGCTGTTCCTGCGCCGTTGGCAGCCCAAGCGCATCTTCCGCTTCGAGACCGAAGCCAGTGCGGCGGCGGCTGCGCAGGCGCTGGACGCGCCGGCCTACAGCGCCCGGCAGATTGCCAAGGCGTGGTCGCCGTTCCTGATCCTGACCGCGATGGTCACGCTGTGGAGCATCAAGCCGTTCAAGGCGCTGTTTGCCGCCGGCGGCCCGCTGCAGGGCTGGGTGCTGAAACTGCCGGTGCCGGGCCTGGACCAGCTGGTGCAGAAGATGCCGCCGATTGTTCCCACGCCCACGGCGTACGAGGCCGTCTACAAGTTCGACGTGCTCTCGGCCACCGGCACCGCGATCATGCTGGCCGCGGTGATCGCCATCGTCTACCTGCGCATGCCGCTGCGCGCGGCAGTGCGCACCTTCGGCGAAACCGTCAACGAACTGAAGACGCCGATCTATTCGATCGGCATGGTGCTGGCGTTCGCCTTCATCGCCAACTATTCGGGACTGTCGGCAACGCTGGCACTGGCTCTGGCCCATACCGGCGATGCGTTCACCTTCTTCTCGCCGTTCCTGGGTTGGCTGGGCGTGTTCCTGACCGGCTCGGATACCTCGTCCAACGCCCTGTTCTCGGCGCTGCAGGCCACCACCGCGCAGCAGATCGGCGTGTCCGAAGTGCTGCTGGTGGCGGCCAATACCACCGGTGGCGTCACCGGCAAGATGATCTCGCCGCAGTCCATCGCCATTGCCTGTGCGGCGGTGGGCCTGGCCGGCAAGGAATCGGACCTGTTCCGTTTCACGGTCAAGCACAGCCTGATCTTCACCGTGATGGTCGGCCTGATCACCACCGCGCAGGCGTACTGGCTGACCTGGATGATTCCCTGAGCCATGGACAGCCTGCCAGCCACCGCCCATGGGCTTCGGGCCACAATGTCGACATGAGCACTCAACGCATCTCCGACAAGGTGGCCGCGCAGCTGCGCGCGCTGGTGGACGAACAACAGCTGCAGCCGGGCGACCGGCTGCCCGCCGAGCGCACCCTGGCAGTGCAGCTGGGGGTGTCGCGCACGGCCCTGCGCGAGGCCATCGCCCAGCTGGGCAGCCAGGGCCTGCTGGTGGCGCGGGTGGGCGGCGGCACCTTCGTCGCCGAGCCGGCCGCGCGTGCGCGGCAGGCACTGGATGAGCCACTGGGCCCTTACCTGCCGCTGTTCCAGGGTGACCCGGAGTACCGCTTCGACGTGCTGGAGATCCGCCATGCACTGGAAGGCGCCACCGCCTGGCATGCCGCATTGCGCGCGACCGACGATGACCGCGTACGCATCACGCAGGCCTTCCAGACGATGATGGACGCGCACGGCAAGGACGACCCGGCCGGCGAGGCGCAGGCCGATGCGGCCTTCCACCTGTCCATCGCCGAGGCCTCGCACAACCTGGTGCTGCTGCAGGTGATGCGCGGCCTGTTCGAGCTGCTGCAGACCAACATCTCGCAGAGCCGCGAGAAGCTCTACACCTCGGCGACCACGTTTTCGCCACTGTCCGACCAGCACCGCGAGATGATGGACGCGGTGCTGGCCGGCGATCCCGAACGCGCGCGCGCCGCCGCGCATGCCCACCTCGCCTTCGTGCACACCACGCTGCGCACGCTCGATGAGAACGAGGCGCGGCGTGCACGCGCCTCGCGCCTGCCTTCCCCCCACGGTTGACCCCATGATCATCTCCGCCTCCACCGATTACCGTGCGGCCGCGCAGCGTCGCCTGCCGCCGTTCCTGTTCCACTACATCGATGGCGGCGCGTATGCCGAACACACGCTCAAACGTAATGTTTCCGATCTGTCCGACATCGCGCTGCGCCAGCGCATCCTGCGCGACATGTCCGAGCTCAGCCTGGAAACCGAGTTGTTCGGCGAGATACTGGCAATGCCGGTTGC
Source organism: Stenotrophomonas sp. Steno-C18 (assembly GCF_056393195.1). Lineage (NCBI taxonomy): Bacteria > Pseudomonadati > Pseudomonadota > Gammaproteobacteria > Lysobacterales > Lysobacteraceae > Stenotrophomonas > Stenotrophomonas sp. Steno-C18. The sequence goes on along the minus strand of NZ_JBWJOX010000002.1, from coordinate 392,216 downwards.
GCTGGCACCGGTCGGCCTGACCGGCATGTATGCGCGCCGCGGTGAGGTGCAGGCCGCGCGTGCGGCGGACAGCCGCGGCATTCCGTTCACGCTGTCGACGGTGTCGGTGTGCCCGATCGAGGAAGTGGCGCCGGCGATCAAGCGGCCGATGTGGTTCCAGCTGTACGTGTTGCGCGACCGTGGTTTCATGCGCAACGCGCTGGAGCGCGCGCAGGCGGCCGGGGTGACCACGCTGGTGTTCACCGTCGACATGCCGGTGCCCGGTGCGCGCTACCGCGATGCGCATTCGGGCATGAGCGGGCCGAACGCCGGCTTCCGCCGCATCGGCCAGGCCATGACCCATCCCCGCTGGGCGTGGGACGTGGGCTTGTTCGGTCGTCCGCACGACCTGGGCAACATCTCCGCCTATCGTGGTCACCCGACCGGGCTGGCCGACTACATCGGTTGGCTGGGCAACAATTTCGACCCCTCTATCTCGTGGAAGGACCTGGAGTGGATCCGCGAGTTCTGGAAGGGGCCGATGGTGATCAAGGGCATCCTCGATCCGGACGATGCGCGTGATGCCGTGCGCTTCGGCGCCGACGGCATCGTGGTGTCCAACCACGGTGGTCGCCAGCTTGATGGCGTGCTGTCCACCGCGCGCGCGCTGCCGGCGATTGCCGATGCGGTGCAGGGCGAGCTGAAGATCCTGGCCGACTCGGGCATCCGCACTGGCCTGGACGTGGTGCGCATGCTCGCGCTGGGTGCCGACAGCGTGCTGCTGGGCCGTGCCTTCGTGTATGCATTGGCCGCGCAGGGCGAGGCCGGTGTGGCCAACCTGCTGGACCTGATCGCCAAGGAGATGCGTGTGGCGATGACGCTGACCGGCGCGCGCCGCATCGCCGACATCAGCCGCGATTCGCTGGTCAACCTGGCATGAGCAGGCACGACACCTTGCTGGCGCAGCTGCGTGCGGCGGTGGGCAATGGCCACGTGCTGACCGGCGACAAGGCCACGCGTCGCTTCCGCAAGGGCTACCGCTTCGGCGATGGCCCGGTGCTGGCGGTAGTGCGCCCCGGCACGCTGCTGGAAATGTGGCGCGCCTTGCAGGCGGCGGTGCAGGGCGGGGCGGCGGTCATCCTGCAAGCGGCCAACACCGGCCTGACCGGCGGCTCCACGCCGGATGGCGACGACTACGGCCGGCCGGTCGTATTGATCAGCACGCTGCGGCTGACCGGCGTGCAACTGCTCGACGGTGGTCGCCAGGTGCTGTGCCTGCCCGGTGCGACGCTGGACCGGCTGGAGCAGGCCTTGGCACCGCTCGGCCGTGAGCCGCATTCGGTGATCGGCTCGTCGTGCATCGGAGCCTCGGTGCTGGGCGGTGTCTGCAACAACTCCGGGGGGGCGCTGGTGCGGCGAGGGCCGGCCTATACCGAGATGGCGTTGTTCGCGCAGGTGAGCGCGGCCGGCGAACTGCAGCTGGTCAATCACCTGGGCATCGCCTTGGGCGATACCCCGGAGGAGATCCTGCGGCGCGTGCAGGCAGGTGATTACAGTGCCGCGGACGTGCAGCTGGATTCCGGCCGCGCCGCTTCCGATCCGCGCTATGCGGAACAGGTGCGGCAGGTGGATGCAGGCACGCCGGCGCGTTTCAACGCCGATGCCAGCCGGCATTACGAAGCCGCCGGTTCGGCCGGCAAGCTGGCGGTGTTCGCGGTGCGCCTGGATACCTTTGCCCGGGAGGCGGCCGAGGTGTTCTACATCGGCAGCAACCAGACGGAAAGCCTGACCGGGATCCGGCGCCACCTGCTGACCGGCTTCGAGCGGCTGCCGATCAGCGGCGAATACATCCACCGGGTGGCGTATGACATCGGCGAGCGCTACGGCAAGGACACTTTCCTGCTGATCGACACGCTCGGCACCGCGCGGGTGCCGGCGGCGTTCGCGCTGAAGAGCCGGGTCGATGGCTGGTTCGAACGGATCGGCCTGCGCGGCGTCACCGACCGCGTGCTGCAGGCGGTGACCGGCCTGTTGCCCTCGCACCTGCCGGCGCGCATGGGCGAGTTCCGCCAGCGCTATGAACATCACCTGCTGCTGAAGGTATCGGCGCAGGATGCGGCAGCGACCGAGGCCTGGTTGAACCGATTCTTCGCCACCCACGAAGGGGGGTATTTCCACTGCACGCCGGAGGAGGGGCGCAAGGCGTTCCTGCACCGCTTCGCGGTGGCCGGCGCCGCCGTGCGCTACCGCGAGGTGCATCGCACGCAGGTGCAGGACATCGTCGCGCTGGACATCGCCCTGCGCCGCGATGACCGCGACTGGTTCGAGCAGCTGCCGGCCGAGCTGGACGCGCGCCTGCTGCACAAGCTGTATTACGGCCACTTCCTGTGCCACGTGTTCCACCAGGATTACATCGCCCGCAAGGGCGAGGACCCGGTGGCCATCGAGCACGCGATGTGGAAGCTGCTCGACGAACGCGGCGCCGAGTACCCGGCCGAACACAACGTCGGCCACCTGTATCCGGCCAAGCCGGCGCTGGCGCAGTTCTACCGGCAGCTCGACCCGAGCAACACCTTCAACCCCGGCATTGGCCAGACCAGCAAGCAGCCGGGCTGGCAGGGCTGTGATTGCTGAATCTTGCTCATGCCTTTGCTTAAGCCCCTCTCCCGCGAGCGGGAGAGGGGTTGGGGTGAGGGGAAGCTTCTAGCTGGAAAGGCAAAGGCCAAAGCCAAGAGCCAAAGCTGCCCTCATCCGCCCCTTCGGGGCACCTTCTCCCGTACACGGGAGAAGGGACGGCATCCGCCGTCATACAGTTCGGCGCGGGCGCGGGCGCGGGCGCGGGCGCGGCATCGGCATTGACTCCTGAATCGATACTTCCTGCATATCAATCCGTACACAACAGGTTATGGATCGACCTGTTCAACAGGTCCAAGCTTCCCGCATCTCCAATGAAGCGGCCCGGTGATGGGCCTCGATGCGATGGAACTCGAACACAACGGCACGCCAACCTGCCGTGATTCCCTGGCGCCTGCGACTGCGCTGACCGCCACCGTCGAACAACCCCACATCCGCCAAGGCACGCCGGCGTTCCGGCGTGCGGTGGTGGCGCTGTTCATGGCCGGCTTCGCCACCTTCGGCGTGCTGTACTGCGTGCAGGCGCTGTTGCCCGGCTTCAGCCACCACTTTGGCGTGAGTGCGGCCAACAGCGCGTTGGCGTTGTCGGTCAGCACTGGCGTGCTGGCGGTGGCGATGCTGGGGGCCGGCATCCTCTCCGACCGCGTGGGCCGGCGCCCGGTGATGGTGGCCTCATTGCTGGTTTCGTCACTGTTGACCCTGGCTACGGCGATGGTCGATGACTGGAACACCCTGCTGGTGCTGCGCGCACTGCTGGGCGTCAGCCTGAGCGGTGTGCCGGCGGTGGCGATGACCTGGCTGGTCGAGGAGATGGACAGTCGCGCCTTGGGCCTGGCCATGGGCCTGTACATCGGCGGCAATGCGGTGGGCGGCATGAGCGGCCGCCTGATCGCCGGCGTGGTGGCCGACCACGGGGGCTGGCGCGCCGGCATTGGTGCGGTGGGGGTGATCGCGCTGTTGGCCACGTTCGCGCTGTGGACGCAGCTGCCGGCTTCGCGCCACTTCCGTGCCCGTCATGCCGAACCGGCGCGGCTGCCCGCACGTTTCGGCGGCGTGTTCGGCGATGTGGCGTTGCCGTGGCTGTTTGCCTGCGGCTTCCTGCTGCTGGGGGTGTTCGTCACCGTCTACAACTACCTGGGCTATCACCTGATGGCGCCGCCGTACGGCCTGAGCCAGACCGTGGTGGGCCTGATCTTCATCGTCTATCTGGTTGGCAGCTTCAGCTCGGCGTGGATGGGTCAGCTGGCCAATCGCCTGGGCCGCGGTCCGGTGCTGGCGTTGTCGTTCACCTTGATGGTGGGCGGCGTAGTGCTGCTGATGCTGCCGTGGTTGTGGGCGATGGCGTTGGGTATCGCCGTGGTCACGTTCGGCTTCTTCGGCGGGCATTCGGTGGCCAGCAGTTGGGTGGGCGTGCGCGCCGGCGCCATGCGTGCGGAAGCCTCGGCGCTGTACCTGCTGTCCTACTACCTGGGCTCCAGCCTGCTGGGTGCGCTGGGTGGCGTGTTCTATACGCGCTGGGGCTGGATCGGCGTGTGTGGCTATGTGCTGGTGCTGACGTTGGCGGGCGTGGGGGCGGCCTGGCAGGTATGGCGTCACCTGCAGGCGACGAGCGACGTGCCGGTGGTGGTGGGGCCCTGAGGGTTGAAAGCCAAAAGCCAAAAGCCAAAAGCGTTACCCCTCCCCAACCCTCCCCTTGGCTGCGCCAAAGGGAGGGGGCAGAAGCACGGCTTCGCAGCGATCTGATCGACCCGCATGAACCACCCCCTCCCTTTGGCGCAGCCAAGGGGAGGGTTGGGGAGGGGTAGAGGGGTAAACGCCTTCAGCCCCGCACCACTTCCTGTCGTAGCAAGGCGATGAACTGACGCATCAGCGGTGTCACCGCTTCGCGTCGCCACGCCAGCTGGATTTCCGATGCCGCGCCGCGATCACTCAGCGCGACGAAGCAGGCGCCGTCGACCTGGATATGGCTGCAGGAGGACGGCAGCACGCACACGCCCAGTCCGGCGGCGACCAGGCTGATCAAGGTTGAGGACTCGCCGGCTTCCTGCACGATGCGCGGGCTGAAGCCGGCGTTGCGGCACAGCGTGATCACATGGTCGTGGATGCCGGCACCGGCATCGCGCGAGAAGCCGACGAACGGGTCCAGCGCGAACTGGCGCAGGGACAACGAGGCCGTGTCCGGATCCTTGCCGGCCAGCGCCGGATGGGTGGCATGCACCACCAGCGTCAGCGGATCGTCGAGCAGGCGCTTGGCGACCAGCTCCGACGGCAGCACCCGCTTGCGGATGATGCCCACGTCCAGCTCGTTGGCCAGCAACGCATCGATCTGGCGCAGGCTGTTCATCTCGCGCAGCTGCAGTTGCACCTGCGGGCGCTGCTGGCGATAGGCGAAGAAGGCGCGCGGGATCTGCGGCAGCAGCGGGGTGGCGCGGGTCAGGCCGACGCGCAGTTCGCCGCTTTCGCCGCGCTGCGCGCGCTGCACCCTGTCCACCGCGGTATCGACGCGCTGCAGGATCTCGCGCGCCTGCTCCAGCAGCACTTCACCGGCCGGCGTGAGCTGCACGCGGCGATGGCTGCGCACGAACAGACGCGCGCCGATCAGGGTCTCCAGCTGGCGGATCTGCTGGCTGAGCGGCGGTTGCGACATGCCCAGGCGTTCGGCGGCGCGGCCGAAGTGCAGCGTGTCGGCCACGGCGAGGAAGTAGCGCAGGTGGCGAAGTTCCAGTGACATGCGCCGGTTCCGGGGAAGGTGCGGTGATTGTCGCCGGACTCCACCGCGAATGGGGGCGATGGCGATGCGCGCCGTCGTGCGCGGGCTCAGCGTTCCGAAGGCCCGGTGTCGTCGTATTGCCGTGGCGCGAACAGGTCCGGCTGGATCAGTTCCACGAACGCGCGCGCCTGCGGCGACAGCACCTTGCCCCGCCGCACCACCACGCCGTAGCTGCGCGAAGGGAAGTAGTCGCCCATCGCACGGGTGACCAGCTTGCCGCGATCAGCGTCGTTCAGGCACAGCGCGGTGACGATGGAGATGCCCATGCCCATCGCCACGTACTGCTTGATCACCTCCCAGCCGCCGACCTCCAGCGCCACCGTGTAGGGCACCCGGTGTTGCTGGAACACCAGGTCCACCAGCCGCCAGGTGATCTGCCGGCGCGGCGGCAGGATCAGTGGCCACGGCGACAGGTCTTCCAGGCTCAGCTGCTTCTTGTGCGCCAGCGGGTGGTCGGGCGGGGTGATCAGCACCTGGTCGAAGCGGTACACCGGCGCGTAGCTGAGGTCGGCCGGGACATCCATCATCGAACCGATGGCCAGGTCGGCGGCATCGCTGCGCAGCAGGTCGGTGCCGTCAGCACTGATGGCGTTGTGCAGGGTCAGGCGCACATCGGGGTACTGGCGACGGAAGTTTTCGACGATCTTGGGCAGGAGATACAGGATGGTCGACGAATTTGCGGCGATGTTGAGCTCGCCCGCGTCCAGCCCGCCGACCTTCTCGCGGAAGCGCGGCAGCAGCCCGTCCAGGCTCTCCACCAGCGGCTGGGCCATGTCGTACAGCAGCTGGCCCTCGCGGCTGGGTACCAGGCGTCGCCCGCTGCGCTCGAACAGCACCATCCCCAGCTCCCGTTCCAGCGCCTGCAACTGCAGGCTCACTGCCGGCTGGCTGACGAACAAGGCCTCCGATGCCCGCGAAACTGACCCGAGTCGAACTGTCTGCAGGAATGCACGCAGCGGCTTGAGCCGGTCCGACTTGTAGGAAAAACGCGGGTTTACGGGCGTCTTCTTGGGCATGGCAGGTCAAGTATTAGCACAATTTATAAAAAAGATTGCAAAAACTGTTTTGTTAAATACCTCGTTGCGGCGGCAGGTTGGAGTCCCCGACACCCGCAGGAACCTCCGATGTCCGCCGTCGCCCACGCTGTCGCCGCCACGATCCCCCCCCGCCCGACCCCGGGCATCACCGTGACCACCCAATTGGCCGGCCAGTCCGAGCTGTTGCCGGCCGGTGCGCTGGGGTTGCTCGTATCGCTGCACCGCGCGGTGGAGCCGGAGCGGCAGGCGCGCCTGGCCGCACGTGGCCAGCGCCAGGCCTTCTTCGACCAGGGCGGCAGCCCGGACTTCCGCGACGACACCCGCGCCATCCGCGAGGGCGACTGGACGGTGGCCCCGATCCCGGCGGCGCTGCAGGACCGCCGCGTCGAGATCACCGGCCCGACCGACCCGAAGATGGTCATCAACGCGCTGAACTCCGGCGCCAAGGTGTTCATGGCCGACTTCGAGGACTCCACCTCGCCGACCTGGCGCAACGTGCTGGCCGGCCAGCGCACCATGATCGGTGCGGTGCGCGGGGACCTGGCGTTCACCGCGCAGGGCGCCGGCGGCACGCCGGGCAAGCACTACACGCTGCGTCCGCACGACGAGCAGGCGGTGCTGATCGTGCGCCCGCGTGGCTGGCACCTGGACGAGAAGCACGTGCTGATCGATGGCCAGCCGATTGCCGGTGGCCTGTTCGACGCGGCGGTGTTCGCCTTCCACAACGCGCATGCGCTGATGGAGATCGACCGTGGCCCGTACTTCTACCTGCCCAAGCTGCAGTCGATGGAGGAGGCCGCGCTGTGGGAATGCGCGCTGTCGCACATCGAGGGCATGCTGGGCCTGCCGCAGGGGCAGATCAAGGTCACGGTGCTGATCGAGACGCTGCCGGCGGTGTTCGAGATGGACGAGATCCTGCACGCGCTGCGCGACCGCATCGTCGGCCTGAACTGCGGCCGCTGGGACTATATCTTTTCGTACCTGAAGACCTTCCGTCACCACGCCGACAAGGTGCTGCCCGAGCGCGGCCAGGTGACCATGACCCAGCCGTTCCTGAAGGCCTATTCGGAACTGCTGATCAAGACCTGCCACCGCCGTGGCGCGCATGCGATGGGTGGCATGGCCGCGCAGATCCCGATCAACCACGATGCCGCCGCCAACGAGCAGGCGATGGCGCGCGTGCGCGCCGACAAGCTGCGTGAAGTGACCGCCGGCCACGACGGCACCTGGGTCGCGCACCCGGCGTTGATCCCGGTGGCCAGGGCGATCTTCGACGAGCACATGCCCACGCCCAACCAGCACAGCGTGCTGCGCCGTGACGTGCAGGTCGGCCGCGAGGACCTGGTCGCACCGTGCAGCGGCAGCATCAGCCGCGCCGGCTTCGAGAACAACGTCGAGGTCTGCGTGCGCTACATGGCCGCCTGGCTGGACGGCAACGGCTGCGTGCCCATCCACAACCTGATGGAGGACGCGGCCACCGCCGAGATCAGCCGCAGCCAGATCTGGCAATGGTTGCACGCCGGCAACCAGCACCTGGACGACGGCACCGCCATCGACCTGGCCTTGCTGGACAGCACCCTGCGCGCGCTGCCTGCGCGCTTGGGCGACACCACCGCGCTGCCCGGCGGCAGCCGCATCCCCCAGGCCATCGGCCTGCTCGACCAACTCAGCCGCGCCGATGAACTGGCCGAGTTCCTGACCTTGCCGGCCTACCGGCAGATCGACTGACCTTCCCCCTTACGCATCACGATCATTCGAGGACGCAACGATGAGCACCTACCAGCAACAGATCGACGCCCTGCAGCAGGATTGGGACAACAACCCGCGTTGGAAGCACATCACCCGCACCTACAGCGCCGCCGACGTGGTGCGCCTGCGCGGCAGCGTGCAACCGGAGTACACGCTGGCCAAGCGCGGTGCGCAGCGGCTGTGGGACCTGGTCAACGGCGGTGCGAAGAAGGGCTACGTCAACGCGTTCGGCGCGATCAGTGCCGGCCAGGCGATGCAGCAGGCCAAGGCCGGGCTGGAAGCGGTGTACCTGTCCGGCTGGCAGGTGGCCGCCGACGGCAACACCTCCGAGACGATGTACCCGGACCAGTCGCTGTATGCCTACGATTCGGTGCCGACCATGGTCCGCCGCATCAACAATACCTTCCAGCGCGCCGATGAGATCCAGTGGAAGAACATCATCGACGGCAAGGTCAAGGCCGAGGACGCCATCGACTTCTTCCTGCCGATCGTGGCCGACGGTGAGGCCGGCTTCGGCGGCGTGCTCAACGCCTACGAGCTGATGAAGAACATGATCACCGCCGGCGCCGCCGCGGTGCATTTCGAGGACCAGCTGGCCGCGGTGAAGAAGTGCGGCCACATGGGCGGCAAGGTGCTGGTGCCGACCCAGGAAGCGATCCAGAAGCTGTCGGCCGCACGCCTGGCCGCCGATGTGCTGGGTGTGCCGACCATCGTGCTGGCCCGTACCGATGCCGAGGCCGCCAACCTGCTGACCAGCGACTTCGATCCGAACGACGCGCCGTTCGTCACCGGCCAGCGCACCGCCGAAGGCTTCTACCGCGTGAAGAATGGCCTGGAACAGGCGATCAGCCGCGGCGTGGCCTATGCCCCGCATGCCGACCTGGTGTGGTGCGAGACCGGCACCCCGGACCTGGGCTTCGCCCGCGAGTTCGCCCAGGCCGTGCACGCCGCCAGCCCCGGCAAGCTGCTGTCCTACAACTGCTCGCCCTCGTTCAACTGGAAGAAGAACCTGGACGACAAGACCATCGCCCGGTTCCAGGACGAGCTGGCGGCGCTGGGCTACAAGTACCAGTTCATCACCCTGGCCGGCATCCACATCAACTGGTTCAACACCTTCAAGTTCGCCCATGACTACGCCCGCGGCGAGGGCATGCGCCACTACGTGGAACAGGTGCAGGAGCCGGAGTTCGCCGCGCGCGAGAAGGGCTATACCTTCGTCTCGCACCAGCAGGAAGTGGGGGCCGGCTACTTCGACGACGTGACCACGGTGATCCAGGGCGGCGCCTCCAGCGTCACCGCGCTGACTGGCTCCACCGAGGAGGAGCAGTTCCAGGCGGAAGTGGCTGCCTGAGTCAGATTTGTCCGGTTGTTTTAGAGGGGCTCTTACGAGCCCCCTCTTTTTTGTGATTTGCGTCCTTGCACTTTCATGCTGAAACAGCATGGATGGGCGTTTACTTTGGTGATAACCTCGTGAACCAACCCGCCATGCATGGCGGGGGTCCATGAGGCAGGGAATGAGCGGCATGGTGTCCGGGGGTCTGGCCAAGCAGACGGATCCCCCCGCAGGTCTGTCGGCCGCAGGGGGATCGACGCTGCGTGCCCAGCTTTCGCCCGTGGAGTTCGCCCTGTTCGCTTCGTTCGGCGTCCGCCGCCGGTTGGCCGCGGACCAGGTGCTGTTCCGGCGCGGCGACCTGTGCACCTCGATGTACATCATCGTCAGCGGTGCCATCTGCCTGGACTTCGGTCCGGGCCTGCCGGCCAAGCAGCTGGCGGCCAATGACTTCTTCGGCGAGCTGGCCATGCTGATGGAGCGCCACCCGCGCAGCTCCGATGCCCGCGCCAGCTGCGAGACCCTGTTGATCGAGTTGACCCAGGAAGGGTTCGAGCAGCTGATCGAGCAGGACCCGGCGATGGTGGTGTTCTTCCTGCGCCGCACGGTCTCGCGCGTGGTCGTCAGCGAGCAGCGCCTGATCGGCCAGCTCAGCCGCCGCAACCAGGAACTGGAAGCGGCGCTGGGCAATCTCTACAGCGCCACCCACGAGCTCAACCACACCCGCGAGATGGTCTACAACGACGATCTCACCGGGCTGCACAACCGGCGCTCGCTGACCGCCTACCTGCAGCGCTCGCACCGTTCCGGGCAGCGTCCGCAGGGCCTGCTGCTGATCGACTGCGATGACTTCAAGGGGCTCAACGACCGCCATGGCCACCTTGCCGGCGACCAGGCGCTGCAGCGCCTGGCCCGCATCCTCGACTCGGTGGTCGGCCAGGACGACCTGGCCTGCCGCCTCGGCGGCGATGAGTTCTGCGTGCTTTTGTGCCGTACCGATGCACTGCACCTGATGCGCACCGCCGAGTTCATCCTCGATGCGATGCGCAGCCTGGCCGCGTTCCCGGGGGCAGAGCCCGGCGCGCGTTCGGTCAGCATCGGCGTGTCGCTGGTCAACGCGGCCTACCACTGGAACGAGGCCTACGCGCGCGCGGACCAGGCGTTGTACGAGGCCAAGCGCCTGGGCGGCAACCGCGCCCAGTGGTTCGCGGGCTGATGGCCGCGTGGAGTGATGACGTGGCCGACGACGCCGACCCCTCCCTTGCCCGCCGCCAGCTCAAGACGCTGGTACTGACCGACCTGTGCGACTCGGTGGCGCTGATCGAACGGATCGGCGACAACGCCGCGGCCGAGTTGTTCCGTGACCTGGACACCCGCGTGCTGCAGCTGCTGCAGGTCTGGAACGGCCGCCTGATCGACCGCTCCGACGGCATGTTCCTGCTCTTCGACGCTCCGGCAAGTGGCCTGGGCTTCGCCCTGGACTACCAGCAGGCACTGCAGGCGCTGGGGGCGGAGCGGAGCCTGTCGCTGCAGGCGCGGGTGGGCCTGCACGTGGGCTACGTGCTGTCGTGGCAGAACAGCGACGAAGCCGTTGCCGTGGGCGCCAAGCCGCTGGAAGTGGAAGGCCTGGCCAAGTCGATGGCGGCGAGGTTGATGAACCTCGCGCGGCCGGGCCAGATCCTGTTGTCGCCGGTGGCCGAATCGCTGTTGCGCGGCAACCTGCAGGCCATGGGGGAGCGGCGCGGCCGGCTGCAGTGGAAGTCGCACGGGCGCTGGCGCTTCAAGGGCGTTCCCGCCGCGCAGGAGGTAATCGAGGTCGGCGAGGCGGGGCGCGCGCCGATGCGCATGCCGGCGGCCTCGGCCAAGGCACGCAGGGAACTGCCGATGTGGCGCAGGCCGCTGGCGCTGGTGGCCGAGGTCGTGCTGGTGGCGGCACTGGCGATCACCGCCTGGGTGATGGTCCGCCCCGAACCGGCCATTGCCTTCGCCGAACGGGACTGGGTGGTGCTGGCGGACCTGGAGAACCGTACCGGCAACACCATGCTGGATGATTCGGTCACGCAGGCATTCCGGGTCAGTCTGGAGCAGTCGCGGTACGTCAATGTCCTGAGCGACATGAAGACGCGTGACACGCTGTCACGCATGCGGCGTGATCCGGCGACCACGCGGCTGGATCGCAAGCTGGCCTCCGAAGTGGCGATGCGTGATGGGGCGCGCCTGGTGATCCTTCCCTCCGCGTCCGAAGTCGGCGGGAAGCTGAGGCTCCGTGTTGAACTGGTCGATCCCCGCACCCAGGCAACGGTGCTGACCGAGATGATGGAAGGCGCGAGCGTGGGTTCGGTGCTGGGTTCGGTGGATGGGCTCGCTTCCCGGCTGCGCACGCGCCTGGGCGAATCGGCGGTGTCGGTGAAGGCCGCATCCGACCCGCTGCCCGCCGTGACCACCTCCAACCTCCAGGCGCTGCGCGCCTATGCGCTTGGATTGCGTAACGCACGGGACGGTAACTGGCAGGTTTCGCGGCAGATGTACCTCGAAGCGGCGCGGATCGATCCCGATTTCGCCCAGGCCTATCTGGGTATCGCGCGTGCCCACGCCGCGCTCTCGGAGCGTCCGAAGGCATTGCCGTGGCTGGACAAGGCGCTGGCCCTGCGCGCACGTTTGCCCGACCGTGAGCGGCTCTATCTGGATGCCTGGCAGGCCGAGTTGAGGATGCCTTCGCAGGCCCTGGAGAAGTGGCAGGTGATGGCGGGCCTGTATCCCGATGATTTCGCCGGGCAGGCGAATGCGGCCTGGCACCTGTATGTGGCCAATCGCTTCGATGAAGCGTTGCCGTATGCCGATGCGGCAGATGTTCCGCAGGACCCGCTGCGGAACTACGCCGCCGACTACGTCGGCAGGTTGTGGTTGGCCAAGGGCATGCCGGACAGGGCGCTGGCCCACTTCACCGCAGCGGGCCAGGCCAACAGGATTGGCCATGCCCGGCGGGTTGCCGCGGCCTACGCGGTAATGGACCGGCATGCCGACGCGGAGCGGATCCTGGAGGGCGTCGGCACAATGGACAGCCCCGGCGTGGACCTGTTGCCCTACATCGAACGGGTGAGCATCGCCCTGGACCAGGGGCATTGGCAGAAGGCGGAAATGCTGTCCGAGCGTGCGCGTACGGCGTCCCGGACGAGCGATCCGTTCGTGTACCAGCAGTTCCAGCTCATCCGCTCCGTCGTGGACCAGGTGCAGCTGTCCGAAGGCAGGCAGCAACGTCGCGAGCTGGTCGCGCGGGGACTGAGCGAGGAACTGGCGCAGGCAAGCTGGGACCCGCAGAATCGTGGCGACCTTGCGACGATGTTGCTCGTCAATGCAGGCCTTGGGCTGCGTGATGGAAACACGCGCCTGGCCCAGGACGCACTGGCCCGCGTTGGGAGACTGCCTGATGACACCCGCTACAGCGTCCTGAGTGCCTTCGAGCGGATTCTCCGTGCAGGGGTGCAGGGCGAGTCCGGTGATCTGGAGGGGGCCATTGCGCTGCTTTCCCCGCGACCTGACGACATGTATCAGTCACGGGTCATGCTCTACGGGTTGCTGAGCAAGGCCGGTCGTCATGCGGAGGCTGAAGCGCAGGCGCGCTGGCTTTCAAGCCAACGCGGCCGCGCCTACATCGAGGCCAACGCCTCCCAGGCACTGCAGCCGTTGAACGTGGCCGACGCGCGGATGGCCAGCCTGTGGTTGGCCGAGTCCCTGGCCGCGCAGGGAAAGACAGGTCATGCGGGTGAGGAAGTGGCGCGCCTGCTGGCACGCTGGCCGCAGGAACGCATGCCGCCTCAGCTGCGGTCCAGGGCAGAGGCGATCCTGTCGGCCTCGAAGCAGAAGATCACGTTGTGATTGCCCCGCTGGGAAAGGTGCTTGGCCAGTTGCTCGCGGGCGAAGGCGATCTCTTCCTTGCTGGCCAGTGAGTGCGTGGTCATGCAATAGAACAGGTCGCCCGGCTTCGGCGCATGGTCGATGAGCGCTTGTGCCTCCGCCACGCCCAGGCTGGCCAGTGCGTTGCCCGGGTTTTCCTGGAAGCGTTCGCGGAACGCGTCGTCCGTGGACAGCTTTTCCAGCAGGATGTCGGCTAGCACGGGGTCCAGCCCCGGGTGCTCGGGCGCCTGGTCGCAATCGTTTGAAGATGTGTTCATCGTCGTCCGCCATTGCCCGGCGGGGAAGGCGTCGCAGACGCCCGTCCGGTCATGAATGAAATGTATTTGCGCCGTGCCCCCTGCACGGCCCGAGGATGATACCGATGAAAGTGCGTCGCTGTACCGCCGTTGTGATCGAGCCGCGCGAGAACTGCCGGTTCGATCTGGGTGACCTGCTGTCAGGCGGAAATGGACTGGTGCGCGAACGGCGTTGGCTGGCGTTGGCACCGCATCTGGAGGCGGCGCAACCGCTGTCCGATGACGAGGTATTGCTCATGGGCCGCTTCAGTCCCGACGCCTGGGAAGAACGGCAGGTGCCACTGGACGCGGCGGTGGCGCGGTTGCTGCAGTGTGGCCTGCTGATCGCCGACGCACCGGCATCCGGCCCGCACCGCGAGGCGGACGAGCGCTATCGCGCGCTGCGCTGGTGGCCGCTGGCCGCGATCACCCACCACGCGGCCCGTTGGGATGGCGTGGACAGCGTCCAGTCGATGCAGCGATTGGGTACCGACAACATCGCCGGCCTGTTGCGTGCCTGTGGCACGCCGCCGCCGGCCACGATCGAGCGGGAAGCGGCCGGGCCGGACCTGCGGCTGCCGCGCAGCGCGGCTGGCGCACTGGAGGCGCTGATGGCCCAACGCGTGACCTGCCGGAACTTCGACCCGGACAGGTTGCTGGAACAGGACCTGTTCTCGCGGATGCTGGAGCGTGTGTTCGCCGCGCAGGCGTGCGTGCGCCAGGGCGAGGGCGTCGATTTCCTGAAGAAGTACACCCCCTCCGGGGGCAGCCTGCATGCGACCGAGGCCTACCTGCTGGTCCAGCGCGTGGAGGGCATCACCGCGGGCCTGTATCACTACCGCCCCGGCGAGCATGCGTTGCGGCCGTTGCCGGCGCCGGTGCTGCCATTGCAACAGTTGGCGCGCGATGCCCTGGCCGGCCAGCACTGGTTCGCACAGGCGCCGGTACTGGTCGTCTATGCGCCGCGCATCGCACGCAGCCACTGGAAGTACCAGCATCACCCCAAGGCCTACCGCGCCTTGATGCTGGACGTGGGCCACCTGTCGCAGACCCTGTACCTCAGCGCGACCGACCTGGGGCTGGGCGCGTTCGTCACCGCGGCGATCAATGAGGTGCAACTGGAGCAGGCCTTCGGGTTGCCGCCGATGGAAGCCGGCCCGTTTGCCGTGGGCGGCTTCGGCTGGCGCGCGGAGCAGCAGGAGATCGCCGAGCTCGACCCGAACCGGGCGGTGTGGTGAGGCCGGGGCCTGGCTGCCTGCCGTCCTCCTGCCGGGCCGGGCTCAGCTGGCCTCGAAATCCACCAGCACCGCGCCGTCGCCCACCTGGTCGCCGGCCTTGGCACGGAAGCCCTGCACGAGACCATCGGCGGGCGCCTGCAACGTGTGCTCCATCTTCATCGCCTCCATCACCAGCAGCGGCGTGCCGCGGGTGACGGTGCTGCCGGGGGCGACCAGCAGCGTGACCACGCGGCCGGGCATCGGTGCGAGCAGGCTGCCGCCATGGTCGGAGGTGTCGGCGGCATCGGCGACCGGGTCGTGCACGGTGAAGCGCAGTTGGCGGTCATCGCCGAAGACGTGCAGCGCGTTGCCATCACGCACGCTGTCGCCGCGGTGCAGCCGGTCGCCGATCTGCAGCGCATAGCCGGCATCGCGGGTGCGGCCCTGGACCTGCAGCAGCCCGTCACCGTCGTGTACCTGCCAACCGCCGGCCATGCGCCGCACCCGCAGCGTACGTTGCTGTTGCAGGTGTTCCAGCGTGACCGCACGTGCGGCCGGGCCGGTCAGGCGCCAGCCGTCGGCGATATCCCACGCTGACGCATCGGCACGCGCCTGACCTTGTTCACCGGCAACCAGCACCGCGGCCACCGCCCAGTCGGCCGGCGTGGCGGCGTTGTGCTGGATGTCCAGCGCCTCGCGCTCGCGCTCGATCAGCGCGGTGTCCAGGTTGGCATGGCGGAACGAATCGGTCATCACCAGCCGGCGCAGGAACGCGGCGTTGGTGGTCACCCCGACCACCTGGCAGTCCAGCAATGCACGCTGCATGCGCTGCAGGGCGCGGTCGCGGTCCACATCCCAGACGATCAGCTTGGCGATCATCGGGTCGTAGTACGGGGTGATCGCATCATCCTGCTCGACGCCGGCATCCACGCGCACGTGGGCAGTGGCCTGCGGCAGGCGCAGGTGGCGCAACGTACCGGTGGACGGCAGGAAGCCGCGGTCGGCGTCTTCGGCGTACAAGCGGGCTTCCAGCGCATGGCCGTGAATCTGCAGTTGCTCCTGCGCCCTGGGCAACGGCTCGCCGAAGGCGACGCGCAGCTGCCATTCGACCAGGTCGGTGCCGGTGATCAGCTCGGTAACCGGGTGCTCGACCTGCAGGCGGGTGTTCATTTCCATGAAATAGAAATCGCCATCCGGCCCGGCGATGAACTCCACTGTGCCAGCACCCACATAGCCCACCGCACGTGCGGCGTCGGTCGCGGCCTTGCCCATCGCGGCGCGGCGCTCGGGCGTCATGCCGGGAGCAGGAGCTTCCTCCAGCACCTTCTGGTGGCGGCGCTGCACCGAGCAGTCGCGCTCGAACAGATACACCACGTTGCCCTGGCTGTCGCCGAACACCTGGATTTCAATGTGGCGCGGGCGCTCGACGTACTTCTCCACCAGCACGTGCGCATTGCCGAACGCCGACTGCGCCTCACGCTGGCAGCTGGCCAGGGCGGCCTCGAAGTCGGCACTGGCCTCGACCTTGCGCATGCCCTTGCCACCGCCGCCGGCGCTGGCCTTGATCAGCACCGGATAACCGATGGCGTCGGCCTGCGCACGCAGGAAGTCCGGTTCCTGTCGCTCGCCGTGATACCCCGGCGTCAACGGCACCTGCGCGGCCTGCATCAGCGCCTTGGCCGCGCTCTTGTCGCCCATCGCATCGATGGCGCTGGCCGGTGGGCCGATGAACACCACGCCTGCGTCCGCACAGGCACGCGCAAAGCCAGCGTTCTCGGACAGGAAGCCGTAGCCCGGGTGGATGGCCTGCGCACCGGTGCGGCGCGCCGCCTCGAGAATCACATCGGCACGCAGATAGCTTTCTGCCGCCGGCGCGGCGCCGATATGCACCGCCTCGTCGGCCAGTCGCACATGTCGCGCATTGCGGTCCGCATCGGAGTACACCGCCACCGTGGCGATGCCGAGGCGCCGGCAGGTGCTGATGACGCGGCAGGCGATTTCACCGCGGTTGGCGATCAGGATCTTGTTGAACATGGAAGGTCTCCGGTCGCCGTTACATGCGGAACACGCCAAAGCGCGTGTCCTGCGTGGGTGCATTGAGGCTGGCGGCAAGCGCCAGGCCGAGGATGCGGCGGGTGTCGGCGGGGTCGATCACGCCGTCGTCCCACAACCGCGCACTGGCGTAGTAGGGATGCCCCTGCTGCTCGAACTGGTCGCGGATCGGCTGCTTGAAGGCATCCTCTTCCGATGCCGACCACTGCCCACCCTTGGCTTCGATGCCATCACGCTTCACCGTCGCCAACACGCTGGCCGCCTGCTCGCCGCCCATCACCCCGATCCGTGCATTCGGCCACATCCACAGGAAGTGCGGCGAATACGCCCGGCCGCACATGCCGTAGTTGCCGGCGCCGAACGAGCCACCGATCACCACCGTGTACTTGGGCACGCGCGCATTGGCCACGGCCATCACCAGCTTGGCGCCGTCTTTGGCGATGCCGCCGTGCTCGTACTTGCGGCCGACCATGAAGCCGGTGATGTTCTGCAGGAACACCAGCGGGATGTTGCGCTGGCAGCACAGCTCGATGAAGTGCGCGCCCTTCAGCGCCGACTCCGAGAACAGGATGCCGTTGTTGGCGATGATGCCGACCGGATGGCCATGCACGTGCGCGAACCCGGTGACCAGCGTGTTGCCGTAGCGCGGCTTGAATTCGTCGAAGCGCGAGCCATCGACCACGCGCATGATCACTTCGCGCACGTCATAGGGCTTGCGCGTATCGCTGGGGATCACGCCGTACAGCTCATGCGCGTCGAACAGCGGTGCTTCACCGTCCTGCAGCGCAACGCCTGGCGTGGGCTTGTGCCAATTGAGGCTGGCGATGATGGCACGCACCCGCGCCAGCGCCTGCAGGTCGTTGTCGGCCATGTGGTCGGCAACGCCGGAAATGCGTGTGTGCACGTCGGCACCGCCGAGCTCTTCGGCGCTGACCACTTCGCCGGTGGCGGCCTTCACCAGCGGCGGGCCACCGAGGAAGATGGTGCCTTGTTCCTTGACGATGACCGTCTCGTCGCTCATCGCCGGCACATACGCGCCGCCGGCGGTGCAGCTGCCCATCACGCAGGCGATCTGCGGGATGCCCTGCGCCGACAGGTTGGCCTGGTTGTAGAAGATGCGGCCGAAATGGTCGCGGTCCGGGAACACCTCGTCCTGCAGCGGCAGGAACGCGCCGCCGGAGTCGACCAGATAGATGCAGGGCAGGCGGTTCTGCTGCGCGATCTCCTGCGCGCGCAGGTGTTTCTTCACCGTGACCGGGTAGTAGGTGCCGCCCTTGACGGTGGCATCGTTGGCCACGATCAGGCACTCCACGCCGGACACGCGGCCGATACCGGCGACCATGCCCGCGCCGGGCACCGGGTCGTCGTACATGCCATGCGCGGCCAGCGGCGCGACTTCCAGGAACGGGCTGCCGGGGTCGAGCAGCGCATCGATGCGCTCGCGCACCAGCAGCTTGCCGCGCGCGGTGTGCTTGGCCCGCGCCGCGTCGCTGCCGCCACGCGCGGTGGCTTCCAGCGTCGCGCGCAGATCGTCAACCTGCGCCTGCATGGCAGCACGGTTGGCTTCGAAGCTGTCGCTGCCGGGTTGCAGCTGGGAGGTAAGGGTGGTCATGGCGGCGGAATCCTGGAGGTTCTGGAGCATGCCCGGGCTCGCCGAGGCGGGAGCAGGGCGGTTGCTTCCCTTCTCCCGCACGCGGGAGAAGGTGCCCCGAAGGGGCGGATGAGGGTGCTCTTCGGACGTTGAGTCCGCGTGCTCGGAGCTTCCCCTCACCCCAACCCCTCTCCCGTGAACGTGAGAGGGGCTCAAGCGGCATCATGCGGTCTTCTGGAACAACTCACGCCCGATCAGCATGCGGCGGATCTCCGACGTGCCGGCGCCGATCTCGTACAACTTGGCATCACGCCACAAACGGCCGGTCGGGTACTCGTTGATGTAGCCATTGCCGCCGAGGATCTGGATCGCCTCGCCAGCGGCCCAGGTTGCCTTCTCGGCCGAGTACAGGATCGCGCCGGCGGCGTCCTGGCGCGTGGTGCGGCCCTGGTCGCAGGCCTTGGCCACCGCATAGACGTATGCCCGGCAAGCATTGAAGCCGACGTACATGTCGGCCAGCTTGGCCTGGATCAGCTGGAACGTACCGATGGCTTCACCAAATTGCTTGCGCTCGTGCACGTACGGCAGCACCACGTCCAGCGCCGCGGCCATCAGGCCCAGGGGGCCACCGGACAGCACCACGCGCTCGTAGTCCAGCCCGGACATCAGCACCTTCACGCCGCCGCCCACCTCACCCAGCACGTTCTCCACCGGCACTTCGCAGTCCTGGAACACCAGCTCGCAGGTGTTGGACGAACGCATGCCCAGCTTGTCCAGCTTCTGCGCGGTGGAGAAGCCCTTCATGCCCTTCTCGATGATGAAGGCGGTGATGCCACGTGAACCGGCGTTGATGTCGGTCTTGGCATAGACGATCAGCACGTCCGCATCCGGGCCGTTGGTGATCCACATCTTGTTGCCGTTGAGCACGTAGTGGTCGCCGCGCTTGTCGGCGCGCAGCTTCATCGACACCACGTCCGAGCCGGCACCCGGCTCGCTCATCGCCAGTGCGCCGACGTGTTCGCCGCTGCACAGCCTGGGCAGGTATTTCTGCTTCTGTGCCTGGCTGGCGTTCTTGCGCAGCTGGTTCAGGCACAGGTTGGAATGCGCGCCGTAGGACAGGCCGATGCCGCCGGAGGCGCGCGAGATTTCCTCCATCGCCACCACATGCGCCAGGTAGCCCATGCCGGTGCCGCCGTACTCCTCTTCCACGGTCATGCCGAGCAGGCCCTGCTCGCCAAGCTGGCGCCAGAGCGGGTTGGGGAAGTGATTGGTGGCGTCGGCTTCCGCGGCCAACGGGGCGATGTGCGCGGCGGCGAACTGGGCCACGCTTTCGCGCAGCATGTCGATCTCTTCGCCGAGATCGAAGGACAGGGTGGGGACGTGCATGGGGCGGCTCCAGTACAACCAGGCGAGGGGGCGCTCCGGGGTGGGGGTGACGGCTGCGGCCGTCCGCACGGGCGTTTGCGCGCAGCCTAGCCGGTCTTCATGAAAAAGTGAATACAAATTCAAAAATTGAACTTAGAATCACTCCATGGCCTACAAACGCTCGGAATTGATGGAAAAGCGCCTCGCCGGCAACCGCGAGGCGATCCTGGCGGCCGCCCGGCGACTGGTCGCGGCCGGCGGCTACCGCAATGCACCGGTCACTGCCGTGGCGGCCGAGGCCGGGGTCTCCACCGGGTTGATCTACCGCCACTTCCCGTCCAAGGCGGAGCTGTTCGTCGAGGTGCTGACCGCGGCGGTGGAACATGAGCTGGAGATCCTGTCGGCGATTGCCGGGCAAGCGCGCCCGGCGCCACAACGCCTGCACGCGGCGGTGGCTTCGTTCGTGCGGCGCGCGATGGCCGGGCCATGGCTGGCCTATGCCTTCATCGCCGAGCCGGTGGATCCGGAAGTGGAGGCCGAGCGCATCCGTTGCCGGCGCCTGTTCGGTGACGTGTTCAAGCGCATCCTTGCCGACGGCGTGCATGCCGGCGAGTTGCCGCCGCAGGACCTGGACGTGAGCGCGGCCTGCATCGTCGGTGCCTTCACCGAGGCACTGGTCGGGCCCGTCGCCCCCAGCCGCGATGGCCTGCGCGATGGCGAGCATCTGGTCGATGCGATCGGCACGTTGTGCCTGCGTGCCGCGGGTGCCGCGTTGCCGGTTTGAAGCCGGTTTGATGGTGCATCGCCGCATTCATTGAGGCTGCGTACCCGTTGCGGGCGCGGCCCAACGCTGGTCTATACTCGCCGGCAGCCATAGTCCTTCGACTACTCGCCTGGGGTATTGAGACGTGCGGAATTACGACCTCGAGTTTCTCAAGCGCTTTTCCATCGTCATCGTCATTCTGGCCGTCATCACGGTTGGCCTGATCATCTTCGCGTACTTCCTGCAGCACTCCATCCCCGCCGAAGTCTCGCCCACCGTGGCCAAGCGCGTTGAACAGCGCATCGCGCCGATCGGTGCGGTGTATGCGGGTGCGACCGGTGCCTCGGCCCAGGCCGCGGCTGCAGCGGCCGCCGCCGCGGCGGCTTCGGCCAGCGGTGCCTATGGCGGCACCCTCGACGGCAAGACGATCTTCGACAGCCTGTGCACCGCCTGCCACACCACCGGCGTGGGCAAGGCGCCGACGCTGGACCACGCGCACTGGGACAGCCGCCTGGCGCAGGGCAAGGACACCCTCTACAAGCACGCCATCGAGGGCTACACCGGCCCGGACGGCGGCATCATGCCGCCGAAGGGCGGCAATGCCGGGCTCAGCGAGGAGCAGATCCACGCCGCCGTGGACTGGATGCTCGACAACCTGAAGTAAGCCGCCAGATTCGGTGGCTTGCGGTCACATCGGCTGCTGCACAATATCCGGCGCCGCCCTCGACGGGCGGCGCTTTTTGTTTGCCCGCCGCCGCCAACCGGAGTTGCCCATGCGCCGTACCCCCACCCTTCTCGCCCTGGCACTGGCTTTGGCCTGCGCCGGTCCTGCGCTGGCCGCCCCGCCAGCGATGTTGCCGATCGGCAAGGTCCAGGGCAACGGCGCGCGCAGCGCCCATGAAGGCAAGACCGTCACCATCGAGGCCGCCGTGAGCGCCGACCTGCGCGAAGGCCTGGGTGGCATCTATGTGCAGGACGCCGGCGATGGCGATGCGGGGACTTCCGACGGTTTGTTCGTGCAGCTGCCCAAGGACCAGGCGGTGCAGCCCGGGCAGTGGCTGCGTATCACCGGTACCGTGCAGGAGCTGCCGGCCGGCAAGAGCGACAACCGCCTGACCACCCTGCAGGCCGACAAGGTCACCGCCATCGCCGCCCGCCCGGCCCCGGCGGTGACCGTGCTGCAGGACGTGCCGGCCAACTGGGAAGCCCTGGAAGGCATGCAGGTCCGCATCGCCGTGCCGCTGACCCTGGCCGGTCAGGATGGCCTGTCGCGTTACGGTGAGCTGACCGCGGCCTTCGGTGGCCGCCTGTGGCAGCCCAGCGAAGTGGCCGTCGCCGGCAGCCCGGAGCAGGCGGCGGTGATCGCCGACAACGCCCGCCGTCGCATCCGCCTGGACGATGGCAGCAGCCAACGTGATCCGCGCAGCGTGCCGTACCTGGCCGAAGGCACGCTGCTGCGTACCGGCGCGCAGCTCACCGACGTGCAGGGCATCGTCGACCAGCGTTTTGATGGTGACATCCGCCTGCAGCTGACCGCACCGCTGACCGTCGCCGAGGCGCAGCGTCCGCAGCAGCCGCCGACGGTGGCCGGCGGCCTGCGCATCGCGGCGTTCAACCTGGAGAACTACTTCAACGGTGACGGCAAGGGCGGTGGCTACCCGACCCTGCGAGGCGCCAGGACCGCCGAGCAGCAGGCGGCCCAGCAGGCCAAGCTGGTCACCACCATTCGCAGCCTTAACGCCGACGTGGCCGCGCTGATGGAACTGGAGAACGACGGCTACGGCCCCGGTTCGGCGATCGACCAGCTGGTGCGTGCGATCAACGAAGGGCAGGGCAGGGACGGCGACTGGGCGTTCGTCGATGCCGGCCACGGGCCGGGCGACAACCCGATCCGCGTTGGCATCATCTACCGTCGCTCGAAGGTGAGCCCGGTCGGCAGGCCGGCGGTGCTGGAGCGCGAGCCGTTCGGCGAGCGCAGCCGCGTGCCGATGGCGCAGGCGTTCCGCATGGGCCGCAAGGGCACGCCGTTCGTGGTGGTGGCCAACCACTTCAAGTCCAAGGGCTGCTCGGAAGCCAGCGGTGCCGATGCGGACCGCAACGACGGGCAGGGCTGCTGGAACGCCACCCGCGTGGAATCGGCCCGCCTGCTCAATGCCTGGCTGCAGGAAGACCCGACCGGCAGCGGCAGCAAGGACGCCGTGCTGCTGGGCGACTTCAATGCCTATGCGATGGAAGACCCGATTCGCCAGCTCGCCGCCGATGGCTGGCAGGACGCCTTCAAGCTGGCCGGCGTGGAGCAGCCTTACAGCTACGTCTACAACGGCCTGACCGGGCGCCTCGACCACGCCTTGTTGAGCCCGGGCATGGCAGCGCGCCTGAAGGGCGCGGCGGAGTGGCATACCAACGCCGATGAAGCCGACGAGGCCGGTTACCAGGGCCGCAACGTCCCGGGCCCATGGCGCAGCTCGGACCATGATCCGCTGCTGCTGGGCTTCGAGCCGTAAGTTCCCGTACGCGAAGACCGCCCTCCCTTGAGGCAAAGGGAGGAAAAGGCGTTGCCCCCTCCCTTGCGCCGAAGGCGCAGGGGAGGGCCGGGGAGGGGTACCGTTGCCGTTGCGGTTGAAGCCTCACCGCGGAAAGAAGCACTACAGCGTCCCGCGCGCGATCAAGCCAATCGCCGCCACCGCCAGCAGCAGGCCCACGCGGTTGAGCACGCTGGTCTTCTCGCCGAACACCCACACGCCCACCAGTGCGCCCAGGCACACCACGCCGATGTTCATCCCGGCGAAGATCGTCGCCGGGCTGTGCGGCAATGCCTGGTGCGCACGCACGTAGAACAGGATGTTGCCGAAGTTGATCGCACCCAGCAGCAGGCCATAGGCCAGATTGCGGGCATCCAATCGCGAGGCGCCGGTGAAGTGGCGTTGCAGCTGCCAGGCCAGCATCAGCACGAAGGCGATGCCGAAGCTCACCAGCAGCGCCGATGTCGACGGGGTGCCGGCGGCGGCAACCTGCTTGAGCAGGATGTCCACCAGCGCGAAGCCGGCCCACACGCCCAGCAGCCAGCCCCAGCTCGAACCGGTCGGCGTCGTCGCATCGCCGTTGCGTGCGCTCACCCCGACGATGGCCAGCAGCCCCAGCGCCAACCCGGCCAGCTTCCAGCCGTTGGCCTGTTCGCCGAACCACACGAACGCCGCGGTCAATGACAGCAGCAGCGACAGCCGCTGCGCCACGTCGCTGCGCACGATGCCGGCCTGCCGCACCGCCCGCGCCAGCACCAGGAAGATGCCGGGCAGCGCCACCGCCAGGCCCAGCAGGGCCAGCCATGGCGTGTGCCCGCCCTGCAGCGATTGCAGGGAAGGCTTGAGCACCAGCAGCGACAACACGCTGGCGGCCAGGTAGTTCCAGGTCACGGCCTGGGCGATGTCGATGCCGCGGCGTGGCGCCAGTTTCAGCAACACCGACACCAGCACGCTGCAGGCCACGCTCAGGAACAGGAAATGCATTGTTTCGGCTACCGTGAAGACCACGGCGGTGATGCCGCCGGTCGGGGCCGGTATTATGGCTGCATGCAAACGCCCCCATTCCCCCACGAATCGGCGACGCTGACCCTGGAAGGCCCGGCCGGGCCGCTGGAGGTCGCCGTCGACCTGCCCGATGGCGACGCCGCGCCGCGGCCGGTCATCGCCGTCATCTGCCACCCGCTCTCGATCGAAGGCGGCAGCATGCACAACAAGGTGGTCACCATGGTCTCGCGCGCGCTGCGCGACCTGGGCATCACCACCGTGCGTTTCAACTTCCGCAGCGTCGGTGCCTCGGCAGGGGTCTATGACAACGGTGAAGGCGAGGGTGATGACCTGCGCGCGGTGGCGCACTGGGTGCGCAGCCAGCGGCCGGACGCCACGCTGTGGCTGGCCGGTTTCAGTTTTGGCGCCTACGTGTCGTTGCGTGCGGCCGGTGCGCTGCAGCCGCAGGCCCTGATCTCGATCGCCCCGCCGGTGGGCCGCAGGACCTGGGATTTCAGCCAGGTGCAGCCGCCGTCGAACTGGCTGGTGGTGCAGGGCGAGGCCGACGAAGTGGTCGATGCGCAGGCGGTCTACCAGTGGCTGGCGTCGCTGGACAACCCGCCGCAGCTGGTGCGCATGCCCGACACCTCGCATTTCTTCCATCGCAAGCTGATCGACCTGCGTGGCGCGATCCAGCATGAAGTGCGGCGCTGGCTGCCCGACAGCAGCAGCTGACCGCATGGACGCACTGACCCCCTCACAACGCTACGCCGCCGGCGTGGCCCGTGGCGACTGGCGCGATGACCCGGCCCAGCATGCGGCGCTGGCCGAGCTGGACCGCATCCACGAGGCGCTGGTGGATTCGGCGCAGGACGGCTGGCTGGACCGCCTGTCCGCCTTCTGGAAGAAGCCCGAGCCGGTCAAGGGCCTGTACTTCTGGGGTGGCGTGGGCCGCGGCAAGACCTTCCTGGTCGACCTGTTCTACGACGGGCTGCCGATCGAGCAGAAGTACCGCACCCACTTCCACCGCTTCATGCGTGGCATCCACGAGCGCCTGCGCGAGCACCAGGGCCAGAGCGACCCGCTGGCCAAGATCGCCCAGGAGTGGCGCAACAACCTGCGCGTGCTGGTGCTGGACGAGTTCTTCGTCACCGACATCGGCGATGCGATGTTGCTGGCGCGCCTGCTGGAGCGCCTGTTCGCCGAGGGCGTGACGCTGGTGACCACCTCCAACACCGCGGTGGAGAACCTGTACCTCAACGGCCTGCAGCGCGAGGGCTTCCTGCCGGCGATCGCGCTGCTGCAGAAGTACTGCGTGGAGCTGTACGCCGAAGGCACCGAGGACTACCGCATGCGTGCGCTGACCCGCTCGCCGGTGTACCGCGCGCCGCTGGAGGATGACAGCGATGCATGGCTGCTGGGCCGCTGGAAGGAACTGAGCGGCAGCGACGACCCGCGCAACGGCAACATCGCCATCGAAGGCCGCAAGATCCCGGTGCGTGGGCGCGGCAAGAGCATCGTCTGGTTCGACTTCCCGGCGTTGTGCGAGGGGCCGCGTGGCCCGTCGGACTACATCGAGATCGCGCGCGAGTTCAACACCGTGCTGCTCGGTGGCATCCCGCATTTCGACCGGATGAACGAAGACGCGGCGCGTCGTTTCGTCAATCTGATCGACGAGTTGTACGACCGCCAGGTCAACCTGGTCTGCACCGCGCAGGATCCGCCGCCGCTGTTGTATTCGGGCACCCGCCTGGCCGGCGCCTTCGAGCGCACCGCCAGCCGCCTGATCGAGATGCAGAGCGCCGAGTACCTCGGTACCCCGCACCGCCATTGAGGGCACCGCCGGGAGTGCCGGGCCACGCTCGGCGCCACGGCGCACCACCGCTTGACCCCGTTCCGCATCCCCGGCCGTTCCTGTATCCGCACGCCACATCGGCACAGGAGCCAGCGCCATGAAGCACACCCACGCATCGAAGCGGTCCCCGGCCCGTACCGCGGCCCTGGCCGCGGCCGTCACCCTGCTGGTCGGCTTGCCGGTGCTGGCCACCGTGCGCACCGCCGGGCCACCGTCGTCCGTGGTGGAAGGCGACCTGCAGGCACCGGGCGTGCAGCGCGTGCGCGAAACACGCGCCAACTTCCAGCCGCCGGCAGGCAGCGCCTGCAGCGACACCCCGGTACTGAGCGAAGTGCCCGACCCCGATCGTGGCCAGGTCCAGCACACCCGCCGCAGCCGCCACGCCATCGCCGAGAGCGAAGCGGCGATGGTGTCCGAGGCGGTCATGCCGCCGTCGCCGCCGGCTCCGCCGGCGCCCGTGCCGCGCCCGGCCCCGGCGGCCGATGCGGCTTACCGGACCTCGGCAAAGGCGATGGCGCCGGCCGGCCGCGCCAGTGAGGTCGCGGTGCGCCAGCAGTCGCAGGTGCCGGTGACGGCCGGCGTGGTCGACGACAACGCCGACTTCGGAGCGTTCCAGCAGTTCCTGCAGCGTCATGGCGAGTCCGCGCAGCTGGGCCGCGACATCCGCGTGCGCCAGCGCCTGCAGGTGGTGGATACCCGGGGCCGCCCGGTGCCGGATGCGGAGGTGTCGGTCGTTGCCGGCAATGGCGCGCGGATGTGGGCGCGTACCGATGCCGGTGGCCAGGTGTGGGTGCACCCCAATGCCTTCGATGACCGCGATACGCCGCGCTACCAGGTGCAGGTGCGCCGTGGCGGCCGGAGCGTGGAGGCGACCCTGCAGCGTGGGCAGAAGAACGCGCTGCAGGTGGTGATGCCCGACGTCGCGCCGCCGGCCCGTGCGCGGTTGGACCTGGTGTTCATGGTCGATGCCACCGGTTCGATGGGCGATGAGATCGACAAGCTGCGCGGCTCGCTGCAGGGCATCGTGCGCGACATCAGCCGGCTGCCGTCCAACCCGGACATCTGCCTGGGGCTGGTGACCTACCGCGACCGCGGTGATGAGTACTTCGTGCGCGGCTGGGACCTGACCGGCAATGTCGGCGCGTTCCAGCAGGTGCTCAACGGCGTGCAGGCCAATGGCGGCGGCGACTATCCCGAGGCCATGAACGAGGCCTTCAACCACGCGGTGCAGTCGTTGAGCTGGCGCGGCCCGTCGACCACCCGCGTGCTGGTGTCCTTGGCCGATGCGCCGCCGCACATGGACTACGCGCCGCCGCGCTATGACCAGACCGCGTTGGCGGCGCTGGGCAAGGGCATCAAGGTGTTCAGCGTGGCCGCGTCCGGCCAGGACACCACCGGCGAGATCGTGCAACGCCAGATCGCGCAGTACACCGGCGGGCGTTTCATCTTCCTGACCTACAAGGACGCCGCCGACCCGGCCAGCGGTGCCGGCACCCAGACCACGCATGACGTGAGCAACTATTCGGTCGACACGCTGGACCAGCTGGTGGTGCGCCTGGTCCGCGAGGAGCTGGCGCGGTTGCCCAAGGGCTGATCCGGAGGGAGGCGTCGCCGCGCTGCGATGGGCGCGGCTTCGGCTGCCAAGCCAATGGCAGGCACCTCGGCCGCGCTTACGGCAGCGGGATGCTGTTGCCGGTTTCCCGCTCGTGCACGGCGGCGGTGGCATCGCCGGTGACGCGCATCATCTGCAGCGGCTGGCCGTTGTAGCGGAATTCCAGCGCCGATTGCAGCCGGTCCAGCGCCAGTACCTGGTTGCAGAGCGATTGCGCATGCCGTTCCAGCACCTGCGTGCGCGCTTCCAGGCGTTGTTCCATTTCCGCATCGAGCTTGTCGGCGCGCTTGTCCAGGCGGTCCGAGCCGCCGGTGAACACCGTCCACAACACGCTGCGCGCC
Source organism: Stenotrophomonas sp. Steno-C18 (assembly GCF_056393195.1). Taxonomy (NCBI): domain Bacteria; kingdom Pseudomonadati; phylum Pseudomonadota; class Gammaproteobacteria; order Lysobacterales; family Lysobacteraceae; genus Stenotrophomonas; species Stenotrophomonas sp. Steno-C18. Next base: position 364,225 of record NZ_JBWJOX010000002.1, on the reverse strand, counting down.
ATCGAGCCGGCCAGCGACTCGGCGGCGGCTTCCACGCGTTGCTCGAAGCCCTCGTCGAAGGCGTCCTGTTCCCAGCGCCCGCGGCCGATGGTATGCGCCACGAAGTCCTCGGCCTCGCGCCGCAGCTTGCGTACCTTGCGCGAGTTGGCGTCGCCGGTCAGCGTCTCGTACACCGCGTCCAGCGCATCGAAGGTGATGCCCACCGACTCGGTGGCGATCCCGGTGACCGCTGGCATCAACTGGCGCACGCCGTTTTCCAGCGCCCGCAGGCGCTGGGCATCGGCCGCCGAGACCGGCTGCATCCTGCCATCGATGCTCAGCTCGCCGTCGTGGAAGACGATCTCGCGCAGCGCCTGCGTGTCGCGTCGCAGCCAGATGCCGCCGCCATCGACCAGCACGTCGTAGTCGGTTTCCACGCCACATTGGTCGGCCGAGAGAGAGGGGGCGTTCACCGTGGCGGCGTGGCCGGCGACGGGGAGCAGGAGCAGCAGGGTGGCGAGGGCAGCGGTGCGCATGGCGATGTCGTCCTTGGGATGGCGCCAGCTTCGCGACTTGGCGGCAGGTTGGCCCCGGTCGAAAGTCACGCCTGACGGCGGGACGTGATTTTCACGCCATCAGAACAACTGATTTCCGCACAAAGAAATCCGTCAAACCCCTTGACTGCGCAGTCGATTCAGACAGTTCGGATCGTGATTATCCGGACAGTTGCGGCGCAGCCCTTGTGCCACAAGGCTTGGCGAAATTTCACAACATTTCGTGTTGACCCTGTCATACACCCCCACTATCTTGTGGGTCGTCGGTTCCGGCGGGTTTGCTCCCCGCTGGATTCAAAGGGAAGCCGGTGACGCCTTCAGGCCAGTCCGGCACTGCCCCGCAGCGGTAATTGGGAACGACCCCGCCACACAGCACTGAGGCAGCGGCCTTGGGAAGCGGCGGAGTAGGAGAAGGCCCCCGCCTTCATGCCCATGAGTCCGAAGACCTGCCGACAGCCGCGCGAAGCACACCGCGCGGTGCCGGCTGCGGTGTCTTCGAGGGGAAGACGGCTGGTGACGTGGAGCTGCTGACGCCGACCCCCGGGTCGATGCCGTCGCGGCCGCTGCGACGCCGCCCTTCCATGCTCACGACCCGCCCGGCCCCGGTTCCTGCGAGGGCAGGCACCCCGTGCACCACGCCATGAAGGACACACCGTCGTGACCACTTCCGCTACCGAAGTCGCCCCGGCCGAGGCCGGCTTTGAACTGACCCCGCCGCCCACCGCCACCGCCATGAGCGTGACCAAGCGCAATGGCAACACCGAGCCGGTGGACCTGAACAAGATCGTCCGCGCGATCCAGCGCTGCTGCGAAGGGCTGCATTCGGTCGACCCGATGCGCGTGGCCACCCGCACCATCTCCGGCCTGTACAACGGCGCCACCACCCAGGAACTGGACGAGCTGTCCATCCGCACCGCCGCGCTGCTGATCGGCGAGGAGCCCGAGTACGGTCGCCTGGCCGCGCGCCTGCTGGCCAACTTCATCGCCAAGGAAGTGTCCGGCCAGGAAATCCACGCCTTCTCGCAGTCGGTGGGGCGCGGCCACGAAGTGGGCCTGATCAACGACCGCCTGCTGAACTTCGTGCAGATCAACGCGCGCAAGCTCAACGATGCGATCAACCCCGAGTACGACCTGAACTTCGATTACTTCGGCCTGCGCACGCTGTACGACCGCTACCTGCTGCGCCACCCGCATTCGCGCAAGGTCATCGAGACCCCGCAGCAGTTCTTCCTGCGCATCTCCAGCGCGCTGAGCGAGGACGTGCCCGAGGCACTGGCGCTGTACCAGCGCCTGGGCAGCCTGGACTACCTGCCGTCCAGCCCGACCCTGTTCAACGCCGGTACCAGCCACGAGCAGCTGTCCTCGTGCTTCCTGCTGGACTCGCCGCAGGATTCGCTCGAGTCCATCTACGCCAAGTACGGCGACATCGCCCAGCTGTCCAAGTTCAGCGGCGGCATCGGCGTGAGCTACACCCGCGTGCGTGCGCGCGGCTCGCTGATCCGGTCCACCAACGGCCACTCCAACGGCATCGTGCCGTGGCTGAAGACGCTGGATTCCTCGGTCGCGGCGGTCAACCAGGGGGGCAAGCGCAAGGGCGCGGCCTGCGTGTACCTGGAAACCTGGCACGCCGACATCGAGGACTTCCTGGAGCTGCGTGACAACGCCGGCGACGAGTCGCGCCGCACCCACAACCTCAACCTGGCCAACTGGGTGCCGGACCTGTTCATGCAGCGCGTGGAGGCCGACCAAGAATGGTCGCTGTTCGACCCGCGCGTGGTGCCGGAATTCACCGACCTGTATGGCCCGGCCTTCGAGCAGGCCTACCTGCAGGCCGAGGCGCAGGGCAAGGCCGTGCGCACCATCAACGCCCGCAAGCTGTATGGCCGGATGATGCGCACCCTGGCCGAGACCGGCAACGGCTGGATGACCTTCAAGGACAAGTGCAACCTGGCCAGCAACCAGACCCTGCGCCCGGGCAACGTCATCCACCTGTCCAACCTGTGCACCGAGATCCTGGAGGTCTGCTCCAACGACGAGACCGCGGTGTGCAACCTGGGCTCGATCAACCTGGGCAACCACTTCGACGAGCACGGTGACTTCGATTTCGAGAAGCTGGCCGAGACCGTGCGCCTGGCCGTGCGCCAGCTCGACCGCGTGATCGACCTGAACTTCTACCCGATCGAGACCGCCCGCCGCGGCAACCTGCGCTGGCGCCCGGTCGGCCTGGGCTGCATGGGCCTGCAGGACGTGTTCTTCCGCAAGCGCCTGGCCTTCGATTCGGAGCCGGCCCGCGCGCTGTCCAGGAAGATCGCCGAGACCATCTACTTCCACGCGCTGGAAACCTCGTGCGAGCTGGCCACCGAGCGTGGCAGGCACCCCTCGTTCAACGACACCCGCGCCGCCCACGGCGAGCTGCAGTTCGACGCCTGGAACGTGGTGCCGGAAGACGCCGCGCGCTGGGACGACCTGCGCGCGCGCATCAAGCAGCACGGCCTGCGCAACTCGCTGATCATCGCCATCGCCCCGACCGCCACCATCGCTTCCATCGCCGGTTGCTACGAGTGCGTGGAACCGCAGGTGTCCAACCTGTTCAAGCGCGAGACGCTGTCCGGCGACTTCCTGCAGATCAACCGCTACCTGGTCGGCGAGCTGAAGCAGCTGGGCCTGTGGACCGACGAAATGCGCGATGCGATCAAGCTCGCCGATGGCTCGATCCGCAACCTGCAGCAGATCCCGGAAACGCTGCGCGAGGTGTACCGCACCGCGTGGGAGCTGCCGATGCGCTCGCTGATCGACATGGCCGCCGACCGCGGCGCGTTCATCGACCAGTCCGCCTCGCTCAACCTGTTCATGGAAAGCCCGAACATCGGCGCGATGTCGTCCATGTACATGTACGCGTGGAAGAAGGGCATCAAGACCACCTACTACCTGCGTTCGCGCCCGGCGACCAAGATCGCCAAGACCACGGTCAGCGCCTACACGCCGGTGGAAGCCGTCGCCTGCTCGCTGGAAAACCCGGAAGCCTGCGAAGCCTGCCAGTAAAAAAAAGGGGCCCGATTTGCAGATCGGGCCCCTTCATGTGCTTTGCCAAAACACCAATCGCTTGGGAACGGTGTTCTTGCTCTGCTACTTCGGCTAAGAAGTTCGGCGACTATACCTTTTTTGTCAAATGAAAAGGTTAGGTGTGGATCAAGATTTGAGCTCAAGCATCCTTAAGAAAGTCACGAGGTTTGTAATGAGTAAAAATACTAAAGAAACTTCCAGTTCGGTTGCTTCTCTTGCGTCCAAAACGTTGCTCAATAGCGCTTCATCGCAAGTAGCAAAACGGCTTGCGGGGTCGGCTTTGGCGCAACGGGGTACCGGTAGCCAGACTGGATCTCAGGTGGAAGGCCTGGCTGGAAAGGTGCTCACGAGTGAAAAGTACTCGGAAGCTACGCGAAAGTTGGCAGCTAGTGTTTTGGCTCAGTCCAACAAGGAACGGTAAATAGCTACAAGCTGGGCCACTCAAGTGGCCCAGCTTTTTATGTAAGGAAAACTGAAATGATCGAGAAACGTGAGCAGATGCTGCTCGACCCCGGCTTCGAGCTGACCCTGCGCCCGATGCGTTACCCGGACTTCTACGAGATGTACCGCAACGCCATCAAGAACAGCTGGACGGTGGAGGAGATCAACTTCCAGATCGACATCACCGACCTGCACCACAAGATGACGCCGGCCGACCGCCACCTGATCCACCGCCTGGTCGCGTTCTTCGCCACCGGTGACTCGATCGTCTCCAACAACCTGGTGCTGAACCTGTACCAGCACCTCAATGCGCCGGAAGCGCGCATGTACCTGTCGCGCCAGTTGTACGAGGAAGCACTGCACGTGCAGTTCTACCTGACCCTGCTGGACAACTACCTGCCGGACCCGGAAGAGCGCTTCAAGGCGTTCGCCGCGGTGGAGAACATCGATTCGATCAAGAAGAAGGCCGACTTCTGCTTCAAGTGGATCGACTCCATCCAGGGCCTGAAGCGGATCGAGACGCGCGAGGAGCGCCGCCAGTTCCTGCTCAACCAGATCTGCTTCGCCGCGTGCATCGAGGGCCTGTTCTTCTTCGCCGCGTTCGCCTACGTGTACTACTTCCGTTCGCGTGGCCTGCTGCCGGGCCTGGCATCGGGCACCAACTGGGTGTTCCGCGACGAGAGCTGCCACATGGAGTTCGCCTTCGAGTGCGTGCGCACCATCCGCGCCGAGGAGCCGGACCTGTTCGACGCCAGGATGGAACAGCAGGTCTACGAAATGCTGGAGGAAGCCATCGAGTGCGAAGTGCAGTTCGCCGAGGACGTGCTGTCCGGCGGCGTGGCCGGCATCTCCACCCGCGACATGCGCCAGTACCTGCAGCACTGCGCCGACCAGCACTTCGCCAAGCTGGGCATGGCCAAGAAGTACAACGTGCGCAACCCGCTGCCGTTCATGGAGCTGCAGGACGTGCAGGAGCTGACCAACTTCTTCGAGCGCCGCGTCTCGGCCTACCAGGTCGGCGTGCAGGGCGAGGTGTCCTTCGACGAAGCGTTCTGATCGTCGCGCATCGGCTATACCTGACACCCCGGTGCGAACGCCCGGGGTGTTCCTGTTTTCGGATTGCAGTCGGGGACGAAGCCAGGATCGCCGCGTAGGAACAGCCTTGGCCGCGAAGCCGATGTGATCGGCGTACACCAGCCGCACAGCCCGTGCGGCGTATCATCCCGGCATTCCCCCATTGCCGACGTCCCATGACTCCGATCCCGCAGACCGATCCGCCCGTTGAAGTACGCATGGCCGAGATCGTTTTCCCGAACCACACCAACCACATGGGCACGCTGTTCGGTGGCCAGGCGCTGGCATGGATGGACAAGGCGGCCTTCCTCGCCGCCGCCCGCTATTCGCGCCGTACCGTGGTCACCGCGCGCTCGGACCAGGTCGACTTCAAGCTGCCGATCCGCATCGGCCAGATGGTGGAAACCATCGGCCGCGTGGTGCGCGTGGGCCGCAGCTCGATGCACGTGGAAGTGGAGCTGGTGACCGAGGACCTGCTCACCGGTGCCCGCGAGCTGTGCACCAAGGGTACCTTCGTGATGATCGCGCTCGACGCCGAGGGTCATCCGACCAGCGTGCCGTCCCTGCCGCCGCTGTGACCCGGTTGCGATGACCACCTCGTCCCCACCGCCGCTGGGTGGCCTGTCCCCCGCACTGGTGGCCGAACTGCCGGAGTTCATCGCCCGGCACCGGCGCCTGCTGGTGGTGACCGGCGCCGGCTGCAGCACCGACTCGGGCATCCCCGATTACCGCGATGCCGACGGCCAGTGGAAACGCACCCCGCCGGTGACGTTCCAGGCCTTCATGGGCGAGGCGGCGACGCGGCAGCGTTACTGGGCCCGCAGCCTGCTCGGCTGGCCACGCTTCGGCCTGGCCCGGCCCAACACCACCCATCACGCGCTGGCGGCACTGGAAGCCGATGGCCGGGTGGAACTGCTGCTCACCCAGAACGTGGACTGCCTGCACCAGCGTGCCGGCAGCCAGACCGTGATCGACCTGCACGGGCGGCTGGACCAGGTGCGCTGCATGGCCTGCGAAGCACGTTCGTCGCGTGAACAGCTGCAGGTGCGCCTGCTCGCCGCCAACCCCGGCTGGGACCGGCTCGACGCCGGCATGGCGCCGGACGGCGATGCCGACCTGGAAACCGACTTCAGTGCCTTCCAGGTGCCGGACTGCGAGCACTGCGGCGGCCTGCTCAAGCCGGACGTGGTGTTCTTCGGCGAGAACGTACCGCGCGAACGCGTGGCGGCGGTGCAGGCGCACCTGCAGCAGTCCGATGCAGTGCTGGTGGTGGGGTCATCGTTGATGGTCTATTCCGGGTTCCGTTTCGTCGATGCCGCCGCCAAGGCCGGCCTGCCGATCGCGGCGGTGAACCTGGGCCGCACCCGCGCCGATCACCTGCTGTCGCTGAAGGTGCAGATGCCCTGCGCGCAGGCGCTGGGGTTCCTGCTCGACGGGACCAAGACGCAGTGATCCACCACGCCGGTTGAATCGGGTCCGGCGGGGGCGTGCAATGTGCGCTCCCCACTTTTTGCGGATCTTCCCGTGAGCCACCTGTTCTCGCCCCTGTCGCTGGGCCCGCTGTCGCTTTCCAACCGCATCGTCATCGCGCCGATGTGCCAGTACTCGGCCGAGGATGGCCAGGCCAGTGATTGGCACACCATCCACCTGGGCCAGCTGGCACAGTCCGGTGCCGGCCTGCTGATCCTCGAAGCCACCGCCGTGCTGCCGGAAGGGCGCATCAGCTGGGCCGACCTGGGCCTGTGGGACGAGGCCACCGAAGCCGCGCTGGGTAAGGTGCTGGCCTCGGTACGGCGCTGGTCGAAGATGCCGATCGGCGTGCAGCTGGCCCACGCCGGGCGCAAGGCGTCCACCGCCCTGCCGTGGGACGGGGGCCGGGCGATCGCACCGGACCAGGAACATGGCTGGCAGGTGCTGGCCCCCTCGGCGTTGCCGTTCCTGGAGGGTGAGCCGACCCCGCAGGCACTGGATGCAGCCGGCATCGATGGCGTGGTCGAGGCGTTCGCCGCGGCGGCCCGCCGTTCGGTGCGCCTGGGCCTGGACCTGATCGAACTGCATGCCGCGCACGGTTACCTGCTGCACCAGTTCCTGTCGCCGTTGAGCAACCACCGCACCGATGAATACGGCGGTTCGCTGGAGAACCGCATGCGCCTGCTGCTGCGGGTGTTCGATGCCGTGCGTGCGGCTGTGCCGGCCACGGTCGCCGTGGGCGTGCGCATCTCGGCAACCGACTGGGTCGATGGCGGCTGGGACGTCGAGCAGAGCATCGCGTTGGCCAAGGCACTGGAAGCACGCGGCAACCATTTCCTGCATGTTTCCAGCGGCGGACTGGACCCGCGCCAGCAGATCCCGGTGGGCCCGGGCTACCAGGTGCCGGCCGCCGAGGCGATCAAGGCGCAGATCGGCACGCCGGTGATCGCGGTGGGCCTGATCACCGAGCCGGCCCAGGCCGAGGCGATCCTGGTCGAAGGCCGTGCCGACGCCATCGGCCTCGCCCGCGGGATCCTCTACGACCCGCGCTGGCCGTGGCACGCCGCCGCCGCCCTGGGCACGCATATCAGCGCCTCGCCGCAGTACCTGCGCTGCGAGCCGCATGAAGCCCGCGGCCTGTTCGACGTCGGCCGCTGCGATTGACCCGGGCCGGGCGCAGCCATGCTGCGCCCGGCTTTGCCAACGCATCCGCGCCGGGCGTGGCGCGGCACTACGGGTGGTCGATGTCCACCCGCCACGCGGGGGGCAGGGCATCGACCACATGCTGCAGCAGCGCCCTGATCTTCGGCGTGAGGTCGCGCCGGTCGCTGACGCACAGGAACAACCGCATCGGTGCCGGAGCAGCACGGGCCTCGTCGCCGCCCGGGGCGGTGAACAGCGGCTGCAGCTCTCCGCGCGCCAGGTAGGGCGTGGCGACGAAGGCGGCCAGACGGGTGATGCCGCCCCCGTTGGCAGCCATCGCGGCGAGCGCGTCGATGTCGTCGCTGACCAGCGCCGGCTGCACGTCGGCGTCGAAATGCAGGCCGTCGCGGGTGAAGCCCCAGCGCAGGTAGCGCCCGTCCAGCGGATGGCGGAACAACAGGCAACGGTGCTCGCGCAGGTCTTCCGGCGAGCGCGGTGTTCCCGCATCGGCAAGATAGGCCGGTGACGCGCAGAACACGAACGGCACCTGCGCGACGGGCCGCGCCACCAGGCCTTCCTCCAATTGGGTTTCGATGCGGAAGCTCACGTCCACGTCCTCGTGTGCATGGTCGACGCTGCGGTCGGTCAGCAGCAGCTCGATCGCAAGGCGTGGATAGCGCTGCTGCAGCGCTGGCAACAGGGGCGCGAGGACATGCCGGCCGAAGGCGGCGCTGCTGGCGATGCGCAGCCGGCCGGCCGGCGTGGCATCCGGGTCGGTGACGGCTGCCTGTGCACGCTGCAGGTCGCGCTCGATATGGCGCACCTGCGCCAGGTACAGCGCGCCACGTTCGGTGAGGGCCAGCTGGCGGGTGGTGCGGTTGAGCAGGCGCCCGCCCAGGTGGGCTTCCAGGCGGGCGATGTTCTGGCCCACCGCGGCCGGGCTGATGCCCAGGGTGCGTGCGGCGGCGGCCAGGCTGCCGGCATCGGCGGTGCGGATGAAACTGCGGAGGGACTGGAGGATGTTCATGCCGGCGCGCATTTTCCGGGGGGATTGCCAAGTATTTCTTTATAAAGCGCCAAGCCCGAGCCATCTAGCTGGCCGTGGTGGGGCCGGCCAGACTGGCGGGTTCGCGTTCGTCGACGGTTCCGCTGCCGGTGGCGGCGACCGTGTCAGCTGCAACCGGTTTTGCCGGGCTGCTGCCGGAGCGGTTACCTTGCGCGGTCCCCCGCCGTGTTGCTGGCCATGCGCCCTGATTTCATCCTGACCCTGTCCTGCCCGGATCGCACCGGCATCGTCTACCGCGTGTCCGGCCTGCTGTTTGAGGCGGGTTGCAACATCCTGGATGCGCAGCAGTTTGGTGACGAGGAAAGTGGCCGGTTCTTCCTGCGCGTGCACTTTGACATGAGCAATGCCGGCGATGTGCCGTCCGTGCGTGCACGCCTGCAGGCGCTGGGGGAGGCGTTCGCGATGCAGTGGGAACTGCATGATGCCCGTCGTCGTGCGCGCTTGCTGGTGCTGGTCAGCAAGCAGGGCCATTGCCTCAACGACCTGCTGTTCCGCACCCACAGCCGCCAGCTGAAGGTGGACATCGCCGCGGTGGCTTCCAACCACGCCGACTTCGCCGGCCTGGCCGGTTCCTACGGGGTGCCGTTCCATCACCTGCCGGTCAGCGCGGACAACCGCGCGCAGCAGGAGCAGCAGATCATCGATCTGGTCGAACGCGAGCGCATCGACCTGGTGGTGCTGGCGCGCTACATGCAGATCCTGTCGCCGCGCCTGTGCCAGGCGCTGGCCGGGCGGGCGATCAATATCCACCACAGCTTCCTGCCCAGCTTCAAGGGCGCCCAGCCGTACCACCAGGCGCATGCGCGCGGGGTCAAGATCATCGGCGCCACCGCGCACTACGTGACCTCCGACCTGGACGAAGGCCCGATCATCGAGCAGGACGTGGCGCGCGTGGACCATGCGATGACGCCGCGTGACCTGGTGCAGCTGGGCAGCGATACCGAATCGCTGGTGCTGGCACGCGCGGTGCGGCGTCACGTGGAGCACCGCATCCTGCTCAACGGGCACCGCACGGTGGTGTTCCGCTGATCTGCTCTCTCCCCTTCGCGTAGCGAAGCGGATGACGGGGGAGAGGGAGCTTTGTCGTGCACCCTCCCTTTCGCGCAGCGAAGGGGAGGGCTGGGGGAGGGTGCTACACGTTGCCGGGAAGGCGGCCCGGCTTCGCGGCCAAGGCCGCTCCTGCAGAGGCTTATCCCACTACTTCAATCCCGCCTTCGACCAGCGCGATCCGCGTGGCCGCGTCGTTGGCCGAGGACACCGGCCGGGTCAGTTCCCACAGGAAACGTACGCGGAAGCCGCTGATCGCCGCGTCCTGCGCGCTCCACAGCACGCAGTAGTCACGCGCCAGGCCGCAGACATGGACCTCGGTGATGCCGCGTTCGTGCAGCCAGCCGGCCAGCCCGGTCGCCGGGCGGTCACCGCGTGGGCCATGGTTCTCGCGGAAGGCGCTGTACGAATCCACCTGCTGGTCGGTGCCCTTGCGCAGGATCAGGTCGGCCACGTCCCAGCCCACGCGCGGGTCCAGCGCGGCCCCCGGGCTGCCCTGCACGCAATGGTCCGGCCACAGCGTCTGCGCGTGGCCATGCAGGTCGATCACCTCGAACGGCGCACGCCCGGCATGCTGGCTGGCGAAGGAAACGTGGTCGGCTGGGTGCCAGTCCTGGGTGGCGACCACCGTGCGGTAGTGGCGCGACGCCAGCAGCGCGGCGATCCCGGGAACGATGGCATCGCCCTGCTGGCAGGGCAGGGCACCGCCGGGCATGAAATCGGGCTGCAGGTCCACCACCAGCAACGCTACATCGGCTGCGTACATCGACTGTTTCCTGACGCGGGAGTGACGACAGTCTAAGCGGTGGAGCATGGCAGGGCATGACCGGGGAATTCCTGCCCGCCGCGGTGGTGGGGTGCGGTGACGCAACGAGGTGGACTTTCCGGGGCAAAAGCACCCCTCCCCAACCCTCCCCTTCGCTGCGCGAAAGGGAGGGGGAAAAGGTTGGCTTGTGGTGATCTGCCAGTGCACGCGGAATTACTCCCCTTCGCTGCGCGAAAAGGGATTGAAAAGCGGGGCCTTGCGGTGATCTGCCAGTGCACGCGGAACACTCCCTCCCTTTGCCGAAGGCAAGGGGAGGGCGGGGGAGGGGTTGGACGTTGCCGTTGCTTCGGCGTGGGCAGCAACGCGCGCCATCGCTGCGAAAGGCCCCCTCCCCAACCCTCCCCTTCGCTGCGCGAAAGGGAGGGGGCAGACGCAGCATCTGTGGTGATCTGCCGGAGCACGGCGCACTGCAGCCCTACGCGGCCACTTCCCCACGCAGCGTGCGTGCGGCACCCACCATCGCTTCCAGCGCGGCCCGGGTCTCCGGCCAGCCGCGGGTCTTCAGGCCGCAGTCCGGGTTCACCCACAACTTGCCCGGGGGCAGCACGTCGCTGGCCTTGCGCAGCAGTTCCACCATCTCGGCGCTGTCGGGCACGCGCGGGGAATGGATGTCGTACACACCCGGGCCGATCTGGTTGGGGTAGTCGAAACGCGCGAACGCATCCAGCAGTTCCATGCGCGAGCGCGAGGTCTCGATCGAGATCACGTCCGCGTCCAGGGCGGCCACCGCTTCGATGATGTCGTTGAACTGCGCGTAGCACATGTGGGTGTGGATCTGGGTGGCATCGGCCACGCCGCTGGCGCTGATGCGGAAGGCACGCACCGCCCAGTCCAGGTAGTCCTGCCATTGCGCGCGCCGCAGCGGCAGGCCTTCGCGCAGGGCCGGCTCGTCGATCTGGATGGCACGGATGCCGGCCGCCTCCAGGTCGTTCACCTCATCGCGCAGCGCCAGCGCGATCTGCGTGCAGGTATCGACGCGCGACTGGTCATCACGCACGAACGACCACTGCAGCACCGTCACCGGCCCGGTCAACATGCCCTTCATCGGCTTGTCGGTGAGCGATTGCGCGTACCGCGACCAGCGCACCGTCATCGGCGCCGGCCGGCTGACGTCGCCGAAGATCACCGGCGGTTTCACGCAGCGCGAGCCGTAGCTCTGCACCCAGCCATTGCCGGTGAAGGCGAAGCCATCGAGCTGTTCGCCGAAGTACTCGACCATGTCGTTGCGCTCGAACTCGCCGTGCACCAGCACGTCCAGGCCGATCTGTTCCTGCACGCGCACACAATGCGCGGTCTGCTCGGCGAGGAAGGCATCGTAGTCGGCATCGGAGAGCTTGCCGGACTTGTTCCGCGCACGGGCCAGGCGCACGTCCTGGGTCTGCGGGAACGAGCCGATGGTGGTGGTCGGGAACGCGGGCAGGCGCAGTGCCTGTGCCTGCTGCAGCTGGCGCTGTACGTGCGGTGTGGCGCGGGCGGCATCGGTGGCGGTCAGCGCGGCTACGCGTGCCTTCACCGCGGGGTTGTGCACACGTGGCGAGCGGCGGCGTGATTCGATGGCCGCACGTGCCTGGTCCAGCGCCGCCTCCGCCGAGGCCTTGCCGTCCAGGGCATCGGCCAGCACGCGCAGTTCCTGCAGCTTCTGGCGCGAGAACGCCAGCCAACTGCGCAGCTCGGCATCGAGCTTCTTCTCCTGGCCAAGGTCCACCGGGCAATGCAGCAGCGAGCACGAGGGTGCCAGCCACAGCGTGTCCGGTCCCCGATGGCCCAGGGCGTAACGCGCCAGGATCAGCGCATTGTCCAGCGCGGCGCGCCAGATGTTGCGGCCGTTGACCAGCCCCAGCGACAGGATGCGCGTGGCCGGCAGGGCATGCAGCACGGCGTCGAGCTGCTCCGGCGCACGCACCAGGTCCACGTGCAGGCCATCGACCGGCAGCGACGTGGCCAGCGCGAGGTTGTCACCCAGCGCACCGAAGTAGGTGGCCAGCAGCAGCTGTGGGCGCGGCACATCGGCCAGATAACGGTAGGCGCGCTCGAAGGCGGCGCGGGCAGTGTCGTCCAGGTCCTGCACCAGTACCGGCTCGTCCAGCTGCACCCATGCCGCACCGGCGTCCTTCAGTTCGGCCAGCAGTTGCGCGTACACCGGCAGCAGGCGATCAAGCAGGGCCAGCGTATCGCTGCCGTCGGTGGCCTTGGACAGCCGCAGGAAGCTCACCGGGCCCAGCAGCACCGGCCGGGTCTCGATGCCCAGTGCCCGGGCTTCGCGGTACTCGCTCAACGGCTTGTCGGCATGCAGCGTGAAGGCCTGGTCCTGGGTGAGTTCGGGCACCAGGTAGTGGTAGTTGGTGTCGAACCACTTGGTCATCTCCAGCGCGTGCAGGTCCACGCCGTCGCGCTGCAGGCCGCGTGCCATGGCGAAGTAGCCGTCCAGCGGCGCGCGCTGCGCCAGTGCCCGGTAACGCTGCGGGATGGCATCGAACAGCACCGCGGTGTCGAGCACCTGGTCGTACAGGCTGAAGTCGTTGCTCGGCGGTACGTCGACGCCGGCATCGCGTTGCAGCCGCCAGTGGCGGGCACGTAGTTCGGCGGCGGTCGCCTGCAGTTGCGCGGCATCGGTCTCGCCGCGCCAATAGCTTTCCAGCGCGTGCTTGAGTTCGCGGCGCGCGCCGATCCGGGGGAACCCCAGGTTGGTAACGATAGTCATGTCAGTGTCCTCATTGCATTGGGCATTGAGGAACGAAGGAACCGCGCATCGTGCGCGGCCTTGCAGCCACGTCCGCCACGCCAGCGACCTTCGCCCCCGCGGGCGAACCGGATTCATGGCGGGGACACGGCGGACCGGCCCGCGGCGAGGCAGGGCATCGGTACCGGCCGCCTCCCCGCGGAGGCTCCAGGTCGAATCGAGGGACGGCAGGTCCCCCGGCCAAGGCCGGTATTCGGGCTGATGGACACGGGCACCGGGATGCCCACCTACTGGCCGTCGCTTCCCGGGGATGAACCCAGTGCTGGATGACGGCGGTTGTTTCCATTCACCGCTGCGGGGCAGCTCCGGAATGGCGGCACGAGGCCGCTTCACCGGATTCCCGTTTAAATTCATCCCTTCATGCGGATAGAGGGATGAATACCTGGGGCGCGCACAAAATAGGCCGGACCGCGCGCGCGGTCAAGCGATGGTTTCCATGCAAGGCGGCGGCTGCCGGAAGCGCACCACGCACGGGTGTTCGCCCCGGCCCCGGCCGCAAGCGCTGCCGTGCCGGGCGGCATTCAGTGTGCAGTGGAGTGCGAGAACACGTTGATCACCACCACGCCGGCGCAGATCAACCCGATGCCGATCAGCGCCGGCAGGTCCAGTTTCTGCTTGAACACGAACAGGCCAATCAGCGAGATCAGCACGATCCCCACCCCGGACCAGATGGCATAGGCGATGCCGGTGGGCACGGTCTTCATCACCATCGACAGCAACCAGAAGCACACCCCATAGCCGAACAGCGCACCCAGCGTGGGCCAGAGCCGGGTCATGCCATCGGAGGCCTTGAGCAGGGAGGTGGCAGCCACTTCCAGCGCGATGGCGCAGGCGAGCAGGGCATAGGCGTTCATGACGATGGCCGGCAGGGGGAAGAGGGGATTCTAGCGATGGTCGTACCGGGGGTCTTACGGGGCCTGCGTAGAGTGGCCGCCGGCTGCAGCCATGGCGGTCTGCGCAGGGGCAGGAGAGCGACGTGGTCAGGGCAACGGGCAAGCGACAGGGGCGCCGCCAGGCGAAGGGGGGGATGCAGCCGCGCCGGGGAGGCGTGCGCTTCATGCTGCTGGCGGCCCTGTTGTGCCCGGGGATGGCAACGAACGTGCTGGCACAGCATCGTGCTTACAACGTACCGGCCAGCGTGCCCGCGGCCGAGGTGCCGCAGCGGGAAGCCGAACGCCGGCAACTGTTCCAGCAGGTGCTGGACAACCCGGCCGACCTGGAGGCCGGGTTTGCCTATGCGGTGCTGTCCACGCGCCTGGGCGATTACGAAGCCGCCATCGCCACCTATGAGCGCATGCTGATCGAGCGGCCGGGTACGCCGCGGCTGCAGCTGGAACTGGCCGCGCTGTACTTCCGCCTGGGGGCCTATCCACGCGCGCGCCAGCTGTTCGAGAAGGTGCACGCGTTGCCGGAAACGCCGGATGCGGTACAGCGCCGGATCCGCGGCTACATGGCGGTGATCGACGGCGAGCAGAAGCGCGAAGGTGGCTTCTCCGGTCGGGTCAGCCTCGGCGCACGGGTGGAAAGCAATGCCAACGGTGCACCGGACCGGCATGCGATCAGCCTCAACGGCCTGGACTTCGAGCTCAGCCCGGACTCGCGCGCGGCCGGTGATGCCAGCGGCCAGTTCGGCCTGCAACTGCGCTACCGGCTGCCACTGTCGGCGCAGGGCGACGTGCTCGACACACGCCTTGCCACGGCCTCCAACCGCTATCGCGACCTGCATGGGTTGGACAGCGACGTGGCCGAGCTGCAGGTCGGGCCGGAGGTTTCGCTCAACCGCTGGGGCATGCGCAACGGCCGCGTGGCCATTGCCGCATTGCTCGGCCAGACCTGGCTGGATGATGCGCGCTACATGCATGCCGCCGGCCTGGCGCTGGGCTTCCGCAGGCCGGTCGGGCGTGAGGCTGCCATCGCCGCGAACCTGGACTGGCGCGACGAGCGTTATACCCCGGCCCCGGCGATGGCCAGTGCGCGCGGTTACTCGGGCGACCGCTACCGCGCCAGCTTCACCTACAGCCGGCAGCTGGATGACGACTGGCAACTGCTGCTGAGTCCCGGCGTGGAGCGGCGCGAAGCGGCCGTGGACGCCAACAGCCATTGGGAGCCGCGCTTCAACACCGCGGTGAACTACCGCTTCCCGGCGCTGCTGGGCAGCCGTAGCCAGCCATGGTTGCTAGCGGTGAGCGCGCAGCTGGCGCGACGCCGGAACGATGCGCCACTGCGTGCGGTTGACCGGCAGGCCAGCCAGCGCGGCAACGACCTGGTGCTGCAGGCCATGCAGACGATCCCGCTGCGCCGTGGCACCGACCTGCAGGTGTATGCCGGCTATCGCCGGGTGAGCTCGAACTACGACCTGCGCGATTACCGCAATCGCTTCGCGGGCGTTTCGCTGGTTCAGGCGTTCTGAGGACATGGGCATGCGTATTTCCCTTCCCCTGGTAGTGGCGATTGGCCTGGCGCTTGGTGCGCCGGCGGTGGCGCAGGCCGAGAAAGTGGGCGTGGCCGCGGCAGTCGCGCCCGATGCGCGCAGCCGCTCCGGCAACGCACCGCTGCAGGTGGTGCGGCTGGGGGACAACGTGGTGCGCGAGCAGCGTTTCCAGACCGATGCGAAGGGCGTGGTGCAGGTGCTGCTGGTGGACGGTTCCAGCTTCACCATCGGGCCGCGCTCGTCGCTGGTGATCGACCACTTCGTGTACGACCCCGACAAGGGCACGGCCCGCCTGGCCGGCAGCATGTCGCGCGGGGTCATGCGCTTCATCGGCGGTGCCGCTTCCAAGAGCGCCGATGGCGTGACGGTGAAGACGCCGGTTGGCGTGGCGGGCATCCGTGGCGGCATCCTCGGGCTGTGCGTGGATGACGCGCCGGCCGGCTGTGCCGGTAGCGCCCGCGGCGATCTCGAGTTCGGTATCGGTGCCACGTTCGCGCCCAACCAGGGCACGCCGGTCGCGTTGCACCAGCCGGGGACCTCGTTCGCATCCAACGGCATGGGCGCCACGCTGCTTCCGGTGATGGGCATGCCCGTGGACCCGGCGGCTGCACTGCCGGCGGCACCGGCGGGCAGCCAGCTCACCGGCGGGCTGGACGCACAACCCAATCACATGGCCGGCTTCAGCGGCGGCCCGATGGCACCGGAGCTGGGTGTGCCGGGGGTCGATCCGCTGCTGGCACTGCTTGTACTGCCCACCGCTGCACCGGCCACCAGCGTGGGCCAGTCCCTGATCGAGACAGGCATCGAACAGCGGCCGCCGGTGGATCCTGTAGATCCCGTAGATCCCGTAGATCCTGTGGATCCCGTAGATCCCGTAGATCCCGTGGATCCCGTGGATCCCGTGGATCCCGTAGATCCCGTAGATCCCGTAGATCCCGTGGATCCCGTGGATCCCGTAGATCCCGTAGATCCCGTAGATCCGGTAGATCCGGTAGATCCGGTAGATCCTGTGGATCCCGCCCCAACCCGAACCTTCTCCGGCATCCTGCAGGGCTTTGCCGGCGGCCTCGGTGGCGGCTCGCCGTTGCAGCCGGGCAGCGCCGAATTCCAGTTCGACCCGGATGGCGGCACGGTGACAGCGCGCATCGCCCCGCGGACCTGGGAAGGGGCGGCGTTCACCGGCAGCGGGGATTACCTGCACGACCTGAGCTATGGGGTGACCACCGGCGAGGGCGACGCGCAGGTGGTCGGTGACAGCAACGCCCTGTGTGATTGCGACTACCTGAGCTGGGGGCAGTGGTCGGCGGACGTGGCGGCCAATGGCACCACCTACTCGGCCCAGGACGGCTACTGGATCATCGGCCAGCTCACGCCGCTGGCCGAACTGCCGACCGATGTCATCGCCAGCTATGCGGGCACCGCG
This sequence comes from Stenotrophomonas sp. Steno-C18, assembly GCF_056393195.1. Taxonomy (NCBI): domain Bacteria; kingdom Pseudomonadati; phylum Pseudomonadota; class Gammaproteobacteria; order Lysobacterales; family Lysobacteraceae; genus Stenotrophomonas; species Stenotrophomonas sp. Steno-C18. The sequence continues at coordinate 346,968 of NZ_JBWJOX010000002.1, read as the reverse complement.
ATCGGCAGCGTGTCGGACAACGGCGTGGTCACCACCGGCGTGACCGGCGACTTCACCGCCACGGTGGATTTCGGCAGCGGCACCGGCAGCCTGCAGATCGCCAACTTCGATGGGCGCAGCTTCGGCGACAACGCACTCAACCTGGACCAGCTCATGTCCGGCATGCCGGACGGAGCGTTCAGCGGCTCGCTCGGCATGGATGCCAACAGCGGTTTCTATGGCGAGTATTCGGCTGGTTTCGCCAGTGACGGCACCGATCCGGCGGCGGCGATGCTGGGCACGTTCTGGGGCAGCGATGGCAGCTGGTCGGCCAGCGGCGTCTTCGCCGGTGACAAGACCGGCGATGCGCCGCCCAACGGCCTTTGAGGTCGCCCGTCCTGGCCACGCGCCCGCACTCTGGTGAACGCCCACGCCGATTCCGGTTGCTGCTGGCCGGCGTGGCCATGCTGCTGCTCGCGTTGACGCTGGACATCACCTTCCGCGACGGCTTCTCGCGCCTGGCCGACCTGGTCTTCGACGCGTTCCAGCGCGCCGCTCCCCGGGCGGCCACCGCCGACCCGGGCGTGGTGGTGGTCGACATCGACGAAGCCTCGCTGCAGCGCATCGGGCAATGGCCGTGGCCGCGTGACCGCATCGGCCAGGCGGTGGATGTGCTCGGTGGCATGGGCGCGGCCGCCATCGCCTTCGACATGGTATTCACCGAGCCGGACCGCACCTCGCTCGGCCCGCAGCTGCAACGGCTGCGGGCGCGGGGCATCGACGTGCAGGTTCCGGCCGGGGCGGTACTGGACAACGACGCGTTGTTCGCCGCGTCCATCGCACGCAATCCGGTGGTGATGGGCGTGGCGCTGTCCGACGAAGGCGGGCGCGCGTTGCTGCCGCCGGTGGCAGGCCTGTCGTTTGCCGGCAGTGACCCGCGTGATTACCTGGACGCCACACGCGGTGGCTTGTCGAACCTGCCGGCACTGACCGACGCGGCCAGTGGTATCGGCAGCTTCTCGTTCCCGCCGGCGCGCGACAACATCATCCGCACCTTGCCGCTGGCCGCGGTCGCGGCCGGCCAGGTGTACCCGGGCCTCGGCGTGGAGGCACTGCGCGTCGCCCAGGGCGCATCGGGGCTGACGCTGCGCTCCAGCGACGCGAGCGGGGAGGTGGGGGCTGGCCCGGTGGCGATGACGTCGGTGCGGGTCGGGGTGCTGGAGCTTCCGGTCATGGCCGATGGCCGCTTCCGCGTGCATTTCTCCGGCATGCCGCACATGACCGTGATCCCGGCCTGGCAGCTGTTGCAGGACGATGGCGCCGCACTGGCCGACAAGGTCGAGGGCCGCATCGTGTTGATCGGCACCTCGGCGATCGGCCTGCGCGACATCGTCGCCACGCCGCGCGTCGCGGCCGAACCGGGTGTCAACGTGCATGCCGAGCTGATCGACCAGGCGTTGAACCAGCAGTTCCTGCAACGCCCGGACTGGGCACGCGGTGCCGAGGTGCTGGCGGCGGTGGTCGCCACGCTGCTGTTGCTCGCAGTGTTGCGCCTGGGACGGCCGGTGCTGTCCTCGCTGGCACTGCTGGTGTTGGTGGGCGGCGTGCTCGGCGGCGCGTGGTGGGGCTACCGCAGCCACGCGATGCTGCTCGATCCGCTGCCTGGCCTGCTATGCCTGCTGGTGGTGTTCCTGACCATGATGCCGGCGTTGTTGTTCCTGGGTAACCGCGAGAAACGCTTCGTGCGCACCGCGTTCGGACGCTACCTGTCGCCGGCCCTGGTCGAGCGCCTGTCACAGGATGCACAGGCGTTGCAGCTCGGCGGCCAGACCCGGCAGATCACGGTGCTGTTCTCCGACATCCGTGGCTTCACCACGTTGTCGGAGCAGCTCAGCCCCGACGCGCTCACCGCGCTGCTCAACCACTACCTCACGCCGATGACCGATGTACTGCTGGCGCACGAGGCCACCATCGACAAGTACATCGGCGACGCCATCATGGCGTTCTGGAACGCCCCGGTGGATATCGCCGACCATCCGCGCAAGGCCTGCCTGGCCGCCCTGGGCATGGCCGATGCGGTGGCCGCACTCAACCGGACCCGCGACAGCGCGCTCCGCATCGGCGTCGGCCTGCATTGCGGCGATGCCTGCGTCGGCAACCTGGGCTCGCAGCAGCGCTTCTCGTATTCGGCCATCGGCGACACGGTCAACCTGGCCTCGCGCGTGGAAGGCCTGACCAAGTTCTACGGCGTCACCGTGCTGGTGACCGAGGCGGTGCGCGCGCAGGCCGCGGACCTGGCCTTCGTCGAGGTCGACCGCGTGCGTGTGGTGGGGCGCGGCGAGCCGGTGGTGCTGCATGCGCTGCTGGGCGATGCCCGCCACGCGGTCGACGCTGCCTTCCTGGCGCTGGCCCGGCACCACGCGGCCATGTTGGCCAGCTACCGGCAGGGGGATTTCCAGCAGGCGCGGGTGCTGCTGCAGGCACTGGGCGACACGCCGGCGGCGCGGCCGTTGCAGGCCCTGCACGCGCTGTACGCGCAACGCCTCGAGCACCTGCTGGACCAACCACCCGAGGGGTGGGATGGCATCTTCACGGCCACCTCCAAGTAGTGCCAGACTCCACCTTCAGCCCGAGGCAGGTTGCCAATGGATTCCCACGCACTGCTGCAGACCTTGACCCTGTTGATCGTCGGCCACGCATTGGCCGACTACCCGCTGCAGGGCGAGTTCCTGGCCAAGGCCAAGAACCGTTTCGCGCCGGTCCCCGGTGTGCCGTGGTACCAGGCACTGGGTGCGCATGCGGTGATCCACGGCGGTGCGGTCGGCGTGATCACCGGCAGCATCGTGCTGGGCGTGCTGGAAGCGCTGAGCCACATGCTGATCGATGACCTGAAATGCGGCCATCGCATCAGCTACAACGTCGACCAGTTGCTGCACGTGGTGTGCAAGTTCATCTGGTTGGGGCTGCTGGCCTGGGTGCCCGCGCTGCCCTGAGCGCGCCCTTATTCCTCCAGCGCCGGTACCGTTTCGCCGCGCTGCCAGGCGCGCAGGCCAACCAGCCCATCGATGCGCTCCAGCAATCGGCGCGTGTATTCGTAGCCGGCCTGCTCCTGCGCACGGCCCAGCTTGAAGTTCAGCAGGCCCATGCCCGGCACCGTCGGCGGCTTGAGCAGCAGGTCGTTGCCACGCCCGGCACCGCGCAGCATGCGCCCGGAGGTGATCTGCATCGAGCGCGCGGCCACCACGCCGATGCGCGGGAAGTCATCGCCCTTGCGTCTGCCGGTCAGCAGCTGCCAGGCCAGCGACAGCCGTGTGGGCACCTGCGCGTAGGCGCTGCTGACGCGCCACTCGTCGTCGGAGGACAGCATCGAGATCAGGTTGGGGCCGCTCTTGATCGCGCGCATCACCGACACCGGCACATTGTTCATCACCCCGCCGTCGACCAGGACGTGGCCCTGCGCGCTGATCCACGGCGGCAGCGCGACGGGGATGGCGGTGGAGATGCGCAGTGCATCGCGGGTCAGGCCGTGGCGCACCACCTCCAACTCGTTGGTGGACAGGTTGGCACCCACCGCGAAGCAGTTGATCGGCAGGTCTTCCAGCCGTGAGTCGCCCAGCTGGTCGTGCATGCAGGCATCCAGGTGGCGGTGGTCGAGCAGGCTGTACCAGGGCAGGGTGAAGCGGCCCAGCGCCTTGCGCTGCAGGAAGAACTGGTCGTAGTCGGCCATCATCCGCGCGGCATCGTCACCGGCGGCATAGGCGCGCGCGACCACCGAGCCGATCGAAGTGCCGCCGATGATGTCCAGTTCCACGCCGGCTTCGCTCAGCGCCCGCAACGTACCGATGTGGCCGGCCCCCAGCGCGCCGCCACCGCCAAGGACCGCGCCCAGCGCGTGGCCGCTGAGCAGGCGCGCGACGCGGCCGAGGTGCGTGGGGCTGTCCAGGGCGACATGGTGGTGCAGGTGCAGCGGGCGCTGCTGCAGCCAATGTGCGGTGCCGGCGATGGGCTCGCTGGCATGTTCGCGCCACAACAGCAGGCCGACCTGGCGCGGGCGGAACAGCGGCAACGCATAGGCTTCCAGCGTGCCCAACGGCACGGTGCCCTGGCGGGCCTCGTCCAGCCGGCCGCACAGCAGCAGCTGGTCGCAGTGGCGCAATGCCACGCGGTCCCAGCCGGCATGGCCGTCACCGGCGACCAGCAGCAGCTTGCCGCCGTCCGACTCCTGCAGGCCCAGCCAGCGCGACAGCTGCTGCTCGTCGGCGGCCTCCAGCCCGGCGGGCAGGTCATGCGCGCGCAGCACGGTCACCCGTGGCACGTTGTCGCGCAGCGCCTGCAGCAGCTGCGCGACCAGGGCTTCGGGTACCGGTGCGCCACCGGCCGGGCACAGGCCGATCGCATCGGCGGTGCGGGGGGCCAGGGTTGCGGCGGCCGAGGTGGTCGCCGCCAGCCGCCGTCCCAGCGTGCGCAGGATGGACTGGGTGAAGTCCGGTTGCGCCGCGGACAACCGGTCGAAGCTCTCGCGGCTGAGTTCCAGCACCTCCGAGTCGCGGCTGGCCACCACGTCGGCGGTGCGGGTCAGCCCGCCGAAGAAGGCGATCTCGCCGACCGGTTCGCCCGCGCCGATCTCGGCCACCAGGTGGCGGCCGTCCAGCAGCACCTCGAAGCGGCCCCGCACCACGTAGTACACGTGGTCGGCCGTATCGCCCTGCCGCACCAGGTAGTCGCCCTTGCGCAGCGCCAGCCGACGCATCTGCGCCAGGATGCTGTCGCGCTGGGTCTCGGACAGGCCGGCCAGTAGCTCGGAGCGGGGAACGGAGGAAGCATCGGCGGACACGGCGGGGCTCATGCGACAAGGGCGGGATCAGACAGCGGAGGTTGTCCGCATGCCACTGTGCCCCGCCAACGTAAGAGCGGATGGCCCCGGCCGTCCCGCCACCTGAACGGATCGGCCAATGGCCGCGATCAGGTGTTAGGCACGGCTACTTTGTAGCCGCGCCTATGCGTTACGGGGCAATAACAGTGCAGCCCGCCGCTGGCGTCTCGGTGACAACCTGAGAGCCATCACTTCCCGGGCAGCGGTACAGGGTTTTCTGCTGAGCGGTGGCACTTTGTGAGCCCCAACTGCGCCAACCGGACCCACCAGTCGATCCTGACTGCGACTGCGACTGCGACTGCGACTGCGATTGAGCTTGGGTGGCTTGTTGCTGCGGCTGCGGTGCATTCGAAGCGGTGGCAACCGGTGCCTGTGGCTGGACAGTGGCTTGCGCCTGCCCATCTTCAAACACATAGATGGCAAGGCCTGCGCCTTTCTTCTGGAAAACCCCGCTGCTTACGCCAAGCCCATAGGCAGTGTTGCCGTAACCCCAAGCTTGGCCGGAGCCGACGGAGCCAATCTGCTGATCGCCCATTCCGCCAATAAGGATGCCATTGGCACCGAGGTCAGCCGCCTCCTGTTTCAAGCGCTCCATCACCTTATTGGTCTTGCCCTGATCGGTGATGGCCCATGAATTACGGCTGCCGGCATCCAGTAGCGCAACTTTCTCGAATCGGGCCGGCGGATCCAGATAGATACGTACGCGAGAGGGATCAATTGGCGGGCGCTGATTGCCTACAAGCACGCTGGATGACGCGCAGCCGGTGAGAGCAAGAACCGCCATTAGCGAAATTGCTTTGATGTTCATCCATTTCCCCTGTTGTAATTCCATCTGCCGGAGGTAGCCTCCGCCCTGACTAAGCCGCCCGATCCTATCCGAAGATATACCTTGCCGCCAATTTGTGTGCCTTCCGGCATCGGGAACGGGTCACCGTAACTCTAACCTTTTGTTCTCACTGGCGACATGGATCACATCCCGATCCGGCCGGCGTTTGATCTGATGGTTGTTGCCCATGTTGATCAGGTAGATTCCATCGTCGTCGCATGAGCTGACGCCCGTTATCAATCATTACGGCATCGCCAGGTTGGACCAGTCGCAGCATCGAGTCTCCACTGCCGGAGATAAGGCGCGGCCGGTTAAAGCCTGCAATGTTGCGGATGTATTCGCGTACGAATGAAGAGATGGAATCACCCTCGACCTCCCTTCCGAAATGGGAAAGGGACTTTCCGGCCAGCGCTGCTAGTTTGGGCAACTTGCGCTTGTTTACCTTTTCCGTCCTCAACCAGCCGGACTTAGGTTGTTCCGTCACGCCAAACGCATTGGCGATCTTCTTCTTGGTGCGCCCTGAGCCTTCGATAGCAACTCGAGCTGCTACGGCTATTTCGTCGTTCTCGGGTATCGCCTGATTGTCCGTGGTAATGGCGTGTGGATGTAGCAAGTTGCCGATACACGAAAAAGCCAACTCGCGCGCTGGGATCGGTGCACAAGTCGATGTCAGGGGGGGAGCAAACGCGCGCTGCGTGGCCGACCTGGGTTTGCCACGGGCAACAGTTAGGCAGCATGTGCCGGACGGCGGTGCGCAGGAGCATGCAAGCCAGATCCTTTGATGCCGGTTTGCCGGTCATTCGCTTGCTGATCTGGTCGAGCATGTCCTGGGAGGCAGAAGGGAAACATCCCGACGCCGAGCGAGCTCCTTCCAGCGCGTTAGATTCCCGCGCTTCGTGCCGGCATCGGCTTGGAGCCGGCCACCTCCTTCGTGCTACCGGTCGATAAGGTTGGTCATGGCCGGCTCCCGGGAGGGTCTTGCTGGCCTTCAGGGCCTCCTCTGTAAGCTTTGCCCAATCCCTGCAGCCTTCTTTTCCGTTGAAGGAGTCCTGGAGAGGGTAGGATGCGCCCCGCGGACGCGCCAAGGCGCGTCATTCTTTACCCCAGTCGCCCGATCACCTCCATGGGGTGCACGGCATTCCCTTGGTGCAGCGGAGGTACGTTGCGCCGGGATCTAAAGGGAAAATCAGGGGCTTACGGGGGAGTGTGCAGCCCCCATTTCGAATCCAGATTCGTCGTATGTCATTGAAATATAATATTAATCTCGTATCGGTTGCGCCGATGATGGACTGGACGGACCGCCATTGCCGGGTCTTCCATCGCATCCTCGCGCCGGGCGCGCGGCTGTACACCGAGATGGTGCACGCCAATGCGGTGATCCATGGCGACCGCGAGCGGCTGCTCGGCTTTGACCGCTGCGAACACCCGCTGGCGCTGCAGCTGGGGGGCAGTGAGCCGGTCGCGCTGGCTGCGGCGGCCCGGATCGCCGCCGACTGGGGCTATGACGAGATCAACCTCAACTGCGGCTGCCCCTCCGACCGGGTCCAGGCCGGGCGCTTCGGCGCCTGCCTGATGCGCGAGCCGGAGCTGGTCGGCGATTGCGTGGCGGCCATGGTCGCGGCGGTGGACATCCCGGTGACGGTCAAGTGCCGGCTGGGCGTGGATGAGGACAACGAGTACGACCGCTTCGCCGGGTTCGTCGACCGCCAGGTGCAGGCCGGCGCGGCGATGGTGGTGGTGCACGCCCGCAATGCGTGGCTGCAGGGCCTGTCGCCGAAGGAGAACCGGGAGATCCCGCCGCTGCGCTACGACTGGGCCTACCGGCTCAAGCGCGAACGCCCGGACCTGCCGGTGGCGCTCAATGGCGGCATTGCCAGCGTCGAGGCCGCGCAGGCGCATCTGCAGCACGTGGACGGGGTGATGCTGGGCCGCGCCGCCTACCACGACCCCTACGTGCTGCACGCGCTGGAGGCCGCCCAGACCGGTGCCGCGTTGCGCACGCGCGAGGAGCTGCTGCTGCAGATGCGGCCCTACGTGGAGGCTCGGTTGGCCGACGGACTGTCGCTCAAGCACATCAGCAAGCACCTGCTGGGCCTGTTCCATGCCCAGCCGGGCGGGCGGGCGTTCCGCCAGGTCCTCAGCGAAGGCGCCCACCGTCCCGGTGCCGACTGGGGCCTGATCGAGCAGGCACTGCAGGTCACCCGCGACCAGGCCGAACGCGTCGCCTGAGGGTGCGCGGCCGGGCAGAAAGGCGGCAATTTGTCCGGTCATTTTGCTGAATGAGCGGCGCGGGGGCGGGCAGGGTTCAGACCGGATTCACTCCCAAAAATCAAGAATTTGCCGTGATTTCGTAGGGGCCGGGAAAAATTTTCAACGTCGCCTTTTACGAATTTTGAACGTTGCCCCGCAGTCCGTTAGGATCGTTCCCATGCATCCGCACTTTCGTCGTCGTCTGCAGATCACCCTCGCCGCCACGTTGACCGTGGCAGGTCCGGGCGTGGTCGCCGCGTCGGCCGAGCCGCCGCCGCGTGCGGAGCCGGCCCGGGCCCAGATGGTGGCCGAGCGTGGGCGTCCGGCCAACGACCGCTCCCTGTCCGACGCCGTGCGCCGGGTACAGCGCGAAACCGGCGGGCGCATTCTCGGTGCCGAGCGCGTGCCGTACGATGGGCGCGACATCAACCGCGTCAAGTACATGGACGACCGCGGTCGGGTCCGTTACATGGACGACCCTTCGCCGTCGCGGGCTGCTCCCCGGCCGCCGCGGTCCGATGACCAGCCACCACGCGGCGATAACTCCTGAACAGCGATAATCGCTACGCGTTCCGCATCAAAATGCCGGCAGGTGCCGGCCCAAGTTACTAGGGAGAGTTCATGCGTATCCTTCTGGTTGAAGACGAAGCCCCGCTGCGGGAAACCCTTGCAGCCCGCCTGAAGCGCGAAGGTTTCGCAGTGGATGCGGCACAGGATGGTGAGGAAGGCCTGTACATGGGTCGCGAAGTGCCGTTCGACGTGGGCATCATCGATCTGGGCCTGCCGAAGATGTCGGGCATGGAGCTGATCAAGGCGCTGCGCGATGAAGGCAAGAAGTTCCCGGTGCTGATCCTGACCGCCCGTTCGAGCTGGCAGGACAAGGTCGAGGGCCTGAAGCAGGGCGCCGACGACTACCTAGTCAAGCCGTTCCATGTCGAAGAGCTGCTGGCCCGCGTCAACGCGCTGCTGCGCCGCGCCGCCGGCTGGTCCAAGCCGACCCTGGAATGCGGCCCGGTCGCGCTGGACCTGGCGGCACAGACCGTCAGCGTCAGCGGCAGCAACGTCGACCTGACCAGCTACGAGTACAAGGTCCTCGAGTACCTGATGATGCATGCCGGTGAACTGGTCTCCAAGGCCGACCTCACCGAGCACATCTACCAGCAGGATTTCGACCGCGACTCGAACGTGCTTGAAGTGTTCATCGGCCGCCTGCGCAAGAAGCTGGATCCGGACGGCGAGCTCAAGCCGATCGAAACCGTGCGTGGCCGCGGTTACCGGTTCGCGATTCCGCGTACCGAGGGCTGAGCCCCTCCCAGGGGCGTTGCGGTATGACGGGCCGTCAGTGGCTATTGAAGCGTTGGCGGCCCCGCTCCCTGCAGGCCCGCCAGCTGTTGGCTGCCTCGGTGGGCCTGGTGGCGTTCCTGGCGCTGGCCGGTTACGCACTGGACGCCATGTTCGCCGACACCGCGCGAGCCAACCTCAGTGAACGCCTGAAGAACTACGCCACCGCCTATGCCGGTGGCGTGGATTTCACCCGCGACGGCTCGTTGTACATCCGCGAGCAGCCGCCGGATCCCCGCTTCGACGTGCCCGGCAACGGCCTGTACCTGCAGGTGGTGATGCCCGGTGGTACCGGCAATTCCATGTCCGCCGAAGGCCCGATGCTGCCCGACGTCAGCGGGCGGATGCTCAAGCCGCGCGAGGAAGTGTTCGAAGGCCCGTTGCCGATGACCCAGATCGACGGCACGCCCGGCGAGGTCTACCGCTATGGCATGGGCCTGGTCTGGGGCGGCGACGGCGGCCCGGAAACCGAATTCCCGTACACCATCTACGTGCTGGAGGACTCACGCGCGCTGGGCAAACAGCTGCGCGTGTTCCGTGGCGCGGTGTGGTTCTGGCTGGGCGTCACCGGCCTGATCCTGTTGCTGCTGCAGACCCTGGTGCTGCAGTGGAGCCTGCGCCCGCTCAAGCGCGTGATCAACGAGCTGACCAAGGTGCAGCGCGGCGAGCGCGAGCGCATGAGCGAGCTGCACCCGCGCGAGCTGGCGCCGCTGACCGAAAGCATCAACGCCTTCATCGAAAGCGAGCGCGAGAACCTGGAACGGCAGCGCAACACGCTGGCCGACCTGGCGCATAGCCTGAAGACGCCGCTGGCGGTGCTGCGCACGCAGCTGGACAGCGGTGCCAATGACCCGCAGGAGCTGCGCGAGGAACTGGACGTGCAGCTGCAGCGCATGAACAACCTGGTGTCCTACCAGTTGGCGCGTGCGGCATCGTCCGGTCACAAGCTGTTCTCCGCGCCGGTGCCGATCGAGTCCAACGCCGAGGAGATCGTGCGCGGTCTGGAGAAGGTCTACGCCGCCAAGGGCGTGCTCTGCGAGTTCGAACTGGAGCCGGGCGTCAGTTTCTACGGCGAGCCGGGCGACCTGCAGGAGCTGCTGGGCAACCTGCTGGAGAACGCCTTCAAGTGGGCCAACCGCCGCGTGATGCTGACCGCACGGCCGATCACCAGCGGTGGCGGCCGCCGTGCCGGCCTGATGCTGGCGGTGGACGACGACGGCCCGGGCATCGCCGACGAGAACATCGCCAAGGTGCTGCAGCGTGGCGTGCGCGGCGATGAGCGCGTGCAGGGCCACGGCATCGGCCTGTCGATCGTGCAGGACCTGATCAAGGCCTACCGCGGCCAACTGCAGGTGAGCCGTTCCAGCGAACTGGGCGGAGCCCGCTTCGAAGTCACCCTGCCGCCGGGCATCTGAGCACGGCGCAATCGCGTTGCCCCAGGCAGGCGCTTCATCCGTGACCTGCGCACGCTGGCATGCAATCCCGGCATCACCACGCGATCAATATCGCGCTTGGGTCGCGCTGCCCGGCGACGGACCATACAGCCGGCGCAGGTGCGCGGCGACTGCCGGCATCGCCTGCTCCAGGACATCGGGTGCGGAGAAGTGGTACTCGCTGACCACGGCGAAGAACTCTTCCGGGGCTTCGGCCGCGTACGGATCGAGGGTGACCTCCTGCTCCCGGTCCACCTGCGCGCGGAAGTGGTCGTAACAGTGCTGGAAATCGTGCGCCCATTGCCGCTGCCATTCGCGTGGCAGCGGCGGGGTGCCGTCAATGGCGCCGTCCAGTGCGTCCAGCTTGTGTGCCATTTCATGCACGGCCACGCAGAAGCCGGCGTGCGGGTCGGCGATATCGGCCTGCACGTCGGCCCAGGACAGGATCAACGGGCCGCTGTCCCAGGACTCGCCGATCAGCTCGTCGTCCCATTCGTGTACCACGCCCCATTCGTGGCCGTCGTCGATGGCATCGTCATGACGGCGTCGTACCCGGAATGCATCGGGGTAGACCACCAGTTCCGACCAGCCGTGCAGGCCTTCGGCACCGAACTCGATCAACGGCAGGCAGCACAACGCGGCCAGCAGCATGCGCTGGCCTTCGTCCAGGACCAGGCCGGCGACCGGCGTGATGGTCTTGTGCCGCAGGAACAACCCGGTCAGGGCGCGTAGCCGCTCTTGCTGGGCGGGCTGCAGGGCATGCAGCCAATGACAACCCCGGCAGGTCTGTTGCCAGAGGGCGTCATCAAGCGGAGCAGGTGTGCGCCGGAACCAGCGCAGCAACGACTGGATCAGCGGAACATCCCGGGCAGCATGCGGTGCCAGCGCGGTGCGCGCAGGCGCGGCAGGATGTCGTCGTCACTGCCGCCGCCGGCACTTTGCGTGGCCTTGGCCTTGGCCGGTGGCGTGGTGGCGGCCGGCGCGGTGGTGGCGATGTTCACCGAGGCCGCCGGGACGGCGACACGTTCCACCTCGCTGGGCGCGTAGCTGCAGCCGCCCTGGCCGGCACCGCCGAGCGCATCCGAAGCCTGCGCCGCAACCGGGGCCAGCAGTAGGATCAGGCAATGAGCGAGGTGGCGCATCGTCAACATCCACAGCAGGGTGAGTTCCCGATTCTAGCCTGCTTTCTGGACTGAATTGGGCCCCCCGTCGGGCGCTTTGCGAGGGCATGCCGCATAATTTCGCGGTCTGTTGTCGAGGAACCCCCTGTGGATGACCGCCAATTGCTGGCCAAGCTGGGCGCTGGAGCGTTCTCCGGTGACGCGCTGGCCCGTGAGCTCGGCCTGACCCGGGCAGCGGTCTGGAAGCGTATTCAAGGCCTTCGCGCCGCAGGCGTGGCCATTGAAGGCCGCGCCGGCGACGGCTACCGGCTAGCGCAGCCACTGGACCTGCTGGATGCCGCACAGATCCGCGCCGCGCTGGCAGCCCCCGTGCAGGCGTTGCTGGCAGGGCTGGAAGTGGCCTGGTCAGTGAGCTCCACCAACACCGAATTGCTGCAGCGCAGCGCGCCTGAGCGCGGGGTGGAGGTATTGCTGGCCGAGCGCCAGACCGGTGGCCGCGGCCGTCGCGGCCGGCATTGGGCCTCGCCATTGGCCGCGCACGTGTACCTGTCGCTGTCGCGCAGCTTCGCCGGTGGCCTGTCGCGCCTGGGCGGGCTGAGCCTGGCCGTCGGCGTGGCCACGGTCGAGGCGCTGCAGGGATTGGGCTTCGGCCAGGTGGGCCTGAAATGGCCCAACGACGTGGTGGTGGACGGCCGCAAGCTGGGCGGCCTGCTGGTCGAGGGCGGCGGTGAGTTCGCCGGCCCGGCGCGTGCGGTGATCGGGCTGGGACTGAATGTCCACATGCCTGCGGCGGCGGCCGCCGACATCGGCCAGCCCTGGGTGGACCTGGACGCATTGGCCGGCCTGCCGGTGCGGCGCGATGCGGTGGTCATGGCGCTGCTGTCCTCGTTGCTGCCGGCGCTGGACCTGTTCGAGCAGGAAGGACTGGCGCCGTTCCTGCCGCGTTATGCGGGCATGGACGTGTTGCGTGGCCGCACGGTGCGGGTGGAGGAAGGGGGCGTGATGCACGAGGGCGTGGCCTGCGGGCTGGCCGACGATGGCGCGCTGAAGGTGGAGATGGCCGGGCGGGAGACCTGTTTCCATGCCGGCGAAGTCAGCGTGAGGGCGGCATGAGCGATTGGTTGTTCGACCTGGGGAACTCGCGCTTCAAGTTCGCGCCCCTGCATGGCAACCAGGCCGGCAGCGTGCAGGCCTGGGCGCACGGTGCCGAAGCGATGACCGCCAGCGCGCTGGAAGCGCTGCCACGTGGCGAGGCCGCATGGGTGGCCAGCGTGGCTGCGCACGCACTGACCGGGGAGGTGATGCGCATCCTGTCCGAGCGTTTCGAGCAGGTGCATGTGGCGCGCACCCAGGCGCAGTGCGCCGGCGTGACCGTGGCCTATGCGCGCCCGGAGAAGTTCGGTGTTGATCGTTTCCTGGGCCTGCTGGCGACGGTGTCATTGCAACGACCGGTGCTGGTGGTGGGTGTCGGGACGGCGTTGACCATCGACCTGATGGACGGCGATGGCCTGCATCGCGGCGGCCGCATCGCCGCTTCGCCGACGGTGATGCGCGAGGCCCTGCACGCGCGTGCGGTGCAACTGCCCGCCAGCGGCGGTGATTACGCAGAGTTTGCCAACGACACCGCCGATGCGCTGGCGTCCGGCTGCGATGGCGCGGCCGTGGCGCTGGTCGAACGCAGCCTGCAACAGGCTGGCGGGTTGCTGGGTGCCGCGCCGACGTTGATCGTGCACGGCGGCGGCGCCGCACCGTTGGTGCCGCTGCTGCCCGACGCCGAACACCGGCCGGCACTGGTGCTTGATGGGCTCGCGCGCTGGGCCGTTCACCACGGCGCCGGTGGACGGTAGGATCTGCGCATGCTGAGCCGCTTCCTGATCGTCATTCTTGTGATCCTCAACGTGGGCGTCGCGTTGTGGTGGATGGTGCCGCGCGCCGATACCGCCGCCGCACTTGCCAAGCCCGAGCTCGGCGTCGCCACGCTTGAGCTGATGCCGTCGCCGGCAGCACCGGCCGCCACGGGCGATGCCGTGCCGGCGGTTACTCCCGCGGCCGCAGGGGCGGCACCGGCCGTTGCTCGACCGGAGGACGCCGAGCCGGCAGCGTCGACACCGGCGCCGGCCAAGCCGACCGAAGCCAAGCCGGCCGAGGCCGTGCCGCCGGTGGCAGCCACGCCCAAGCCGGTCGAGCACTGCGCCAGCCTCGGCCCGTTCACCGACGCGGCCAAGGCACAGGCGGCGCAGGCGGCACTGGGTGCCGACGCACAGCGCCCGCGCGTGCGTGAAGTTCCCGGCAAGTCCGGCAGCGGCAGCTACCGTGTCTTCATCCCGCCAGCGGCATCGCGTGAGGAAGCGCAGGCCACGGCCAAGCGCATCGTGGAAGCGGGCTTCAGCGACTACTTCGTGGTCTCGCAGGGCGAGGAGGCCAATGCCGTCGCGCTCGGCCAGTACCGCAACCGCGAGGGTGCCGAGCGCCGCCTCGCCACGTTGGTGGCCGCCGGGTTCCCGGCGCGGCTGGCTGGCGGCGGCAACGAAACCCCGCCAACCTGGTGGCTGGACGTCGCCTCCAGCAGCGCCTCGCCAGCCACCCTGATGCAACGTGCCGGCGCCGCCCAGCAACAATCGCTGGATTGCGCGCGACTGCGCTAGAATGGCGCCCGCCTCCGGCCAGCGGGGGCGCCCGGCGGGTTCCCGCACCGCCCGAAAGATTTCTTGCCGCTTTAGCTCAGTTGGTAGAGCAACTGTCTTGTAAACAGTAGGTCATCCGTTCGATTCGGATAAGCGGCACCATCGCCTGATCCCATGGCGTCCAGGCAAGTCCGGAATTCATGCCAAGCCCGCAGAAATGCGGGCTTTTCTGTACGCTTTGGTCCGGGCTTGTCCAGCTACAACCACCGACACTTGGGGGCATGCGGGGCACTGCTGAAGGGGACGACGCGCAACGGGGATGTGCCCAATGGGGCCAAGCAGCTGGCAGATATGGCCGCGCGCGGCACAGAGGTAGGGCCAGCAGGCCGTCTGTGCGGGTCAGAATCGATAGGTGGCAGCCAGCGTGAAGTAGCGCCCGTAAACATCGTCGACTGCCATGTTGTAGCCGCCGGTGTAGAAACGATAGCTCACAGGGCGCCTGTCCAGCAGGTTGTTGATGCCGAGCGTACAGGACCAGTTTTCCGGACCTGCGTAGCGGGCGTTGAGGCCCAGTAGTGTCGCCGCCGGATTGCTGCACTTGCCGGCATCGCGGTTCTCCTTGGGGCACGCCTGTCCGACGGGATAGGCGGATGAAGTACCGAAGTGGCGCACGGTCAAGGTCGTGGTCCAGCGGCCATTTCGCCACTGCACGTCGCCCAGCAGGGTCAGCCTGGGGGTGTCGTGGCCGGCGTTCTCGACGGCTCTGGGCTGGATGATGCTCGAAGTGGTGTATCGGCTGAGATAGTGCGCCGCCAGATGGAAGCCAAGCTCGCCCAACCCGTCGCGCCGCAGAAGATAGTTGGATTCGAGCTCCCATCCGCGGGTTTCCGATTTACCGATGTTGGCCAGGAAGCGGTTGGCACGATAGAGCACGCCATTGGCGTCGCGAACCAGGCCCTCCGGGAAAAGGGAGGGGTAGCGGAGAGCATCCGCGATACCGAACTCGTCGGTGCGCAGAACGTGGTAGCGGTCCAGAGTCACGCTGAAGGCATACGTTGGCGCCCAAGCCAAGCCGAGAGTCAGGCTGCGAGAGTACTCCGCGCGCAGGTGAGGGTTGCCGCCGACGCCATACTCGACCCGGCATCGATCCGTGCCCGCCCGGATGCAGGGCATCAGCTGCGAAGTGGCGCGCATGGTCGTGATGTCGGTCCCCTCGCCGAACGGCACACGCGTATCGTTCAGGCTGGGTGCCCGATAGCCCTCGCCGAAGCTGGCCCGCGCCAGGAAAGATCGGCTGGGCGCCCACTTGAATCCGATCCGGGGAGAGGTGTTGGACCGAAAGCCCTGGTGATGATCGAGGCGAGCGGCCAAGTCCATCTGCACCGTCCGGTGCAGTGGCAGGTTGAGTTCGGTAAAGACGGCGGAATCGTGAACACGAAGATCGTACGGTTCGACTTCAAGCGTTCCGAGCGCAAGGCCGCCGTCTAGCTGTAGTGGATCCGGAATGCTTCGCCGTTGGGAGATGTGGTGCACCATGCCCACCACAATTTGCGCAGTCGCGCCAAAGGCATCGAACAACGGGCGGTTAGATGTGGCCTCCAGGGTGTCGACGGAGTACTGTCCGGCGGGGCGGATGGACGTGCGCATCGCGTTCATGACGTCTGTATTGTCAGTCCCATCGACACGGATGTTTTCGTAATTCGCGTTGACCTTCTTCCGCTGCAGAACATTGTCGATGCTGCTGTGAACCCGGCTGTCGCTGCGGGACAGCGCGATGTTCCAGTTCCAACGACGGGCCATGCCCTCCAGGCCAATCGACAGGTCATTGGAGGTGCTGGTGGTTCGGTTCCGGGGGACCCCCAGTTCATAGAGAGCGAGGTAGACGTCCGGGTTTGAGGTGGGAGCTAGTGCATAGTCGGGGTGGGATGGCTTGAGGGTGAGGTAGCCGAAAAGCGGCGAGTACTGCAGCGCCTGTTCGCTCCGGGTGCGCAAGCCGGAAAAGTACAGCGACATCGAGCTGCCCAGCTCCTGGTCCCATCGGACA
This sequence comes from Stenotrophomonas sp. Steno-C18, assembly GCF_056393195.1. Lineage (NCBI taxonomy): Bacteria > Pseudomonadati > Pseudomonadota > Gammaproteobacteria > Lysobacterales > Lysobacteraceae > Stenotrophomonas > Stenotrophomonas sp. Steno-C18. Next base: position 330,477 of record NZ_JBWJOX010000002.1, on the reverse strand, counting down.
TAGAGGGACTTGTTGCGTACTTCCGGTTGCAGGGTCCGGTATCTCGCCGAATCCAGGCGGCAGTAGGGAGAATCCGGATTTTCCCCTGTCGCCTGGCATTGTGGGAACGAACGTACAGGAACCCCCAGTGGCGTCACGAACCCGAGGAATACCCGGTCATCCGGCAAGCCGAATCGGGAGCGATCGTTGGTATGCCAATCGCGACGGTTGCCGCCCAGTTCGTTCTGCGAGGAGGTGTCCGCCGCGAGCAGGAGGTGTCCACCCGTTCGTGTCTGCATCCCGAAGATTGCGGATGCTTGACGTGATAGCGCATCGCCCTGCTGGGACATGCCGAATCGTGAGGAGACCTCGCCTCCCTCGTGGTCCTTCTTCAGGATGATGTTGACGGTACCCGCCATCGCATCCGCGCCATAGATCGCAGAGGCGCCGCCGCGCAGGATCTCGATACGGTCAATGAAACTCAACGGAATGCTGTTCAGATCGATGAGCCCGCCGAGATCGCTGGAGGCGAGTCCGAACGAAGCAATGCGTTTCCCGTTCAACAAATAGAGCGTCGCCCTTGGCCCCAGGGAATACAGGCTGGCGCCAGAGGCAACCACGGTGGGGTAGTACCGTCCCTCGCTGGAGACGGTCATGGGGTGGTGGCTCACGAGGCCAGGGCGATCGCCCAGCAATTCGTAGAGCGTTTGCCGCCCACTGCGCTCAATCTCGTCCGCCGTTATCACGGTCATGGGGACGGACAGTTCCATGGAGGTCTGCGGAATGCGCGTGCCGGTGACGGTGACCGTGGCCAGCTCGGCCACGCTCGTTGCCGGGGCTGCTTGTGGACTTTTGACCGGGGCATCGGCTACGTGCACCTGCCTGCTGGTGCTTCGCAGCAGGTAGGTGTTGGCGGTCACGGCGACCGCCGTCAGGTTGTGCTCGGCGAGCAGTTGGGCGAGCCCGGCAACGAGGGGGTGATTGCCCCGCAATCCATCGCTGTGTTTGCCGCGCACCAGCATGGGCGAATACAGCAACTGGATATCTGCTTGACTGGCAAAAGCCTGCAGGGCGTCGTCCAGTGTGCCCGCGCCAATCTCATACCGGGAGGGCGGGGGAGTGCGCGCCGGTCCGGCGATGGCGCCTTGCGGAATGATCGCCAGGCACGTCAGAACGAACAGATGCGCAAAACGGTATTTGAGGAATTCACGAACTACAGTCGTTACGTGGCGATTGCCGCGAGGACTGATCGGCATGGTCGATAGTGCTCCCCAGCACTTAGTGTTGCGACGCGGATAACTCGATCCGATTTCCATCGATGGGTTGCGCCTGCAGGCCCCAGCCCTGGCGCAGGGTGGCCAGCAGCGCCGTTTGGTCGCCGGCATTGAATACACCGCTGACCCGGATCTCTCCCAACTCGCTCCCGGACAGTACCAATTGGTCATGGGAGTAGCGATTGAACTCCGTGACCAGATCGGCGAGGCGTTCTTCCTCGAAGATCAGGCGCCCCTGGGTCCAGCCCTCTGCGACATTGCGTTCGATGCGTTGCGGGGAGCCGAGCGTGCCATCTGCGCCATAGACCAGTTGCTGCAACGGATGGAGTTCAATGGAGCGGCGGGGAGTATCCCCTTGCGTGCTGACGATGACACGCCCTTCCAGCAGGGCGACGAGGGTGCCTCCGCCCTGCCGCTGCACCTGGAAGACGGTGCCGAGCGCACGGACGCTGCCGGTTCCCGAGGTGACCACGAAGGGCCGATCGGCATCGTGCGCGACGCTGGCCTGGATACGGCCTTTGAGTAGCACGACATGGCGTTGCGAGCGTTGGTAGGACACCTGGACGAGCGTATTGGTGTCCAGCACCAGGGAAGACCCATCCGGCAGGTCGACACGGCGCTGCTTGCCGATCTCCGTTGCATACGCGCTGGGTGGCGAGGGCCGGGAATCCCCGAGAAGCCAGAGCCCTCCGCTGACCGCCAGCACCAGGGCAGCCGCCCAGGCCAGCGGGCGGAGCCAGGTACGCTGGCGTCGAGTGGCCGGTGTGCGAACAACCGGGTGCGGCTTGGCTTCGTGTAGTGCAGGATCGGCTATCAATGCGCCGGCCAACTGATGGATGCGTTCGACCTCGGCGTAATCGAGCACGTTTCGGGGGGACAAGGCCAACCATTCCTCGAAAGCGGCGTGGTCAGACGCGGTGCATTCGGGTGACAGCAGACGGGCCAGCCAATCTTCGGCCGAATCGGGGAAGTCCTGGAGAGAGGGGGTGTTCATGTGCGCTGCTCGGATACGCCCACCGGGGACGTCTGGTTGGAGAGCAACGTCCTCAGCGAGGACAGTGCCTTCCCGATGTGTTTCTCGACCGTCTTGACGGAGATGCCGCAATGCCTGGAGATCTGGGTGTAACTCATCCCTTCGATGCGGTTGAGCAGGTAGACCTCCCTGCAGCGCTCCGGGAGGAGATTGATGGCGGCCCGGACACGGGCGAGTTCCTCCCGGTCTTCGGCCCACTGTTCCGGTCGCGGCATCTCGTCCTGGATGTCATGTGCCTGCAGTTCCATGTCCGACAGGGAGGTCTGGTAGAGGCCGGCCTGTCGCCGCCGGGAATCGTGGAGCAGGTTGAGTGCAATCCGGTACAGCAGGGGCTTCAGGGCTTCGACCGGCGCGTCGCGATAGCGCGTCAACTTGTAAAGACTTTCCTGGGCGATGTCCTGGGCATCGTCAAGGGAAATCCCCCGGCCGCGCAGGAAGCTGACCAGCATCGGGCGTTGCTCGCCCAGAAATCGTTCGAATGGCAGGTGGCTGATCCTGGCGTCTAGAGTGACACTCATTTGCCCCTGCCCGCGGAAGTTGGTTGTCTTTGTGACTGATTCTAACCAGCCCCGAAGTGATTTCACCATATGGAGTGGTTGACCCTCGCCGCTTCGGGCGTCGCGGGCGTGACGGTCATCCAGGAAGGGCAGCGATGAATCGGATGGGCAATGCCTGCCTGGCCAATGGAAGCACTCCCCGCACTCGCCCATCCGTGGAAATCCCCCCTCCTTCTCCGGCCTGTACTGTCGGAGGTAGGGGGATAGGGGGTGTTCTGCGTTTCAACGGGGATGTGGGCGAAAGCGCCTTCCGAAAACAGAAAAGGTGAGTGGACGGAAACTTGGTTCCGGGCCTTGAACTCACCGGCGCGGAAGGTTGTGCGAACCAAGGCCCTTGTCTTCTGCCTTTGCAGAGGTAGGGGGGAGCGGACGATTCTGCGTTTCCAGCAGGAACGTTGGTTCCGGGGCGTAGATGATGGAAGACATGGCGGCGCGTATCCGCATCGCACGCCTGCGGGCAGCAATGACCCAGGGGCAGCTGGCGGAACGGATCGGGGTGACACGCAGTGCCGTCGCGAACTGGGAAATCAGCACGCGGCCCAAGCCGAACATCACCCACCTGGTTTCAATCGCCATCGAAACCAATGTTTCGTTCGAGTGGATAGCCATAGGGCGTGGGGACATGGCGCTCAAGGTCTAGATGAGCTTGCCCCACGCGTGCCCCATCGTGTTGTGGCCCGCGGTGGCTCTCAAACGCGCCCATGACCATTCCACGGGATGGTCCATCCCTGTCGATCTCGCGTGGAGGTAGGGAGGTAGGGATGCGGCTGCGTTTCATGCGTAACGGACGTCGATGGAGCGGATAGAAGAATGGACATGGCAACGCGTGTGCGCGTGGCACGCCAGCGTGCGGGTATGACGCAAGGTCAGTTGGCAAGCCGGTTAGGAGTGACGCGAGGGGCGGTCGCGAACTGGGAGGTCACCGCGCGCCCCAAGCCCAGCGTAAGCAACCTGGTCGAGGTTGCGAACACAACGGACGTCTCGATCGAATGGTTGGCAACCGGACGCGGCGGGATCGTGCTTTCCGGATGAGCCCGGGGTTCGGCCCAAAGGCAGTGTGATTATCAATCACCAAATGCAGTGCGCCGCTGGTTTTGCGATTGGCCGTTGCTACGCTTTCAAAGCAGTCGTTTTCAACGCCGCGTTCGCCATTTTCTGCGGCAGGTTCCATCACGTTCATCAATCCCCATAGGAACGCTTCAATGAATATCAACTCATGTGGTCAGGCTTCGCGTGCGGCTGAACAGGAACGTCTCGCCCGCTTGCGCGCAGAGTTACTGCGCGGCGGCCGCTATGTGAAATTCAAGGGCATCCTTGCCAGCATCGCCCCCAGCATGGCGACGGTGAGTCTGGTCGCGGGTTTGGCGGTTGCCCCGCCGGTGCTGGCCGCGGATGTCGTCATTACCGAGCCGCCGTCGAATGCGCCGGTTGTCGTCACGTCCCCAGGGGTGGACAACGTGACGGTCACATCGACCGGGCTGATCACCAACGGGAACGATGCGAATCACTCCCCGATTGATATCCAGACGGATGTGAACTCCGGCACGATCACAGTGGATGTGCACGACGTCACCACGACAGCGGGTGCCCGGGGGGCGATATTCATCAATACGGACGGCACCGGAGATGTGAACGTCACTTCGGATGGTGATGTGACCGGAGCCCTGAAGGGAATCAACGTCACGCATACCGGTGACGGTAATGTCACCGTGACCTCCACCGGGACGATCACCGGCAGCGCTGATAGCGGTGTCCGCGTCATTCGTGACGGAAGTGCCGCCGGCTACAACGTCAACGTGAGCGTCAACCAGGTAACGGCCAACGTCGGCGGGACCGGTGCGGCGCTGGACATCGGCAATGCCAGCGCGGGCGGGTCGATCACGGTGACGGCAACCGACACGGTGACGAACACCGCCGGACACGTCATCCGCATCAACGGGGTCGACGGCAACAGCGACGGCAATCTCGGGGGGCCGCTCACCCTCGACGTCAAGGACCTTGCATCGGGCAGCCGCGCCAGCGCCTCGGATGTCTTCGCTTCCGGCGGCGGTGACGGCATTCAGCTGGTCGGCGCGGTGGGCGCGATGGGAACGCAGCAACCCACCAACATCACCACCGGCAACATCGACGTGTCCGGCACTGCCGTGAACCTGGGCTACGCGATCAACCGCGTCGGTGGGCCGACCACCGTCACCACCGGCGACATCACCGCTGGCGGCGCAGGCGTGGTGATCGAGTCGGCCGACAACGGCGAAAACTATGCGATCAACGTAACGACCGGGAACGTGACCACCGCCAGCACCGGCATCACCGTGAACCAGTCGGGTACCGGCAGCATCTCGGTCGAAGCGGGCGACATCAACGCCGGAATGGTGGCTTCCGGGGTCAACGGCTTCCAGAACGCCGGTGGCTATGGCGTCCGTCTGGACAGCGACCCGCATGGGGCCACGACGGCCGGTCCGGGGGGATCCGACTGGAATGTGACAACGGGCGACATCACCGTCACGAACCGTTCCACCGGTGACTTCGCGGGTACCGGTATCGGGCTGGGCACGATCCAGAACGGCGGTAATGGCAACACGACGGTGACGGCCGGCAACATCCAGGCCGGAACCGGCGTTGTCTACAACCGCAACGGCACCGGCAAGGTCAGCCTCACCACCGGTGATATCACCGCGACGACGGGCAATGGCATCCAGTTCGGTACCAATCTCGTCAGCAACGACTTGACCATCACCACCGGTGATATCACTGCCGCTGGGAAGGGCATCACCGGTGACACGTACTTCAGCAACGGCCTGGCCTTCACCGCCTCGATCAATGTCGGCAGCATCACCTCCGGCGGTGATGGCATCGACATCATCCACAGTGGCGCCGGTGCCGTAACGGTCAACTCCACCGGAACCATCCAGTCCGATGCCGTGGGTATCAATCTGACGAATGATTCCGTGGCGTTCAACCTCGCAGCGCCCGACAGCCAGACCATCATCAACGTCAACAACATCGATACGCCGAACAATACGGCGATCTACGTGAATTCCAACGCGGTCAAGGGAACCACGATCACCACGAATGGCGCCATTGATACGTCGGCGGCAAGCCTCACCGCCGGCGATGGCATGCGCGTGACGGAGCATGAAGGTCCTCTGGTCGTCAACGTCGCGCAGGGCAGCACCATCACCTCGTTCAACAACACGATGGAGCTGACCAACAACAGTACCGCGGGAACGACGATCAACGTGGATGGCGTGTTGATCTCAACAGCTTTGGGAGGTGCGGCTGACGGCGTCATCTGGACGTGGGGCACGCCCGGAACGTCCACGGTCAACATCAACGACGGATCCACGGTGCAGGCTGCGGATCGAACCGGCTTCGCCATGACGGACAACGGTGGTGATTCGGTGATCACCGTCGGCACGGCCACGGTGACCGGCGGCTTCCGCCTGGGAACGGGTGCGGACGTGCTGACCTTCAACGGCACCGACATGCTGAACACCGGTACGCTCGATGGCGGGTTCGACGATGCGATCGACGTCCTGAACCTGAACGCCGTCGGCAACCTGACGCGTGACCTGGATGTCGTGGGCCAGGAAATCGAGAACTGGAGGGCCGTGAACCTCAACGGCGGCGCCGCGGATCTGGTGGGAACCATGACCGCCGGTACCTTCACCCTGGGGGTAGATGCCTCGGGTAGTCCGGCCGTGCTGAGCATCGGTGCGAACCACGTGGGTGACACGTTGACCATCGGTGCCCTCACCGCCACCAGCGGGAACTACGCCGGTGCAGGCGGCAACCTCCTGCTCGACGTCGATGCGTCCACGCACACGTCCGACCGGTTGGTGGTGGACGGCGACGTCAGTGGCGTGACCGGCCTGCTGTTGAACAACATGACGCCCACCGGCAGCGCATCGGACCTCCAGGATATCGAAGTGGTCGACGTGACCGGCGCCTCGCCGGATGACGCCTTCGTGCTCGCGCAGGGGCCGGCGGTCCTGGGGGGACGCGCCTACATGCTGCAACAAGGCAATTCGGCCGGCGCCAACCCCTTGAACTGGTTCCTGACGCTCCAGCCCTGCCCGGCGGGAGGCTTGAACGAGACCAATGGCGCGACGTTGGGGTGCGTGACCGATGACACGCTCAGTCTGGATGATGCAACCGTCTTTGCCGGCAACTTCGAAGGCGGCGGCGGCATGGATATTCTCACCGTCGCTGGCGGCGCATCGGTCAGCGGCATCGTGGCCGGCGGCTACGCCGGTGCGGATGCGAGCGCGCTGGAGGATGACGCGGACCTGATCACCATCAACACGACCGGTTCGGTCGGTGGCGTGATGGGCAACCTGGGCAACGACGCGATCTACGTGGTCGGCGGCAGTACGGTGGCCGGCAACGTCGAGGGCAACGAGGGCAGCAACCAGATCCGGATCGGTGGCCTGGGTGCGCTCCCCGGTGGAAGCACCCCGACCCTGGACAGCGTGAAGGTCAATGGTGACGTGCGCGGTGGTGACGGCGCGGCGACGGATGGCAACAACCAGATCTGGGTGCTGGGCGGTGCACATGTGGCCGGCGACGTCTTCGGTGGCAACGGCAATGACACGATCGTCCTCAACGGCGCCACGGCGGCGATTGACGGCGCCATCGATGGCGGCGCCGGCAACGACACGATCGCCCTGATGAGCGGTGCCGTTGGCGGCGTGGCCGGCGGTGAGGGTGATGACCGGATCAGCCTGGATGGTGCGACGGTCAACGGCCTGATCGATGGTGGCGAGGGCAACGACACCATCAGCCTCAACAGCGGTTCCGTTGCCGATGGCGTCGACGCCGGCAACGGCAATGACGCGATCGTGCTCAATGGTGCGACCGTCAGCGGCCCGATCAGTGGTGGCGCGGGCGACGACACCCTCAGCCTCATCAGCGGGTCCGTGGCGGGGGGCGTCAATGCCGGCACCGGCGCCGATACGCTGAACGTGGCGGGAGCGACCTTTTTGCTGGGCAGCACCTCGCTGGATGGTGGCGCCGCCGGTGAAGGAAATACGCTGAACCTCAACAACGTCAACCAGACGCTGGTCACGCCGCAGAGCAACCTGGTGAACTGGGACACCATCAATGCCAATCGTTCGAGCCTGACGGTGAGCGGTGCCGATTCGCTGACGGCGGCGCAGGTCAATCTGCTGGATTCGGCGATCCTGGCCCGCGACGGCTTCACCATCAATGGTGGCCTGAGCCTGAGTTCGTCGGTAATCGACATGCAGGACGGCGTGGTCGGTGACGCGTTCAAGGTGACCGGCGATTACACCGGTGTGGGTTCGGGAAGTGCGTTGAAGCTCGATGCCGATTTCTCCACCAATCTGGCGGACACGCTGCAGGTGGGTGGGGCGATCACCGGTGTCACGACCTTGAGCGTGAACGACGTGACGCCGGAGACCGCCGAGGCCACTGGCCAGGACGTGCTCGTCGCCACCGCTGGCAACGTGGACGTCTCCAACTTCCACCTGGCCGGCGGGTCCATCGTCAATGGCATCTGGGAGTACGGCCTGGCAAATGGCACCCAGCCCGAAACCGTGGTGCTGCGCGGCAGCCTGAACTCGCTCGGCGCGTTGTACAGCGGGGCCGCAGGTGCCCTGGCCGACGCCTTTGGCGAACTTCCGACCTTGGAGGAACGTGTCGGCCAGCGCCAGTGGCTGGCCAGGGACAATGGCGGTGCGTTCGAGGGCCTGTGGATTCGCGTCGCCGGTGATCGGACGACCAAGACGCCGGAGAGCAGCGCCATGGACTACTCCACGCGCAATCGCACGTGGGGCGTGCAGGTGGGAGCGGACTTCGCGCTGGTCAACAACGAGAACGGCCTGCTGACCGTGGGCGCCACTGGCCAGTTCAAGGACATGGACGCCTGGATCGACCGGGCCGGGTTCGCCGACAAGGGGCGGATCCGTGCCGATGGCGGCGGTGCCGGCATCAATCTGACCTGGAACGGCGCCCATGGTGAGTACGTGGACCTGCAGGGGCAGTACAACAAGGCGTCGGCGACGCTGGGCACGGCAGGTATGGGCACCACCATGGATGACCTGGATGTGGAATCCACGTCCGCCGGTCTGGAAGCAGGAAAGCGCTTCGTGGTCAGCGCGGACCGCAAGAAGGTGCTGGTGCCGCAGGCCCAGGTGAGCTGGAACCAGCTGCGCTCCGATGCGTTCAAGGACAACAGGGGGGTGGAAGTCGACCTGGGTGACTATGAAACCAGTAAGGCGCGGGTTGGCCTGGCGTACGAGTACCATGCCAACGGCATGAACCTGGCCGGGCCGGACAAGGACGGCGAAATGTTCTATGCCATCGTCAACGTCGTGCGGAACCTCTCGCCGCGACACACCGCGGTTGCCCAGAACAGGGCGCTGGTCACCCGCGACCAGGCGACCTGGTACGAGCTGGGTGTCGGCGGATCCGTTGCCCTGGGCAAGAACGCACTGGTCTATGGCCAGCTGACCCTCAGCAGGGCCAGTGAGGACGCGGACGGCAACAACGGCATCGGCGGCACGGTGGGGCTGCGCTGGGCTTTCTAAACCAGGGTGTGGTTTCCCGGGGGCTCCTGTGCCTGGATGGCCAGGAGCCATGAACGACGGGACGCGTTTGTCGGGGAGGTGGGGCCGATCAAAGGGAAGACCTTCGGCCCCGATACCCCAAGCACTTCGGTAACCCCGGAGGGCATTCAGATAATTCGATCCGATTGCATGGAACCGCCAGGGGGGCCTTCCCCCGACGCCGAAACGGCGTGGGGGGAAGGGGACGACGTGGCCTGGACCCCGCTGCAGGCCGACCCGACAGCGCGTTGTCAGCCTCGCGTCGGGGCGGTGCCGGGCCCCTGTCGTCACGCAAGGCCGGTTGCGGCAGCATGATGTGGGGAAGCCAGAGCCCCTGACTCCAAGGAGTTTCCATGCACATCAACAGCGCCCGTCTTCGAGAGCTCCGCACCGCCCGGCAATGGTCGCAGGAGCAGTTGGCCAATCTGAGCGGCTTGAACCTGCGCACCATTCAGCGCCTGGAGTCAGGCGCGAAGATCTCGACGGAGTCCTTGCGGGCGTTGGCAGCCGTCTTCGAGGTGCCCGCCGAAAGCCTCCTGGAAGGCAAGCCGACCCCCAGCCAGCCTGCTGTTGAGGCGATGCGCGAAGGCGTACGGCGCGGCCTGGAGTTCACCGGTACCACCCCGCGTGCAGACTTCTGGTGGTTTGCCCTGGCCGTTGTGATGGTGCTGGCCTTTGCCCAGCTGATCGCCGAGGCGACAGGTCCCCTGCCGCTGCAGATCGCCTCACTCCTTGTCCTGGTGCCGTGGTTGGCGGCCTGTACCCGTCGGTTACGCGACGCCGGGCTCAGCCCGTGGTGGCAGCTCATCAGCCTGGCACCGGTGGGCGGCATCCTCGTGCTGCTCTATCTGCTCACCTACCCGACCAAGGCCACGGAACCGACCGAGGCAACCCCGGGATAAGATCCACGCCACCGCTAGCCAGGGCTTCCGCCGAGCGGCACCGGGTTCAAGGCACGGCCGGATCCCGCCATCGCCGCTCGCCCGGTCCAACCGGAAGGCTTTGCTGTGCGCTGGCGCATAGCGGCAATGTGTTCCGGAGTATCGGCGGCGACATGGACGAGCGTGAAGTGGTGCCGGCCGGCGAGGGGGCCGGGAGGTGATGCGTCACCGGGCCAGTGTCCAAACGTGGAACGCCAGCATTGGATGCCGTGGGTCTTGAGCCATCTGATCCGGTTGTCTGGAGGACAGCGCGTTCTGTCGTGGATGGAAGCGCCTGATGCAGGCGACGCCTTCGGCCAGGCCATTGGCTTATGCTCTCCGGGCAGTTCTACGGGTCGAGCTGGGGGCCCATGGCACAGCGTGTCAGAGCGGCGGACCACCCGGGCCGCCCTATTGGAGATGCATGGAGATGCCTGTTCGTCCAACGCTTGGCCGTCGAGGTTTCATGGCCCGTCTTGCAGCGCTCGGTGCCCTGGGGATGCTGCCCGCGCGATACTTGCATGCGGCCACGCGTTGCGGGGTGGGCGAGCGCTCGTGGATTCCCGACGACGCGTTCCTGGCGGCGCTTCCGGGAATCATGCAGGCCTTCGCGGTGCCGGGCATCGGCATGGCCGTGGTCGAGGACGGGGCGGTTGCCTGGAGCCGCGGGATCGGTGTGGCCAACACGCTGACGGGCGAGCCCATCAATGCCCGGACGGTGTACGAGGATGCATCGCTGAGCAAGCCGGTGTTCGCCTACCTGGTGCTGCAGCTGGCCGACCTGGGCCTGATCGACCTGGATCTCCCGCTGGTCCGGTACCGTCGTCCCGACTACCTCGGGGATCATCCGTGGCTCGACCTGATCACCGCGCGCGACGTGCTGCGGCATAGCAGCGGCCTGCCGAACTGGCGCACGTCCCCGGCAACCGAGGCATTGGTGCCGCTGATCAGGCCGGGCGTGGACATCAGCTACTCCGGCGAGGCCTTCTTCTGGTTGCAGCTGGTGGTCGAGGCGATTACCGGGCAGAGCCTGGATGAAGCGATGCGCGTGCATCTGTTCGGGCCAGCGGGGATGCACGACAGCACCTTCAGCTGGAGTCCGGACATCGCCGCGCGTTCGGTGCATGGACACCGCGCGCATGACAGCACCGAGACGGGAATGCCGGTACAGGTCCTGCGTGACCAGTGGAGCGCCGCGCAGAAGGTCGCCGAGCGCTGGGGAAAGCCGCTCCCCACCTGGAAGTACGAGGATGCCGAGCGCGCGCTTCCCGAGGTGTTGGCGGTCGCGCCACCGGGGCGGGTGGCCTGGGCCGGCGACATCCATGCCAATGCAGCCGCGAGCCTGCGTTCCAGCGTGCAGGATTACGCGACGTTCCTGGCGCTGATGATGGAGCGCAGGCAACGCGCAGCCTGGGAGGTGAGCGAAGCGTCACGGCAGGCGATGCTCACCGCGCAGATCACGGTGCCCGGGCGTTGGACCGAGAAGGGGCTGGGGTGGAACATGGAGAAGACCGGTGACGGCATGGTCTTCCATCATTCGGGAAGCAACAGCGGGATCTTCAAGAATTTCGCGATCGGCGATGCCCGGCAGCGGCGGGGCCTGGTGGTGATGACCAACGGGGGCAGTGGTGCGCTGGTGCACCGGCGGGTGGTTCGCGCGGCGACCGGCCACGACCTGCTTTCCTTCGACCTCTAAGCCTTCCGCCTGCCTGGGGGGCGGTTGAGCCTGCGAAGGAGCCGGGCGTTGGTTGCACAGCCAGGCAGGAAGGGCGTGGGCTGTTCGGTGGGCGTTGAATGATCCGTTGCCGCTCCCCGCAGCGTGCAGCGCCCGACGGCAATCAGCGCGACGGCTCCGCTTCGCTGCAGCGGACGCGGTGCATCGGGAAGTCGGCCGACTGCGCCAGGTCCTCCCGGGCGATATCGATGCGGGCCAGTGCGCGCTGGTCGTCGATGCGGTGGTAGCGGATGCGTTGCGGGAAGTCGTTGTCCGGATTCTCGAAGACCGCCTCATTGGCGTCGACGCGCGTGGCGTTGAATTCCGTCGCGTTGCGGCCGGAGGGCAGCGCGGTCAGCACCAGTCGCCCATCGTCGTGCTGGCGCAGCAGCATGAATTCGAAGCTGGCAGTGCGATGGGCCTGCAGGCTGCGGCTGGTGCCCAGCATCGTGTCGCCGGCCAGGGTTGACCATTGTTCGCCGGAGCCCGGCGGTTGCCCGTCCAACTGCCAGCAACCGGACAGCCAGGCCACGTGGATGATGTCGGCGGCATTGCCGGCCTGCGCGACGGTGCCGGTGATCACCAGCGAGAATGCGATGAGGGAACGGCCAATGCGCATGGTGACCTCGGTGCAGGCGCGAACGGATGTTGGACGGCGGGGCAGCACGCGCCCTGTAGCGTCCAGTGAATCATGGATACATCCGGAAATCGCCATCGGCCGCCGGTCCGGCGCGCACGACAGCCCGACCGGGCTGGCCCGTGATGGCGGTGCCTGACGCCGTGGCGCGTCCGCGCCTGCCGTCATACGCCTGCAGGGGTTGTGCATTCATCGTGTGCCGGACGGCCCATGAACCGGCTCTGCTGCACTGCGGCAGGTCGGATGCGGGCCGCGCGACTAAACTGGTTTCATCTGAAATGGAGGTGGTATGGCTGTTTTTCGTCCTGTTTCGTTGATCGGTGTGCCCACCGACGTGGGTGCCGGTCATCGCGGTGCGCGTCTGGGGCCGGAGGCACTGCGCATCGCCGGCTTGCCGGAGGCGCTGGCGGCGCGTGGGGTGGATGTGCGCGATGTCGGCAACCTCGACGGCCCGCGCAACCCATGGACCGGCCCGGTGCAGGGCTACCGCCACCTGCAGGAAGTGGTGGCGTGGAACCACGCGCTGATGGAGGCCAGCTACGCCGAACTGCGCGACGGGCGCATGCCGATCATGCTCGGCGGTGACCACTGCCTGGGCGTGGGTTCGATCACCGCCGTGGCGCGCTGGTGCCGGGAGCAGGGCAAGCAGTTGCGCGTGCTGTGGCTGGACGCACACTCGGACTTCAACACCTCCGATGTCACCCCGTCGGGCAACATCCATGGCATGCCGGTGGCCTGCCTGTGCGGCCTCGGCCCGGAAGCATTGACCCACCTGGGCGGCCAGGCCCCGGCGATCACGCCGGCGCAGGTGCACCAGATCGGCATCCGTTCGGTCGACCCGGAGGAGAAGCGCCTGATCAAGACGCACAACGTCGATGTCTATGACATGCGTTACATCGACGAAGCCGGGATGAAGCGCACGATGGAAGCCGCATTGGACGGCATCGATGCCAACACGCACCTGCACGTGAGTTTCGACGTGGACTTTCTGGACCCGAGCATCGCACCGGGCGTGGGCACCACGGTGCCGGGCGGCGTGAACTACCGCGAGGCGCAGCTGGTGATGGAGATGATCGCCGACACCGGGCGGATGGGGTCACTGGACATCGTCGAGCTCAATCCGCTGCTGGACCACCAGAACCGCACCGCGGAGCTGGCGGTGGACCTGGTGGAAAGCCTGTTCGGCAAATCGACGCTGATGCGGGATTGACGTGAGGCGGGTGGGGCGCTCGACGCGAGCGCTCCGCGCGCTTCCCTGTGCCTGGCAGGGAAGGGGCGACGCCGGCAAGGTCTGTTGCCCGTGGCGCGGCAATGTTTTATCCCGGGCCGCAACCAGACGGGAAACCCGCTGCTCCCATGTCGCCGCATCGCCTGCCGGCGCCGGCCACCCCCGCACTGACGCCATCGCGACCTGCCTGAACGTGAGCCGGTGATGTTCACGCCCACTGCACGGCGCAACGGCCAGATTCTCCTTCACACGCGGGACGACCGGTGTTCGATACCGGCAGCCGCAGTCGAATGAAGGAGTCATCGAATGAAGCGAGTGCTGATGTTGGCCCTGTTGGGAATGTTTTCGGTCGGCATGCTCAGCGGCTGCAATACCGTTGCCGGTGCCGGCAAGGACATGCAGAAGGCTGGCGAGAAGGTCGAGGACAAGGCGAAGGACTGCAGCGACGGCAAGTGCTGATCACAGTGCGGTGCGCCGCCCGCACCGCGATGGTTTGACCACTGATCCCACCCAGGAGATGAAACATGAAGCGTTTGGTTGCCCTGATGTTGCTGTCGCTGTTCTCGGTCGCCGTCCTGTCCGGCTGCAACACCGTTGCCGGTGCCGGCAAGGACGTGCAGAAGGCGGGCGAGAAGGTGGAGGATGCGGCGAAGCGTTGATCGCCTCGCACCGCATGAATGAAAAAGGCCGGCATATGCCGGCCTTTTTTCATTGTCGGCGGGCAGCGAGCTGAAGACGTGTTCAACAACATCATCGCCGTCCAACGTTTCATGGACCCGATGGCAACACCACCGGCGGCACTCTGGTCCTGCGCGGATTGAGCGCGTTTTCCCCCAACGGAGACAGCCCGATGAACAAAGACATCATTTCCGGCAAGTGGAGCCAGCTCAAGGGCAAGGCGCAGGCCAAGTGGGGCGACCTGACCGACGATGACCTGACCATCGCCGAAGGCAACGCCGAATACCTGGCCGGGCGCCTGCAGGAGCGCTACGGCTGGGCCAAGGACCGCGCCGAAACCGAGGTGCGTGACTTCCAGAAGGCCCTGCACAAGGACTACCCGGACTACCACTGAGTCGCGTGGGTATCTTGCCGGGGAAGGGGCCGCGTCCAGCGGCCCTTTCCATTGCCGGCGTGCCCGTCACTCAGCGGCCACGGGCCGGCGGGTCGGGCACGAAGCCGCCCGGGAAGGCCTGCGGGGCGGCGGCGTTGCCGCCGCGGTAGCGCGGCAGCACGCCCATCGCGACCAGGCGGGAACGCGCGTCATAGCGGATCTGGCTGACCTGCACCGGCGTGCGGCTGGCGCGTTCGAAGTGGGTCAACGAGGACTGCGACCACTCGCGCGCGCCATGGCCGGTACCCAGCTGCTGGCGATTGGCGCTGGGGCTGCGCGCGGACGGCATCGCCGCCGATGCTTCCGCGGCAGCGGCCTTGTCGGCGCTGGCCTCCGAGGCCATGCCGCGCGGCATCGGGCGCGGTGCCGGCATCGGCCGGTAGTCGTCGTAGACCCGGGCGCGGGCTTCCTCGAACACGGCGATGCCGACCACGCCGACGTTGGCCGGGCGGCCGGTGCGGCTGGCGTAGCTGTCGCCGTGGTCGGTGAACACGAACTGTGCCACCTCGGCATTGGACTTGCGCCAGCCGGTGATCTCGCTGCTCTGCCACGGCTCCAGCACGTAGCCGGACTGGTCGGGCGAGGCGGTCTGGCCGCTGATCGCGTTGACGCCATCCACCGACAGCACCACCAGCACGCGCTCGCCGGTGCGGTTGCGCAACTGCACGCTGTAGCGGTGGCCCGGGCTGCCGGCCACCCAGCGCTGGCCGCGGTGCGGGTATTGGTCCAGGTCACCCTCGCCATCACGGTCGATGATGGACACCGCCACCGGGCCGTCGGCCGGGGGCGGCACGGGGCCGTAGCTGAAGCCACTCAGGGCGAGGACGGACAGCAGGCTGGCGCAGAAACGGTACATGGCGGGCTCCTTGGCGGGGTACGCGGCCTTGAACGTCCCGCCGCGGCCGGTGGGGTTGGGGGCAGGGAGCCGGCCGGGGCGTTACACTGGGCCGGTTAATCCGTCCGTCAGATTTGTGTTCATGACTACCCGCGTCCTTACCGGCATCACCCCCTCCGGTACCCCCCACCTGGGCAACTACGTCGGTGCCATCCGCCCGGCCATCGCCGCCAGCCGCGCCTCGGACATCGAGAGCTTCTTCTTCCTGGCCGACCTGCACAGCCTGATCAAGTCGCAGGAGCCCGAGCGTACCCAGCGTTCGACCCTGGAGATCGCCGCCAGCTGGCTGGCCTGTGGCCTGGACCCGGACAAGGTGTGGTTCTACCGGCAGAGCGACATCCCGGAAACCACCGAGCTGATGTGGTTCCTGACCGTGGTGGCGAGCAAGGGCATCCTCAACCGTGCCCATGCCTACAAGGCCGCGGTGGACAAGAACCGCGAGGAGCAACTGGACGACGACGCGGGCGTGACCGCCGGGTTGTTCATGTACCCGGTGCTGATGGCCGCCGACATCCTGATCTTCAACGCCAACCGCGTGCCGGTGGGGCGTGACCAGATCCAGCACATCGAGATGGCGCGCGACTTCGCGCAGCGCTTCAACCATGTCTATGGCAAGGAGTACTTCGCCCTGCCGGAAGTGATCATCGACGAGCAGGTGGCCACGCTGGCCGGCCTGGATGGTCGCAAGATGAGCAAGAGCTACCACAACACCATCCCGCTGTTCGCCCCGCGCGAGGAGCTGAAGAAGCTGGTGTTCTCCATCGTCACCGACTCGCGTGCACCGGGCGAGCCGAAGGACACCGAGGGCTCGGCGTTGTTCCAGATGTACCAGGCCTTCGCCACGCCGGAGCAGACCGCGGCCTTCGCGCAGGCCTTTGCCGCCGGTATCAGCTGGGGCGATGCCAAGCAGCAGTTGTTCGAGCGCATCGACGGCGAGCTGTCGCCGCTGCGCGAGCGCTACAACGCGCTGATGGCCGAGCCGGAGAAGATCGAGGCGATCCTGCGCCAGCGCGGCCAGCAGCTGCGCGAGCAGTTCGCCATCCCGCTGCTGAAGGAGCTGCGCCATGCGGTGGGCCTGCGCGACCTGTCCACTGCCGGCGATGCGCCCAAGGCCGCGGTGGTCGCCAAGGCCGCGCTGCCACTGTTCAAGCAGTACCGCGAGAAGGACGGCCGCTTCTATTTCAAGCTGCTCGACGGCGAAGGCCAGCTGCTGATCCAGAGCGAGGGCTTTGATTCGCCGCGCGATGCCGGCCAGCTGATCGCGGTGATCAAGCAGGCCGAGCAGGGCGATGCGCTGCAGAGCGAGTTGTTCAGGCTGGAGGCCGAGATGGCACCGGTGCTGGACGCGCTGCAGGCACTGCGCGAGGCCGCTGCCAAGGACTGAACCCACGGGAGGAATGCGTCGATGGCCTGGTTGTCGTTGTTGTTGTTCCTCCCCTGGTTCTGCGTGATGGGGGCGTTGTACTGGTGGTTCCCGCGCCAGCCGCGCCACCGCACCCGCACCCTGTTCGACGCCGGCATGCTGGTGCTGGCGCTGCTGGTCAGCGCCGGCTTCATGCACTGGGGTTACCGGGTGGGCGCGGCCGAGGTGGCCGACGGGCTGTGGAAACAGATCATGGCGGTGCTGTACGCCTACGGCGGCTTCCTGGCGGTGATGGTGTTGGCGCTGCTGTTGCGCCCGCGCGTGCTGCGACGCTGAGCCACGCCTGCGACCAAGGTCCGGGTTGAGCCGCCTGGCGGTGGCTGTCAGGATCGAAACCGGTTCCCGTGGGAGTTGTGCAGATGTCCGTCGAACATGGCGTCCATACCATCGACACCGCGTTCCAGCGCGATCATTTCGATGCGGCGTACCTCATCGTGCAGGACGGCCGAGGCGCCTTCGTCGACTGCGGCACCAGCCATTCGTTGCCGAACCTGCTGGCCAGCGTGGCGCAGGCCGGGTTGCAGCCGGCCGACATCGATTGGCTGATCCTGACCCATGTGCACCTGGACCATGCCGGTGGCGCGGGTGCGCTCATGCAGCAGCTGCCCAATGCGCGGCTGGTGGTGCACCCACGCGGCGCGCAACACATGATCGATCCGGCGCGGCTGATCGCCGGTGCCACCGCGGTGTATGGCCAAGCCGAGATCGCGCGCAGCTACGGGCAGATCCTGCCGGTGCCCGCCGAGCGCGTGGTGGTGGCCGAGGACGGGCACAGGGTGTCGCTGGCCGGCCGCGCGCTGGAATGCATCGACACGCCCGGGCATGCACGCCACCACAACTGCATCTGGGATGAGGCCAGCCGCAGCTGGTTCACCGGCGATACCTTCGGGCTGTCCTACCGGGAGCTGGACAGCGCTGCCGGCGCGTTCATCGTGCCGACGTCCTCGCCGGTGCAGTTCGAGCCCGAGGCGATGCATGCCTCGATCGAACGCCTGATGGAACGCCGCCCGGAGGCGATGTACCTGACCCATTACGGGCGGGTGGTTGATACCGCGCGACTGGCGGCGGAATTGCATGAGCAGATCGACGCGATGGTGGTGATCGCCCGTCGCTGCGATGGCCTGCCCCAGCGCCACACGGTGCTGGTGGAGGCGCTGGCCGGCCTGTATGTGGCGCGGTTGCGGCATCTGGGCAGTTCGCTGGACGAGAACGAAGTGCGGCGCGTGTTGGGCATGGATATCGAGCTCAATGCGCAGGGGCTGGAGTGCTGGTTGGACCGGGACAAGCGCTGAGGTGTTGGGTGTGGGGCGTGCGGGGATCTCGCGGCACGGTGATGTGGGATGGAGTTCGGAGGACTGGCTTGTGCTGCGAACCGCGACCCCTCCCCAACCCTCCCCTTGGCCTGCGGCCAAAGGGAGGGGGCGAAAAGCGGCGTACACGGTGATCTGACCGAGCGGCATGAACTGCCCCCTCCCTTTTGCGAAGCAAAGGGGAGGGCTGGGGAGGGGGGCTGTTCGTGGTGAGCCCGACGTGAAAGGACGAACGGTGATCCTTTGATGCCCGATGCGCTGTCAGCTTCGCGGCCAAGGCCGCTCCTACTCATTGGTCGGCTTCCTACGTAAAATCACCCGCTCTGCCTGTTGCTGGTAATTGCCGTGAACCCGATGCGCATCCTGCTGCTCTCGTCCTGCCTGTTCGTTGGCGGCATCGCCAATGCAGCCAACGACCTGCCCGGCGGAGGCATCAATCCGGAGACGCTGTCACAGCACGTCCGCGTGCTGGCCTCCGATGCGTTCGAAGGACGCGCGCCGGCCAGCAACGGTGAGCAGCGCACGGTCGACTACCTGGTCGAGCAGTTCACCAAGGCCGGCCTGCAGCCCGGCGGCGCCAACGGCAGCTGGGTGCAGGAAGTGCCGCTGGTGCGGGCGACCGTCGATGGCGAGGTGGCGGCCAGCCTGACGCTGGGCGGCAAGACGCTGCCGCTGGTCAACGGCGAGGACATCACCCTGCAGAGCCTCAGCCCGTTCGGCGTGGTCGAGCAGCAGGACGTGCCGCTGGTGTTCGTCGGCTACGGCATCTCCGCACCGGAGCGGCATTGGGACGACTACAAGGACCTGGACCTGAGCGGCAAGATCGCGGTGGTGCTGATCAATGACGCCGACTTCGAGGCTGAGCAGCCCGGTGCGTTCGATGGCAAGGCGGTGACCTACTACGGCCGCTGGACCTACAAGTTCGAGGAAGCCGCACGCCGCGGTGCCGAAGGCGTGCTGATCGTCCACGAGACCGCGCCGGCGGCCTATCCATGGGCGACGGTGAAGGCATCGGGTACCTCGCCGCTGTTCGACATCGAGCGCAGCCAGGACGACGCATTGGCGGCGCACACGCCGGTGCGTGGCTGGATGCAGCGTGCATTGGCCGAGCGCATCTTCAGCGCCGCCGGGCTGGACTTCGAAGCGGAGAAGCGCAAGGCGATGCGCGCCGACTTCCAACCGGTCGCGTTGGGTGACGCGCGCCTGTCGGCCAGCTTCTGGGTCAAGCGCGAGCGCGTGGTCAGCCGCAACGTGGTGGCCAAGCTGGAAGGCGCCAGCCACCCGGAAGAGTCGGTGATCTTCTCCGCGCACTGGGATGCGTTCGGCATCGGCCAGCCCGATGCGAATGGCCAGACCGTGCGCCACGGCGCCATCGACAACGCCACCGGCGTGGCCGCGGTGCTGGAACTGGGCCGCGTGTTCGCCGCCGGCCCGCGCCCGCAGCGCAGCCTGTACTTCGTGGCGCTGACCGCCGAGGAGAAGGGCCTGCTGGGGGCGAGCTACTACGCGGCCCATCCGCTGGCGCCGCTGGAAACCACGGTGGCGGTGCTGAACATCGAGATGTTCAGCCCGGACGGCGAGAACGCCGACATCACCACCTGGGGCAAGGGCCGCGTCTCGCTGGAACAGGACATCGACCGCGTGGCCAAGGCCCGCGGCCGGCGCTGGTCGCCGGACCCGAACCTGGAAGCCGGCTTCTTCTACCGCGCCGACCATTTCGCCTTCGCCCGCAAGGGTGTGCCGGCGATCACCGTGGGTGCCGGGCTGGACAAGCTCGACGGCGGCGTGGCCGCTGGCCGCGCGCTGCGGGATGCCTACTTCGCCAAGTGCTACCACCAGGCCTGCGATGCCTGGTCACCGCAGTGGGATGGGCGTGGCCTGGCCGCCGACACCCTGCTGGTCTACGACCTGGGCCTGGAACTGGCCAACAGCCGCCAGTGGCCGACGTGGGAGAAGGGCGCCGAGTTCGAGGCGGCACGCGAAGCGAGCGACGCGGCGCGGCGCTGAGGCAGGATTCGCACGTCATTCCCGCGTGTGGGAATGACGTGACCCGACGGGTTTCTCACTTCTCCCTGAGGGCCAGGGCCAGAGCTACCCCTCCCCAGCCCTCCCCTGCTGCGCAAGGGAGTGGGCGGTTGTGCGTGGTCGGTGAGATGACGGCGAAGCCTGCTTTTCGCCGCCTCCCTTCCGCGAAGCAGAGGTGAGGGCTGGGGAGGGGGGGCTGGGGACGTGCAGGGGAGCGCACTCCTCTTCACTCCTCACTTCATCCGCGCGTGCCATCCAGCCAATTGGGTCCCTTGTTCTTCAGGAAGAACACGTACACCACCAGCGAGACGGCGATCACCGCGGTGACGTAGATCGCGAAGGTATCGACATGGCCTGTCTTCAACGCGGCCTGGTACAACAGCGGCGCGGTGCCACCGAACAGCGAGTTGGCCAGCGCGTAGCCAAAGCCCACGCCCAGCGCACGCACGTGGGTGGGGAACAGTTCGGCCTTCACCACCGCGTTGATCGAGGTGTAGCCGGTGAGGATGACGAAGGCGATGGCCAGGGTCATGAAGGCCGCCAGCGCATCGTGCTGCTGCGGCAGCTGGGTGACCATGTACCAAGTGTAGAGCACGCCGCCGACGCCGAAGAACACCAGCAGGCTCTTGCGACCGATGCGGTCCGACAGCCAGCCACCGAGCGGTTGCAGCACCATCAGGAAGGCAAGCACGCCCAGGTTGATCAGCGTGCCGGTCATCACGTCATCGCCGGCGAACGCGCTCTGGATCATCTTCGGCCCGTTCACCGAGTAGGTGTAGAACGCCACGGTGCCGCCGGCAGTGATCAGGAAGCACAGCAGCAGCGGACGCCATTGGTGCACGAACAGCTCGTACATCGAGCCGGAGGCCTTGGCGCGGCCCTCCCTGGCGGCTTCGATGGAATCGGCGGTCAGTGATTCATCCATGCTCCGGCGCAGCCAGAACACCACCAGTGCGGCGATGCCACCGATGCCGAATGCCACCCGCCAGCCCCAGGCCGAGATTTCCGGCTTGTCCCAGAAGGTGAGCATCAGCAGCAGGGTGAGCTGGGCCAGCACGTGGCCGCCAACCAGGGTCACGTAGTGGAACGAGGACAGGAAGCCACGCCGGCCGGGCAGGGCGGCTTCGGACATGTAGGTGGCGCTGGTGCCGTATTCACCGCCGGTGGCGAAGCCCTGCAGCAGGCGCGCGAGCAGCAGGACCAGCGCTGCGGCGCCGCCGATCTGTGACGCAGTCGGCGTGATGGCGATCAGGAACGAGCAGCCGGCCATCACCGACACCGAGACGGTCAGTGCCAGGCGCCGTCCATAGCGGTCGGCGAAGCGGCCGAAGTACCATGCGCCGATCGGGCGCATCAGGAAGGTGGCGGCGAAGATCGCCCACACGTAGATCGTGGAGTTCTTGTCAGCGGCCGAGAAGAACTGTGATTCAAAGTAGACCGCGAACACCGAGTAGACGTAGACGTCGTACCACTCGACCAGGTTGCCGGCCGAGCCCTTGAGCGTGTTGGAGATCGAGCGGCGCAGTGCGGCATGGTCGGAACGCGCCGGGGTGACGGTGGAAGTGCTCATGTCGGGTGATGTCCTCGCGTGCTGGCCGGGGCCGCTCCGTTGCCGGTGCCGGACGGAGGGGCGCCGCCCACCGTACCGCAAGCCGCCGCTGGGCGATGTAATGACTTGGTAGGGGGGCTGGGCGAAAACAGCATGCCGTTTTCCGTGCTGATAACGCGCGGCCCGGTGCCCTAGAATCCGTGTTCCCCTGATGGTGGTATCTGCCCCATGTCTTCACCTGAAACCACGTCGGCTGCTCCGCGGAGCGGCCTTGTCGTCTTGGCATTGTTCCTGGTCTACGTGGTCTGGGGCTCCACCTACCTGGGCATCCACCTGGCGCTGGAAAGCGGGTTGCCGCCGCTGTCGGTGATCGCCGGCACGCGCTTCGTGCTGGCGGGCAGCCTGCTGTACGCGTTCCTGCGCTGGCGCGGCGTGGCCGCGCCCACCGGTGCGCAATGGAAGACGCTGGCGGTGATGGGCGGATGCCTGCTGTTCCTCGGCAACGGCATGGTGGTGCTGGCCGAGCGCGACGTGTCGTCCGGGCTGGCTGCGGTGGCGGTGGCCTCGGTGCCGTTGTGGATGGCGCTGTTCTCGGCCTTCCGTGGCGACACGGTGACGCGCGGGGAGTGGCTGGGCATCGCGATCGGCTTTGCCGGCGTGGTGTGGCTCAATGCCGGCAGCAGCCTGACCGCCACGCCGACCGGCCTGGTGCTGCTGCTGATCGCGCCGCTGGGCTGGGCGTTCGGCTCGATCTGGTCGCGCGGGCGCGACCTGCCATCGCCGTTCATGACCGCCGCCGGGCAGATGCTGTGCGGCGGAGTGATCCTGGTCTGCGCCGGCCTGCTGCGCGGCGAGCACTTCAACGGCTGGCCGAGCGTGAAGGGCGTGCTGTCGGTGGGCTACCTGACCGTGTTCGGCTCCATCGTCGCGTTCACCGCATACGTGTGGTTGCTGCACAACGTGCGGCCGGTGCTGGCCAGCAGCTACGCCTACGTGAACCCGGTGATCGCGGTGGCGCTGGGCATCTGGATCGCGCAGGAGCGTTTCAGTGCCTCCGATGTGGGTGCGATGGCGGTCATCCTGGCCGGCGTCGTGGTCATCACCCTTGCCCGGATCCGTCGCGCATGAGCTCGTCCGACTACCGCAATGGCCTGTGGGCCACCACGTTCGCCTTCGTCATCTGGGGCTTGTTCCCGTTGTACTGGCACCTGCTCAAGCAGGTGCCGTCGGACCAGATCATCGCCCACCGCATCGTGTGGAGCGCGGTGCTGCTGTGCAGCCTGTTGTTCGCGCGCGAGCGCCTGGGCTGGCTGAAGAAGATCTGGGCGGTGCCGCGCACCTTCTGGCTGCTGGGGCTGGCCAGCGTGGTGATCGGCTTCAACTGGAGCCTGTACATCTGGGCGGTCAATGCCGGGCACGTGGTCGAGACCAGCCTGGGGTATTTCATCAACCCGCTGCTGAGCGTGCTGCTGGGCGTGGTGGTGCTGGGCGAGCGGTTGGGCCGGCTGCAGTGGCTGGCGGTGGGCCTGGCCGCGCTGGGCGTGGCCTGGCTGACCTGGCAGGGCGGGCGGGTGCCGTGGATCGCGATCGGGCTGTCGATCTCGTTCGCGTTGTACGGCCTGCTGCGCAAGCTGACCGCGGTGGAGCCGGTGTCGGGCATCGGCATGGAAAGCCTGTTCCTGTTCGTGCCGGCATTGGCCTGGGTGCTGTGGGCCGAGGCCGGGCATGGCGGTGGCTTCACCGGGACCTGGGGCTGGGGCACGCTGGTGCTGCTGGTCGCCTCCGGTGCGGTCAGCGCGGTGCCGTTGATCGCCTTCACCTACGGCGTGCGGCGCATCCCGTTGAGCGTGGTCGGCCTGTTGCAGTACATCGGCCCGACGCTGCAGTTCCTGTGCGGCGTGCTGGTGTTCCGCGAGCCGTTCGGCATGGCCAAGCTGGTGGGTTTCGCCTTTATCTGGGCCGGGCTGGTGGTGTTCGCGCTGGCCGGTTGGCGGGCTGCGCGCAGGGGGCGCGGGTAATGGCGAGAAAGGCGGTGGGAGCGGCATAAGCCGCGAAGCCGATACGCCAATTGCTGCAGATATCGCGGCGATTGCAGGCTGTCTCCCTTCAGCACCAGCGCGCATGAATACCCCCTCCCTTGCGCAGCAGGGAGGGTTGGGGACGGGGGAAGTGTGTCGTTGCGGATGCGCTGTCGGCTTCGCGGCGAACGCCGCTCCTGCCGGTGGTCAACCCAGCGGCTGGGGCGTTGGACAGTGGCCGTGTTCGCCGGCGTCGGCAAACCAGTCGTTGACCACGCCGGACAGCCGGTCCAGCCGCATCGGCAGGGTCAGGTGGTCCTCGCCTTCCACTTCCAGGTAGTGCGCGCGCGGTGCGGCAGCCGCCAGGGCGCGGCCCTGCGCGACCGGGATGTGCTCGTCCTGGCGGCCATGCACCAGCAGCACGCAGGCCGGCACCTGCGCCAGCGCCTGGCCGACATCGACGCGGTCCAGGTCCAGGCCCAGCTTGCGGTCGGCCGCGGCGATGGCCTGGTCCAGGCCCTTGCCACCGTACTGCCAGCGCGCCAGCGGCAGGGCGACATAATCACTCCAGCGCTCGGCAGGCTTGGACAGCATGTGCGGCACCATCGTGCGGATCGCCTGGCCGGCATTGTCGAAGGATTCCATGGCCACCACGCTGCGCAGCTGCGGGCCCAGCTCGCGCGCGGCGAAGATCGCCGTGGCCGCGCCGTAGGACACGCCGAGCAGGTGTACCGGGCCTTCGATCTGGCCTTCGGCCTTCAGCGCCTTCAGCGCGGCCACGACATCGTCGGCCTCGCGGGTGCCGTAGCCGGACGGTGCGTGCCCGGAGCGGCCATGGTTGCGCAGGTCCAGCGCCACGGTGCGGTAGCCCTGCTGGGCCAGCTCCAGTGCCCATGGCAGCAGCGAGCCACCGTCCATCATCCAGCCATGCAGCAGGATCACCGTGCCGCGCGCGGGTTGGCCATGCGTGGTCGGTGCCGAAGCCTGCAGCGAGAACTCGGGGAAGCGTTCACCCTTGCCGAGGTAGCGGTAGTCCATCCGGTAGTCGCCCGGGTCGAACGACACCCAATGCAATGCCACGCCATCGGCACCGCTGACGCGGCCCTGGTGGTGGGGTAGGCGCGCGAGCAGCGCATCGATGCGTTCGGTGGGGACCAGCGGCGAGGTGCCGCCCGGCGCGGCCAGGCGTTCACTCAGCGACAACGAGGGGACAGGGTGGGAGAAAGCAAAGCCGGCCAGCATCACGCAGACGCCGGCCAGCGCCAGCGAGCGGAGCATGGCGGGATTCCGGAAGTGGGAGGCTGCATACCGTAGCGGCATTGCAGCGGCGCAGCTACCGCACCGCGATGACAGTCTGATGACCGTTGTGTGGTGTTGGGGTTGCGGCAGGGGCGTACCGGCTGCGGCGGCCCTCATCCCAACCCCTCTCCCGTGGCACGGGAGAGGGGCGTTGGATCAGCCTTGCTGGATCAGAAGCGCTGCTGGTACTTCATGTACATGAAACGACCGATGTCGAAGCCACCGTAGTAGGTGAAGCTGCTGTTCGGCTGGCTGTACATGATCGGGCCCTCGTGCTTGAACACGTTGTTGACGCCCAGCGACACGGTGCCGTCCCACGGCAGGGCATAGCGCACCTGCAGGTCATGGAAGGTGTTGGAGCCCAGCTTGCGGCTCGGCTGCATGTCCGTGTACGGCGACTGGAAGTCCGGCAGGTTGCACTCCGGGCCGCCTTCCAGGTCGTAGGAGCACTTCTCCTTCATGCTGGAGGTGTAACGGGTGGTCCAGCTCGCGCCGAAGTTGCCGTTCTGCCAGTCCAGGGTCAGGTTGGAGCGCACCCGGAAGTTGCCTTCCCAGCCGGTGAACTGTTCCACCGGGGTGGTGTCCACGTTGTCGCTCTTGCGCGAGAGGTAGTCCACGTAGGTGGTGTTCCAGCGCAGCGACAGCTGGCCGAACGCCATTTCCGGCAGGCGGTAGCGGACACCCAGGTCATAGCCGGCCGTTTCCTGGTAACCGGCGTTGTTCAACGAACGGTTCATGCCGCTGACCTGGCCCTTGTTGGTGCCGGAGGCATAGCGGGTGAAGCGGTCGCAGGCCGAGGCGATGCCCTGCACGTAGCACTGGTTGAGGATGTCCGTGGCCGACTCGCCGACGATGACGTTGTCGATGCGGATCTTCCACCAGTCCAGGCTCAGGTCCAGGCCGGTGACGAAGTCCGGGCTGTACACCAGGCCGACGGTCCAGGTCTTGGCGGTTTCCGGCTTCAGTGCGGCATTGGAGCCGGAGGTGAAGTCAGTCACCGCCTGCACGCCGGAGGTCGTGGCCAGTTCGCCGTCGCCGGTCTTCTGGCGGAAGTCGGCACCCATGCCGGCGGCGGTGCAGCGTGCGGCCACTTCACTGTTGCGTGCGGCGGCGCCGAAGGAGCGGTCACACGGATCGGTGATCCTGTCGCGGGTGGTGACGGTGCCGCCGTACAGGTCGTCCACGGTCGGTGCACGGAAACCGGTGCCGTAGGTGGCGCGGACCAGCAACGTGTCGACCGGCTTCCACTTCAGGCCGAACTTGCCGTTGGTGGTGCCGCCGAAGTTGTCGTAGTCCGAGTAGCGGCCCGCCAGGTCCAGCGACAGCTCGCGCACCATCGGCAGGTCGGCCAGCAGCGGCACCTGCAGCTCCAGGTAGACCTCGTCCAGCTTGTAGTCACCGCGCGTGGGCAGGCCGCTGGTACCGGCGATCTCGCCCTTCTGCACCATCAGGTCCGGCGTGTAGCTGGCTTCCTCGGTGCGGTGCTCCACGCCCATCGCGGCCATGATGTCGCCGGCCGGCAGGGTGAACAGCGAACCGGAGATGTTGGCGCTGACCACCTTGGTGGTGCTGCGGATATCGTCGACGAAGCTCTTGAACAGGTAGTCACGCACGGCGGGGTCGCCGCTGAGCGAGCCGGGGCTGTTGCTGCCCATCGGCGCCAGCGGATTCCACGGCACGCAGCCTTCGATCACGTTGCCCACGCTGCCGCAGCGGGCCACGCCGTTGCCGTCGATGAAGGACGGGCCGACGGCCAGGTTCACGTTCGGCTGGTACATGCTCTGCAGGGTGCGACGCTCGCCCTCATTGCGGTTGTACATGTAGCTGACGTTCCAGTCCCAGAGATGCGAACCGGTCTCGAAGCTGCCTTCCAGGCCCAGGCTGGCGCGCTTGGTGGTCAGGCTGTTGTTGGTCGCGCGCGGGAACTCCTCGGTGCGGTGCGAGAACAGCACGTCCTTGCCCCAGTGGTTGAACGCACTGTCGGCCGAAAGCGCGGCGCGCGAGCCATTGGCGGCCTGCGCGGCCGACACCGAGTACGGGTAGCCGGCCAACTGCTTGATCGATTCACGCTCGCTGTACAGCACGTCGGCGACCACGCGCAGGTCGTCGGTGATCTGGAAGCCGGCGTTGGCGAAGGCGGACTTGCGCTCCAGCGAGGAGAGCAGGGTCATGTTGGTCTTGGTGTTGGCATAGGTGGCCGGGTCACGCGGCTTGAAATTCTCCACCTTGGACGGATCACCGCCGGGGCCGACACTCAGGACATCCTTGCCTACCGTCACCGAGCCCCATGCGGTGGTGCCGTTCAGGCCATCAGCGGGGTGGTAGGGGCCGTTCGGGTAGGCGGTGAACGCGCGCGCGCCGCCCAGCACCGGGTCTTCCTTGGACTTCTCGGCGCCGACGCTGAACCAGCCGCGCTCGAAGGTCTTGCCGAAGTTGGCGCTGTAGGAGCGCTTCTGGCCATCGCCTTCGCCGTACTGGCCGACGTAGGCGCTGGCGTTGCCGCCGTCGAAGTTCTTGCGGGTGATGACGTTGATCACGCCGGCGATGGCATCGGAGCCGTACAACGCCGAGGCGCCGTCGGTTAGCACTTCAATGCGCTCGACGATGGCCGAGGGGATCGAGCCGACGTCGGAGTAACCGCCGGCGCTCACGCCCATGCGGCGGCCGTCGATCAGCACCAGGGTGCGTTCCGGGCCAAGGTTGCGCAGGCTGACGAACATGCCGCCATAGTCGCGGCCGGAGGACAACGCCGAGGCACGGCTCAGCGACGGTGCGCCGGCGGCGGTGACGTCCTGCAGGATGTCGGCGACGTTGACGTAGCCCTTCTTCTCGATTTCCGCGCGGGTCAGCGCGATGACCGGCTGGGCCGTCTCCACGTTCGCCTGGCGGATGCGCGAACCGGTGATCTCGATGCGGTCCAGCGTGGTGGTGGACTGGTTGGCATCCTGCGCGAATGCAGGAGCGGTGCAGCTGCCGGCGATCGCCAGGGCGATCGCGGTGCGCAGCGGGTTCGACTTCAAAGACATCTCTTTCGGTTTTCCTTTATACCTACTACGAAAAAAGCGCCCGGCTGGGCGCTGTGACAGATGCATCACCGTTGGGGGAGGGACGCAGCATCTGCCATCACAGCTACGCCGCCCGCCGGGTACCCGGCGGGCGCGCATGATGAACCAAATGGATGGATGCGTGAAGGGCGGGTTTCCGCCATGCCCACCTGCCGTGGTGGCGGGTGGGCGTTCATCGGGCAGACGGGTTGTCGTGCCGGCGCGGCTCAGGTCTCGCGCAGCGCGGTGGTGATCGGCAGGCGTGCCGCACGCAGCGCCGGGAACAGGCCACCCACCAGGCCAATGCCCAGCGCCCACTTCAGGCCGCTCCACAACAGTGGCGGGGAGACCTTGAACTGGAACACCACCTGGCTGAAGTTGCTGCCCAGCGTGGACACGGTGAAGTTGTTGAAGGCCAGCCAGGCGATCACCCCGCCGAGCAGGCCGCCGAGCAGGGCCAGCAGCATGGTTTCCAGCATCACCGCGGTCACCACCGGTACGCCGCGGAAACCGATCGCACGCAGCGTGGCGATCTCCCGTGCGCGCGTGGCCACCGCCGCGTACATGGTGTTGAGCGCGCCAAACACCGCGCCCACCGCCATGATCGCGCCGATCACCGTGCCCAGCACCTTGAGCAGCTTGTTCAGGCCGCCGCCCTGCTTGCGGTAGTACTCGGCGGTGGTTTCCACATCCAGTTTCAGTCGCGGGTCTGCGGCCACCGCGGCCTTGAACGCCTCGAAGCCCTGCTTGCCGTCGGTCCGTATGCTGATCGACTGCCACGCACTGCGGTCGTAGGTACTGGCTAGCGTCTGCGCGTCGGTCCACAACTCGGACTCGTGCGAGTCGCCGGACTCGAAGATGCCCACCACCGTCCATGCCTGGTTGCCGAGCGTGAGCGTCTTGCCCACCTCCAGTCCCTGGAACTGCTTCTGCGCCCCGCGGCCGGCGACGATCTCGCGCAGGCCGGTGCCGAACGCACGGCCCTCGACGATGTGCACCTTGTCGTGCACCGCCCAGGCCTGCTCGCCGACGCCACGGAACTGCGCGTTGACGTCGGTGCCGTCGCTGCGCGAGGTCAGGTTGACCACCTGCGAAAGCTCCGGCGACACCAGCGGACGGCCGTTGTCACCGCGCGCCACGCCGGGCAGGGTTTCCAGCAGCGGCACCTGCTCGCGGGTGATGACCGAGTTGGTCTCGGCCTGCGAGCCGCCACGCAGCACGATGGCGGTGCTGTCATCGCCCGTGCTCTCCAGCGTTGCCTGGAAGCCCTGGCCCATGGCGAGCATCGCCACCAGCACGCCGACCACGCCGGCGATGCCGATCACGATCACCGACGACGCCCCCCAGCGCTGCGGCAGGCTGGCCAACCCGATCCGGGTCGCCGCCAGCGCCAGGCGGCCGCTGCGGGTCAGCACCAGCCACAGGGCGATGACCACCACCAGCACCGCCACGCCCACCCAAGGCAGGGCGATCCAGATGCCCAGGCCGGCGGCCAGCAGCACGATCACCAGCGCATTGGAAAGAAAGTTCTTCATGTCGTTCTCCTCAGCGCCCGGCCAATGCGTCGACGATCTTCAGGCGCTTGGCACGCAGTGCCGGCAACACGCCCACCACCAGCCCGATCACCACGATCAGGACCGCCCCCATCGCCCAGGTCTGCAGTGGAACCTGCGGCGGCAGCATTCCGCGTGCCTGTGTGGCCATGCCTGGCAATACCAGCGCGGCCAGGCCCAGCCCGATGACGCCACCAAGACCGACCAGCAGCACCGCTTCCACCATGACCAGCATCAGCACCGTGCCGTCCTTGAAGCCCAGCGTCTTCAGCACCGCCAGTTCCGGGATGCGCTCGCGCACCGCCTGCGCCATCGTGTTGCCGGTGAGCAGCAGCAGGGTGAAGAACACCGCGCCCATGATCGAGGTGACGATCATGCCGATGTCGGCGAACTGCTTGACGAAAGCCTGCTGGAACGCCGATTCGGACTGGCTCTTGGTTTCGTGGTCGGAGTTGGCCGAGATCGCATCAATGGCCTGCGCGACCCGTGAAGCATGATCCGGGTTGTCCAGCGTCACCGTGTACCAGCTGACCTGGTTCTTGATGTAGTCGTTGGATTCGTCGAAGTACTTCCAGTTCATCATCAACTGGCGTTCCTCGTTGTTGGCTACGGCACGGTCCTTGGAGCGGAACGTCCCCACCATCTGCAGCGGCCAGTCATTGCTGCCGCCACGCGGGAAGATGGTGGCCTGCAACGGGATCGTGTCGCCGATCTTCCAGCCGAACTCCTTGGCCAGCGTTTCACCGACGATGGCGCCGGTGCGGGTAGTGCGGAAGGCTTCCAGCTGTGCCTTGGGGATCTCGAATTCGCTATAGACGTCGAAATAGTTCGGCGCCACCGAGAAGTTGGCGAAGAAGTTCTTCGGATCCTGATAGATGCCGCCGAACCACATGCCGTAGGTGATGTCGCGCACGCCTTCCACCTGACGGATCTGTGATTCCAGGCGGATGGGAAGGGACTGGGTGATCGACAAACGCGAGGAGACAATCAGGCGATTGGCGCCGGCCACGCTGCTGCCGCCGCTGTTGAAGGCCACGCGCACCGAATCCAGCATGCCGAACAGCAGAAAGGCCGTAACGATGGAGAGCAGCGTGAACAACGTGCGTGTGCGGCTGCGGAACAGCTGCGCCCATACCAGTGAAAAATACTTCATGGTCGCGCTCCTCAGTGCACGGGGGCGTCGACCAGCTCGCCCTTGTCCAGATGCACGGTGTGGGTGGCGTACTCGGCGGCCTTGGGGTCGTGGGTGACCATGATGATGGTCTTGCCGTGTTCGCGGTTGAGCAGCTGCAGCAGGCCCAGCACTTCCTCCGCGCTCTGGCGGTCGAGGTCACCGGTGGGCTCGTCGCAGATCAGGAAGGTGGGGTCGGAGACGATGGCGCGGGCGATGGCCACGCGCTGCTGCTGGCCGCCGGACAGTTCGTTGGGGCGGTGGTCGCGGCGTTCGGCCAGGCCGACCAGGGTGAGCGCGATCTGCGCGCGACGCTTGCGGTCGGCAGCGCTGAGGTTGGTCAACAGCAGCGGCAGTTCCACGTTCTTCTGCGCGGTGAGCATGGGCATGAGGTTGTAGAACTGGAACACGAAGCCGACGTGGTGGCTGCGCCAGGTGGACAGTTGTCCGGCGCTGAGCTGGTCGATGCGCTGGTCTTCGATGTTGATCTCGCCGCCGCTGGGGGTGTCCAGGCCGCCGATGAGGTTGAGCAGGGTGGTCTTGCCGGAGCCGGACGGTCCCATCAGGGCGACGAAGTCCCCGCGTTCGATGTCCAGGTCGATGCCGTGCAGGACCTGTACCTTTTCCGGTCCACGCTGGTAGGTCTTGGTGATGTTGCGCAGGGAGACGAGGGTGCTCATGGGTGGTCCTCAGCGATGGAGTGGGCGTCGGCAGCAGTGAAGTGGATGTGGGCAGCAGTGGAGCGGATGTAGGCAGCAGTGGAGTGGGTTGGGTCAGCGGTGGTGATTGGCATCCCCTCTCCCGTCCTGCGGGAGAGGGGCAGGGGTGAGGGCAGCTGTTGCAGTTGTAGTTGCGAGTGCCGTTGCTGTTGCTTCTTCCCCTCCCTTTGCCAAAGGCAAGGGGAGGGCCAGGGAGGGGTGCCGTTGCTTTGGCTTTGGTTGTTGCTGTTGCTGTTGCCGTGCCGGGTTCCCTTCCGCAGCGACGGAGCTGGCAGACAAGACCCCGAATGGGGCGACGCACAGGGATGTGCGTCGTTTTTCGACGGGACAGGGATGTCCCGTCGAAAAATCCTGCCGGCGGAGTGGACCCGCGTCGCGTAGCGGCGTGGGCGCGGAGGCAGGGTGTGCTTTCTTTTGGTTAGCTTTTCTTTGCACAAGCAAAGAAAAGTAACTCGCTCCCCGAAGGGGAGTGAAAGCTCTTGACCTTGCTGTTGCTCTAGGAGCACAAGCAACAGCAACAGCTTTCGTGCCCCTAAAGGGGCGCGAGCCACCTTTCTTTGCTTGTGCAAAGAAACCTGGCGCAAAGAAAACACACCCTGCCTACGCGCCTTCCGCGCTGCGCGCTACAGGTCCACTGCGCTGCCGGGATTTTTCGACGGGACATCCCTGTCCCGTCGAAAAACGACGTGCATCCATGCACGCCGCCCCTGCGGGGTCCTCTCCGTCAGCTCCGTCGCTGCGGAAGGGGCCCGGGTAGGGCAACAGCAACAGCAACAGCAACAGCCAAAGCCAAAGCCAAAGCCGAAGCCGAAGCCAAAGCCAAAGCCAAAGCCAAAGCCAAAGCCAAAGCCAAAGCAACGGCACCCCTCCCTGGCCCTCCCCTACGCTTCGCGCAGGGGAGGGGAAGAAGCACCTGCAACAACAACTGCAGCAACCGAAGCAACTACGCGGTCAACAGCAGCTGGCTTTACCGCGCTTGGTTACTGCCATGTGCTACATGACATCAGCGTCGCGTCGCCTGCTTACTTCTGCGCGCCGTCCAATGCCACCTTGTCGCCATCCTTCAGGGTGTCCGGCGGGTTCACCACCACCGTCTGGCCGGCACTCAGGCCGGCCAACACCTGCTTGTCCTTGTTCAGGGCTTCGCCGACCTGCAGCACCTGCTGCTGCACCTTGTCGTCGGCCTGCAACACGAATGCCACCGGCTTGCCGTCGCGCTGCGTGATGGCCGTGGCCGGCACGCGGACGCCCTTCGGGGCCTGCGCATCGGCCGGCACCGCCTTCTCCAGGAAACTCACCCGCACGCCCATCTCCGGCACGATGCGCGGGTCCTTCACGCCCAGCGCCACGCGCACCTTCACCGTTGCCTTGCCACGGTCGGCGGTCGGGATGATGGCGATGACCTCGCCGGGGATCTTCCAGTCCTGATAGGCGTTGAGCACCGTCTCCACCGGCATCTTCGGCTGCACGCGGCCGATGAAGGCCTCGCCCACCTCGACTTCCACCTCCAGCGAATCCATGTCGACGATGGTGCCGATGCCGGTGCGGGTGAAGCCGCCACCGGCCGACAGCGGCGAGACGATCTCGCCCGGCTGCGCGGCCTTGGCGGTGACCACACCGGTGAATGGCGCACGCACGATGTTGTTGTCCACGCCCAGGTCGGCGATGGCCAATGCATCCACCGCCACCTTGGCGTTGTGCTGGGCGGTCAGCAGCTGCGCGCGCAGGCTGTCGCGGGCGGCGACGGCCTGGTCGTACTGCGAGCGCGACACCAGCTGTTGGCTGACCAGCGCCTGCAGGCGCGTGGCCTCGGCATCGGCCTGGCGCAGCTGCGCCTGCAGGCCGCCGATCTGGCTGCGCGCCGCGTCCAGCTGCGCGGCGTTGAGGCTGCGCTGGGCGTTGGCGTCGATCGGGTCCAGGGTGGCCATCACCTGGCCTTCCTCCACCCGCATGCCTTCCTCGATCATCACCTCGCGCACCTTGCCGGTGATCTTGGCCGAGACGGTGGCCATGCGTCGGGCCACGACGTAGCCGCTGGCATCCAGCACGGCATTGCTGCCGCCGCCCTGGCTCATCGCCACCACCGGCGCGGTCTCCACCGTCGCGGCCGGCTTGCCGCGGGCGAGCATGCCCACGGCCAGTGCCGCCAGCAGCACCAGGACCAGCCCGATCACTACCCACAGCCAGCGGCGGGACGGGGAAGGGCCGCGCGGCGGCGGGGCGGCCGAGCGGTCGATGCGGAGTTCTTTCAGCAGTTCAGCGGAGGCATTCATGTAGGAAAGGACGGCGCGTGGCGGGAAATGTGACCGAAGGTACCCCAAACCACCACGACCGGTGCGTCGTGGCATGTGGTCGATTCTAGACAGGCGCCGGGGGCCGCGCAGGTGACGGGTGTCACCCGCTTTGCCTGACCGGCGTGACTGCTGCCAGGCCGATGCCGCGCCTAACGTGGCGCCATTCCCACCAGGAGCGGATCGCGATGACGCAGGGCAACGAGGTACTGGCCAGTCTGCGTGGCGTGTACAAGCGCTACGGCACGTTGGCGGCGTTGGAGGGCGTGGACCTGGACCTGCATGCCAGGCAGGTGCTGGCCCTGCTCGGGCCCAATGGCGCCGGCAAGACCACCACCATCGGCCTGTTGCTGGGCCTGCTGCGGGCCGATGCCGGCCAGGTCACCCTGTTCGGGGAGCACCCGCAGCAGCTGTCGGCGCGTCGCCGCATCGGCGTGATGCTGCAGGACGCGGCGCTGCCGGAAACGCTCACCGTGCAGGAACTGCTGCGGCTGTCAGCCAGCTACTACCCGGCACCACGGCCACTGGCCGACAGTGCCGCGTTGGCCGGCATCGAAGACCTGTTGCGCCGTCCTTACGGCAAGCTCTCCGGCGGCCAGCAACGGCGGGTGCAGTTCGCGTTGGCCATCTGCGGCCGGCCGCGCCTGCTGTTCCTGGACGAACCCACCGTCGGCCTGGACGTGCCGGCGCGCCAGCAGCTGTGGGACACGGTGCGCACGCTGGTGGGCGAGGGCACCGCCGTGGTGCTCACCACGCACTACCTGGAAGAGGCCGAGCGGCTGGCCGACCGCATCTGCGTGATGCTGCGCGGCCGGGTGGTCAGCGATGGCAGCGTGGATGCGCTGCGCGCCCGCGTGCTGGTCCGCGCGGTGCGGTGCCAGTCACGGCTGGACGTCGCCCAGGTCGGTCGCTGGCCGGGCGTGCGCCAGGCGCAGCGTGACGGGGAGCGCCTGCACCTGGCCTGCGACCGGGTGGAGGCGGTGGTGCGACGGCTGCTGGCCGCCGACCCGGACCTGTCCGCGCTGGAGGTCAAGCCAGCCGGCCTGGAAGAAGCCTTCCGCGATCTCACCGATCCCCAACCGCAGGCCGCCTGATGAACACCACTTCCTCCGCGTTCCTGGCCGGCGCCCGCATGTCCGGCCGCCGCGTGCTCGGCGCCTACCTGCAGGAGGCACGGGCCGAATGCCTGCGCTACCTGCGCAGCCCCGGCTTCGTGCTGCCGACGATGCTGTTCCCGGCCACCTTCTACCTGATGTTCGCCGTGGTGCTGGGCCTGGGCCAGGGTGCCGATGGGCCGCGCTTCCTGCTCGGCACCTATGCCACCTTCGGGGTGATGGCGCCGGGGCTGTTCGGCTTCGGGGTGTCGCTGGCGCTGGAGCGCGGCAATGGGCTGCTCACGCTCAAGCGTGCGCTGCCGATGCCGCCGGCGGCGTATCTGCTCGGCAAGATGACCATGGCCATGCTGATGGCGCTGGCGATCGTGGTGCTGCTGCAGGTGCTGGCGGTGCTGGTCGCCGGCGTGTCACTGGCGCCGGTGCAGATGCTGCGCCTGACGCTGAGCTGCGTGCTCGGCGCGTTGCCGTTCTGCGCGCTGGGCCTGCTGATGGGCACGTGGGTGAAGGGGGATGCCGCACCGGCGCTGGTCAACCTGCTGTACCTGCCGATGGCGTTGCTGTCGGGGCTGTGGTTCCCGTTGTCGATGCTGCCGCCGGTCCTGCGCAGCCTCGCCCCGGTCTGGCCCAGCCACCACCTGAACATGCTGGCCCAGTCGGCCATCGGCTTCGATACGGGCAGCGCATGGCCGCATGCGGCGTGGCTGGGCCTGTTCACCGTGGTGGTGGCCACCCTGGCCGCCTGGCGCCTGCGCCGTTATGGCTGATGGCATCATGGGCCGCACTGCAACCGGAGTCACCCGCTGATGTCCCGCACCCTGCCCGCCTGGCTCAGACCGGCACCGGATTCGGTGGTGGCCGACAACATCAAGATCGGCCGGTGGCCATGGCTGGATGCGATCCACCTGCTGTGGACGGTGTGGGTTTTCATCACGCCGTTGTTCGCCGGCGGCTACACGTGGCGCTGGGCAGGGATCACGTTGGCGTCCTACCCGGTGTTCGTGCTGCTGTACGTGATGACCCTGTTGTCCTCGCGCCGTTACGTGGCGATCTTCGCCATCGGCATGGTGGTGCTGGGGATCTCGCTGCTGGGCGTGTATCCCTCGGCCATCAGCTACTTCGTGTTCGGTTGCGTGGGGTTGCGCATCAACCGCTGCATCTCCACCACGCGCTACCTGGTCGAGCTGTTGGCGTTGAACGCGGTGTTCGTGGCGCAGACCTCGTGGATCGGCTACCCATGGCAGGCGATCGCGTGGGTGCCGGTGTTGTCGATCATCATCGGCCTGATCGTCAGCGGTGAGCGTTCCGGCCAGGAGAAGGATGCGGCGCTGCGGTTGTCGCACGAGGAAGTACGGCGCCTGGCGGCCACCGCCGAACGCGAGCGCATCGGCCGCGACCTGCACGACCTGCTGGGGCACACCCTGTCGCTGATCACCCTGAAGCTGGAGCTGTCGCGCAAGCTGTTCGACCGTGATGCGGAGCGCTCGCGCATCGAGCTGGCCGAAGCCGAGCAGATCGCCCGCGACGCGCTGGCGCAGGTGCGCAGCGCGGTGACCGGTTTCCGCGCCGCCGACCTGGCCGCCGAGCTGGCATCGGCGCACCTGCTGCTGGAATCCTCGCGGGTACACCTGCGTTACAGCCCGCCGCCGGCGATGCCGGCATGGATCGAATCCGGGCTGGCGATGATCCTGCGCGAAGCGGTCACCAACATCGCGCGCCATGCCCAGGCAAACGAGGCCATGATCGCGGTGCGCAGCGAGGGCAATGCGGTGGTGCTGGAAGTGGTGGACGACGGGCGCGGCGGCGTCTCGGCCAACGGCAACGGGCTCGCCGGCATGCGCGAGCGGGTGGAGGCCATGGGCGGCACGCTGGCGATCGATTCGCCACGCTCGCACGGCACGCGGCTGGAGGTGCGTATCCCCGTCAACGGCGTGACCACGGCCTCCATCGACCATGCGGCGCTTGCCATGCGGCACGACAACCCCCTGCCCGATGGAGCGCGCGCATGATCCGCATCCTGTTGGCCGAGGACCAGGCGATGGTGCGCGGTGCGTTGTCCGCGCTGCTCAACCTGGAAGCCGACCTGGAAGTGGTCGGTGCCGCCGCCGATGGCGAAGTGGCCTGGCGCGAACTGCAGCGGCTTGCCCCCGACGTGCTCGTCACCGACATCGAGATGCCCAACCTCACCGGGCTGGAACTGGCCCAGCGCGTGCAGCGCCACCAGCTGCCGGTGAAAGTGGTGATCGTCACCACCTTCGCGCGCAGTGGTTTCCTGCGGCGCGCGCTGGATGCCGGGGTGCAGGGCTACCTGCTGAAGGATTCGCCGGCCGAAAAGCTGGCCGAGGCCTTGCGGCAGGTGCAGCGCGGTGGCCGCGCGATCGATCCGCAGCTGGCGATGGAAGCGTGGTCCGAGGCGGACCCGCTCAATGACCGCGAACGCCAGGTGCTGCGGTTGGCCGGCGAAGGCCGTTCGGCCAACGAGATCGCCGAGCAGCTCGGCCTGTCACACGGCACCGTGCGCAACTACCTGTCCGAATGCATCGGCAAGCTGGGCGTGGCCAACCGCATCGAGGCCCATCGCCTGGCCCGCCAGAAAGGCTGGCTATAACCGCAGGAGCGGCCTCGGCCGCGAAGCCGGGAATGCCCGCGTCATCCGACGACACTGGCTTCGCGGCCAAGGCCGCTCCCACGAGATTCAATGCGGCTTGCCGCGCGCCATCGCCTGGAACACGCCGTCGCGGCGCACCCACAGGTGGAACAGCGCCGCCGACAGATGCCCGAGCACGGTGGCGAACAACACGTAGGCCAGCAGGCTGTGCGCGTTGCGCAACGCGGCGTACAGGGCCGGATCGTGCGGGGCGATCGGTGGCAGGTTCAGGCCCGACCACATCACGACCGGGTAACCGCCCGCCGACAGCATTGACCAGCCGATCAACGGCATCGCCAGCATCAACCCGTACAACAGCCAATGCGAAGCATGTGCGGCGGCGGCCTGCCACGCCGGCAGGTCGGCCGGCAGCGGTGGCGGCCGGTGGCGCAGGCGGTTGTACAGGCGCACCAGTGCCAGCAGCAGGATCGCGATGCCAAACGGACGGTGCAGGTCGATCAGCGCCGGGCGCCAGTGCAGCGAGGCGACCATGCTCACGCCGACGAACAGCATGGTCAGGATCATCGCCGCCATCAGCCAGTGCAGAACGCGGGCAGTGAGGTTGAAGTGGCCTGCGTCGCGGCTCATCGTGCACCTTCCTTGCCGGTGGCGTCGGTTGCCTTGCCGCCGGCGATCTCGCGCTCGCGGCGGTTGAATGACTGCGAATACACCGCTGAGCGCGCGGCCAGGATCGGGTCATCGGAACCCTTGATGCCACGCGGCAGGATCAACGGGTCGTAGTTGAGGTCGCGGCAGGCGCCGTCGGCCTGCGCCTGCATCGAGGTCAGGCTGAGCGTGCCGACCTTGACCTGGCGGCGCTGCCCGGGCCACACCTGCGAGGGATCATCGACCGGGTCGCCGGCCTCGGCCAGGGTCACCCACATGTCCCAGCGCACCGGGCCCAGCGCCAGCCGTTGCTGGAATTCGTCGGCCAGGTAATCCAGCCCGGCCTGCGCGCGTTGTTCCGGCGTCATCTCCACGAACGGTGCCTGTGGGCGCATGCTCCAGCGCACGAAGTGCTCGCTGCCGTCGGCGGCGATGAAGCGGAAGCTGTTGACCCCGTTGTAGTCGGTGTTGGCCCAGCTGTTGGACCACGGCGCGGTCCTGGCCCACTGCCCGAACGCACGTGCCGACGGATACCTCGCCTGCATCGCGGCCATTTTCGCCGGGTCCGGTTTGCCGGTGGCGGGATCGGGGATGCCGGCACGGGTCTGTTCGAGGAAGGCCTCGGGCGTGGGCACGGCGAAGAACGGGAAGCTGTTCATCGCGGTGCGCCATTCCTGCCCGTCATCGCTGATGAGCTGCAGCGCCATGCTGCGTACGCGCGCGTTGGCATCGGCACCGTGCGGATCGCCACCACCGATCGACAGGCGGCCCAGCACCGGCACCTGCGGTTGCGCGAACACGCGGGCCGAACTCAGTGCCGCGCCTTCCGGCGTGCCCTGGAAGGTGCCTTGCACGCACATGCCCTTGGCATGCGCACGGCGGAAGCCGGGATGCGCCGGCCCGGTGGCTTCGATGCTGTCGGTGAAGGCCTGGGCGGTGGCGCGGTCGCGGCCGATCCAGCCGGCCAGCCAGGCGAAAGCCAGTGCCAGCACGCCGGCGATCAACGCGATCAGCGCGATCCATGGCAGCGGCGAACGGGCGGCGCGGGTATTGCCGAAAAGCGACATGACGGGGTTCCTGCCTTCACGATGCGTGTGGGTGGGCGACGCAGGGATGCTGTCAGAAAATCCGTCGGGCGAATATTCACTTTTTCGCCAACATTTGCCGAAACGACGGATCCCCGCCGAGGCGGGGATCCGTGGGCTCAACCGAAGGCCGGGTGATGCCCGGCTCCAGCTCAGGCGTAGCGCGCCTTCAGCATCGCCCAGGCCGAGCGCAGGGCCAGGGCTTCGCCGCCGGCCGGACGGCCCGGGCGTTCGCCGTCGTTCCAGGCGTACACGTCCAGGTGCGCCCACACCTGGACGTCATTGATGAAGCGCTCCAGGTACAACGCGGCGGTGACCGAGCCGGCCATGCGTGAGCCGGAATTGGCCAGGTCGGCGATGCCGCTGTTGAGGTAGCGCAGGTACGGGCGCCACAGCGGCATGCGCCACAGCGGGTCGCGGGTGGCGTCGCCGGCCTGCAGCCACTGGTTGGCCAGCGTGTCGTTGTTGGAGAACAGCGCCGGCAGGTCCGGGCCCAGCGCGATGCGGGCCGCACCGGTGAGCGTGGCGAAATCGATGATCGCCTCCGGCTGCTGCTCGCTGGCGTAGGTCAGCGCGTCGCACAGGATCAGGCGGCCTTCGGCGTCGGTGTTGTCGATCTCCACGGTGATGCCCTTGCGCGTGGTGATCACCTCGCCCGGACGGAAGGCATCCGGGCCCACCGCGTTCTCCACCGCCGGCACCACCAGCGTCAGCCGCACCGGCAGCTGCTGTGCCATCACCAGCCCGGCCAGCGCCAGTGCGTGCGCGGCGCCGCCCATGTCCTTCTTCATGTTGCGCATGCCGTCGGCCGGCTTCAGGTCCAGCCCGCCGGTGTCGAAGCACACGCCCTTGCCGACCAGCGCCAGGTGCGGCGCATCGTCCTTGCCCCAGCGCAGCACGATCAGGCGCGGCGCCCGGTGCGAGGCGCGGCCGACGGCGTGGATGGTCGGGAAGTTCATTTCCAGCAATTCGTCGCCGGCGATCACTTCCAGCGCGCCGCCGTGGGCGTCGGCCAGTTCGCGCGCGGCGTCTTCCAGCTGCTGCGGGCCCATGTCCTCGGTGGGCGTGTTGACCCAGTCACGCACGCGCAGGCAGGCGGTGACCACGTCCAGCACTTCCTGCGCGGGGCTGGCGACCAGCTGTGCCGGCGCGCGCGCCGGCTTGCGGTAGCGTGCGAAGCGGTAGCTGCCCAGGCCCCAGCCGAGCTGCAGGGTGGTGATGCTGGCCGCATCCAGTTCATTGGCCAGCTGCCAGGTGGTGCCGGCCGGCAGCGCGAATGGGCCATGCGCGTAGGCATAGGCATCGGCGCGGTCGCCCACGCCCAGCACCGCGCCGGCGATGCCGTTGCTGCCCGGCAACAGGGCCACGCTGTTGGCCGCGGCGTTGAACTGCTGGCTGGCCAGCCAGGCCTGCACGGCGGGCGGCTGGGTGGCCGCCCACGCGGCGAAGCCGTCGCGGTCGAGCACGTACAGCGGCAGGGCGTTGGCGGTGTCGGTAGTGAAGCCGTTGATCGGGGTCATGTCTGTCTCGTATCGGATGGCGGCCGTCGGCTCAGCGCGGCGTGGATGCGTTGGCATCCAGCCAGTCGGCCAGTCCGGTCAGGGTGTCGAACTGCAGGTCCGGCTGCAGTTCCTGATGGGTCCATGCATGTGCTTCGCGGTTGATCCAGCAGCCGCGCAGGCCCGCGCGCATCGCGCCGGCCACGTCCATCTCGGCGTGGTCGCCCACGTGCAGCACCTGCGCATGCGCCACGCCCAGCCTCTGGCAGGCCGCGTGGAAGATGCCCGGGTCCGGCTTGGCCGCGCCGAACTCGCGCGAGCCCAGCTGGAAGGCGAACAGCTCGCCGATGCCGATGCGCTGCAGGTCGGCGTTGCCGTTGCTGACCGCCGCCACCGGCACGCGCGCGGCGATGCGACGCAGCGCCTCCAGCGCGTCGGGGTAGAAGGTCACCTGGTTGCGCGCCGCGTAGAACGCCTCGTAGGCCGGCTCCAGCAGCGCCGGGCTGGCACCGCTGTTCTCCAGTGCTTCGGCCAGGGTCAGCCGCCGCAGGGCGCTCAGGTCGTAGTGCAGGTGCGGGTTGTCGCGGAACGAGCGCTCGCGCAGTTCGCGCATGGCCGCCACCGGATACATCGCTGCGGTGGCGGGGCTGTGCTCGAGCATCCAGTCGTGCAGCACCTGGTCGATGCGCGCGCCGATGGGCGCGAAGGGCCAGAGTGTGTCGTCCAGGTCGAGGGTGATGGCTAGGACAGGAAAGTTCACCGCGCCATTTTACGGCAAGCCTGCCGCGCTGGCCCTCACGGCTTCAGGCTATTCGAGCAGCCGGGCCCAGCCCTGCATGCCGTCCACGCGGCTGAGCACCAGCTTCACGCAGACCAGCAGCGGCACGGCCAGCAGCAGGCCGACGATGCCCCACAGCCAGCCGAACAGCATCAGCGCCAGGATCAGCATCAACGGCGAGATCGCCATGCTGCGGCCCAGCACGATGGGCGTGACCAGCTGCCCCTCCAGCGTGTGCAGGGCCAGGTAGCTCAGCGCCGGCAGGCAGGCGGTGAGCGGGTCGTCGAACATCACGAAGCCCACCAACAGCATCAGCGCGATGCCGATCAGCGGGCCCACGTAGGGGGCGAAGTTGAGCAGCGCCGCCACCGTGCCCCACAGCAGTGCCTCGGACAGCCCGATGCCCAGCAGCATCAGCACGCCGGACAGCACCAGCCCCAGGGCGATGTTGATGACGGTGATGGTCAGCACGTAGCGCGAGATCTCCCGCTCCATCGACCGCAGGATGTCGGCGGTGAAGCGCTTCTGTTGGCGGTTAGGCAGCAGGTCGATCACGTGCCGCTGCAGGCTCTGCCCGTAGATCATGAAGAACAGCGTCAGCAGCACCACCGCCAGCGCCGAGGCGGCCAGCTTGGGGGTGCGCACCAGCGCCTTGTACGGGTCATCGAGCTGGGTGCGGACCACCTGCACCTTGCGGTTGCCTTCGCCGCCGGCGGCACGGGCAAAGCTCTCGGCGGCCTGGTTGGCCTGCTGCACCGGCTTGACCAGCGCCTGTACCTGGCGCGAGATCTGCCGCATCTGCTGCGGGGCCTGCTGTACCCACTCGGTGGCCGGCCCGGCCAGCTGCACCGCCAGCGCCACGCTGCCGGCCAGGCCGAGCAGCAACACCAGCAGCGCGGCCAGGAAACGTGGCAGGCGCAGCTTCTGCAGCAGGCGGATGATGGGGTTGCCGACCAGCGCCAGGAACGCGGCCAGCAGCACCGGCAGGATCACCGTCTGTGCCGCCCACAGCGTGTAGCCGACGGCCAGCGTGGCCAGTACCACCAGGGCGGTGGAGGCACGCGGACGTGGCGGCAGCGGCGCGGGTGCCGCCGGTTGCGGTGACGGCTCGGACAAGGGCTCGGACATGCAGGCGACGCTCCGGCAGACGGAAGGGCGCGGCGTGAGGCCGGGCCCGGGTCAGGATTCTGACAGTTCCGTCGCGGCTTCGGCGGGCCCGGGTTGGGCCGCGTTGCGCGGGCGGGCCGGTGCCGGCTCGGCGCCCGCCGGTCCGGCGGTTTCGTCGGCGGCATCGGACGCCTGCGCGGCGGCCATGCCTGCCGCCGCCGCGGCGAAGGAGGCCACCGATGCCTGCGCCGAAGCGACCAGCCCGGAGACCGAGCCGATCATCTGCAGCCAGCGGGCACCGCTGAACGCACCGCCGGGTTCCAGCTTGCCGGCCAGGAAGCCGCCGGCCAGGCCGACCACGACGATGCGGCCCGGCGTCCACGCGCTGCGCCAGGCCTGGTTGAGTGCATCCCAGCGCTGCGTGGTCTCCTCGCCACGGACCTGCACCACGGCTTCGGCGCGGCGCACGCGACGCTGCAGGGCTTCGAACTTCATGGCGTGTTCTCCCCCGGTACCCTCACGTCGGCATCCGGATCCTCGTCGCTGGGCTCGTCGAACAGGCCCATGCGCGAAAGCTGGCGGCGGGTGGCGTGCATGCCGGTGTGGTGGAAGAAGTAGGACACCCGCCAGATGGCGTAGCCGGTGACGAGGAGGCTGGCCAGGGTGGGTATCAGCAGCGAGACGAACAGCGACAGCCCCAGGTACTGCAGCAAGGCCACCAGCGTGGCCGCCAGCAGCAGCCACGCCGAGGCGCCGAAAACGATCGCCACGCCGCTCCAGGCCAGCGCCCGGCCGAACGCGCTGCGGGCCAATGCCAGGTCGGCCGAGGCCAACCGTCGCAGTGAGCGCAGCGTGTCCGACGCCGAATCCAGCGTCTGCCGGCCGGCGGCGCCGACCTGGCGGATGCTTTCTTCCAGCCCCGGCTTGGGATCCGGGGTGGGCTGTTCTTCCGGTGGCGGTGTTGCGGTTTCGCTCACGCCGGTCAGTCGTTGCTGCGGGCGAGCTTGGCGATGATCCAGCCGGCGGCGAAGGCCACGCCGAAGGAGGCCAGCGGACGCTCGCGGATCAGGTCAGCGGCGCTGTCGATCAGGTCCTTGCCCTTGTCCATCAGTG
Organism: Stenotrophomonas sp. Steno-C18; assembly: GCF_056393195.1. Lineage (NCBI taxonomy): Bacteria > Pseudomonadati > Pseudomonadota > Gammaproteobacteria > Lysobacterales > Lysobacteraceae > Stenotrophomonas > Stenotrophomonas sp. Steno-C18. The sequence goes on along the minus strand of NZ_JBWJOX010000002.1, from coordinate 286,211 downwards.
CATCGACCTGTTCCTTGGCGGCGGCACCGCCCAGTTCGGCGGCGGCCAGGCCGGACAGCGCGCTGTCGGACAGCTCGGCCTTCATGTTGGCCTTGCCAAGGCGCAGTTCGTCGGCGGCGGCACCGGTGGCGCCCTTGACGGCCGAACCGGCGGCGGCGGCGGCGGACTTCAGGTGTGCGCCAGCCTCGCCCAGGTGTTCCTTCATGTTCTCGGTATTGGTGGGGCTCATCGTGATCTCCTGGTTTCAGCGGGTGCGCCGGCGTGCGGCGCGCGGGTTGCAGCAGATAGCAACAAATAACAGTACTGCGGTGTAAGGAACGTTACGCCGGGCCAAACCGGCCTCACGTCGGCATCATCGCATCAACAACTGGCCGCCCCCGTTGCCGCGGCGCACGCTCAGCACCAGCTGCTGCGGGCGCGGGCTGAAGCTGGCGCGCCAGCTGGCCAGGTCGGTGAATTCGCCGCTGCTGGCGGCCACGATCACATCGCCGCTGGCCAGCCCGGACTGCGCCGCGCGGCTGCCGCGCGCCACGTCACTGACCAGCACGCCGTTGAGGCCGGACTGGCGCAGCGACTCGGGCAGGTCGGCGAAGGTGGCGCCGGACAGGCGCGGGTCGAGCATGTCGCCGGTGAGCGCGCGCGGTTGTTCCTTCAGCGTGGCCTTGAGCTGCAGCGGCTTGCCGTCGCGGCGGATGTCCAGGTCCACGGTGCGGCCGACCGTGGAGAGGCCTTCGAAGTTGTGCAGCGCCTGCGCGTTGTCCACGCGCTGGCCGTTGATCGACAGCACCACGTCGCCGGCCTTGAGCCCGGCCGTGGCCGCGCCGGAACCGGCCAGCACGCGCGTGACCAGCGCACCGCGGGCTTCGGCCAGGCCCAGGCCCTGGGCGATCTGCGGGGTCAGGTTCTGGGTTTCCACGCCCAGCGTGCCGCGCACCACCACGCCCTTGGTGACCAGCTGCTCGACCACGTCGCGCGCCAGGTTGGATGGAATGGCCAGGCCCAGGCCGATGTTGCCGGCCATGCTGCCCTGCGGGTTGAAGCTGGCGGTGTTGATGCCGACCAGCTGGCCGGCCAGGTTGACCAGCGCGCCGCCGGAGTTGCCCGGGTTGATCGAGGCGTCGGTCTGGATGAAGTTCTGGTAGCCCAGCCCGCGGATGCCGCTGCGGCCCACCGCCGAGACGATGCCCGAGGTGACGGTCTGGCTGAAGCCGAACGGGTTGCCGATGGCGACCACGAAGTCACCCACGCGCAGCTGGTCGCTGTTGCCCAGCGGCAGCGCGGTGAGCTTCTCGGCCGGGATGCGGATCAGCGCGATGTCGGTGTCCGGGTCCGAGCCGATGAACTCGGCCTGCACGGTGCGGCCGTCGGCCAGGGTCACGCGCACGTCGTCGGCGTTGTCGATGACGTGGTGGTTGGTCAGCACCAGGCCCTTGGCCGCGTCGATGATCACGCCCGAGCCCAGCGACTCGTTGATGCGCTCCTGCGGCACCTGCGGGAACAGGCGGCGGAAGAACGGGTCGTCGAAGAACGGGTTGCGCACCCGCACCACCTGCTTGGTGTTGACGCTGACCACCGCCGGCATGGCCTGTTCCAGCATGGGCGCCAGCGACGGCACCGGCTGGCCGGCGACCGAGGCCGGCAGGGCGGCGGTGGCGGGTACCACGCTGGCGACGGGGGTGGCCGCGTCGGCGCGGTTGTCCAGGTGGGCGTTGATGGCGGTGGCGGTGAAGCCGCCGAAGGCGGCGGCCAGGGCCAGGGTCAGCAGGGTCGGGATCGGACGCATAAGCCGGGGGGTTCCATGCAGGGGCGCCGGAGGGCGGCCCGGGGTGGGACGGATTGCTGAACAGGAGTGTGGCCGCAGGCGCCTAAATCAACAATGAAATTTTCTGCATCGCCGCAATCGCAGGGCCGGTGCGGGCTGCACGGATTGCAATAGTCCAGATGCATATTTTTCGTTTGACAACACCCCGGCGGTGGGTAAGCTTGGTCGGGCCATCAGCCACTAGATGTTGGGTTGGTGTGAAAAACGTCCCCAAGCAGTAGGGTTGGTGCTCGGGGTGCAAGCACCCCAACGGAAGGCGTGCAATGACCGCGACAGTGATGCAGAACACCGGCAGTCCCCGGCTCGATCCCATCCCGCCAGCAGGCGCGTAAGCACGCGCCTGCGCGTCGTCGTCGTTGCAGCCCGGCCCGCCGGGGTAAAGAACAAACGCACCGCAAGGTGCCCCAGGAGAGTTTCCACAATCATGAGTACGGTGCGTCTGGAAGTGGTCAGCAATCAAACCAAGTCGGACCTGATTCCCCTGCAACCTGCCTCGCAGGACATCTGGGAGAAGAAGTACCGCCTCACGACCAAGGCAGGCGAAGCGCTGGATGCGGACATCGATGGCACCTACAAGCGCGTGGCCCGTGCCCTGGCCGACGCCGAAGCCACCGACGAGAAGCGCGCCTACTGGTATGAGCGCTTCGCCTGGGCGCTGCGCCGCGGCGCGATCCCGGCCGGCCGCATCACCTCCAATGCCGGTGCGCAGGAACACAAGCCGGCCACCAGCACCATCAACTGCACCGTCTCGGGCACCATCACCGACTCGATGGACGGCATCCTGGAGAAGGTCCACGAGGCGGGCCTGACCCTGAAGGCCGGCTGCGGCATCGGCTATGAGTTCAGCACCCTGCGTCCGCGCGGTGCGTTCGTCGCCGGCGCCGGCGCCTACACCTCCGGGCCGATGTCCTTCATGGATATCTACGACAAGATGTGCTTCACCGTGTCCTCGGCCGGTGGCCGTCGCGGCGCGCAGATGGGCACCTTCGACGTGTCGCACCCGGACGTGAAGGACTTCATCCGCGCCAAGCGCGAGGACGGCCGCCTGCGCCAGTTCAACCTGTCGCTGCTGATCACCGACGGCTTCATGGACGCGGTCAACAACGACGCCGACTGGCCGCTGGTGTTCCCGATCAACATCAAGGAACAGGCCGAGGTCGACCAGAACGCCGCCGACGTGGTCTGGCGCGAGTGGCCGACCCACGAGAACTACATCGTGCGCGACGACGGCCTGGTGGCCTGCAAGGTGTACGGGCACATCCGCGCCCGCCACCTGTGGGACATGATCATGGTCTCCACCTACGACTACGCCGAGCCGGGCTTCATCCTGATCGACCGCGTCAACGAGATGAACAACAACTGGTGGTGCGAGAACATCCGCGCCACCAACCCGTGCGGCGAGCAGCCGCTGCCGCCGTACGGCGCCTGCCTGCTGGGCTCGGTCAACCTGACCAAGTTCGTGCGTGACCCGTTCACCGACAAGGCCTCCTTCGACTGGGACGAGTACAAGGAAGTGGTGCGCGTGTTCACCCGCATGCTGGACAACGTGGTCGAGGTCAACGGCCTGCCGCTGGAACAGCAGCGCAACGAGATCATGCGCAAGCGTCGCCACGGCATGGGCTTCCTGGGCCTGGGCAGCACCATGACCATGCTGCGGATGAAGTACGGCTCGCCGGAATCGTGCGAGTTCACCGAAGCCATCGCCCGCGACATGGCCGTTGCCGGCTGGGAAACCGGCCTGGAGCTGGCCCGCGAGAAGGGCGCCGCCCCGATCATGGACGAGCAGTTCGACGTCACCGCCGCGATGCTGCGCCAGCGCCCGGAAATGAAGAAGGACGGCTGGAAGGTCGGCCAGAAGATCGCCGGCAAGGTGCTGCACGCCCGTTACAGCCGCTACATGCAGCGCGTGGCCACGGTGGCGCCAACGTTGGTGGAGGAACTGGCCACGGTGGGTTCGCGCTTCACCCACCACAGCTCCATCGCCCCGACCGGCACCATCAGCCTGTCGCTGGCCAACAACGCCTCCAACGGCATCGAGCCCTCGTTCGCGCACCACTACAGCCGCAACGTGATCCGCGAAGGCAAGAAGTCCAAGGAAAAGGTGGACGTGTTCTCCTTCGAGCTGCTGGCCTACCGCGCGCTGGTCAACCCGCAGGCCATGCCGTTCAGCGATGACGCCGCCGCGCAGCTGCCGGAGTACTTCATCAGCGCCGACGACATCTCGCCCAAGGAGCACGTGGACGTGCAGGCCGCCGCCCAGAAGTGGGTGGACAGCTCGATCTCCAAGACCGCCAACGTACCGACCGATTACCCGTACGAGCAGTTCAAGGACATCTACCGCTACGCCCACGCCCAGGGCCTGAAGGGCTGCACCACGTTCCGCTTCAACCCGGCCGCCTTCCAGGGCGTGCTGGTCAAGGAGACGGACCTGGAGAACACCACCTACCGCTTCGAGCTGGAAGACGGCCAGGTGGTGGAGGTCAAGGGCAACGAGCAGATCGAGTACGACGGCGAGATGCACACCGCCGCCAACCTGTTCGATGCCCTCAAGGAAGGCTATTACGGCAAGTTCTAAGAGCCTTCGCCGTCGCCCCGTGTTCCGGCGCGGGGCGGCAGACGGTGGTCGCCGCCACCGGGTTGTTGCGCGTTTGTTCCCCGTTGCATTCGCTTGGATATAGCATCGCCCGCATGACAGACCCGATGCCCTGAGGAGGGCTCTATGAGCAATGGTAATGGTGTGACGGCGACCGTTTCGCAGGTGGCCGAGAACGTGAAGGAAACCGCCGTCCACGTGGGCGACTCGATCGCCGCCACCGCCAGCGACGCCGTCGCCGCGGTCAAGGCCGGCGCGCAGAAGGCCGAGGCCGGTGCCAAGAAGCAGGTGGCCAAGGTCAAGAAGGCCGTGAAGAAGGCCGAGAAGGTCGTCGCCAAGAAGGCCGTCGCCGCCAGGAAGGAAGTGAAGAAGACCGTCGGCTCGGTGCGCAAGAAGCTGGAGACCGCCAAGGCCAATGCCCAGGCCGAAGCCGCCGAGCTGAAGAAGAAGGGCGCCGGCAAGCGCGCCGCGACCAAGAAGGCCATCGCCAAGGTCGAGAAGAAGGCCGCCACCAAGGTGGCCTCGGCCAAGAAGACGGTCAAGACTGCCGAGAAGAAGGTCGCCAAGGCCGTGGGCAAGAAGGCTGCCGCGGTGAAGAAGTCGGTCAAGGCCACCGAGAAGAAGGTTGCCAAGGCCGTCACCGGCAAGACCGCCGCCGCCAGGAAGGCAGTGAAGAAGGTCGAGAAGAAGGCCGCCAAGAAGGTCGCTTCGGTCAAGAAGTCGGTCAAGGCCACCGAGAAGAAGGTCGTCAAGAAGGCCGCCGCTGCCAAGAAGGCTGTGGCCAAGAAGGCTGCTTCGGCCAAGAAGACCGTGGCCAGGAAGGCCACCGCCGTGAAGAAGGCGGTCAAGAAGGCCACCCGCAAGTAATCGCCGCACCGCGCCCCCCGTCCCAGCCGGGACGGGGAAGGCGCCGTAATCCGTACGCAACGCATAACCAGGACTCGCACCATGGCCGTCAAGATCGACAAGAAAATCAAGGGCTATTCCGTCATCACCCCGGACGACAAGGCGCGCGAAGCCGCGGCCAAGGCGGTCCCGGTCGCGGCGCCCCAGGACGAGTCCCCGGCCGACAACATCGTGCACATGCACGAGCGCATCGAGCGCCCGGAAGTGCTGATCGGCAGCACCTACAAGATCAAATCGCCGCTGGTGGAGCACGCCTTCTACGTGACCATCAACGACATCGTGCTCAACCAGGGCACCGAGCACGAACTGCGCCGTCCGTTCGAGATCTTCATCAACTCCAAGTCGATGGAGCATTTCCAGTGGATCGTGGCGCTGACCCGCATCATGTCGGCCGTGTTCCGCAAGGGCGGTGACGTGACCTTCATCGTCGACGAGATGAAGGCCGTGTTCGACCCGAAGGGCGGTTACTTCAAGGCCGGCGGCGTGTACATGCCGTCGCTGGTGGCCGAGCTGGGCTCGATCGTCGAAGACCACATGAAGGCCATCGGCCTGCTGCACGACCCGGAAATGAGCGCCCACCAGCGCGCCCTGATCGCCGAGAAGCGCAAGCAGTTCGAAGAGCGCTCAAAAAAAAACAGTGAAGTAAGCCCAGCGCCGGCGCAGAGCGCCGCGCATGCTCCGTCCCTTCCGCAAAGCGAAGGGGAGGAGCTGGTAATCCTCGACAGCGCCGAAAGCGCCGACAACGGCAGTTTCCCGGCCAGCGCCAGCATGTGCCACAAGTGCAATACCAAGGCGCTGGTGATCATGGATGGCTGCCAGACTTGCTTGAATTGTGGGTATAGCAAGTGCGGTTGAAATAGTTTGATTATTCGTTGATAAAGACAGATGTGGGGACTCCTATAAGTCGCTAGTTGGATCCACAGTAGTCCCTAGTGGGGTTCAAAGAAACCGCTAATTGGATGCCGTACAACAAAGGGCCACCCGTAAGGGTGGCCCTTTGTGCTGTGGGGCACGGGGGCGATATCAAAATGCCCGAAACCCTGAGGGCCCTTACGTCCCCGGCCGACCCCAGGCGGACATCGATGCAGTCGCGGAGCCTACCGCTGAGTGCGGTTATACGCTGGCTTGTTAGTCGGACCCAGTCACCCTAAGATCGAGCGGTATCAAGGGGTAGCCCATCAGACGGTGTGCTGCAGATAAGTCGTATAGCCGGACACAAGGATCCGGCTATTAAGAAGCTAGGTGTGCATGAAGTACTTTCATATTGACACGGAATCTCAACATCGCATCCGATGGAGTCCATTTCCCATCGGAGAGGCAATCACTGTTGGGGATAGGATAAATCCTATCTATACCAACTGGATGAACTCAGCTACTAGAGTTGGGGCGAAAATTACGGAGTCGGATGTTACGCGATCAGCTGCCGTAATGCTGCGCGAGCTTGCCTTCGAGAACCTGAGAGCGAGAATGTATTCAGTGCTCCCCTCAAGGACAAGCTGCATATGGCTATGTGACTCAGAAGAATCTGCTAAATATTGGATTAAACGAATTCCCCATGCTGGCAACAGGAGGGTTTTGGAAATAGAGATTTTGGAAGGCGAGCCTCACAAATCATACGAGCAGCACCTAACCAGTAAACTAGAAAATATTAAGGAACTTGAGGTGAGGGCGCACGAGTACTGGTCAGGTCGAGGGAGCGGCCAGTGCGAAATCCTGTTCCAAGGGGTCTTGCGTGTCGTTCGTCAGGTTAACACCTAACCATTCATTCAAGCCGACACCGCAGCACGACTTAGTTCACGCGTTGGGCATCAGAAGCGAGACGTTTTCCATGTGCTGTCTGGGGGATTCACCGGCATCTTCTTCGGCAAGTACTTCCGGCGCCTTTCAGTGTTGCGTAAGGGCATGCCCAGTACTTTGGGCCCGGCGAACTGAGGTAGGGAGGAGCCGTGGCGTTCGCAGGCTCCTTTCCACTTGCCATCCGGTGAGGGTGTCCGCTTCTGGCCGCAGGGCGTCATGCGGCCGATCGCGGCCATTGGTGCGGCCGCCGAGTTGCCGTTGGGTCCGGTTATGCGCTGGCTTGTTAGCCGGACCCCGCCGCCCTAAGATCGAGCTGTATCAAGGGAAAGCCCGCCATGCGGTGCTTTGTGGATATGTCGTATAACCAGACCCGCGAGTCCGTCTATTAGGTAATTAGCCATCTATGACAATCGACCTCAACGTCATCGCAACAGGTCTTGCAGCCCCGGTGGCGGTTCTGATTGTGAAAATGTTGTTAGATTTTAGCCTTGCCCATGCTTTTGTGAAGTGGTTCTGGTGGCTTCCCGTCAGAGGGCTCTTCCGGGACAACCCTCCGAAGCTCTCGGGCAACTGGGAGCAGCTCTGGGGGGCAGCTGGAAGTGCCGATTTCGCCCAAGATAAGGATCGACATAGCCACACAGTGATCAAGCAATTTGGACGTTACTGCTATGGGGAGTTTCGCTCCAAGGACGCACTCTACTGCATGTTCGGAAAAATCAAGGGCGGTTACTTACTTGGGGATTGGTACGACAAGAAGGACAAGAACGCCTACTTTGGCACCTTCCAGCTCTTGATCGTGGACGGAAAAACCATGGAGGGTAAGTATATTGGGCACTCACGGCGCAAGCGGGTTGTTCAAGAGTCCAGCTGGGACTGGACCAAGAGAGATGGCTAACAATTCATTCAAGCCGAACCCGCTTCGCGGGTCGGCCCAATTCCAGAGTTGAACGTTCGCTCCTAGCCGATTGCGCCCCTGTTGTGGTGGTGATCCTCGGGATTAGTGGCGATTCCGGCGCCTTGAAAGTGCGCAGCTGAAGCCTGCGCAGTTTCGGCGCTACAGTCCTAACATCACGCGACGAAAGCCCGGCACAAGCCGGGCTTTTTCGTGTCAACCCGATCACCGCCGCACCGCAAAGCCCGCCGCGCGCTGTGAAGCGTTTTGAGCCGGTGCTGCGCGCGAGCGCGCCAGTTCCGCCATTGCTGGTTTGGCACTAGGCAGCGGTGGTGATCAGTCCGGTCTCGCGTTAGCATCATCTAACTTGAAGATCTATGGGGGGGGTGTGGATTGTGATGAAGTCAAAGTCGGTTCGAATGGCGGTTCTGTCCTTCCTGTTCGGTGCTCTTTGGCTCAGCGAGCTGATCACAACCCTCTCAGGGCTACTCATTTTGTCCATAGTCGCCTATGCCTTAGCACCAGTCTTCGGTGTGCAACCATTGAGTCTGGGTCAACTAGTTGTTGCCGTGGCATTGAATCCGGATCATTGGTTGACGCTTATTGGGTTGCTGGTAGCTTTTTTTGCGGTGCAAGGGTTTCTGGATTCCAAACGACTGGATATGCGGATTGCGGCTGCAGATGCCGTTCAGGAGCTTTCGAAGGAGTTCGGTCAGATAGCAACTAAGCGGGAGATGGCTGCCGAATCCCTGAAGGAGTTTAGGGAATTTGCTTTGGCTCATCCAATTGCCAAGCTTCAATGTTCGGATCGGGATGCCGCAGATAAACTCCTGCGATCGGTGCAAGCAAGATTGCCAGCGTTAATGGAGAAAGAATTAGGGATGTATTCAGTTGTATTTTCCGTTCTGGATGTGGAGCGGAGGCACCGGCTGGCCATTCAGTCCAGTTCGATTGCCACGCTGGCATTGGAATCGGTGAAAAAGCGAATAGCCGAACTCGCCGACATAGATTTTTCATTTTTTCCTGCGCCGCCGTTCGATCTAGACAGCCTTTACCAATGGGCTGATTCTCCCTTGTCATTGCAGTCGGAGGCGTATCTCCAGGCAAGTAACAAGCTGGTTGGAAATATTCACGGGAATATTGGCGGTTGTGCTGGAGCACTTGGTGGTGCGGTGTTCAAGAGGTCGATCGCTGCATATTGGATGTCAATGCGGGGCTGGCTTTTAGACTAAGCTCGTCAGGGCGAGTTAGCAGGAAGTAAAAGCGCCTCGACGACTATCGAGGCTTTTTTGTTTGTGTCATCCAGATGGAGTTTGGGTGGATGTTGGTATGAATTGCCAAGGTTTTCGTAGATACCTCGTAGCCATAAACTATTGATTAGGCGAAGGTGGTTGTTTATCGAGGTCAGGGAAGGGCCGTTTTTGGCCGGAAGTCGCCATTAGATATCGTCGGAGCGAGGCGCGTTAGCCGAAAGTAGGGGTCAGAGTCGAGTTTCCGCTTCCACAACCTACTTGAAGCGGTGCTCGGCGAAGGTGAGTGGATGCTGCGGCCGGATTCCTGGATGCAGGGGCAGAACGCGGTCAGTTCTGAGTTCAGCAGGGCGCCTGATGTCTGCAACGATCGGGACAACGCTGTTTCGTCCAGCCTCACTTGGGAGAACTGAAGCATGATGGATGCCAACGGAACCCCGGCCATGAGCCGCTATCCCTGGTCGGTGATCGTCAGGGTTCTCGTGTTCTTTCTGCCATTGCTGGCGTTGTATCTGTTTTCGCGTTGGTCGGCGGTGCAAATGGCCGGTCAGACACATCGCGGGGACAGTGCGCTTGGAATTGCTGTGTTGCTGGGTGCAATGACGCTGGTGATGTTGCTGGGTTTCATCGTTGATTTCGTGGTGCAGCTCTGGCGCCGACGGACGTTCAATTGGCTGGTCGATGTTCTACTGATCGCCTTGTTGATGACACCGTTCGGATGGTTCGCTTGTAACTGGTTCGGCGGGAACGACTACATCCTCTGCAAGATGCCGATGTCGCTGTTCGGGACGCTGCTCGATTGGCTGGGGCTGTGAGCTGAAGCGAAAACAGAAGGGATATCAGGAGTCAGAGTCGAATTTTCGTTCCAGCCCTTTCCTGCAGCCAGAAGCCAGAGCGTGATGAGTCGATACCTTGAGTCACAGTGCGAAGACGATGCCTGCGGCCCAGAAAGTTGATCTAGACTTTCGCCTCCCGAATATAGCGGCGAGCGCCATGAAGAAGTGGGTGGTTGGGTTGTTGCTCCTTCCTGTCTTGATGCTCCCCTCGGTGGGACGCTCGGCGGAGGCGTCGCCGCAGGGGATACACGCGGCCGTGCTGGACGAGTACCTCGACCAGGTGGAGGACGGCAAAGGCGGGCTGGGCAGCGTGTCCATCTTCCGTGGCGGGCGCGAGGTCTATCAGCGGCGCTTCGGCCAGAAATACCTGCCCGGCGTGCAGGCGGATGCGGACACCCGTTACCAGGTCGCCTCGGTCACCAAAATGGTCACGGCCATTCTTGCATTCAAGCTGATTGAACAGGGGCGGCTGGGACTGGATGACACGCTGTCCGATTTTCATCCGGAGATGCCCGCAGCGGCGCAGATCAGCGTCCGGCAGATGCTGGCGCATTCCAGCGGCCTGGGTAATTTCGCGATCAAGGACGGTACGGTCTGGATCGTGGATGCGCTGGAGCCGCCGGCGATCCTGGCGGAGATCAGGCGGCAGGGCGTGGCCTTCGCCCCTGGCACGCGCGTGGCCTACTCCAACTCCGCCTACTACCTGTTGCGGATGATCGTGGAGGACACCTACGGGCGGCCGTACCACGAGATCGTCGAGCAGGAGATCGCCCGGCCGTTGCACCTTGCGCATTTCGCCTCGGTGAAGGCCAATCACGCCGATACCTTCAGGTCCTATGCGTTCGCCGATGGCGCGTGGGGCGAAATCAAGGAAGTGGACTTCAGCAATGTCGTCGGGGTTGGCGACATCGCCAGCACCCCCAGCGACCTCAACCGGCTGATCGTCGCCCTGTTCAACGGTGAGCTCGTGCGGAAGGAGACGCTGGCACTGATGTTGCCGGCGCCGGGCAAGGGCTGGGGGATGGGGCTGGCGGAGTTCGCGTACGGGGAGAACACGTTCCTCGGGCACGGCGGTGACGTCATCGGTGCGCATTCCCGGGTCATTTACAACCCGCAGGACGGTACCGCCATTGCCTACTCCACGAATGGGGAGCGGATTCCGACCAATGCCTTCCTCGAAACCATCGTCGGGATCGTTTACGGCGGCACGTTCCAGGCGCCGGCGCTGAAGTAGCACCCTGCGCAGGGCGGCTCGGCGCGACGCAGCGGTGACGTTCCATCATCGAAAGGGACGTCGGAGAAACTGGGGTCACGGCCGGCTTTCGGCAATGCGCCTTTCTTGTTGGACTGCGCTGGCGCCATTCAGCGATTCGAATCCTGACCGAAATCCTCTTCTTGGTCGAACGTTCTTTTGCGGACACTTCGACGGCCTGGTCTGGCCAGGAGAGGAGGAGGGGAGGCAATCTTGGCCCGTACTGCAGCGCCCTAACTGGCGGTTTGCTCTTTCGCAGTGAAAGCTAGGGCGCCAGCTCCGGCGACGAGTAGCACGGCACAGCGGAGTACACGTTGATGGCACCCTCCCCACGAAACTGCCTTTCGAACGTGTCCTGCGCCCAGCGGTCGGCGCTTTGAATGTCGGCAGGTGAGAGCGCGCCTGCCTTGACGAACAATGCAAGCAGGGATTCCACGTCGGCGCGTTGGTCGGGCATTGCCCGCAGCGCTGCCAGACGGGCGCCGCGCCACGTCAGTACCGGATCGGGCATTGGCACCGTGTCCGTCCATGAGGCATGTCCGTTGGGTGTATTCACGTATCTGTGGAGGGCTTGCACGGATACGCGCGGGTCCGCCCGCTGCAAGGCCTGTTGTGTAAATCTGGAAGTGTGCCGGATATGACGTTCGATCTCTGCGGCTTCTTCCGTGACCAGCCTGCTCCCCAGCCAGGGCGTAGGTCCCATCAGGAGGAAGCAGGTCTGTGCGTCCGGGTTACCCCTGACGGCCGCTTCGAAGAGGGCATTGGATAGCACCCGGGCCAACTGCCTCTTGTCGGACCCCTTGCAGAACCCTTCCAGCCGCTCGACCACGAAGGCATATCTGGCGCTCTCCGCGTCCATCATGCGCAGGGTTTCCACGGTTTCGTTCGACAGGTCTCCCCGCCTTTCATCCTCCAGCATGGAACGCATGCCATTCACCGCGGCATGGTAGAGAAGGCAGTCATTGGCTTGCTTGAACGCAAGAACGATGGCGTCCACATCGCCGCTGGCGCGCGTTGCCTCCCAATGATGCGCCAGTCCGCCGGGTTGCTCGGCGATGCCGCTGGCGTCGCTCGATTGCCCCGACCCGACCGACGTAGCCTGCGATGGCGCGGGCCGATTCGATCTGTCCTCTTGCCGAACCCACAGGTATGTACTGCCGCCGGCCAGAAGCAGCAGCGCTGCCAGGATCTTGTATGTGCGCCGCCCCATTCAATGCCTCCAGCATTGGCAAGCAACAGAAATGCTGCATGCTGACCCGAGTTTAGGGAAAGCAGCGGATGCTGGGCGGGGGAGGCTTACTGGCTCCCCTCACTGAGGTTCGCGAGCGGAACCCACCCGGCTTCCAGGGTGCGAGGATTCTCGCACCAGGCCCAACCGTTGAGGGCTTTGGCGCTGAGGAGCAGTTCGCCTTCCTGCACGTCCAGCTCCCTGGCGGTGTAGTCCTCCAGCGCACGGCCGGTTGTGCCATCGATGAGTTCCACGATCTGTGCGGGAACCCAACCCCCTTCCTGCCCAGGCATGTCGCAGAACAGCCAGTCGTCCCAGCCTTCAGGACCTTCGTACCTTTCGCCTACTACGAGCAGTGCGCCCTTGGTGAAAGAGATCGGATTGGGGTACTCGCTGGTATGGCCTCGAATGACGCGGTACTGCCGGGTTTCCATGTGCGTCTCCTGCAGGTTGCATCGATACTGATCCGGGCCACGAAGCTCCGGTGTCCAAGCCATTCTGGAGGACGTTCTGCAGCATCACTTTGTCCCGGCGCAACTCTGCAGCCGATAGCTTGCTTGCGGTCCCTTGCGCATGCTCCCGCAGCCGGAGCATCTCGGGTGCTTCCAAACTGTCGTGCTTTTTCTATTCGTTGTAGCGCGTGCCTTCGGAAGCAAGGCAGTCCCGAACAGCGCTGGGACATAGTCCGCGTCCCATTTGGAGCAGGACTCCACTTCGGCTTTTCGGATTGCACTGCTCGATGGGGCGCTGCCTCTGCGAATGAAGCAGCGGCAAGCCTTCGACCAACGTGGCTGTCGCGTTGGGTGATGTGATGACGGCGTGATGCCGTTCGGCATGGCCGGCGTTCTGCAATTCATGAATTCGCATCAACGCCGGCGATGCCTGTTTCAGCCGGTTTTGCGGCATGTATCCCGTATCGGCGGTGAAGTTGGTTCTTCACGACGCCCTTGCCGAAAGTGTGTATCCATGTGCCACGGCGGTATGGATAAATCGCCGCCGTGGCCGACTGAAATCACCGCGGCGGGTGATCGGGGAGTTCTGCAAGGCCATGCATGAGCGTGGCGCTTCATGGCGCCGGGTGTCGTGCGGGTTCGGCATCGGACGGAACGGCGTTGTTCATTCAAGTGCGGGCGCAAGGGGAGTGCCACGCGCGGCAGCATTGATGCGTCAAAGCAGTCTGTCTCAAACGGGGTCTGTCTCAATCGAGTTGGCGAATGCGCCTCGAGAGGGGTGCAGAAGGGGATGACAGCATGTGGCAGTCGATGGCACCGCGCGCCCGGTCGCGCGGCTTCAACGTTCGATCCACCCGTGTGAGTCCGTGCCTGGCGTTGGCCTGGCGTGTAGCGGGGCTGCTGGTGCTGGCGCTGTGTTTCGCGATGCCGTCCACCGCCTGGGCCGCAGCATACGCCACCGGAGGCACAAGTCCGTATCGCAATACGGTGCTGTGGTTGACCTGGGGCGGCGGTACCGATCGCGGCACGCCGGGCGTACTGCTGGGCAATGGCAGTGCCTCGTCGATCTCGATGCCGGTAGCGTCCGGCTTCAATCTGGAGGTGACCTGTACATTGGCCAATGCCACGGGCGTCCCGCTCAGCAGCTATCGCCCCGGTGCGTTCGGCGGTGACAGCCTGGACGACCTGTACAACATCGGGGGAACCGGCAACGCCAACCAGCTGATCGCGGGCATTGCCGGCACCGGCGGCGTGGCCAATTTCCGCATCAATTGCGTGTCGACCTTGGGCGGCGCGCCCTATCGCCTGCGTGGCGTGGTGATGGCAGATGCGGAATCGATCAATACCGGCGTCGAGTACGTCCAGGCCACGGCCGACGGCACCTGGAACGTGGTGGAGATGCGCAAGAACGTCGGCGCAGGCCCGTATCGCGTCACCAAGTCGCTCAACGGTGCCGAGGAGGTGATCCGCTTCGGGCCGGGCAACGATAACAACACGGCGGCGGTGACGTTCCTCAGCTTCGACAATGCCGCCTACGCGCCGGGCAACCTGGCAGTGGGCATGGACTTCGAGTTCCGCGGCGGCGGCACCACCGCCATCGCCATCGGCCTGCTGGTGCCTTACGCGGATTTTGGCGATGCACCGGTCACCTATGGCGATGCCATGCATGTGGTGGATGACCTGCAGTTCCGCAACGACAACATCCCCGCCAACGCCACCAACCTGGACATCAACACGGCCGGCTATACGCCCGGTGGCCTGGCGCCCCCGGTCGTGGACTACCTCGGCAGCATGGGCCCGGATACCGAACAGCGCAGCAGCTACAGTGATGATGCACGTGGTGATGATGACTTCCCGGCCGGCAACCCGAACGAGGAGAATGCCTGGCCGGCCAACTACCGGCTGACCGTCATGCAGGCCGGCACGGTGGTGAGCCAGCTCGTCGCGTGCGTGGGCAACGGCAGCGTGGCAGGCTGGATCGACTTCAACCGCAATGGCCAGTTCGACCCCGGCGAGCGCAGCAATACCGCAGCCTGCAGCGGCGGCAGCGCCGCGCTGAGCTGGACCGTGCCGGCGACGGTGGTGGCCGGGGCCAGCTACGTGCGCCTGCGCTATGCCACCGACCCCGCGGAGATCCAGCAACCGACCGGGGTGGCCGATGATGGCGAAGTGGAGGATCACCGGATCACCATCACCGCACCGGCGTTGCGCATCACCAAGAGCAACAACAGCGGCGACGGCAGCTGGAACTACGGCGAGCCCGGCACCACGTACACGCTGACGGTCAGCAATACGTCCGATGTGGCCACCGGCAATCCGCCGACCGTGCAGCCCGGCACCATCACCGTGCTGGACGAGCTGCCAGCGGGCATCGCGCCCGGATGGAGCGGCACGTACACAAACAACGGCTGGAGCTGCACGGCCAGCGGGCAGCGCGTGACCTGTATTTCGAACCAGGTGCTGGCCGCCGCGGGAAGCCCGGGTTCAAGCAGTTCCATCGAACTGCCGGTCACGGTGCTGCCCACCGCCGTCGGCACGCTGGTCAACCATGCCAGCGTGGGGGGCGGGCATGACCCCTTCAATACGGGCGTGACCCCCGAGCCCGGCACGAGCTGTACCGATACCGACCACTGCACCCAGAACCCGGTGACCGTGCCGGCCGCGCGCGTGCGGTACGGCAAGCAGGCCAACACGTCCGGGCCGGTGAACGTCGGCGACACCATCAGCTACACGCTGACGGTGATTGTCGAGGACAGTGCCA
Organism: Stenotrophomonas sp. Steno-C18; assembly: GCF_056393195.1. Classification (NCBI taxonomy): domain Bacteria; kingdom Pseudomonadati; phylum Pseudomonadota; class Gammaproteobacteria; order Lysobacterales; family Lysobacteraceae; genus Stenotrophomonas; species Stenotrophomonas sp. Steno-C18. The sequence continues at coordinate 270,422 of NZ_JBWJOX010000002.1, read as the reverse complement.
CCCGCGACACCGTGACCTTTACCGATACCTTGGGCACCGGCCTGGATTTCGGCAGCGTCACCAGCGCTGGCGTGTTCAACTGCACCGCGGGTAATCCGTTGGCGTGCGAGCTGCCGGCCGGCACGGCAATCGGCACCTACAACCTGACCTACAGCGCGGTGGTCAACGCGCAGGCCAGCGGTCAGGTGGTCAATACCGTTGTCGGCAGCGGCAACGAGACGCCTACCTGCTCCGGCACCTGCACCACCACCACGCCGGTGTCACCGCCGCAGGTCACCGTATCCAAGGCCAGCACCACTACCGGGCCGGTGGTGATGGGGGACAGCGTTGGTTACACGCTGACCGTCGTGGTGGCCAACGCCCGCACCACCGGCATCGTCACGTTGACCGACACCCTCGGCACCGGCCTGGATTTCGGCAGCATCACCAACGCTGGTGCGTTCAACTGCACGGCCGGCAACCCGCTGGCATGCACGCTGCCGGCGGGCACCGTGCCGGGCAGCTACAGCGTGTCCTACACCGCCACCGTCAATGCCCAGGCCAGCGGCCAGGTGCGCAACGCCGTGGTGCCCACGGGGCCCGACACCCCCACCTGCGCCGGCAATTGCGACACCACCACGCCGGTGGGCGCGCCGCGCATCACCGTGTCCAAGTCCAGCGCTACCGGCGGGCCTGTGGTGGTGGGTGACACCATCACCTACACCGTGGCGCTGGTGGTGGCCGATGCCAGTACCACCGGCGTGGTCACCCTGACCGACACGCTGGGCACCGGCCTGGACTTCGGCAGCGTCACCAGCGCGGGCGCCTTCAGTTGCGGTGCTTCCAACCCGTTGGTGTGCACGCTGCCCGCCGGCAGCCCGGCCGGCAGCTACCCGCTCACCTACACCGCGGTCGTCAACGACCAGGCCAGTGGTTCGGTGAAGAACGGCGTGGTGCCCACGGGCCCGGACAATCCTGCCTGTGGCAACTGCGAGGTGGTCACGCCGGTGGCCAATCCGCGGGTGCGCTACAACAAGCAGGCATCCACCGGCGGGCCGGTGGTGGTGGGCGACAGCATCGCCTACACGCTGCAGGTCACGGTGCTCAATGCGCGCACCACCGGCCTGGAGATCCTGACCGACACGCTGGGCACCGGCCTGGACTTCGTGGCGGTCACCAGCCCGGGCATCTTCACCTGCAATACGGGCAACCCGCTGATATGCACATTGCCTGCGGGCACCGTACCGGGCACCTACAGCCTGACCTACACCACCGTCGTCAATGCCCAGGCCAGCGGTCAGGTACGCAATGCGGTGACCGGCACCGGGCCGGACACGCCCTCCTGCGCGGGCAGCTGCGACACCACCACGCCGGTGGCGACGCCGGGCGTGAGCTACGCCAAGTCGGTCAACACCGCCGGCCCGGTATCGGTGGGGGACGTGCTGACCTACACCCTGACCACCGTGGTGACCAACTCGCAGACGAGCGACGTGGTAACCCTGACCGATACGCTCGGGGCCGGGCTGGACTTCGGCAGCGTCACCAGTGCCGGTGCTTACGCCTGCACGCCCGGCAACCCGCTGGTATGTACCCTGCCGGCCGGCACCGCGCCGGGAAGCTACAGCCTGAGCTACACCGCCGCCGTCAACGGGCAGGCGAGCGGGCAGGTGACCAACGCGGTGCTCGGCAGCGGTGGCGACAACCCGTCCTGCACCGCGAACTGCGATACCACCACGCCGGTGAACGCTGCCGAGATCGAGTACCACAAGGCATCCATGCCGGCCGGCCCGGTGTCGGTAGGCGACCGCATCACCTATACGCTGACGGCGATCATCCGCAACTCGCGCACCACGGCGGTGTTCACCCTGACCGACACCCTGGGCACGGGGCTGGATTTCGAAGCGGTCAGCTCCGCAGGCAGCTTCAGTTGCAATGCCGCCAATCCGCTGGTGTGCACCTTGCCCGCCGGCACGGTGCCGGGAACCTACGCGCTGGAGTACACCACCCTGGTCAACGCGCAGGCGCAGGGAGCGGTCACCAACGCGGTGACCGGCACCGGCACGGGCACCTTGCCGTGCACCGCAAACTGCAGCACCACCACGCCGGTGCGTGCGGCATCGGTGAGCTACCACAAGACCACGGGCACGGCCTCGCCGGTGCGCGTGGGGGACACGGTCGACTACCGCGTCGAGGTGGTCGTCAGCGATTCGCGGACGAGTGACGTGGTCACCCTGACCGACACCCTGGGCGTCGGCCTGGACCTGGTCGCGGTGACCCAGCCCGGCGCGTTCACCTGCAACGCAGCCAACCCGCTGGTCTGCACCCTGCCGGCCGGGACCGTGCCGGGGACCTATCCGGTCGCCTACCAGGCCAGGGTCAATGCCCAGGCCAGTGGCAGCGTACGCAACACGGTGCTGGCGACCGGCAACGACAACCCGAGCTGCAGCGCCGACTGCAGCACCGGGCACACCCTGCGCGCCACCGAGGTGCAGGTGGGCAAGCGTTCGGTGCCGGCCGCGGGTACCGAAGTGAAGGCCGGTGACAGCATCAGCTACACCCTGACGGTGGACGTGCTCAACGCCTCGACCAGCCAGCCGGTGCGCCTGGACGACACGCTCGGCGCCGGGCTGGTGTTCGACGCGGTCACCGCCGCCGGCGCGTTCAGCTGCAGTGCCAGCCTGGTCTGCACGCTGCCCGCCGGCACCGCCCCGGGCAGCTACAGCATCACCTACCAGGCGCATGTCGCCGCCGATGCGCGTGGCACCATCGGCAACGTGGTGGTCGGGCAGGGCGGTGGTGGCACCCCGCCGACCTGCACCACCTGCAGCACCGAGCATCCGCTGGCCGAGCCCCGCGTGGTGCTGGCCAAGCAGGCGGACCCGGCCAGCGGCAGCGAGGTACGCCCCGGTGACCGCCTGCGCTACACCCTGTCGGCGACGATCGAGAACGCCGCGCTGCGGCAGCCACTGCAGCTGCTGGACACACCCGACCCGGGCCTGACCCTGGACGCATTGCCCAGCGGTTGCGTGCAGCAGGGCGCGGACGTGGTCTGCACGCTGCCGGCGGGCACCACGCCCGGGCAGCATGTGTTCACCTACACCGCCACGGTCAACGAGAAGGCATTTGCCACGGTGCGCAACCGCCTGCGGGGCGAGTACCCCGACGGTGGCCAGCCGCCGGAATGCGGCAGCTGCGAAACCGAACACAAGGTGGTGTCCGACTTCGCCTTGCGCATCACCAAGAGCGCCAACCCGCGCCGGGTGAAGGTCGGTGACCTGGTGCGCTACCAGCTGGTGGTGGAGAACGTGGGCGGCAGCGACTGGCGCGATGGCGTGGTGGTGGACACCCCACCGACCGGCTTCAGCTATGTCGATGGCTCGATGCGCGTGGCCGACGATGATGGCGCCTTCGCGCTGGCCAGCAGCCAGAACCCGCTGCGCATCGCCGCGGTGGACATCGCGGTGGGACGCAACGCGACCATCACCTACCTGCTGCGGGTGGGCGCGGGCGTGCGCCCCGGCAGCCACGTCAACCACGCGGTGGCGACCACCCCCGACGGCACTGCGGTATCCAACATCGCCACGGCCGAAGTGCAGCTGGATACCGATCCGCTGCTGGAGGACAGCCTGGTGTTCGGCACCGTGTTCGACGACCGCGACGGTGATGGCTGGCAGGACAGTGCCGAGCTGACCGGGGTGACGGTGCAGGGCGGTTTCGCCGCCTCGGCCTACGTGCCGGGCTCGACCACCATCGATCGCGGGCAGGGCCCGCAGGCGGTGGCCGATGCCAGTGCGCCGCTGCTGCATGGGTTGGAGATCGGCACGGTCCACGGACGCGGTTCCACCGCCGAGCCGGCCGAGGTCAACCAGGTGGTCGTGCGGCAGCGCCTGCGCGAACTCGCCTTCACCGATGACTTCGTGCTCGACAGCAGGCAGGGCCAGCGCCTGCAGCTTGATGCGGCGGGCAAGCCGACCCTGCTGCGCAGCGGCGACGCCGCCAAGGGATTGACCGCCGCCGAGCCGGCGGTGCGGCGCGAAGTGTCCGCCGTCGCCGAGGGGTATGAGGTGGCCTACGTGATCGGCAACACCGGCATCCAGGAGCAGGGCATCCCGGGCGTGCGGCTGGCGACGGTCGAGGGCCTGCTGGTCGAGACCGACCCCTTCGGTCGCTATCACCTGGCCGACGTGCACGGTGGCGACGCGCGCCTTGGCCGCAACTTCATCATCAAGCTGGACCCGGCCACGGTGCCCAGCGGGGCGGTGCTGACCACCGAGAACCCGTTGCTGCGCCGGGTGACGCAGGGCGTGCCGACGCGCTTCAGCTTCGGCGTGCGCCTGCCGCCGTCGCCGCAGGCACCGGACGAGCGGGCCGAGCTGGTGCTGGGCGAGGTGTTGTTCGCACCGGGCAGCAGCGAACTGCGTGACGCCTACCGGCCGGTGCTGGCGAAGATCGCCGCGACCGTGGATCGCTACCTGGGCGGCGACGTGGTGATCCTGGCCAATGGCGAGAACCAGGACCTGGCCTTCCGTCGCGCCACGGTGGTGCGCGATGCCCTGCAGGCCGAGGTGGCCGAGGCCGCGCGCGCGGGCCTGACGGTGCAGCTGCGCACCGATGTCAGCGACCCGCATTCGCTGGTCGCCGGCGTCGATGCCCAGGGCGCGCTGCTTGGCAACGTGCTGTTCGATACCGACAAGTCGCGCATCCGTGACGAGTTCAAGCCGCTGCTGGCGAGCATCGCGGCACGGCTGGAAGCGATGGGGGGCGGCCAGGTGAGCCTGGTTGGCCATACCGACGTGCGCGGCAGCCATGCCTACAACCAGGCACTGGGATTGCGCCGCGCCGCGGCGGTGTTCGAGGCCCTGCGCGGCCTGCTCAGCCCGGCGGTGCAGCAGCGCATCCGCGTCCGCAACGAGGAGAGCGCCGCCATCCGGGAAGCGGCGCGCCAACAGGAGGCACGCCAATGAGCACACGTCACGTTGCCTCCCGTCGCCCCCGCCGCATCGTTCTGTGCCAGGCGCTGCTGCTGTGCCTTGCCGGCACCGCCCAGGCCGCACCGCCGACGGAGGCCTCCGGCGCAGCCACGCGCATGGATTGCGATGCCAGCCAATGCAGCGCCGACGGCGCGCTGCTGTTCACCCTGCGCTCGCGCAGCTATGACGAGCCGGTCACCGAGGGCACCTCGGCCCGGTCCTCGTCGCAGGTGCTGCAGCCGGACCGCCGCGTCAGCCTCGCGCTGGATGCGCCGGGCAAGGCCACGGTCACCGGCAACTTCCTGATCCGCCTGCCCGAGGGCGGGGCGATCTGGGCCACCGAAGACCCGGCGATGGGCCTGCCGGAACTCTCGGTCTCGGCCCCTTCGATGGTGGCCTTCGAAAACGGGCGCATCACGCGCCCGGTGGACTTCTTCGTCCGTGGCAACTACACCGCCTTCATCAACCGCTTTCAAGTCAGCCTCTACCGCGGCAGTGACAGCGACCGCGTGGCACCGCTGGCGCAGTTCGACCTGCCGGTGGCCGCGGTGGGGCAACACAGCTGGGACGGCGCCTTGCCGGAGGACGTGCCGCTGCGTCGTGGTGACCGGCTGGTGTACGTGCTGCGCGCGTATGACGCCGAGGGAAACGTGGATGAAACCTCGGCGCAGTCCATACAGCTGGTGACGCCGGCCGAAGTGGAGCGTGGCAACCAGCAACTGCGGGACGCACTGGAGGACCGCCGTGGCAGCGCGGTGGATGCGGACCAGGCGGCCTCGCTGTCCCTGCTGGAGCAGGTGTTCGACGGCAACGGGCTTCGCCAGCAGAACATTCCCGTGTACGGCGCGCGCGTGCGCCTGCGCGGGCGCGACCTCCCGCTGGGTGCGTCGCTGAAGATCAACGGCGAGAGCTACCCGCTGGACCAGGACCGCAAGTTCGCCGCCGAATACCTGATGCCGATCGGCCACCATGCCTTCGACGTGCGCGTGGAGCGGCAGGACGCGCCGGCCATCGCGCGCACGCTGGAGGTGGACGTCAGCGGCAGCTACCTGTTCGGGGTCGGCCTGGCCGACATCACCGTCTACCAGAACAAGGCATCCGGTGCCGGCCGCGACCTGGCCCGCGGTGACCGCGACGACAGCGTGCTCAGTGACGGGCGGCTGGCGTTCTACCTGAAGTCCAAGACCCGGGGCCGCTACCTGCTGACCGCCCAGGCGGATACCCAGAACAGGCCACTGAAGGACCTGTTCACCGGCTTCACCAATGCCGACCCGCGGGACCTGTTCCGCAGCCTGGACCCGGATCTGTATTACCCCACCTACGGCGACGACTCGCTGACCCAGCGTGACGTGGACACGATGGGTCGCTTCTACCTGCGCCTGGACTGGGACAAGAACCAGGCGTTGTGGGGCAACTACAACACCGGGCTGAGCGGCACCGAGTACGCGCAGTACGTGCGCTCGCTGTATGGCGCGGCGTTGTCGTGGCGCTCACGCCGCGCCAATGCCTGGGGCGATGCGCGCAGCGAACTGCGCCTGTTCGGTGCGCAGGCGGAAACGGCCCCGGGCCATAGCGAGTTCATCGGTACCGGTGGCAGCCTCTACTACCTGCGCCATGCCAGCATCCTGGCCGGCTCCGACCAGGTGGTGCTGGAGATCCGTGACCCGACCACCGGGCGCGTGGAGCAGCGCGTGTCGCTGGTGCGTGGTGCCGACTACGAGATCGACGCCCTGCAGGGACGCATCCTGCTGACCCGGCCACTGGCCCAGGTGACGCGCGAGAACCTGCGCCGCCTCAGTCGCGACGTGCCGCTGGATGGCTACGAACAGCGCTTGATCGTCGACTACGAATGGGTGCCTTCCGGTTTCGATGCCGATGACGTCACCGCTGGCGTGCGTGGCAAGCATTGGTTCGGCGACCACGTCGCACTGGGGGCCACTTATGTCGACGAGCAACGTTCGGGCCAGGATTACACCCTGCGCGGTGCCGACCTGACGTTGCAGGCCGGGCGCGGTACCTACCTGAAGATCGAGCACAGCCGCAGCGAGGCCACCAGCACACCGGTCTTCTTCTCCGACAATGGCGGCCTGAGCTTCCGCCAGCTCAATCCCGGCGGGCCGCGCGAAGGCGAGGCGACCGCGGTGGAAGGGCGTATCAACCTGCGCGAGCTGGGCTGGACCCGGCGCGACTGGAGCGCCGGCGCCTGGTGGCGGCAGGTCGATGGCGGGTACTCGGTGGGACGTTTCGATACCGGCCAGCGCGTGCGCGAGCAGGGCGTGGAGCTGCTCGGCTACGTCACCGACGACTTCAACCTGTACGCCCGCTACAGCGAAGCGCGACGTGGCAGCGAATCCCTGACCCAGGCGCAGGCCACCGTCGAATGGCGCATCGGCGAGAACGACCGCCTGTCGGCCGAGCTGCGGCGCGTCCAGGAAACACGCCAGGCCGGCGATGCCGCGGGCGTGCTGGCCGCAGCGCGTTACACCCATCGCATCGGCACCGCGCTGGACCTGTACGGCGGCGGCCAGCTGACCGTGGACGACGACCATGGCCGCTACCGCGACAACGACGCGGTACTCGCCGGTGGCGCGTATACCTTCGCCAACCAGTCCAGCGTGGGCGCCGAGTTCAGCGACGGTGATCGCGGCAGCGCCGCGCAGGTCAACGCCGAGTACAAGCTGAGCCCGCAGCACAGCTTCTACGGCAGCTACACCCTTTCCACCGACCGCAGCGAGTACGACCCGTTGTTCAGCCCGAACGCGCAGGATGGGTGGACGCTGGGCCAGCGCTGGCGCCTGTCCGACCAGGTCAATGTCTTCAACGAAAGCCAGTTCCTGAAGTCCGGCCAGGAGTCCGGGCTCGCGCATACCTTCGGCATGGACTTCTATCCCGCCGTGGGCTGGAACGCGGGCTTCACCCTCAGCGACGGCAAGCTCGACGCCAGCAGCGGGGAAGTGGACCGCAAGGCGGTCAGCCTGTCCGGTGGACGTACCTCACCGGATACCGACTGGCAGAGCAAGCTGGAGTGGCGGCGTGATACCGGTGCCGAGCGGCGCACGCAGTGGGTCAGCACCAACCGGCTCAGCCATCGCCTCAACGACAGCTGGCGGATCGCGGCGCGCTTGAACTACGCCGACACCGACGATGCGCTGAACCCGGTGGCCGGGGCGCGCTTCATCGAGGGCAACATGGGCTTCGCCTACCGCCCCTGGGACAACGACCGCTGGGGCGTGTTCGGGCGTTACACCTACCTGTACGACCTGTCCACGATGGGACAGGTGGATGGCGTGGACTACGACCAGCGCACCCAGGTGCTGTCGCTGGAGGGCGTGTACCGGATCGACCCACGCTGGGAAGTGGCCGCGAAGCTGGCACGGCGGGAGGGCGAGGTGCGGTACGGGCGGGGCACTGGCCCATGGTTCGATTCGGCCACCAGCTTCGGTGCCGCGCAGCTGCGCTACGACCTGTACTACCAGTGGCATGGCCTGCTCGAGTACCGCTTGCTCGATGTCCGTGATGGCGGCCGCCGGCAGGGCTGGCTGGTGGGCCTGGACCGCGATATCGGGCGCAACCTGCGCGTGGGCGTGGGCTACAACTTCACCGACTTCAGCGATGACCTGACCCGCTTCGACTACGACCATCGCGGCTGGTACCTGAGCATGGTCGGCAAGTACTGACCCCGCCGCGCCAGTGGTGCGCGGCGGGCAGGAGCGTTCCTCGCTACTTCGTCGCAGCGGGTGTGCCGAAGGTATGCCGCGTGGCGCTGCTGACCGAATAGTCGGCACCGCCGTCGTGCGGGGTTTCCTGGAAACGGGCGTCGATCTCGTCGCGGCCGTTGCTGCATTCAAAGACCCAGGTCTCCGACCAGTTGCGTGACCCCATCTCCCCTTCCGGCTGCGCGCGCAGGAAAGGCACGACGTTCAGCAGTTCCTGGCAGCCGTCGTTGCGCAGCAGTACGTACATGTGTTGCAGCACGTCCTTCTGCAACTGCTCGCTGGCGAAGGTGCCCTGCTGCACGGTGCCCGCAGGCGCGGCGGTCGCGGCAGGCGGTGCGGCCTGCGCGGCGAAGGGGTCAGCGAGCAGGCTGCCTGCCAGGACGAGCAATGCGGTGCGGTTCATCATCGGGGCCTTCCTTGGTATGGGGTGCCGGTGCCACGGCGCCGTGGCGGTAGGGGCACGCTAGCAAAGCGGATGCAGGCCGGGGTGAAGATGATGGGGGCGGTAGCGGTCGCACGGCCCGCGGACACGGCCCCGTACAATTGCACGGCTGGCCGGTGCTACCCATGGCGCCGGGCGGGAACACCACTTGCTGATAGGACAAGGAATGAAACGTCGAACTGTATTGGCCGCGCTGTTGCTGGCCATGTTGGCAGGCTGTGGAACGGCGCCGGATGACGGCGGCAAGGCGGCCGCTGCGCCGGCGACGACGCCTGTTGCGGACACGCCCGCTGCCGCCGCGAGCGCCGAACCGTCCGTCGAGGATGGCGTGGACCCGTCGGTCTGGGACAACGAAGGCGAACCGGAAGGGGAAACCCCCGGGGCGGAGATCACCTGCGAGCAGCAGCCGCTGGCGACCTATTTCTTCACCCTGGTGGGTGGCAACTCGGTGGACAACTGCGGGCGCAAGGATGCCAAGGTGCTCGCCGCGTTTGATGCGCTGATGAAGGAAGCCACGCCGGCCGAATCGACCGACCCGCAGATCCTGCCGCTGCGCGAGCGCCTGCTCAGTGGCCCCAGCGCACCGGGCCAGCCGCGGATGCTGGACGGCGATGTCTGGTGGTACTACTCGGCCTGCCAGGCGCACCAGTGCAGCACCACCGCGTTGGACATGCTGTACGCACCGACGCAGGCGAAGATGGTCGGGAGGCTGGTCGCCAAGTGCAAGGTGTGGTGGCTGGGCGCACCGAGCGCCGAGCAGCGGGCGTCGATCGAAGGCAACCGTCCGCTGGACGAGGCGTCGTTGCAGGTGGACGGCGAGCCCTGCGAGTAGCCGCGCGCACCGGCGTAGCAGGCACAACGCAGCGGCCGGGCAGATGCCCGGCCTTTGTGTCTTCCGCGCAAGGCACGGCCGTCAGGGTGCCGGTTCGCGGGCCAGCCCCTCGGTTTCATAGAAGCGCTGCAGTTGCCGCGTGTTGGCCAGTTTCAGCTTGGGCAGGGCGATGCCTTCGAACAACTGGTCGTAGCGGCGCCGGTGGGGCGGGGTGACGATGGCGATGTGGTGCAGCATCGCCCACTTCACCGTGTCCTGGTTGCCGGCCAGCGCACCATGGCGATTGCGTTCGAACCAGCTGCGGCGGAAGTAGCGCAGCAGGCTGGTGCGGGTGGGCAGGTCGAGCAGAATGAACCCGGTGGCGCGCGCCAGCCGCGCCGGCAGGCAACGGCTGTAGTTGCCGTCCATGACCCAGCGCTCCTGCGCGATGGCGTCGGCATGCAGCTGCAGGAAGTCGGCCTCCGGCCGCGGCTGCCAGTCGGTGTGTGGCAGGTGGAAGAGCTGGTCCAGGTGGACCGCCTGCAGCTGCCGGTGGCGCGCGATGGCCACGGCCAGCGTGGACTTGCCGCTGTTGGAAGGGCCCAGGACGCAGATGCGCGGGCCGAGGTCGGCGAGCGTGGTCATGGGCCGATTATGCCGGCAGTGCCCGGACACGCGGGCGACGGCCGCCGCTTATCATCGGGCGTGGACAGGGAGGATGGCTGTGATTGGACGACTGAAGCGCTTGTTCGCCAGGCCCGAGGCCGCGCGGCCCGCTGCACGGATGGCGCGCGTGCCGGTACACATGCACTGGTTCGACGGGACCACGCTGCCAATCCCGGACTGGCAGCGCGTGCAGCAGGAAGTGGCGCAGGACATCGACGATGCCGACGCCCACGTGTTCTGGACGTCCGCCGCGCATGCCTGGCTGCAGGCGCTCAACGCAGCGCTTGGCGAGCATTACGGCATCCATGAGTCGCAGGACTTCCTGCTGCTGTCGAACCTGCAGGCGCGGCCGGCCGAGGTGTTCCTGGCGACCTGCCAACGCACGCTGGCGCGGATCAACCGCAGCCTGGGCGCGCTTGCGGTGGAGGGCGGCCACGGCAAGTACGTGGTGATGGTGTTCGATGACCCGGACGACTATTACACCTACATCGGCCACTACTACCCCGACGAGGGCGAGTACGCGATGTCCTCGGGCATGTTCATCCAGGCCGGCTACGGCCACTTCGTGATGCCGCTGGAGAACATCGATGCGATGGAACCGGTGATCGCGCACGAGCTGACCCATTGCCTGCTGCAGCACCTGCCGATTCCCGCCTGGTTGAACGAAGGGCTGGCGGTGAACACCGAGTACACCCTGTTCCCGCACCTGGCCGCGCCGGGTGCGCAGATGTACTTCCCGCACGAGATTGCCGCCCAGCACGCGGCGTACTGGGACGCGGTGAGCATCCAGACGTTCTGGTCCGGCAAGTCGTTCCTCGCCGTCGACGAGGGCAACCGGCTGTCCTACGACCTGGCACGCAAGATCACCGCGCTGGCAGCCAACGACGAGCCGGCATTCCGCGCGTTCGTGGCGGCGGCGCAGCGGGACGATGCCGGTCTGGCGGCCGAGGCCCAGCTGGGCTATCCGGTCGGCAACCTGGTACAGGCGGTGCTGGGGGAGGGCGACTGGGAGCCACGGCCGGACGCCTGGCGGGAAGGCACCGAGCGCGGTCAGTTCTGAGCCCCGCTCCTGCCGGGCATGCGTTGAATGCAACATGTGTTGTATATTGCCGGCACCCTTTCCGGAGCCGGCGCCATGTCTTCCTTCCTGCAGCTGTTGTTCGGCGGCAACATGATCAGCGGCACGCTCAAGGCGGCGGCCTGGATCATGGCGTTCTGCGTGGCCGGCGGCCTGCTGGTGCAGGCGGTGCTCAACGGCTGAGCAGTGGCGCGCCAGCATGTGCGCGCGCCGATCACCGCACCGCGAGCTGCCGTTGAATACCCCGACCAAACGCACCACCCGCCGCCGGGCCGCCGGGCGTCCGCCCGGCACCGACAACTCCCGCGAGCGGTTGCTTGAACTGGCGCGCGACGCTTTCGCCAGCCGGGGCTACGAGGCCACCAGCCTGCGCGCGATCGCCGCGGCCGGCGAGGTCAATGCCTCCACGCTGATCCATTACTTCGGCTCCAAGGAAGGCCTGTACGCCGAAGTGGTGGCGGGCATCGCGCCGCTGACCGCGGACTTCGTCGCGGCATTGGCGTCCGGCGCCGACGGGCGCAGCCTGGTCACGCATTACCTGCAGATGTGGGAGAACCCGGAGGGCGCCGATGCGCTGCGCGCGGTGATGCGTACCGCGCTGGCGTCACCGACGGGGATGGCGGTGTTCCGCCAGACCCTGACCACCGGCATCCTCAAGGCCGGCCATGCGCGCTCGCCGCTGCAGATGGAGTTGTTGATGTCGCACCTGTGGGGGATCGGCCTGAGCCGCTACTTCACGCAGTTGCCGGCGTTGTCGCAGGCCAGCATCCGCACGATCGCCGAGACGGCCGGACCCGTGCTGGACCAGTACCTGGCCCGCTGAGCCGGCACCCGGCCTTCAGCCGATCTTCTTCACCCGCGTGCCGGACGCCGGCAGCGCGTTGCCGTCAGCAGCCCGCGGTGCCATGTAGGGCACCGGCTTGCCGGTGTGGTTGTCGAGCAGCTGCGAATGACGCTCGCCCCGCATGAACAGGTGGCGCTCGCCCCATTGGCGCAGGGCGACCACCACCGGGAACAGCTGCTCGCCCTTCGCGGTAAGGACGTATTCCTGGTACGCGCTGCCATCGGAGGCGGCCCGGGTGGCCAGGATGCCGGCCTCAACCAGCTTGCGCAGCCGGTCACTGAGGATGTTGCGGGCCACGCCGAGGCTGCGCTGGAAGTCGCCGAAGCGGCGCATGCCGTCGAAGGCATCGCGCACGATCAGCAGCGACCAGCGGTCGCCGATGAGGTCGACGCCGCGTGCGACCGGACAGGGCTGGGGCGTGGGGGTGCTCATCGATGGATTCCACGGGGGACTGCACGGGATTGTAGTTGCATTTCGAAACCATGGTGGCTAGCATCCATCTGGTTGCAATATGCAACTGGATGGATGCGGCGCATGCCTGCCCTGCCGACCCCCTGCCCGGACGGGTGCCATTCGCCCGCCGCCGTGATGTCGCCGGCCCTGGTTGGGCTGCTGGCGGTCGCCAGTGGCATGAGCGTGGCCAACGTCTATTACGCGCAGCCGTTGCTGGATGCACTGGCGGCCACGTTCTCGATCTCCCATGCGGCCGTGGGCGGGGTGGTCACCGCGACGCAGCTGGGCTGCGCGCTGGCGCTGGTGGTACTGGTGCCGCTGGGTGACCGCATGGAGCGGCGCCGCCTGATGCTGGTGCAGGCCGCACTGCTGGTGATGGCGCTGGGCTGGGTGGCGTTGGCCCGCGGCCCGGCCGCCCTGCTGTCGGGCATGCTGGCGGTGGGCATGCTGGGCACGGCGATGACGCAGGGGCTGATCGCCTATGCCGCCAGTGCGGCGACGCCCGGCGAGCAGGGGCGGGTGGTCGGGGCGGCGCAGGGCGGTGTGTTCGTGGGCCTGCTGCTGGCACGGGTGTTCGCCGGGGCGGTCAGCGATGCCTGGGGCTGGCGCGGGGTTTATGCCAGCGCGGCGGCCCTGATGCTGGTGATGGCATTGCTGCTGTACCGGCGGTTGCCGGGACAAGCGCCCGCCGCGCAGGGAATGGCGTACGCGCGCCTGCTGGGCTCGATGGGGCAGCGGCTGCGGCGTGACCGCACCCTGCAGGTGCGCGGTGTGCTGGCGTTGCTGATGTTTGCCGCGTTCAACGTGTTCTGGACGGCGCTGGTGCTGCCCTTGAGTGCAGCCCCTTACGGGTACTCGCATACGCAGATCGGTGCGTTCGGGCTGGTGGGCGCGGTGGGCGCGCTGGCCGGCGCGCGCGCGGGCCGTTGGGCCGACTGCGGCCGGGCACAGGCCACCACGGCGCTGGCGTTGCTGCTGCTCGTGCTGGCGTGGTGGCCGTTGTCGTGGATGCCGGCCTCGCTGTGGGCGCTGGTGGCCGGCATCGTGTTGCTGGACATGGGCGGGCAGGCACTGCACGTGACCAACCAGAGCCTGATCCTGCGCGGGCAGGCACAGGCCGCCGGGCGCCTGGTGAGCCTGTACATGCTGTTCTACGCGGTGGGGAGCGGCCTGGGCGCCATCGCCACCACCGCCACCTACGCACGCTTTGGCTGGAACGGCGTCTGCACGCTGGGCGCGGCCATCAGCTGCGCCGCGTGGCTGTTCTGGTGGCTTACCCGCGACACACTCCCCGCATCCACGACCGAGGCATCCTGACGGATGCGCATGCGCCCCCGCGCGCGGATAGGCGCCTGGCCGGCACTTGTGCGGCGGTGCGTGCGGGCTTACAACGCGCAATCACTGGATGCCGGGAGATGGGCCGATGTCGCTGGTGCTCTATGGTCACCCGTTCTCCTCGTACACGCAGAAGGTGCTGATCGCGCTGTACGAGAACGCCACGCCGTTCACCTTCCGCAGCCTGGGGCCGGAGACGCCGGAGCACGTCAGCCAGTGGTTGCAGCACTGGCCGCTGGCCAAGTTCCCGTTGCTGCTCGATGGCGATCGTGACGTGGTGGAAACCAGCATCATCATCGAGTACCTGCAGCTGCGGCATGCCGGCGCGGTACGGCTGATCCCGGACGACCCGATGCAGGCGCTGGCGGTGCGGTTCATGGACCGCTTCTTCGACTTGCACGTGATGAGCCCGGTACAGCAGGCGGTGGCCGGTGCACTGAGCGGTGACCCGACGCGGCGCGCGCAGGCGCATGCCGATGCCGCGCAGAAGCTGGAACGGGCCTACGGCTGGGTCGAGGGCCGGCTGCAGGACGGCGCATGGGCCTGCGGCAGCGCGTTCAGCCTGGCCGACTGCGCCGCGGCGCCCGCGCTGTTCTACGCCGACTGGACCACGCGCATCGCCGACCGCTATCCCGCGTTGCAGGCTTACCGCGCCCGCCTGCTGGTGCGCCCCGCGTTCGCGCGTGCGGTGGAGGAAGCACGGATGTACCGGCATCTGTTCCCGTTGGGTGCGCCGGACCGCGACTGATCCGGCGACGGCGGTGGCTGCCGACGATGCGCGGTGTCACCCACGCCGGCGACACGCTGGAGGCGACACCGGCCGACCGGACGGGTGGTGTATCGGCCACGCATGCGGCAGGATCGGTCCCTGCAATCAATCGCAAGGAGCACCGCATGGCAATGACGATCCACCGATATGCACTTGGGCTGGTCTGCGTGATCGGCCTGGCCGCGTGCACGCAACCGGCAGCACCTGCCGCGCCGGCCACGCCTGAAGCACCTGCGCCGGCACCGGAAGCGCCGGAAGCCGGCACCGAGCCCGCGCCCAATGCAACGGTGGTCCATGAGGCGCCGGGCCAGGCGCCGCCGGGCCACGCCTGCATGATCGCCGGCGAGTTCAACGTGCTGGGGAAAACCATCCGCTCGCGCGACTGCGTGCAGACCACCGGTGCGTCCAGCGAAGCCGAACTCAAGCGCATGTGCGAGGGATTGGCGCAGACCTCGGCGCAGATGGGAGGCAAGGCCGGCCAGATCACCTACATGGACGCCTGCCCGTCGCCGTCGCAGGGCAGCTGCAAGCAGCTGTTCGGCCACCCATTCGATGGCTACTACTACGAGCGCTCCGCCGAAGACCTGGCGGTGCTGCCGGACAGCTGCGCCCAGGGCGGCGGCCGGTGGTCCGGCGGTTGACGCCTGCCGGCAGGGACCCCGCCGTGGTCACCTGCGGTGTTGAAACAGGGACGGCACGACGGGCGTGGCGTCCCTGCGGCACCGGCTGACCGGTTACGCGCGGGCGCTCAGTCTTCCCGCGCCTTGCTCCAGCGCCCGCCATCGTCGGGCGCCACCTCGAAGCGCGCCCATTGGCGCAGTTCCGCGGCACTGGCGTGGCCGATGCTGCCGATGCCGTCACCGGCCACCACCGCGTACACCAGCCGGTCGGAGGACGGGCCGTCCAGCGCCGGCGTCACCGCGATGCGGCGCACGCTCCAGGCGCGGCCCAGCCGGCCATTGCTGTAGTAGCGGCCCGGCGTGATCGCGGCCGGATGCAAGGTGTCGCGCTCGGCGTGCTGCTTGGCCAGCTCCAGCAGCTCGGTGAGGTTCTCGTCGGTGATGTCGACGAAGGAGTTGAGTTGGCCGATCGCTGCGTGGAAATCTTCCTGGGTCAGGTCCACCCGGCGTTGCAGTGGGGCGACCGCCGCCGCGCGCGGCTGCCGGCGATGCAGGTGCACCGGGTAGCGCCGCCAGGCGAAGCAGGCATTGAACGCCACCGCGGCGAGCAGGATGGCCGCCACGTTGATCGCCACGGGCGTGAGCAGGTACTGGTAGCCCAGCGCGTGCACGTCGCTGCCACCGATCACCGCGGCCAACGCGGTGGCACCCCCGGGGGGATGGATGCAGCGCAGGTAATGCATCGCGCCGACCGCTAGGCCCACGGCCACCGCACCGGTCCAGGCATGGTCCGGTGCCAGCATCTGGCAGGTGACGCCGATGAAGGCCGAGAACAGATGTCCGGCCAATACCGGCCACGGTTGCGACAGGGCACCGTGCGGGACCGCGAACACCAGCACCGCCGAGGCACCCATCGAGGCGAGCAGGATGGCACCGCCGGCATTGCCGCGGAAACCGTGCGGGAAACACCAATGGGTGAGCTGGTAGACCACCAGGATGCCGAGCAGTGCGCCCAGCGCGGAGATCCACTTCTCGCCATGCCCGGTCTGGTTGCGCTCGATGCTCAACCAGCTGCGCAGGGAATGCAGGGGCACGGGGAAGGATTTCATCACGGCGGGGCAGGGGGCGGGCGCGCAATTCTGCACCGAAGCCGCCCCGCAGGGTGATGCCGAACCGGGCCGGATCGACATCGCGCTGATGTGGATTGGTTGTAGCGATATGCGTCCAGCGGATAAGCCGGCGCGTAGCGGCTACGATGGGGCATGGAAATGATGCTGGATCGTGGTGGGCGATGATTCCCGGACCCCTGATTTCGTGGCAGATGCTGCTGTTGATGTTCGTGCTGCCGACGCTGGGGCTCGGGTTGGCGGTGGCCTTGGCGGGTTATGCGGGGTGGTACTTCCTGGCCAGGAGGGGCAGCATCGCGGCGTTCTTCAGTTGGAAGGTGCGGCTGTGGAGCGTGCTGGCGGTGGTTCTGTGCGGCTGGGCGGTCGTCGTGGTGGTGAAGCTGCACCAGATCGACCGGCAGATCGCGCTCCAGGACTGGTACAAGCAGCGCCGCCGCAGCTTCCTGCTTGACCGGGACTTCCAGTACGGCGAGTTGCAGGTGCCACGCGGCACCCTGGTCAATCGCTATGACCCGTTCGACAACGGTGAGCCGCAACGGCCGGTGGAGCTGCGCGGGCTGGACCGGCTGCGCTTTCCGCAGCCCGTGCAGGTGGCAGGCGCGTGGGCCACCCAACTGGAAACCTCGGCCACCCGCGTGACCCTGGCCGGTGACCAGCGCATCGGCCCGGTGTACCGCTTCGACGGCGACAGCGGTGATTACGTGCTTGACCCCGATGTACCGCACCTGGACTGCAAGGCCGGTGACGATGCGTGGTTCAACGTGCCCTTGATCGACTACGACATCGTGGCCGAGTTCGCCGTCGGCGAGCCGGACGGCGCACAGGCGCGTTTCAAGCCCAGCCAGTGGCAGTTGCTGCGCTGTGGGCCGCCGGAGGATCCGATCCGGATGCTGCCTGCCTTCCAGGCACCGGGGCCGAGGGGCGCGCAGGATCCGGTGTTCCTTGAAGCGGGTGCGGCGCGCTGAGGTTTTATGCGGATTTGATGGCAGCGGACGGTCATCGCCATCGCGGGTTTACGCGAGGGAAAACCACACTTTCCGGGTCGCCGCGCAGGGTGCGCGGTCCTTCCCGGAAACCCCCATGAAACCTTCGATCCTCCCGCTGCCGATCCTCGTGGCAGTCACCTTCGGCTGCAACCCGGATGCCTTCGCTGCCACCATCAGCGGCAATGCGACGCTGACCAGCGATTACGTGTGGCGCGGTTCCTCCCAGACCCAGGGCGATGCGGCCGTACAGGCGGGCTTCCGTGTTGCCGCAGCGGAGGGGCTGTACGCCGCGGTGTCCGGCTCCAACGTCGAGTTTGCCCCGCAGGTGCACGCCAGCAGCGAGCTGGATGTCAGCGTGGGCTGGGCGGGCGCACTGTCCCCGGAGTGGAGCATCGATGCCAACCTGCTGCATTACCGCTATCCGGCCACGACCGTGGACCTGAACTGGACCGAGCTCAACACGACGGTGACCTGGCGGCGCGACTACTGGCTCTCACTGGGCTGGTCACCGCAGGCGTTGGGGACCCGGCAGGATGGCCTGTACAGCCAGCTGGGCGCGCGCTGGCCGGTGAACGAGCGGCTGCGGCTTGAAGCCATGGCCGGCTACTACATCTTGCAGGACGCACGCGGCGGTGGTTATGCGCATGGGCAGCTCAACGCGATCTGGAGCGTGGTGACGCCGCTGGAGGTGCGGCTGAGCGTGCATGGCACCGATCGCCATGCACGTGCGCTGTTCGGGGATGATCTCGCCGGCACGCGTTGGGAAATGGCGTTGCAGGGAGCGTTCTGATCGAGGCGCGGTGGAGCGACCCCTCCCCAACCCTCCCCTGCACCTCCGGTGCAAGGGAAGGGGCAACAGCGGGGCTGCGCTGCATGCTCTCAGACCATGCACAACCACCCCCTCCCTTTGCGACAGCAAGGGGAGGGCTGGGGAGGGGTGCTTTACTGTTGCTTCGTTTCTGCTCCCTGCCCGTGCTCCGCATTGCAGGCACCGCGTACCGCGCCCAAGATGGGGCACCACGTTTCCGGTGCCCCCATGTCCCGCGACAACCTCAACGACCTGCTGGCCTTCGTCACCATTGCCCGGGAAGGCAGCTTCACCCGTGCGGCGGCACAGCTCGGCGTGTCGCAGTCGGCGCTCAGCCACACCATGCGCGAGCTGGAGGCACGGCTGGGCATCCGCCTGCTGACCCGCACCACCCGCAGCGTGTCGATGACCGAGGCCGGCGAGCATCTGTACGAATCGGTGGCACCGCGGCTGGAGGACATCCAGGCCGAACTGGCGATGATGGGCCAGTTCCGCGATACGCCGGTCGGCACGGTGCGCATCAATACCACCGGCCATGCCGCCGACCTGTACGTCTGGCCGCGGTTGTCGTCGATGCTGCCGCAGTACCCGCAGCTGAAGGTGGAAGTGGCGGTGGACTATGGCCTCACCGACATCGTCGCGCAGCGCTTCGACATCGGCATCCGCCTCGGTGAACACCTGGCGCGCGACATGATCGCGGTGCCGGTCAGCCCGCCACAGCGCATCGCGGTGGTGGCCACGCCGGCGTACTTCGCCACGCATGGCATCCCGCGTACACCGCAGGAGCTGGTCACGCACAACTGCATCGGCATGCGCCTGCCCACCCATGGCGGCCTGCTGCCCTGGGAGTTCGACCGCGATGGCGTGCAGTACAAGTCACGCGTGGAAGGGCAGTGGATCTTCAACGGCAGTGCCCCGGCACTGCGCGCGGCGCTGGCCGGAGTGGGCCTGGCCTACCTGCCCGAAGACCTGATGCACGAGCACCTGGCCACCGGTCGCCTGCAACGGGTGCTGGAGGAGTGGTGCGAGCCCTACGACGGCTACTACGCGTACTACCCCAGCCGCCGCCAGGCCTCGCGGGCCCTGCAGGTCGTGATCGAGGCCCTGCGCCACCCCGCCGGGTAGGCGCGCCGTGGCCGCGCAGCACGCTGCATCGCCAATCAACGCACGCACGCAGCCCCTCACCCCATCCGTGATCGCATGAACCCCGCCACGGGTCGTACCCGGCTTCGCGGCCAAGGCCGCTCCCGCCGGGATTGATGAGCGGGGCTCATTACCGCATCCCGCCGTCGTGACTTAATCCGTCACGGTCGGCTGCCTAGACTGTCGGCCTTGCTTCGTTCCCCGCTACAGGATGCCCGCATGAAGACCTTCGGCTACGCCGCCTACGACACCACCTCGCCGTTGGCCCCCTACGCCTTCGAGCGCCGCACGCTGCGCGGCAATGACGTGGCGATGGAAATCATCTACTGCGGCGTCTGCCACTCGGATCTGCACACCGCGCGCAACGACTGGGGCTGGAGCTACTACCCGATCGTGCCGGGCCACGAGATCGTCGGCCGGGTGATCGAGGTCGGCCCCGATGTCAGCCGCTACAAGGTCGGCGACCACGTGGCGGTGGGCTGCATGGTCGACAGCTGCATGGAATGCGACCAGTGCCACCGTGGCGAGGAGCAGCTGTGCCGCCAGGGCATGGTGGGCACCTATGCCGGGGCCGACCGCATCAGTGGGGAACCGACCCAGGGCGGCTACGCCAAGAATCTGGTGGTGCGCGAGGAGTTCTGTCTGCGCATGCCCGACGGGCTGGACCTGTCGCGCGCCGCGCCGCTGCTGTGCGCCGGCATCACCACCTGGTCGCCGCTGCGCCACTGGAACATCGGTCCCGGCAGCCGCGTCGGCGTGATCGGCCTGGGTGGCCTGGGCCACATGGCGGTGAAGCTGGCCGTCGGCCTGGGTGCGGACGTCACCGTGCTCAGCCGCAGCCCAGGCAAGCGTGCCGACGCGCTGGCGCTGGGCGCCGACCGCCTGCTGGTGTCCGAGGACGCCGAGGCCATGGCGCAGGCGGCGTCCGCGTTCGACCTGATCATCGATACCGTGCCGGTCAAGCATGCGCTGGACCCGTACCTGCCGCTGCTGGACGTGGACGGCACGCTGGTGATCGTCGGCCAGATCGGGCCGATGGATGAAACCAGCACGGTGCCGCTGCTGCTGGGCCGCCGTCGCATCGCCGGCTCGCCGATCGGTGGCATCCGCGAGACCCAGGAACTGCTGGATTTCTGCGCGAAGAAGAACATCCTGCCGGACTGCGAGATGATCCGTATGGACGAGATCAACCATGCCTTCGAGCGCATGGAGAAGTCCGACGTCCGCTACCGCTTCGTGATCGACATGGCCTCGCTGGCCGCCTGATCGCAGGGAGAACCGCATGCGCACGCGTGTACTTGGAAACAGCGGGCTGGAAGTCTCCGCGCTGGGCCTGGGCTGCATGGGGCTGACCCATGCCTACGGCCAGCCGGTGCGCACCGCCGACGGCATCGCCTTGATCCGCGCGGCCTTCGAGCGTGGCGTGACCTTCTTCGATACCGCCGAGGTCTACGGCCCGTATACCAACGAGGACCTGCTCGGGCAGGCCCTGGCGCCGATCCGCGAACAGGTGGTGATCGCCACCAAGTTCGGCTTCCGCGATGCCGACGGCAACAAGGGCGTGGACAGCCGACCGCAGACCATCCGTGCCGTCGCCGAGGCCTCGCTCAAGCGCCTGCGCACCGACCGCATCGACCTGTTCTACCAGCACCGCGTCGACCCGGCGGTGCCGATGGAGGACGTGGCCGGCACCGTGCGCGCGTTGATCGCCGAGGGCAAGGTGAAGCACTTCGGGCTGTCCGAAGCCGGCGCGGATTCGATTCGCCGCGCGCATGCGGTGCAACCGGTGGCCGCGCTGCAGAGCGAGTACTCGTTGTGGTGGCGCGAGCCGGAGCAGGAGATCCTGCCGCTGCTGGAGGAACTGGGCATCGGCTTCGTGCCGTTCAGTCCGTTGGGCCGGGGCTTCTTGACGGGCGCGATGGATGCGAGCACCCCCTTCGAGGCGAGCGACTTCCGCAGCCGCCTGCCACGCTTCTCGGAGGAAAGCCGGCGCGCCAACGCCGGCCTGCTGGAGGTGATCGCCCGCCTGGCCGCGGCAAAGGGCATCACCCCGGCGCAGATCGCGTTGGCCTGGCTGCTGGCGCGCAGGCCGTGGATCGTGCCGATCCCGGGTACGACCAAGCTGCACCGCCTGGAAGAGAACATCGCCGCCACGACGGTGGCGCTGGACGCTGCCGAGATGGCCGACATCACCCGCGCGCTGGACGCGATCACCGTGGTCGGCGAGCGCTATCCACAGCAGTTGCAGCGCGTGACCGGACGCTGAGATCGCAGCGGGGGCGTCATTGAACGCCTCCCTCCACGCCGGGCCGGGGGCGGCGGGCACGCGCCAGGCGTTTGACCTGGCGGTCCGCGCCCGCCGTTGCCATGCCATGCACGGCCAACATCACCAGCACCTTGACGGCATCCAGCCCGCTGCTGGCCAGCCATGCCCCCAACAACGCCATGAAGCACATCACGGCGATGAAATCGAACGCCAGCCGGGACACTGCGCCGGCCACCACCAGTACCAGGAAGTAGCCGGCGCCCGACAATACCCATGTGCTGGACAGCAGTTCGTACGGTGCGGGCATGGCCGATGGCAGTGACGCGGCGTGATGCCGCGCACCCAGAATCCGGTCGTTGCGTGAGCGCTGCATGGGGCGAAGGTGAAGCGGAAGAGAAGTGGCGCCACTGCGTCACGAAACCACTTCAAACCCTGCGCGAAACGTTGGCCGTGGCTGCCTGCACGCTGCTAGCGTTGTGGCCTTCGATCAATCGCAGGGATGGGCATGAAGCGTTCGTGGGGGTGGGGATTGCTGGCGTGCGCGCTGCTACTCGGCGGCGGCGCGTGGCTGTGGAGGCAGCCGTTCGCGATCATCGCGCGCGAAGGCTGGCGGTTGTCACGACTGCCGGCACCGCACGCCATCGCCGTCCCGGTGCAGGGTATCGGTGCGCGGCAGATCGCGGCCACGTTCGGCGCGCCGCGCGGGCGTGACCGCACGCACCAGGGCGTGGACATCTTCGCCGCGCGTGGAACCCCGGTGCGGGCCGCCACCGAAGGCGTGGTGCTCAGCGTGCGCGACCGCGGCCTGGGCGGCAAACAGGTCTGGTTGCTCGGCCCGGCCGGGCAGCGCCATTACTACGCACACCTGGACGGCTGGGCACCGGGGCTGGCGGCCGGTGACGTGATCCGGACCGGCCAGGTGCTGGGCATCGTCGGCGACACCGGCAACGCCAAGGGCACGCCGCCGCACCTGCATTACGGCATCTACGGGCCGGACGGCGCGCTGGATCCGCTGCCGTTGATGCATGCAGCCAACCCCGCCAAGCGGTAAGGTACGCCCCCTGCAAGCCGCCCCCCGCGCGGCATGAGTCGCAACGATGGTGATTGACCAATTCGACCGGGACCACCTGTGGCACCCCTACAGTTCGCTGGGGAGCCCGGTGCCGGTGCTCAAGGTGGCGCGCGCCGACGGCGTGCTGCTGCAGCTGGAAGACGGCCCGCAGCTGATCGACGGCATGGCCTCGTGGTGGTGCGCCATCCACGGCTACAACCATCCGGTGCTGAACGTGGCCGCGGTCGAGCAGCTGGGGCAGATGTCGCACGTGATGTTCGGCGGGCTCACCCACGCGCCGGCGATCGCGCTGGGCAAGCTGCTGCTGCAGATCGTGCCGCAGCCGCTGGATGCGATCTTCTACGCCGATTCCGGCTCGGTGTCGGTGGAAGTGGCGTTGAAGATGGCCATCCAGTACCAGGCCGCGCGCGGGCGTCCGGGCAAGAGCAACATCGCCACCACGCGCTCGGGCTATCACGGCGACACCTGGAACGCGATGTCGGTATGCGACCCGGTCACCGGCATGCATGGCCTGTTCGGCAGTTCGTTGCCGTCGCGCTGCTTCGTGCCAGCGCCGCGCACGCCGTTCGACGGCACCTGGGACCCGGCCGACATCGCGCCGGTCGCGGCGCTGTTCGCCGAACGTGCCGACGAGTTGGCCGCCTTCATCATCGAGCCGGTGGTGCAGGGCGCCGGCGGCATGCGCTTCTATCACCCGCAGTACCTGCGTGAGCTGGCGCGGCTGTGCCGTGAATACGACGTACTGTTGATCTGCGACGAGATCGCCACCGGCTTCGGTCGCAGCGGCCGCCTGTTCGGCTGCGAGCATGCCGGCATCACCCCGGACATCCTGTGCATCGGCAAGGCATTGACCGGTGGCTACATGACGATGGCCGCCACGCTGACCCGGCGCGAGATCGCCGACGTGATCGCCGCCGGTGATCCCGGCGTGTTCATGCACGGCCCGACGTTCATGGCCAACCCGCTGGCCTGCGCGGTGGCGCTGGCCTCCACGCAGTTGCTGCTGTCGCAGGACTGGCAGGGCCGGGTGGGCGCGATCGAGGCCACCCTGCGCGAGCGGCTGGCACCGGCGCGCGCGCTGCCGCAGGTGGCCGACGTGCGCGTGCTGGGCGCGATCGGCGTGATCGAACTGAAGGCCGCGGTGCGGCTGGAGCGCATCCAGCAGCGCATGCTGGAACAGGGCATCTGGATCCGTCCGTTCGGGCGGCTGGTGTACGTGATGCCGCCGTACGTGATCAGCGACGCGCAGCTGCAACAGCTGTGCGACGGCATGGTCGCGCTGGTGGCGGGACTGGAAGCGGAGGACCTGCGCGCATGAGCGGCAAGGTGGTATTCGTCAGCGGCATCGACACCGAGATCGGCAAGACCGTGGTCACCGGCTGGCTGGCCCGGCAATGGGCCGAGCAGGGCGAGGACGTGATCACCCAGAAGCTGGTGCAGACCGGCTGCGTGGGCGCCTCCGATGACATCCTGCTGCACCGGCGCATCATGGGCACCGGGTTGTTCGAGGAGGACCGCGACGGCACCACCATGCCGGTGCTGTTCGCCTACCCGGCCTCACCGCACCTGGCCGCGCGGCTGGAGCAGCGGACGCTGGACCTGGACGCCATCGAGCGCGCCACCGCGACGTTGGCCACGCGCTATGGCACGGTGTTGCTGGAGGGTGCCGGGGGGCTGATGGTGCCGCTCACCGAGCAGTTGCTGACCATCGACTACGTGGCGGAGAAGGGCTGGCCGGTGTTGCTGGTGACCTCGGGCCGGCTGGGCAGCATCAACCACACCCTGTTGTCGCTGGAAGCGCTGGCCGCACGCGGCATCGCGCTGCACGGCGTGGCCTGGAACAGCCGTGATGACAGCACCGACGAGGTGATCGCGGCCGACAGCCGCAACTTCATCCGTCAGTGGGTGCAGGCGCGCTTCCCGGACGCGGCCTGGTATGACGTGCCGCGGATCGACCTGGGCTGACGCTGCCCGGTCCCTCTCCCGTAGCCGGGAGAGGGCATGCGCCCGGGGCTATTTCTTCAGCTTGTAGGCCAGCACGTAGTCACCGGCCTTGGTGCCAGTGGAACCGTGTCCGCCGGCCACCAGCAGCACCACCTGTTCGCCCTGGCTGTCCAGGTAGGTCATCGGGGTCGCCTGCCCGCCGGCGGGAATGCGCACGTTCCACAGCACCTTGCCGGTGGCCAGGTCATAGGCACGGAAGTTGTCGTCCGTGGCCGCGCTGAGAAAGGCCACGCCGGTGGCGGTCAGCATCGGCCCGCCGATGCCGGGCACGCCGATACGGACCGGCAGCGGGACCGGTGACAGGTCCTGGATGGTGCCGTTGCGGTACTGGTAGGCGATCGTGCCGGTGCGCAGGTCGGCCGCGGCCACCGTGCCCCACGGCGGCACCTGGCAGGGCACGCCGATCGGCGACATGAAGGGCGTCATCTCCACCGCGTAGTCGGCGCCCTTGTTCTCGTTGAGCCCGTGCTCGCCCTTGTTCATCTGGCGGCCGCTGGTTTCATGCTTGGGCACCAGCCGCGAGACGAAGGCCAGGTAGGTCGGCATGCCGAACATCACCTGGCGGCGCGGGTCCACCGCCACGCTGCCCCAGTTGAAGGTGCCGAAGTTGCCCGGGTAGATCAGGCTGCCCTGCAGCGTCGGCGGGGTGTAGCGGCCGTCGTAGCGCAACGAGCGGAACTGGATGCGGCACAGCATCTGGTCGATCAGGCTGGCGCCCCACATGTCCGCTTCGCGCAGCGCCGGCGGCTCGAAGCTCAGGCTGGAGTAGGGCTGGGTCGGCGCGGTGGTCTGCCCGGGGATGTCCACATGGCGCGATGCCGGGCGCTGTCCGACCGGCAGCAGCGCGCTGCCGTCGCGGCGGTCCAGCACGTATACGTCACCCTGCTTGGTCGGCTGCACCAGCGCCGGCGTGCGCCCCTGTGGCAGGTCCAGGTCCAGCAGCACCGGTTGTGCCGGGGTATCCATGTCCCACAGGTCGTGGTGCACGAACTGGTGCACCCAGCGCGCCTGGCCGGTGGCGATGTCCAGCGCCACCACCGAGGAGGCGTACTTTTCCTCGGCCGGGGTGCGGTACATGCCCAACTGGTCGGGCGTGCGGTTGCCCATCGGGAAATAGGCCAGCCCCAGCGCCTCGTCGGCGCTGGCCACCGCCCAGCTGTTCGGCGAGCTGGGATGGTAGACCTGTGCGGGATCGTTGGGGTCGAGCGGGGCGGTCTGCTCCGGGTTGCCGGAGTCCCAGTTCCACTGCAGCTGGCCGCTGTGCACGTCGTAGGCGCGGATCACGCCGGAAGGCGAGTTCACCGCATAGTCGTCGTTGACCGCGCCGGCGACGATCACCTTGCCGCCGGCAATCAGCGGTGGCGAGGTCGAGTAGTAATAGCCGGCCTGCTTGAACGGCATGTTGTGGGTAAGGTCGAGCACGCCGTTGTCGGCGAAGTCGCTGCAGTGCTGGCCGGTGCGGGCATCGAGGGCATGCAGCTTGGCATCGGCGCTGGGCAGGAACACGCGCGCGGCGCAGGCGGTGGCCGCGGTGGCGCCGGGCGCGGGCGGGTCGACGAAATAGGACAGGCCGCGGCAGGTCTGGTGCTGGCGCTGTGGTTCCATGCCCGCCCCCGGATCGAAGCGCCAGCGTTCCTTGCCGGTATCGGCGTCCAGTGCGATGGCCAGGCTGTGCGGCGTGCACAGGTACAGCGTGTCGCCGATCTTCAGCGGCGTGACTTCATACGTGGTTTCACCCACGTCGTCGGGGCCGCGGAGGTCGCCGGTGCGCATCTGCCAGGCCAGCTGCAGCTGGCCGACGTTTGCCGGGGTGATCTGCGTCAGCGGCGAGAACCGCTGGCCGTAGCCGCTGCGCCCGTAGGCCTGCCACTCACCGTCCGGTTGCGGGGCATCGCCGAGCGCGGCGTCCGCGTTGACGATGGCCATCGGCAGCGTGCCGCGTGTCTCGTGCAGGTGACGGGGGATGCCGGCGAAGGCGACCGCGGCCACCAGCAACGCCGCCAGTAGCACCGGCGCGCCGGACGGCCCGGTATAGCCGTGCGGGCTGGACCGGCGGGCCGCCGGCAGCGCGATCAGCAGCCCGAGCAGGGCCGGCACGCCGAGCCGGGTGGCCAACGGCCACCAGTACAGCCCGGCCTCCCACAGCGACCAGGCCAGCAGCACCAGCAGCCAACCGGCGTACAGCCAGCTCGCCCAGCGGCGGTGCCGCCACAGGCCCCAGGCCACGCCTAGCAGCACCAAGCCACTGAACAGGTAGAACGGGCTGCCGCGCAGGGACAGCAGCCAGGCACCGCCGATGGCCAGTGCCAGTCCGAACAGGGTGGTCAGCAACAGCGTGAGGATCCGCATGGCAGGTTCCGGCGGCCGGGAGAGTGGTGCCATGGTGCGCCGCGGGATGTCTGCATGGCGTCATGTTGGTTTGTCCGTGCTGGCCGTAGAATCGAGCCTTCGTCGACCGGGGAACCGCCATGAGCATTCTGGACTTCATCAAGAAGGAACTGATCGAGATCATCGAATGGACCGATGACTCGCGTGACACGCTGTCCTACCGCTGGCCCGATGACGACCGCCAGATCAAGAACGGCGCGCAGCTGATCGTGCGCGAATCGCAGATGGTGCAGTTCGTGGCCGCCGGCCAGTACGCCGATCTGTTCGGCCCCGGCAAGCACACCCTGAGCACCCAGAACATCCCGGTGCTGTCCACCATCCTGGGCTGGAAGTACGGCTTCGAGTCGCCGTTCAAGTGCGACGTCTACTACCTCAACACACGCCTGTTCACCGGCAACAAGTGGGGCACCGCCAACCCGGTGATGATGCGCGACGCCGACTTCGGCGTGGTGCGCCTGCGCGCGTTCGGCACCTACGACTTCCGTATCGTCGACCCGCCAAAATTCCTCAAGGAAGTGGCCGGCACCGACCAGAATTTCCGCCTGGACGAGTTCGCCGACACCATGCGTTCGCGCATCGTCAGCGTGTTCACCGAGGCACTGGCCACGGCCAAGGTGCCGGCGCTGGACGTGGCCTCGCGCTACAGCGAGCTGGGCGACGCGCTGCTGCCGATCATCAACCCGGCCATGACCGGCAAGTACGGCATCGAGATCACCAGCTTCGTGCTGGAGAACGTGTCGGTGCCGCCGGAGGTGGAGAAGGCCATCGATGCGCGCTCGAGCATGGGCGTGGTCGGCAACCTCAACGATTACGTCAAGTTCCAGATGGGCAGCGCGATGGGGTCCGGCGGCGACGCCTCGGCCGCGGTGCCGGCGCAGATGGCGGTGGGTTTCGGCATCGCGCAGGAAATGATGCGCGGCATGCAGTCGCCGGCCGCGCCCGCGGCGGGCGCCGCGGTACCACCGCCGTTGCCGGCGGCCGATGCCGGCGCCCCGGCGCTGGACGTGCTGACCCCGGAACAGGCCGCGCAGGCGTTGTCGGTGTCGGTGGAGGACGTGATGGCCGCCATCGCCGCCGGTGACCTGAAGGCGCGCAGGATCGGCAACGCCACCCGCATCGCGCGTTCGGCACTGGAAGAGTTCCTGCGCGGCTGATGAACAACGCAACGGTGGGCAAACATCCCTGCCCGGAATGCGGCGGGGATCTGCAATGGAATGCCGCCAAGCAGGCGCTGGTCTGCCCGTACTGCGGCACCGTCGTGCCGCTGTCCGAGGCCGCGCAGGGTGATGGCGATGGCAGCGCCGGCGTGGTCGAGCTGGACCTGCTCCAGGCCCTGGCGCGGATGCAGGCCGATGCCGCCACGCAGCCGCCACCGCTGCCGCAGGACGGCAAGGGCCCTGGGGGCGTGCTCGGCATGCTGCAGAGCATGGCCGCCACGCCACCGGCGCAGCGTGGTTACGGTACGCAGCCGCGCGAGGTGCAATGCCAGAGCTGCCATGCGATCTCGGTGTTCGTCGATGGCAAGGTCGCCGACCGCTGCGAGTTCTGCGGCTCGCCGCAGATCATCGCCCACGAAACGCTCGGCGATGCGATCACCCCGCAGAGCGTGCTGCCGTTCCGCATCAGCGACGGCCAGGTGCGTGATGCGATCCGCGCGTGGTACGGCACGCGCTGGTTCGCGCCCAACCGGCTCAAGACCGCCGCGCTGACCGATACGCTCAAGGGCATGTACCTGCCGTACTGGACCTTCGACGCACACGTGGCCGCGCAGTGGACGGCCGAGGCCGGCTACCACTACTACGTGACCGTCAGCTACCGCGACTCGCAGGGCAACACCCAGACCCGCCAGGAGCAGCGCACCCGCTGGGAGCCGGCCGCCGGTTCGCTGCAGCATTTCTTCGACGACGAACTGGTGCCCGGCACCGTGGGCGTGCACCCGGCGTTGCTGCAGAAGATCGGCCAGTTCCCGACGACTACCGACCTGAAGCCGTACACGCCGGAGTTCGTGCGCGGCTGGACGGTGGAGCGTTACCAGGTGGACCTGCGCCAGGCCGCGCAGCGCGGGCAGGCACAGATGCAGGAGCAGACCCGCGCGTTGTGCGCCGAACAGGTGCCCGGCGATACCCACCGCAACCTGCAGGTGCGCGCCGACTACAGCAACCGCACCTTCAAGCACATCCTGGTGCCGGTGTGGCTGGTCAGCTACACCTACGGCTCGCGCAGCTTCCAGGTGCTGGGCAATGGCTATACCGGGCAGATCGCCGGTGAACGCCCCTACAGCGCATGGAAGATCTTCTTCGCGGTGGTGGCGGCGCTGGCGGTGTTGCTGGTGGTGGTCTACGTGCTCGGCATGCAGCAATGACGGCCAGCGACGGCGCGGGGGCTTGAAATCCCGTGCGGCATCCCCCATATCGGGTCAGTTGAAACGAGAAAGAGGGAGGCTCATGGAAGCCAACACGACTGGAAGGGTCCAGTGCATGAAGTGCAAGGCGGTGTACGCGCCGGTGATCAAGGTGCTGGAACGGGTCTGCCCGGAGTGCCTTTCGATCAAGACCGTAGCACTGCAGGCCAGCCAGCAGTCCCGCGCCAACGCCGGGGCCTGACCCGCCCGCCACGAGGTCCAAGGCCAGGCTGACGCCTGGCCTTTTTCATGGGCGCTGCCTGGTGGCCGTCACTGGCCCATGTGCAGCACCGGCAGGAACCCGCCGTACACCACGCGCTTGCCATCGAACGGCATCGGGTTGTTGGCCGGATCCATGCGCGGGTCCTCCATCATCCTGCGCATGCCGGCATCGCGGGTCTCCTTGTCCGGCCATTCGATCCACGAGAACACCACGGCCTCATCCGCGCCGGCCTGCACGGCGCGGTGGAAATCGGTGAGCTGGCCATGCGGCACGTCGTCGGCCCAGCACTCGGTCACGCGCAGCGCACCGTACTCGATGAACAGCGCATCGGCGAGCTTGGCATGGGCGATGAAGCGGTCCTTGTTGGCCTGCGGCACGGCGGCCAGGAAACCATCGACGTAGGACATGGGGCACCTCCTGCGGGGGACATCGGACGGTGGCCCGAGTATGCGCCGGCGGATGTTGCGCCCGCGCAAACGGGGCGGGCCTGCCGCGGCCGGATCGGCACGGGGTTGATCTTTGTCAGCCTGGCCGGCGCAGCGGCTGCGGACAATTCCCCCGTCCCCCCCCGGGGCGGGCGGGTCCGCTCAATGAACGTCCACGCCTGCCGCTATGGGGGGATGCCCTGTCCGGCCCGGTCGCCCACTGCCGCCGGATGCCCCCAACCCGACCCGGCGCCCGGCCCGCATGGCGCGCGCTCCTGCAAGGAACGACGATGCACCTCCCCCACCGCGCCGCGCTGGCCCTGGCCGCCCTGTGCATGCCGATGGCCGCGCTGGCACAGGACACCGCCCCGGCCACCCGCGTTTCCACCCAGATCTTCGTCAACGCCAGCCAGCTCGACCGTGATGGTGTCACCCGTGACGACGAAGGCCTGGCCGTCGACCTCAAGCGCACCTTCATCAACGTGGACCACCGTTTCAACGAGCGTTGGTCCATGCAGGTCACCACCGACCTGCAGTGGCTGCGCAACAGCCAGGCCAGCGACCTGTGGCTGCGCCACGCCTACCTGCAGCGCAGTTTCGGCAAGGGCAGCTGGCTGCGGCTGGGCAATGCGCCGTTGCCGTGGATCCAGCAGGAGTCGGCGCGCGAGGGGTTTCGCTACGTCGACGCCGGCCTGATCGCGCGGACCCGGATGGGGAGCACGGCCGATTACGGCGTGCACGGCCAGTACAGCCGCGGGGACCTGGTGTACGCCGCCTCGGTGGTGACCGGCGGCGGTTACCAGAAGCCGCGCCTGGGCCGGCGCGCGGATGTCGAGGCGCGGGTCGGATGGATGCCGGCCAAGGGCGTCGAGCTGGCGGCAGGCGGGTACCGTGGCACCCGTGCGCAGGATGCCGGCAACCGCCCGCGCGAACATACTGCGCAGCGCTGGAACGCGATGGCCAGTTGGGTGGGCGAGCGCGGCCGCGTTGGCGCGCAGTATTTCCACGCACAGGACTGGAACCGAATCACCCGGCCCGGCAGCGACGACCAGCGTGGCTGGTCGGCCTGGGCGAGCTACCGGTTGACGCCCGCCTACGCGCTGTTCGCCCGCCACGAGCAAACCCGCATGAGCCTGGACATCGACCCGCGCACGCGCGAGCGCTATGACCAGTTGGGCGTGGAGTGGAAGCCCAACGGCCACCTGCGCCTGGCGATGGTCGGCAAGCGCGTGGAGCAGCGCACCACCGGCCGCACGCTGGAAAGCCACGAAGCCGGCCTGTGGGCGCAGCTGGCGTTCTAGCCGAACCGCGCCCCTGTGCCGTCGGCGCAGGGGCGGGGAAGGGCATGCCCGCGTGGCGGGGGCTTATTCGCCCTGGTACTGCTTTTCTTCCACCAGCGCCGAGCCGGCGACGCGGTTGATCTCGTTCTTGACCACGATGCGCTCGCCGTTGGTGCCGTAGACGCCACGCGCCAGGGTGATGAACTCGGCACCGAAATCCTGCTGCGATTCCTTGGCGCGCAGGGCGTCCTGGATGTCCCACATGCGCTCGTTGATGGCCTTGAGCTGGTCCTTCAATGCCGCCAGCGCCGGGCGCGCGGCCTGCTGTTCCAGCCACAGCGGCCACAGGCCATCCAGTTCGGTGCGCACGTTGGCCAGCTTGCCGGCCTCGGTGATGCGCTCGGCCTTGATCTCCAGGATGGTGATCTTGTCGATCAGTTCGCCAATCGATACCGGGGTCAGCAGGGTCTGCACGTGGACATTCGCCATTTTCAGGGATGTGCCCATGATACCGCCCGGGGACAACGGTTACCGATGCACCGATGTTGGCCTGGAGCGCATCGGGTTGCGCACAATTCGGGCCTGTTCATCCACCGGAGTGACCGATGCCGTTGCGTTCCTGTCTTGCAGTGCCACTGCTGCTGGTGGCGTGGGCGGCTTCGGCCAACGACGCCCGCCTGGATGGCGCGTGGGAGTTGCAGTCCGGTGAGTCCATCAATGCCGAAGGCGCGGTGGTCGACTACGCCAGCCTGAAGCTGGCCGGCACCAAGCTGCTGGCCGATGGCCGCTTCGCCTTCACCACGACCCGCGCCGGCACGTTCTGGGCGGGCGGCTCGGGCCGTTGGCAGGCCGAGGCGGGCCAGTACGTGGAAACCCCGCTGATGGCGTCCTACCCGCTGGAAAATGGAGGTACCTACACCTTCCGCTACACGCTGGAAGGCGATGTGTGGACGCTGGAACGCTGGGAAGGGCAGCGCCGGGTCGAGCGCGAAGTCTGGAAGCGCGCCCCCGCACAGCCGTAGGCGCGGCCTCGGCGGGAAACCGGCAGCGCCCGAAGCAAACGCAAAACAGCACCCCTCCCCAACCCTCCCCTTGCTGCGCAAAGGGAGGGGGCAGGGCGGTGCGTTCGGGGGTCAGCCCTCTACCTGCGGCGGGAAACCTGCTTCATCCAGGGCCTGGGTGAAACGCGCCAGCGGCTGCGCCGACTGGATCTGCACGGTCTTGGTGGGCAGGTCGATGTCCACCGTCGCGGCCGGATCGATGTCCTTCACCGTGGCGGTCACGCTGCGCGCGCAGCCGCCGCAGGTCATGCTTTCGATATGCAGTTTCATGGGGAGCTCCTGTGGATGGGCGGCAAGGATGCGCCTTGCCACGGTGGCAAGGTCAAGCGCCATCGGCCCATGAATGGCGGCGGTTGGCCCGGCCTTCAGGCTGCTTGACCTTCCCATCATGGGAACCTTTAAGGTGCAGCCGACCACCCATGGAGACACGCCGATGACCACGGCAAACGCCGGCCAGCCCGGCCACCAGGACCTGATGATCGAAGGCATGACCTGCGCTTCCTGCGTGGGCCGGGTAGAGCGCGCGCTCAAGGCGGTGCCCGGCGTGCGACAGGCCAGCGTCAACCTGGCCACCGAACGCGCCAGCGTGCAGACCGATGGCAGCGTCGAGCGCCAGGTGCTGGTGCAGGCGGTGCGCAAGGTGGGCTACGAGGTGAGCGCGCCGGCGCCGGTGGAACTGGTGATCGAAGGCATGACCTGCGCCTCGTGCGTGGGCCGCGTGGAGCGCGCGCTGAAGGCGGTGCCGGGCGTGCAGTCGGCCAGCGTCAACCTGGCCACCGAACGCGCCAGCGTTCAGGGTGATGCGGCGCTGGACGCCGGTGCGCTGATCGCCGCCGTCGCCAGGGCCGGCTACACCGCCAGCCGCGTCGACCCGGCCGGTGCCAGCGAGGATGCCCAGGCACAGCGGCATGCCGATGAACTGCGCGTGCTCAAGCGCGACCTGCTGCTGGCCGCGGTGTTGACCCTGCCGGTGTTCGCGTTGGAAATGGGCGGGCACCTGGTGCCGGCCTTCCACCACTTCATCGCCGGCACGCTGGGCACGCAGAACAGCTGGTTGCTGCAGTTCGTGCTGACCACGCTGGTGCTGGTGCTGCCGGGCCGTCGCTTCTACCAGAAGGGCATCCCGGCGCTGCTGCGCGCCGCCCCGGACATGAACTCGCTGGTCGCGGTGGGCACGCTGGCAGCCTACGGGTTCTCGCTGGTGGCCACGTTCGCGCCGCGCCTGTTGCCGGCCGGCACGGTCAACGTCTACTACGAAGCAGCGGCGGTGATCGTCACCCTGATCCTGCTCGGCCGCATGCTCGAGGCCAAGGCCAAGGGACGTACCTCCGAGGCCATCAAGCGTCTGCTGACGCTGCAGGCCAAGACCGCCCGCGTACGCCGCGACGGCAGCGTGGTCGAGCTGCCGCTGGAACAGATCGCCAGCGGTGACGTCATCGATGTGCGCCCGGGCGAACGCATCGCGGTGGATGGCGAGGTGATCGACGGCGAGAGCTACATCGACGAATCGATGATCAGCGGCGAGCCGGTGCCGGTGCGCAAGGCACCGGGCGGCACCGTCATCGGCGGCACCGTCAACCAGACCGGCACGCTCGGCGTGCGTGCCACGGCGGTGGGCGGTGCCACGGTGCTGGCGCAGATCATCCGCATGGTCGAGCAGGCGCAGACCGCCAAGTTGCCGATCCAGACGCTGGTGGATCGCATCACCCTGTGGTTCGTGCCGGCGGTGATGGGCCTGGCGCTGCTCACCTTCGTGGTGTGGTTGCTGTTCGGCCCGCAGCCGGCGCTGACCTTCGGCCTGGTCAACGCGGTGGCGGTGCTGATCATCGCCTGCCCGTGTGCGATGGGCCTGGCCACGCCGACCTCGATCATGGTCGGCACCGGCCGTGGCGCGGAGCTGGGCGTGCTGTTCCGCAAGGGTGAAGCGCTGCAGCTGTTGAAGGAAGCGCAGGTGGTGGCGGTGGACAAGACCGGCACGCTGACCGAAGGCCGTCCGGTGCTGACCGACCTGCAGCTGGCCGACGGCTTTGCACGCGCCGACGTGCTGGCCCGCGTCGCCGCGGTGGAAGACCGCTCCGAACACCCCATCGCTCGTGCCATCGTCGGTGCGGCCCAGCAGGAAGGGCTGCAGTTGCCGGCGGTGGAGGCATTCGAATCGGTCACCGGCTACGGCGTGCGCGCCCAGGCCGGCGGCATGCGCGTGGAAGTGGGCGCGGACCGCTTCATGCAGACCCTGGGGCTGGACGTGGCGGTATTCGGCCAGGACGCCAAGCGCCTGGGCGAGGAGGGCAAGAGCCCGCTGTACGCCGCCATCGATGGCCGCCTGGCGGCGATCATCGCCGTCTCCGACCCGATCAAGCACGACACCCGCGCCGCCATCGCCAGCCTGCATGCGCTGGGCCTGAAGGTGGCGATGATCACCGGCGACAACCGCCGCACCGCCGAAGCCATCGCACGCGAGCTGGGCATCGACGAAGTGGTGGCCGAGGTGCTGCCGGACGGCAAGGTCGAGGCGGTGCGCCGGCTCAAGGCCGCGCATGGCCGCCTGGCCTACGTGGGCGATGGCATCAACGACGCGCCGGCGCTGGCCGAGGCCGACGTCGGCATGGCGATCGGCACCGGTACCGACGTGGCCATCGAGGCCGCCGACGTGGTGCTGATGTCCGGCAGCCTGCAGGGCGTGCCCAACGCCATCGCGCTGAGCAAGGCGACAATGGGCAACATCGGCCAGAACCTGTTCTGGGCGTTCGCCTACAACATCGCGCTCATCCCGGTGGCCGCGGGCGCGTTGTATCCGCACTGGGGCGTCCTGCTCTCGCCGGTGTTCGCCGCCGGCGCGATGGCGTTGTCCTCGGTGTTCGTGCTGGGCAATGCGCTGCGGCTCAAGCGCTTCCAGCCGACCAAGGGTTGAGGGAGACGAGGATGGAAGCAAGCATTAACATCGGCCAGGCGGCCAAAGCCAGCGGCATCTCCGCCAAGATGATCCGCTACTACGAGGACACCGGCCTGATCGGGCCGGTGGCCCGCACCGAGTCGGGCTACCGCATGTACGGCCCGCGCGACATCCACACGCTGGGCTTCATCAAGCGTTCGCGTGACATGGGCTTCAGCGTCGAACGCATCGCCGAGCTGCTGCAGCTGTGGCAGGACCGCTCGCGCCACAGCGCCGACGTCAAGCGCATGGCGCTGGAGCACGTGCAGGTACTGCAGCAGCGCATCACCGAATTGCAGGAGATGGTGCGCACCGTGCAGGCGCTGGCCGACTGCTGCGCAGGCGACGAGCGCCCCGACTGCCCGATCCTGCGTGACATCGAGACCGGCGTGCCATTGCTGGAAACACCGCTTCCCACCACATTCGGCAAAGTCGGTGGCGCGCACGGGCATTGATTCTTCATGCAGCGGATGCATGGCTGAATGAAATGCGGCGCGCGGTGCGCGCGTGGCAGAAAACGCCTGAATGGAAGCCTAAAAAACGTGTTCTTCGTGGCCCATGGTTTCAGGATGGGTTGGGGTGACTAACGGAAAAATTACATCCGGACGTACGCAGCAGCCCTCATCGCTGCGTGCCATCAAGTCTGTAATCCCCATACGAATAAGGTGTACCCATGAAGACTTCGTTGATCGCTCTGGCCCTGGCAGCCGCTCTCCCGTTCGCTGCTTCGGCCGCCGAAGGCCTGTCCTACAACTACGCTGAAGCGGACTACGCCAAGACCGACATCGATGGCGGCAAGGCCGATGGTTGGGGCGTGAAGGGCTCCTGGGCGTTCCACCAGAACTTCCACGTGTTCGGTGATTTCGACCGTCAGGAAATCGACCACACCAACGCCCGCTTCAACCAGTGGCGCGTCGGCGTTGGCTTCAACAAGGAAATCGCCAACAGCACCGACTTCGTTGCGCGCGCGGCCTACCAGAAGCTGGACCTGCGTTACGCCGACCTGGACTTCAACGGCTACAGCGCTGAAGCCGGCATCCGCACCGCGTTCGGCCAGCACGCCGAAGTCTATGCTCTGGCTGGCTACGAAGACTTCGACAAGAAGCACGGCGTGGAGCCGCTGGACGGTGGCCAGTTCTACGGCCGCCTGGGTGGCCAGGTGAAGTTGAACCAGAACTGGGGCATCAACGGCGACATCAAGATGAACCGCCACGGCGACAAGGAATGGACCGTCGGCCCGCGCTTCAGCTGGTAAGACGTTCGTACCTGTTGCACAGAGAAAGGCCCGGCATTGCCGGGCCTTTCTTTTTTTGCTTGATTGAAGGGCGGCCCTCACCCCAACCCCTCTCCCGCTGGCGGGAGAGGGGCTTCAAACGCTGCAGCGGCGCAGACTCGCCTCAACACGCGCTGGGCTGAGCCCCTCTCCCGCAGGCGGGAGAGGGGTTGGGGTGAGGGCAATCCGCCCTTGTAATCCAACGGTAACCAAACTGCAGCATCGTGCACGGCGATCCCAAACAATCGCTGCCATGAAGACCCGCCTGCTGCTTGCCGCCTTGCTGTTGCTGACCACGCCGCTGGCCTGGGCCCAGCGCGACTACGTCCCGCTGGAACAGCGGCTCAGTGCCGAGCAGCTGCGTGAGGTCGGGCTGAGCGCGCAGCAACTGCAGTTGCTCAACCGCATGCTGGGCGAGGCCGACGCCGCGGCGCCGGCGGCAACGACGGCGCTGCCGGTGCCGGCACCGATGCAGATCGGCCTGGAAGAAGGCCCGGTGCAGGCCAGGGTGCAGGGCGCGGTGGAAGGCTGGGAGCCGGGCACGGTGTTCATGCTGGACAACGGCCAGCAATGGCGGGTGCTCAAGGGCCAGATGCGCCTGCGCCAGACCCTGCAGTCGCCGGAGATCCAGGTGGTGCCGGGCATCGCCGGCCGCTGGTTCCTGCAGGTCGACGAGGACCTGCCCAAGGCGCGCGTCTACCGCATCCGTTGAACCCGGCACCGCCGGCAGGCGCGACTCCAGTGGCCAGGCCGGCATCGTTGGGGCATCACGTGCTTCGCGGCCAAGGCCGCTCCTACGGGCGTACCCGCTGGGTCAGGCCCTTGAGGAAGTTGCGCAGGGCCTGGTCGCCGCATTCGCGGTAGTTCTTGTGGTCCGGCTGGCGGAACAGCGCCGACAGTTCCGGCTTGGACATCGGGAAGCCGGCGGCTTCGAAGATCGCATGCATGTCCACGTCCTTCAGCTCGAAGGCCACGCGCAGCTTCTTCAGCACGATGTTGTTGGTGACGCGCTTTTCCGGCGGGCGCTGCGGCTGCGATTCGTCGCGGCCACGGTAGTGGTAGATCAGGCCATCGAGGAAGCGCGCCAGCACCGCGTCCGGGCAGGTCTCGAACAGGGGCTCGTCATCCTTGCGCAGGAAGTCATGCACCTGGGCCTGGTCCACCGCGAAACCGGGGTCGGCCAGCAGGATGGTGTCCACCACCATGGCATCGCTCAGGTCGAGCATGTAGCGGATGCTGCGCAGTACGTCGTTGTTGATCATTGCCACTCCGGAACGGCCGCGCGGGACCGTCCGGCGGCTGCATAGTGTAACGCCGGCCCCCGGCCGGGCCGTCTACAATTGCCGGCGATTCAGCTGGAATACCGCCCCATGCGCACGCTTGCCTACGCCGCCCTTTCCTCCGGCACGCCCCTGCAACCGCTGGCGATCGACCGCCGCGCGCTGCGCGCCGACGACGTGGCCATCGACATCCTGTACTGCGGGGTGTGCCACTCCGACCTGCACCAGGCCCGCAATGACTGGGGCTCGGCGCGCTACCCGATGGTGCCCGGGCACGAGATCATCGGCCGCGTCAGCGCGGTCGGCCCGGCGGTGAAGGGGCTCAAGGTCGGCGACGCGGTCGGCGTGGGCTGCATGGTCGACAGTTGCCAGGATTGCGACCAGTGCCACCACGGCGAGGAACAGTTCTGCCGGCACGGCGTGACCATGACCTACAACGGCCGCGACCGGGTCAGCGGGGAGATCACCCAGGGCGGCTATTCGCGGGCGATGGTGGTGCGCGAGGCCTTCGCCATCGCGTTGCCGCCGGCGCTGGACCTGGCCCGCGCCGCGCCGCTGCTGTGTGCCGGCATCACCAGCTGGTCGCCGCTGCGTCGCCATGGCGCCGGCCTGGGTACCCGGCTGGGCGTGATCGGCCTGGGCGGGTTGGGCCACATGGCGGTCAAGCTGGGCGTGGCGCTGGGCTGCGAGGTCACCCTGGTCACCGGCAGCGCTGGCAAGGCCGAGGATGCGCGCGCGCTTGGCGCCCACCACGTGCTGGTATCGCGCGATGCCGAGGCGATGAAGGCCGCCACCGCGTCGATGGACCTGATCCTGGACACGGTGCCGGTGTCGCATGACCTCAAGCCCTACGTGAAGTTGCTGGACGTGGGCGGACGGCTGGTGATCGTCGGTGCGCTGGAAGAGATGCCGCCCCTGGATGCCGGCTTGCTGGTGCGCGGACGCAAGCAGGTGGGTGGTTCGCTGATCGGTGGCATCGCCGAGACCGCCGAGCTGCTCGCCTTCTGCGCCGAGAACGGCATCTACCCCGACTGCGAGCAGATCCGGATGCAGGACATCGACGCGGCCTTCGA
Source organism: Stenotrophomonas sp. Steno-C18 (assembly GCF_056393195.1). Taxonomy (NCBI): domain Bacteria; kingdom Pseudomonadati; phylum Pseudomonadota; class Gammaproteobacteria; order Lysobacterales; family Lysobacteraceae; genus Stenotrophomonas; species Stenotrophomonas sp. Steno-C18. The sequence goes on along the minus strand of NZ_JBWJOX010000002.1, from coordinate 230,997 downwards.
ACGCATGGAGCGCGCCGACGTGAAGTACCGCTTCGTCATCGACATGCGCAGCCTGCAGGAGACGGCCGGCTGAGGCCGGTCCGCTTGCGATGAGCCTGCGCGCGACCATCCACCTGTGCCTGCACGTGGCGGTGCCGGCCCTGCTGGCGTGGCTGTTCTGGCGTCCGCAGTTCGGCAAGGCGTGGCTGTTGCTGCTGCTGGGCTGGGTGATCGACCTGGACCACCTGCTGGCCGACCCGATCTACGCGCCGGACCGCTGCAGCGTGGGCTTCCACCCGCTGCATACCGCGCCGGCGGTGGCCGTCTACGCGGGCCTGACGGTGCCGCGGCGCACCCGCCTGTTCGGCATAGGGTTGCTGGTGCACATCGCGCTGGATGCCATCGACTGCGTGTGGATGCGCTGCAGCAGCTGAGTGCTTACCAGCCGCCCCAGGGGCCGGGGCCGTAGTAACCGAACGGACCGCCGCCCTCGCCCTTGCTGAGGTGGATGTTCACATCCATGCGCCGGGTCTTGCCGTCGTCGTTGGTGTAGTTCTTGCCCAGGTTCAGGTCCACCGCGCTCCAGTGGCTGTTGCCGTAGGCCTTGGAATAGCCGATGCCGGTACTTACCGCGCCGTGCACCTGCAGCGTGTCGTCCACCACGGTGGGGGCATCCGGGTCCGCCTTGCGCGGCAGGCCGCGCCCGCTGTGGTCGCCGTAGTAGGTGCCAGGGGCATCGCGCTGGTAGGACGGGTCGCCCAGGTAGCGCATCGGCGCCTGCGGCACGCTCAGGTCCAGTGATTCGGGGGTTGGGTCGTTGGCCAGGGCAACGACCGGGGCCAGCAGCAGGGCGAGGAGCAGCGGGGATCGGATCACGGGAATCACTCCAGGTGCAGGCCGCGCCGCGGATGACGGGCCATCCGAACGCTACCAGAATCGGCTTGAATGATGCCTGTCATCCCCTGCCAGGTTCAGCCACCCCGGCCACGTTCGCGCCGCTGGAACGCGTACAGCGCCGCCAGTGGATGCTTCCGGCGCTCGATCGCGGCCTGCACGATGGCCGCGCCGGTCATCGAGTAGGTGATGCCGTTGCCGCCGTAGGCCATCGCGAAATGGACCCGCGGGCCCCATTGCGGGTGCGGGCCGAAGAAGGGCAGGCCGTCGTCGGTTTCGGCGAAGGTGCCGGCCCAGGCGAAGGCAGGGGGCGCCTGCAGGTGCGGGAACAACGCGGCGACCTTGCCGGCCAGGCCGCGTGCCTTGCGATCGACGCGGGCATCGCGCCGGGCCGGGATGTCGACCGCGTCGTCGTCGCCGCCGACCAGCAGGCGCTGGTCCGCGGTGCTGCGCAGGTACAGGTACGGGCGCGCGGTTTCCCACACCAGGGTGGAGGCGAGCGGACCGAGCATGTCCCGTGGCAACGGGTCGGTGACGTAGGCATAGCTGCTGCGGTTGCTGGCCACCTTGTGCGTCAGCCAGTGCTGGCTGGCGTAGCCGGCGGCGACGACCACTTGCCGGCAACGTACGCTGACGCCGTCGCTGGTACGGAGCAGGACGCTGCGCGGGTGTACCTCGATGCCGTCGATGCGGGTGCGGTCATGCACCCGCCCACCGGCGCGTTGCAGCCGCCGCAGCAGCCGGTAGGTCATGCGGTAGGGGTCGATGCGCGCGGCCACGTCGCTGAGGATGGCCCCGGGGGCCGTGAAGCCGAAGCGCTCCCGCACGCCCGCCGCATCCAGCCAGTGCACGGCCAGGCCGTGCCGTTGGCGCAGTTCGAACTCGTCGATCAAGGGGCCCAGGTCCCTGCGCCGGCTGGCGTAGTACAGGCTGCCGGCGCGCTGGAAATCCACGTTGCGGACCTGCCCGGCGAGTTCGCCCAGTTCGCCGACGGCCTCGGCGCAGGCCCGGTACGCCTGCAGCGCGGCCTCCAGCCCGAAGCGGCGGGCCAGTTCGGACATCGGCGTGTCGATCTCGTACTGCAGCAGGGCGGTGCTGGCCGCGGTGGAGCCCCAGCCGATGTCGCGTTGTTCCACCACCACGACCTCATGGCCGTGGCGGCCCAGCCGCTCGCCGATCAGCGCGCCGGTGATGCCGCCGCCGATGACCACCACCTCGCAGTGCAGGTCGCGCTCCAGCCGCGGGAACGCCTGCATCAGGCCATTGCGGATCGCCCAGAACGGATAGCCGCTTTTCAGGTCCATGGCCGCCGGTGCCGGTTCATGCCGTGCGGTGCCCGGTGTGCGGGGTGTGGATCAGTTCGTCCACGTCGAAGCCGTTCTGGCGGGCGTAGGCGATGTAGTGGCGGCGGGTGGTCTCGTCCATCTCCGGCTGGCGCGCCAGCAGCCACAGCGAGTGCCGGTCGGGGCTGCCGACCAGCGCGGTGGAATAGCTGCGGTCCAGCTGGATCACCCAGTAGTCGCCCACGCCCCAGGGCGCCGCGCGTGCGTCGTGGGTGGGGAAGCTCACTTCCAGCCTGCTGTTGTTGCCATCCACCGGCCACGCCTGGCCGATCGCTTCCTCCAGCTCGCCATGGTGCAGGCAGCGGTTCTGCACGCGCAGGCTGCCGTCGTCGTTGAGCGAGTAGAAGGCGCTGACGTCGGTGGCATCCCGGGGTTCGTGCTGCAGCGGCAACCGGTCGATTTCGTACCACGTGCCCAGGTAGCGCTGGAGCTCCAGCGACGACACGGTGGGCAGGGGCGGAAGCTTGCGCATGGTGCAACGGCGGTCGGGCCTCGGGAGTCCAGCTATAGGCCAGCAGCGGTGAAGGGGTTGTGGCCGGCATACCCCTTTTCGGCAAGCTTGGCGTGCCGTGCGCAGCGGCCATGCCGGTGCGTGGCGCCGTTAACCCGGGCTTGAACCTGGCGGGCTTAGGCTGGTGCCATCCGTCAGCGGGAGAAATCCATGTACGCAGTGATACTGCTCAAGGGCCAGAACCGTTTCGCGCGCGAGCGCTGGGAATCACTGCCGGCGCGGGTGGAGTACGAAGGGCACGGCTTCTCGCTGCGCGCCGGGCCGCACCAACCCCCGTCCGATGGACCGGAATTCGACCCGGTGGCGGTGTACGCGCCGGACGAGTTGACCGAGGAGGAATTCCAGGAGATCTACGCGCTCAACGCGCCGCATATCGCCGAGCTGCGCGCGATGTATTGAGGCGTGCCGGCGCGAAGCAGCGGATGGTTCGCATGATCTGGACGTGGCCTGTTCTATAGTCGCGCCATGCGCGGTGGTCCGCGCGTTCCGGTGCGTGCCCTTGTTCCTGTCCTGCCTGTTGCAGCCGTTGCGTGCGGCCATGCTTGCCACTGTCCTGATCGGCGCCGGCGTACCGGCCGGCATTGCCTGGGCCGCGCCCGATGCGGGCAGCGCCGCCACGCTGACGCCGCAGGCCCGCATCGAGAAGGCCTCGCGTGCGCTGGATGCGGTCAAGCGTGCGGTCAATGACGCCGATGCACAGGAAACGCTGAAGACCCTCGTCGACCAGGCCAGCCAGGCCCAGCGTGACGCCGAGGCCAGCGTGCAGGCGCTGCAGCCGGACCTGGAGGCGCTGGACGCGCGCATCGCGCTGCTCGGGCCGGTGCCCGAAGGCGGCGAGGACCAGGACATCGCCCGCCAGCGTAAGGCGCTGGACAAGCAGCGCAGCGACCTCAACAGCGACATCGCGCGTGGCAAGCTGCTGGCCGAGGACGCACGCCAGCAGAGCGAATCGATCGAGAAGATGCGCGCCCAGCTGCTGGGCGAGCAGTTGGGCCGCAAGGTGGCATCGCCGTTGTCGCCGACGCTGTGGCGCGAGTTCGCCCAGCACCTGCCCGATGACCTGTCGCGGCTGCAGTCGCTGGGCCAGCAGGCGCGCGACGGCCTGTCCAGGGCAACCGCGAAACACGGCTGGACCGTGCCGCTGGCCGGTGCGGTGATGGCCCTGTTGATGGTGTTCCCGCTGCGCTTGTGGCTGCGCCACCTGGGGCGGCGCTACGCCGCATCCGAGCGTGCGCCGGCAGGGCGGGTGCGTCGCACCGGTCTGGCGGTGTGGCTGCTGCTGGTCGGCACGCTGCTGCCGGGACTGGCGGCCAAGCTGCTGGTCGGCAGCCTGGATGCGATCTCGGCGATCGCGCCACGGCTGGTGTCGGTGGCCGACACCTTCGTGGTGGCCACCTTCATCGCTGCCTTCATCGCTGCGCTGGCCGCGTGCCTGCTGGTGCCGACCCGACCATCTTGGCGGTTGCTGGACATCGATGACCTGGCGGCGGTGCGCCTGCGCCGCTTCGCCTGGGGCGCGGCCTGGCTGACCTGGTTGACCATGCTGATGCGCGCGGTCAGCCGCGCGGCACTGACCTCGAACGTGGGCACGATCACCCTGGACGGGCTGATCGCGCTGACCTACGTCGGCCTGATCATGAGCATGCTGGCCACGCTTGCCGCCCTGCACCGGCGCCGGTCGGCCGAGGCCGCGCAGGCCGAGCAGGAGGCCGAGGCGGCGGGCAAGCCGCACGCCACGCGCGGGTCGCGCAGCGGCTGGCTGGTGGTGGCGCGGCTGGGTGGCCACCTGGCCGTGTTCGGCGCGTTGATCGCCACCTTGCTGGGTTACCTGAACTTCGCCATGTTCACCGCGCAGCAGATGGTGTGGGTGACCGTGGTGGTGCTGGCCACGCAGTTGCTGATGAAGTTCGCCGATGACTTCGCGCTGTGGCTGCTGGCGCCGGAGAGCGCCATCGGGCGCACGCTGCGGCTGTCCACCGGCCTGCCGCCGGGACGGCTGGAGCAGGGCGGGGTGCTGGTGTCGGCGACGCTGCGGGTGGTGCTGGTGATCGTCGGCATCACCGCCGTGGTGGCGCCGTTCGGCAATGTCAGCGTGCTGTACGACTGGGTGCAGGCGCTGGCCGGCGGGGTCCGGATCGGCGGCAGCGTGCTGCGGCCGTCGTCGGTGTTCTGGGCGATCGTGGTGCTGTTGTGCGGGCTGGCGCTGATGCGCGTGGTGCAGCGCTGGCTGACCGAGACCTACCTGCCCAAGACCGACCTGGACACCGGCGCGCGCAACTCGATCAGCACCGTGGCCCATTACACCGGCATCGTGCTGGCGGCCTTGTGGGCACTGGCGACGCTGGGCATCGGCTTCGAGAAACTGGCGCTGCTGGCCAGCGCCCTGTCGGTGGGCATCGGCTTCGGCCTGCAGGCGATCACCCAGAACTTCGTGTCCGGCCTGATCCTGTTGGCCGAGCGCCCGGTCAAGATCGGCGACTGGGTGAAGATCGGCGACCAGGAGGGCGACATCCGCCGCATCTCGGTGCGTTCGACCGAGATCCAGGTGGGCGACAAGTCCACGCTGATCGTGCCGAACTCCGAACTGATCACCAAGACCATCCGCAACATGACCATGGCCAATGCGCTGGGGCGGATCCAGATCCAGTTCTCGGTGCCGCTGGGTACCGACGTGGGCAAGCTGCGCGGCCTGATGCTGGACATCTACGCGGCCGACGAAACCGTGCTGAGCGAGCCGGCGCCGTCGGTGTTCATCGATTCGATCAACGGCGGGCTGGTCGCGATCAACAGCTTCGCCTATGTGCCGTCGGCGCGGAGCGTGTACGGCACGCGCAGTGCGCTGCTGTTCGAGCTATTGGAGCAGTGTGCGGCGAACGGCATCGCATTGGTCACGCCGACCGATATCCACCTGGTCCGCGACCCCCAGCCGTAGGCGCGGCCTCGGCCGCACCCCATCGCCGAACGGCTCACCCCTCCCCAACCCTCCCCTTGCCTGCGGCAAAGGGAGGGGGCGACACCGTCATGCGCATCGGGGTCGGCAGGCGCGGCCTTGGCCGCGAAGCCACCGGATCGTCTCAAACCCCGCCCGGCGGTGCAGCGCCCGGGTTGCTTCCCGCGCCCTCAGGAGCGCGGGAACCCCGTCGGTGCCGGCAGCAGCGCATAGCCTTCCACCGCCAGTGACTCGGCATGGCTGAGCCAGGCGCGGATCTCCAGGTCGTCGATGTCATGGTCCACGCCCACCGGCATGGTGATGCGTCCCTGGCTGTCCGGTTGCACCCATTGCTGGGCCAGCACCACCTTGCGGCTGGAGGACACCGCTTCCACCCAGAACGCACGCGTGGGCCGCTGCGCGGCGTACAGCTCCAGCACGTACTGGCCCGGCTTGGCGTGGCTGGGCTGGCGGCTGATCATGCGCGACTGGCGCACGCTCGGGCGTGGCCCGGTGAACGGCTGCAGCGGTGCATCGATGGCGATGCCACGGCGCAGCTGCGCGTCGCGGAACATGCGCATGCCCTGGTCGGCATCGACCAGCAGCGCACACCACTGGCCGTCGGCCGAGCCGTCCTCGAAGGCGGTGCAGCGGTCCACGTAGGCCAGGCGATGCGTGGGGTCGGCCTCCTCGAACTTGCGCGAGGTGTTCTCCAGGTACATCGATGCCAGCTGCCAGTCCTTGTCGTACTCCAGCAGCACCGGCGGCTGCACCTGCTGCACGCCGACCAATACCTTCTCGTCCTCCAGGCGCAGCATGCGCGGCTGGTCGCCACCCAGCCACAACGAGCGCGCGAACGCACGGTACGGCGCGTAGCTGCTGCCGGCGTCGCCGCGCAGGGCCGCGACGCTGGCGCTGGCCGGGCGCGGCGAGGCCAGCAGCGAGCGGCCGAAGCCGATCGCCGAGATCGCCGGGTCGATCAGCTGTAGCGCGGTGGCGCCGGAATCCAGCGTGGTGCCCGCGGTGGCGGTGACCTGGCGCGGGGTGATGTCCTTGCCCAGGAACACCAGCAGGTTCTCGCGGCGCTGCTGTTCGAGCACGTGGCTCAGGTCGTTGGGCATGGCCAGGTGGTCGGAGGCCAGCACCACCAGCGTGTTGTCGCCGAACTCGCTGCTGCGGATGCGCTCGACCAGACGCGAGATCAGCCGGTCGCTGCACTTGAGTGCATTGAGCAGGCCGATGTTGCCCAGCGCGCTGCGGTAGCGCGTGCCCTTGCAGGCGACCGGCAGGTGCCCGGCCGGATGATGGGTGTCCATGGTCAGGGCGGTCAGCATGAACGGCTGGCCGCCGCGCGAGAGTTCCAGGAAGCGGTCGAACGCGCGGTCCAGCAGCACGTCGTCATGCACGCCCCAGTTGGAGAAGTGCTTGCGCGCGATGTCCTGCTGCTCGAACCAGGCCAGGTCACGCACGTCGTCGAAGCCGTGCGTGCGCAGGAAGTCCGCCTTGGCCGCGAACTGGCCGTTGGCCCCGCCCATGTAGTGGTTGCCGTAGCCCTGCTGCTTCAGGTAATCGCCCAGGCAGAACGCCTCGGGCAGGAAGCTGCCCATCCGGCCCATGCTGTTCTCGTCGCCCTGCGCGGTGGTCAATGGCACGCCGCACATCGAGGACACCAGCCCGGCGATGGTCCAGCCGCCGCCATCGGCCGAGGCGATGTCACGGAAGTCCAGGCCCTGGCTGGCCAGGCGCTGGATGTTGGGCATCAACCCGGGGAAGACGCGCTCGTCCAGGTAGGTCCGTTCCAGGCTTTCGCCGTAGATCCACACGATGTTCGGGCGACGTGCCAGCGGCGCCGAGGGCATCACGTACTCGGGCACCACGGCGCTGTAGTCCACCGGTTTCATCTGCTGCTGCAGGCGGCGCAGGTCGCTGTACAGCGGGCTGGCCAGCACGCAGGCCACCAGCAGCGCGGCGAAGCCGGCGAACACCGGTATGCCGAAGCGCGGCAGGCGCAGGCGGCGCACCCGCAGCAGCAGCAACGGCGAGAACGAGATGACCACCAGGCACGCGAAGCCGAGGATGTAGGCGCTGAAATCGCCGACGCCGGCACCGTCCATGTCGCTGCGCAGGTGGTAGAGCGTGGCCGAGTTGATGCCATCGCCACTGAGCTGGTCGATCAGCCACCAGCCACTGAAGGCCAACAGCAACGCGGTGAGCAGGCTGGCCTTGGTCCGGGCCAGGGTGGAGGACAACAGCAGCAGGACGACAAGCGCCGCCAGATACAGCCCGATGATCCAATGCATGCGGTCACGTGGGTAGCGGAGGGAAAGCCTGCGGTGAGCGCAGGCCCGCACCATCGCTGCATTGCAGGCGTATGACGATGCGGGGAATCGATGTTGCCTACAGGAACCTGACTGAAATGTTTCGGTCAAAAATGGGCAATTCGCCTATTCATGATCCAGCCATGACGTGCTAGGCATCATTTTGTGCATCGCAAGGTGAAGTGGCGCCGCAGGCCATCACCGATCTCCGGGGAACAGCAGCTCTTACGGTCGCCATCGATGGCGGCCAGCAACAGGAGCCGGCCCCCGCCTCAAGGGGAAACCAATGGAATTGCAACGCATGCCGGCCTTGTTCGCCGGCCTGGAAGAGTTGTCCGTGCCTGGCTGGGATGCCGCCGCGTTGCAGCAGGCCACCCAGGCCTACCCGCGCCCGCGCGCGATCGTGTGTGTCTCGCCGCGTTGGCAGACGCGCGGGGTCTGCATCAGCATCGCGCCCGAGCAGGACAGCCTGCACGCGATGGAATCGGTATCCACGCGGGTGGCGCGCCGCGTCGCCGGCCTGCTCGACATGCCGAGTGCACGCCTGGACAGCAGTCATCCGCTGGATCCGGAAGTCGTGCAGCTGGTGCAGGCGCTATACCCGCAGGCGGATATCCCGGTGGTGCAGATCAGCCTGGATTCGGAGCTGTCGGCGCTGGAACATGCCGCGTTGGCGGCGTGGCTGCGCCCACTGCGCGAGCAGGGCGTCCTGATCGCCGGCATCGGCACCATCTGCCCGGATGCTGACGACGCCACGCGCCAACAGGTGTCGTGCTTCCGTGACCAGGTGGGCCAGTTGATCGACGAGGGCGACATCGTGCGCCTGGCCGAATGCCGGCTGCCCGCGCCCGGCGGCGAGCGGCACATGCACCTGGCGCCGAGCGCGCTGCCGTTGCTGTATGCGCTGGCCGTGCGCGAGGCCGGCGACAGCGTCGAGTTCTTCAATGGCAAGTGCGCGGGCATGCCTGCGACGCCCTCGGTCGTGCTGCATCCCAAGGCTGCCTGAGCCTTCAGCGATGGCCGCGTTCCTCGCGTTCGCGTGAGCGCGTGCGGCGATCGAACAACAACGCGCTGACGATCAGGCCCATGCCGATCGCCACGCCCAGCAGGAACAGCAGGATCGCGAACGCCGGGTAGCCGAACAGCGTGAAGCGCGTGGGCACCTGCATCAGCAAGGCCGAGGAGAGCAGCAGCGCGGCGGTGATCAGCCCGGCGGCGATGCGGTTGGCGACCTTCTGGATGTTTTCCATCAGGCGCGACTCCTCCAGTCCGGTGACCTTCATCTGCAGGCGGTTCTCGGCGACCAGGCTGAGGATGTCGGACATGCGCCGCGGGCCGTCGCGCAGCAGGTGCTGCAGCTCCATCGCCTCACTGGCCAGGTTGGCGCGCGAAAGCGACTTGCGGAACCGCGCGCGCATCACGTGCTGGAGCTGCTTTTCCACCACCTTGCGCGTATCCATCTCCGGTGCCAGTACCCGGCACACGCCTTCCAGGTTGAGCAGCGCCTTGCCGAGCAGGCTCAGTTCCGGCGGCGTGCGCAGGTTGCTGGCGGTGGCGATGCGCACGATCTCCAGCACCACCTGGCCCTCGGAGACGGTGCCGTTGGCGGCGTAGCGGGCAATCATCTGCCCGGTCTCGCGCAGGTGGCGTTCCTCGTTGTAATCCTCCAGCCGGGTGCTGATGGCGATGATCTCGTCGGTCACTTCCTCGCCGCGGCCATCGACGGCGGCGAACAGCAGCTTGAGCAGGCGTTCGCGCAGGCGCGGCGGTACGTGCGCGACCATGCCCAGGTCGAAGATGGCCAGTTGCCCGTCCGGGGTGACGCGCAGGTTGCCCGGGTGCGGGTCGGCGTGGATCTCGCCATGCACGAAGATCTGGTCCAGGTAGCCGCGCACCAGCGCGGCGGCCAACGGCAGCATCGGCTGTTCGGTACGGCGAACCGGCGGGATCGCGTCCACGCGCACGCCGGGCACCAGTTCCATGGTCAGCACGCGCCGGCTGCACAGGTCCCAGATCGGTTGCGGCACCCACAACTCCGGATAGGGCGCCAGGTGCTGGCCGAACCGCGCCAGGCTGGCCGCCTCGGCCTCGTAGTCCAGTTCCATGCGCAGGGTCTTGGCGAACTCCTCCAGCCAATCGGAGAAGCGCACCTTGCGGCCAACCCGGGTGAGGTGGTCGGCGGCGCTGGCGAAGCTGCGCAGCACGCCGATGTCCGAGCGCAGCTGCGCGGCGATGTCCGGCTTCTGCACCTTGATCGCCACTTCCCGGCCATCGCGCAACTGCGCGCGGTGGACCTGGGCGATGGAGGCGCAGCCCAGCGGTTCGGGGTCGAACCAGTTGAACAGCTTGCTGATCGATGCACCGAGGTCTTCCTCGACGATGGCGCGGATCTGCTCGACCGGGATCGGCGCGACCTTCTCCTGCATGCGCTCCAGTGCGGCCACGTACTCGGCGGGGATCATGTCCGGGCGGGTGGACAACACCTGGCCGAGCTTGACGAAGGTGGCGCCCAGCGCCTCCAGGTCGGCGACGAACTGGGTCGGGTCACCGGCGGCCGGCGCGCGCGCCAGGCGCGGCAGCTCGCCGTCGAGCGAGATGCCGGAGAACACGCCGGAGTTGCGATAGCGCAGCAGCAGGCGAACGATCTGCTGGCGGCGGCTCATGCCGCCAACGGTGGCCGGGCTGTCACTGGTGGTGGGCTGCTCGTTCAAACGCAGGGGTCCACAGGGGCAGGGATCCCCAGTGTGGCCGCGGAAGGGTGGGCGAAGGGTGAATGCGGCCCCCTCGCGTTGCGGCGCACCGATGAGTGAGAATCGGCAGATCTTCCCCCTTCGGAACCTCCCCATGGCTGGAGCCAGCCTGTTCGCCCTGCTCGACGACATCGCCACCCTGCTTGATGACGTTTCCATCCTGACCAAGGTCGCGGCCAAGAAGACCGCCGGCGTGCTGGGCGACGACCTGGCCCTCAATGCCCAGCAGGTGACCGGGGTCAGCGCCAACCGCGAGTTGCCGGTGGTGTGGGCGGTGGCCAAGGGCTCGCTGCTCAACAAGGCGATCCTGGTGCCGGCGGCGCTGGCGATCAGCGCCTGGCTGCCGTGGGCGATCACCCCGCTGATGATGCTCGGCGGTGCCTTCCTCTGCTACGAGGGTGTGGAAAAACTCGCGCACAAGTTCCTGCATTCCAAGGACGAGGACGACGCCCACAAGGCCGAGCTGACCCGCGCGCTGGCCGATGACAGGACCGACGTGGTGGCCTGGGAGAAGAACAAGATCAAGGGTGCGGTGCGCACCGACTTCATCCTCTCGGCGGAGATCATCGTGCTGTCGTTGGGCGTGGTGTCCAGCGCGCCGTTCGGCCAGCAGGTGGCCACGCTGATCGCCGTGGCACTGGGCATGACGGTGTTCGTCTACGGCCTGGTGGCGGGCATCGTGAAGCTCGATGACATCGGCGCGTGGATGCTGGACAAGGGCAGGGCGATGGCCGCGCTCGGGCGCGGCATCCTGCATGCCACGCCGTGGCTGATGCGCGGGCTGTCGATCGCCGGTACGGCGGCGATGTTCCTGGTCGGCGGCGGCATCCTGGTGCATTCGATCCCGGCGCTGCACCACTTCGTGGTCGGGCTGGCCCCGTCCCACCTGGAGTGGCTGGCCAACGCGCTGGGCAGCGTGGTGGTGGGCGTGGGCATCGGTGCGGTGGTGCTGGCGGTGGTGACGTTGGTGCAGAAGCTGCGCGGCGGCTCCGCGCCGGCGCACTGAGGTGCCGGCATGCAGCGCGGCCCGGGCCGCGCTGCATGCGATGACGCCCCGTGGCATGGATCACGGCGGGGTGGAGAGCTCACGCAGGTACTGTTGCGCGCGTGCCAGTGAGTGACCGGACAGGCTCTGCAGCAGGCGCTGCAGACCATGCGTTGGTGGCAGCCGACGCAGCGCCCAGCGCGCCAGCGCGGCGCTGGCGAGCATCGCCACGATGCCGAAGCCCAGCGTGGCAACGAACCATTGCGGTGCCAGCCGGTACAGGTCCAGGTGCAGCCACTGCACGCACAGCCATTGCGTGGCCAGCAGCCACAGGCAGAACCACGGCAGTCCCAGCGCCAGTTCGGTGGCTGCGGTGAAGCGTTGCAGCCGTGCCAGCTGCTGCATCCGCTGGAGGACCGGCGCATCGAGCATGTCGATGCGCAGCGCCAGCAGGGCGCGGGTGATGGACACCCAGATCGCGGCGATGCCATACACGTGGAAGGCCAGGCCGGTGAGCAGCAGGTGCGGGATGTCGCGATGCGCGATCCAGAACCCCGCCGCCAGCATCGTCACTACGATCCACACCAGCAGCCAACCCAGCTGCAGCGCGCTGAAGCCGCGCAGGCGGCGGCGTACCTGCTGCTGGCGCGGTTGCCGCCAGGCCTCCAGCGCGGTGACTTCCAGCGCGTCGATGCGTCGTGCCTGGTCGGCCCAGGCGGCCTTGAGCTGTTCCAGTTCCATCGGGGGCCTCGTCAGTCTTGGGAAGGGGACAGGTGCCGGCGCAGTTGCTGGCGCAGGCGGTGCAGGCGGGTGGCGGCATTGCCGGCGCTGATGCCGAGCACCTGGCCGATCTCCTGGTGGCTGCAGTCATCCAGGTGCAGCAGCAACAGGGCGCGGTCCAGTGGCGGCAGGGCGTGGATCACGGCATGCAGCTGCGCGCGCTGGGCAGCCTGCTCGGCGGTGTCCTCCACGGCCAGGCCCGATTCCATCGGGTCGGGGGCGAGCGTGCCGTGGTGGCGCTGCCGCAGCTGCCGGCTGCGCTGCTGGGAGATGGCCACGTTCAGGGCCACCCGGTACAGCCAGGTGCCGAACCGGGCCTTGTCCGGGTCGAACGAGGCGAAGCCGCGCCAGGCCTGGATGCTGATGTCCTGGACCAGGTCGCGGCGGTCCTCCGCTGCCTGGCTCCAGGCGCGGGCCACCTTGAGCACGATGCCCTGGTGCTGCTGCAGCAGGTCGGCGAAGTGGTGCTGCAGCGTGGCGTTGGCGGTCACGGGGATGTCCATGCAAGGGTGATTCGCACCAGCGCAGGGAATATCACAGCGGCGGGGAGGAGGCGGTCGCGGTCGGCCGGTGCCGGCCGCACGGCGGGCGGCTCAGTCGGCGTTGCGGATCTGGTCGCGGCCGGCCTGCTTGGCGGCGTAGAGCGCGCGGTCGGCGCGCTGCAGCAGCAACTCGGTCGGCTCGCCGGGGCGGCGTTGCGCCGTGCCGGCGCTGAAGCGTACGTGCACCCGCTGGTCGTCCTGCAGGAAGGGGCGCTGGGCCAGCGCTTCCTGCAGGCGGCGCAATTGGATCTGTGCCTGCGCCTGCGGCATGGCCGGCAGCACCAGCACGAACTCGTCGCCGCCGAGGCGGGCGACGTGGCCGTGGCTGCCCAGTCGCGCCTGCGCGGTGGCGACCAGGTGGCGCAGCGCACGGTCGCCGCCGGCGTGGCCGAAGGCGGCGTTGGTCTGGCTGAAGTGGTCCAGGTCCAGGAGCGCGATGCTGAGCGTGGCCCCGTCGTCGGGCAGGCTGGAAAGCAGGGCATCGAGCCCGCGCCGGTTCAGGGCGCCGGTCAGCGGGTCGGTGCGCAGCTGGTTGCCGGCTTCGGCCAATTCGGTTTCCAGCTGGCGCACGCGCTGCTCGGCGGCCTGTGCTTCGGCGCGCGCATTGGCCAGGTGGTCACGCGCCCGCGCGGCCTGCGCCTGCACGCGCGCGGTGTCCTGCAGCACGTCCTGCAGCAGGCTGGTCAGGTCGGCGATGCTGCGGCTCTGGCGCACGGCGATGGCATAGCTGGCGATGCGGTCGTGGTACTCGCCGGTTTCGGTGGCCATGCCGTCGACCTGGTCGATGAAATCGACCATCAGTTCCTTCATCGCCTGCTTGGATTCGTCGATGCCCTGGCGCAGCAACCCCTGCCGGTAGATCACTTCGCGCAGGTCATTGCGGGTCTGTTCCAGCGCATCGCCGTCCAGCGGACCGGACAGCAGCTGGCGCACGCTGCGGATCTGGCCGTGCAGCCAGCTGTCGGCGTCGAGCAGCTCGGTGATGTTCTCCAGCAGCAGGTCGAACAGGCTCAGCAGCAGGTCGCGTTGCTCCTGCAGGCCCTCGCTGCGCACGCCGACCTGGTGGCACAACTCGCGCAGGTGCTGGGCCACCGGCTGCAGGGCCTGGCCGCTGCGCCAGGCCCGCAGTTCCTCGCCCATCCGCCGTGCCTGCTGCTCCAGCTCGGGCGAATGCTGCATCAGGCTCGCCAGCACCGCATCGAGCGTGTTGGCCAGCAGGTCGCGCAGCTGCGCGGCCTCGCCATTGCCGACGGGCTGCTCCTGCTCGATGGTGCGGATGTACTTGTCGATCAGCTGCCGCATCAGGCGGCCATAACGCTCCCAGTCCCGCTCGGCATGCGCGCTGTGCAGGCGCTGGCCCATGTCGCCCAGTTCACCCGGCAGGCTGCACATGCCCTGGGCAAAGGCGCCGAGCAGCGGCTCGGGGCTGTCGGCGCCGACGAACAGGCGCTGCAGCAGGGCCATGCCGGGGTTGTCCAGCGTCGCAGGTTCCGGCCGCGGCGCAGGGCTGGTCCGACGCGACAGGATGCGTCCCAGCCCGAGGCTGCCTGGTGCGGAGGAATCGGAGCTGTCGGCCATGGCGCGCGGGTTCGGGTGGGGGTGCGGGGGCGCGCAGGCGCCCCCCGGCGGGGTGGTATCCAAGCCTCATTATCGGCAAGGTGATGGGGGGCTTGAATCGCAGTCGATCACAGGAGCGGGACATGCGGGTGCTGTTGGCGGGGGCGACCGGGTTGGTCGGGGCGCAGGTGCTGCGGCGCCTGCTGGCCGATGCGCGTTGCAGCGCGGTGGTGGCGCCGACCCGGCGGCCATTGCCGGTGGTCGATGCACGCCTGCACAACCCGGTGCACGATTTCGCCGCCTTGCCGCTGGACGCGCCGTGGTGGCAGGTGGATGCGGCGATCTGCGCACTGGGGTCGACCTTGAAGCAGGCCGGTTCGCGCGAGGCGTTCCGCCAGGTCGACCATGGCTACCCGCTGCTGATCGCCCGCACGGTACGGGCGCGGGGCTGCGCGGTGTTTGCGTTGAACTCGGCGATGGGAGCCGATGCCGGTTCGAGGTTCTTCTACAACCGGGTCAAGGGCGAACTGGAACGCGACCTGCGCGCGCTGGGGTTCGATGCGTTGACCTTGGTCAGGCCCGGGTTGATCGGCGGTGAGCGGCTGGAGAAACGTGCCGGTGAACACGCCGCCCTGGTGGTATTGCGCGCGCTGGGGCCGGTGCTGCCCAAGGCCTGGCGGATCAATCCGGCCGAACGGATCGCCGGGGCGTTGGTGGAGGCGGTAATGGCACCCATGCCGGGTGAACGGGTGGTGGGCTCGGCGGCGTTGGTGTGAGTTCTGGAGGGCGGGGGGACGTTGTTTCTGACGCAGGCTCGCGGTCGAAGCCGTTCCTACGCCCCCTCCCTTTGCCGCAGGCAAGGGGAGGGCTGGGGAGGGGTGCTCTCGTGCAGGAACCCTGATCGGCTTCGTGACCGAGGCCGTTCCTGCGAGGGTCACGCAGGCAGCGACTGGCCGCCATCCACCGCCAGCACCTGCCCGGTGATCCAGCGCGCCGCCGGCGAACACAGGAACAACGCTGCCTGCGCCACGTCCTCGACATCGCCGAAGCCGCCGAACGGGATCCTGTCGCGGATCCGTGCGTACAACGCCGGTTCCTCGCTGCGGCGACGCTCCCACAGGCCGCCGGGGAATTCGATCGAGCCCGGCGCCAGGGCATTGACCCGGATGCGCTCGTGCGCCAGCTCGGTGGCCAACGCGGTGGTGTAGTAGTTCAGCGCGGCCTTGGCCGTGGAGTACGCCGCCGCGCGTGGGGTCGGCACCGAGGCGTTGATCGAGCTGATGTTGAGGATGGCCGGCATCGCGCTGCGGCGCAGGTGGGGCAGCACGCAGCGGTTGGTGCGCACGGCCGCCATCAGGTCGATGTCGAAGCCGGCCTGCCAACTGGCATCGTCATTGCCGTTGCCATAGCCGGAGGCGTTGTTGACGACGATGTCGATGCCGCCAAGCGCGGTGGCCGCGGCGTCTACCCACTGCGCGATCTGCGCCGGATCGGCGAGGTCACAGGACTGCGCATGGACCGCCTGCGCACCGGTGGCCTCCAGCAGCACGGCGGCCTGCTGCAGTACCTGTGCGTTGCGTGCGCACAGGCTGATGCGCGCGCCGGCGCGGGCGAAGGCGTCGGCGATGGCCAGGCCGATGCCGCGGCTGCCGCCGGCGACCAGCACGCGGGCACCGGTGAGGGTGGGAACGGACATTGGCTGCATCTCCAGGGAAGGCTGCGCGGATTATCCGATGCCGTGGGTGTTCACTCCCAGACGCGCGGTGGCGCGCCCTGCTCGGGGCGATGCATGCGTACCACGCAGAAACGATGGCCCGTCGGCGCTTCCATCACCCACCAGCGCTTGACGAAGCCGATGCGGCGGGCGCCCAGGGCTTCCAGGCGGTCGGCCTCGGCGTCGATGTCGTCCGCTTCGATGTCCAGGTGCACGCGCGAGGCGTGGCTGACACGCTGCACCTCGACATTCAGGTGGCCGGGGGCATCGCGCAGGCGGCTGTACTGCGAACCATCGGTGTTGGATTCGCTGGGCTCGGCCTCCAGCCCCAGTGCGGCGCCCCAGAACGCGGCGGCGGTGTCGCTGTCGGTGTCCTGGCAATCGATGATGAATCCGGCAAGACGGCTGCGGTGGCTCATGGAGGGCTCCGGGTGGCAGGGAAGCCGGCAGCTTACCCGCGTGTGGTTGCAGCGCCGGTTGCGATGGCGTGCGGGCCGGCCAGGCGCCAGGCGGCGCTGCACAGCGCCCCGTAGACCAGCCATTCGGCCAGGCGTTGCAGCAAACCGCGCACGTCAGCCAGCGTGGGAGTGCCCATCAGCAGGAACAGCAGCAGCCAGGCCATCGCCAGCGCGATCCACAGCAACCGGGTGGCGGGCCGCAGGCCGGGCGCGGCCGCCATCAACACCAGTCCCAGCGTGGTGCCCAGGTAGGTCAGCACGCCCAACAGGTTGTGCAGTACCTGCCAGACGCTGCCGCCGTGCGGGCAGCCCAGGTCACATGGCGCCAGCGCCGAGCCGATCCAGGCCAGGGGTTCGCACAGCAGCAGCCAGTAGCCGACGCGCCCGATACCCACCAGCGGCACGCGCGCGGCCATCACCACCAGCAGCGCCGCGCCCAGCACGCCCACCGGGATGAAGCCGGCCAGGCTGATCAGCCGCGCGTGCGCGCTGCCGGTGGCACCGAGTTCACTGATGTACTGCGCCACCGGCGAATACCCGGGCTTGAGCGCCGCGCCGCCCAGCAACATGGCCAGGTAGACCAGCACGAACAATCCGACCAGCCAGCGCCTGTCCTGCATCGGCGCGCCTTACTGCGGAGTGCTGGACAGGAACAATTCCACCTTGCCGCACGACGGGCAGGCGTACAGGTCGAACTCCTCGCGGTGCACGAACAGTTCGCCCAGTTCGCCGAGCAGGAACGGCATCGCCTGCGAGCCCTCGTGGAAGCGGCGGCGACCGATGAAGGCCATTTCGCTGTCGGTGCAGCGCAGGCAGGTCATCTGTCGCAGTCCCTGGACATGCACGACGCCCGGCGCGTGCGCTTCGGGGTCGGGGGCACTGCCGTCGGCATGCGTGCCGCAACGCCAGCACACACGTGCCTCGATGCCATTGCGTACACCGCATTGCGTACAGATCCAAGCGTCCATGGTGTTTACCGAATCGTGTGCGTGGCTTTCCGGCCCATCGTAACGCCGGAGGATGACACCGCGGTATCCGCCGGCCCGGCAACGATCAGTGGATTGGCGGCGCGTGCAGCTGGGCGAACAGCAGGTTCTGCGCCTTGCGGGCCATTGCGCGCGGCACGCTGGCGACGAAGCTGCCACCGCTCAGGGCCATGTCACCCTTGATGATCAGGCCGTTGATGCGGGTGTAGCTGCGGAAGGTGTAGCGGTTCCCGTCGCGGCTGACTTCCAGGAACATCGGTGCGGTCAAGAAGCCTTTGCCCTTGCGGTAGACGCGGTTCGGGCCGGCTTCGCTGGCAAGGTGGTAGCCATTGGCCTGTGCCCAGGTGGCGACCTGCGCCAGGACGTCTTCATCGCTGGTCAGCGTGGTCTGGTCGAACGGCCGGCCGCTGTTCCTGGCGATCAGTGCCATCACGTTCAATGCCCCCAGCCCGATCACGGCGCCGACAACCATCCCTGTCATTATTCCCATTGCGTTTTCCCATTGAAGTAGCGGGCCGTATGGTAACGGCCCGCAGGCGTGCATGCGTGTTCAGCAGGGAGGAACCGCTGCATCGATCCCAAAAAAAGGGCCCGCATCACTGCGGGCCCCGGGACTGCGCTGGCAGGACCGGTCAGTTGGTCCGGGCCAGGTCGTCGATCAGCGCACGCAGGAAGCGGGCGGCTTCGCCGCCGGTGCAGGCGCGGTGGTCGAAGGTGACCGACAGCGGGATGACCTTGTGCGTTTCCACGCCACCCATCACCGGCGTCAGCTGGAAGCGGGCGCGGCCGGCGGCGACGATGGCCACGCACGGCGGCACGACGACCGGCGTTGCGTAGCGGCCGGCGAACATGCCGAAGTTGGACAGCGAGATGGTGTAGCCGCTCAGTTCCGAAGCGGCGATCGAGCGGTCTTCCACCTGCTGGCGCAGGCGGTTGATGCCTTCGCGCACGCCACGTGCATCGAGCATGTCGGCATTGCGCAGGGCCGGCACGAACAGGCCGTCGTCGGTATCCACCGCAATGCCGATATCCACCTGCGCGTGCAGGGTGCGGGTGAGGTTTTCACCGTCGAACCAGGCGTTCATCGCCGGCACGGTCTGGCAGGCGACCACGATCGCGCGCACCAGGCGCGAGGTCATGTCATTGCCCGGTGCCCAGGCGTGGATGTCGGCGTCGTCGGTCAGCGTGGTCGGCACGACCTTGCTGTGCGCATCGGCCATCACCCGCGCCATGTTGCGGCGTACGCCCTTGAGCGGTTCCGGCTGACCCTTGGCGACCACGCCCGGCGGCGCGGTGCGCATCGGCTTGCCGGCGGCGGAAAGCGGGGTGCGGGCGGCTTCATCCCTTCCACCGCCTGCGGGGGAAGGTGCCCGCAGGGCGGGTGAGGGCGTACGCGGGAGAGGTGCGCCGACGCGGGCGGTACCGGCTTCGGCCGCCTGCTTCACATCGTTCATCGTCACCGCGCCGTCGGCGCCGGTGGCACGCACGCGGGCCAGGTCCACGCCCAGCTTGCGCGCCATCGCGCGCACGGCCGGCACCGCCTTGACGCCACCGACGGCCACGGCTTGCTCGGTGTGCACGGCATTGGAACTGACCATCGCGCCTACCACGGTGCCTTCGTCGGCACGTTCGGCGGCGGCAGCCGGTGCCGGCGCTGCGGCAGGTGCAGGTGCCGCAGCGGCCGGTGCCGGGGCGCCGTGGTGGTGGCCGGTATCCTGGCCTTCGGCACGCTGCGGCAGGTTCGGGTCGATCTCGAAGTGCGCCAGCATGTGGCCGGTGACCACGATGTCACCCGGCGCGCCGGCCAGCTTCAGTACCTTGCCGGACACCGGCGAGGGCACCTCGACCACGGCCTTGGCGGTCTCCATCGAGACCAGCGGCTCGTCCAGCTTGATCACGTCGCCTTCCTTGACGAACCACTCCACGATGGTGGCGTCCGGCAGGCCTTCGCCCAGGTCGGGCAGGTTGAAGCTCTTGGTCTGGCTCATGTGCAGTTCTCTTCCAGCAATTCAAGTTCGCGTGCCGGTAGCCAGCCCTGCGTGCCATCGGCACGCTCGGACCACCACCAGCCGCCATGTTCATGGTGCAGCCGCACCTGCTCGCCACGGTCCACGTCCAGTTCGCGCGCGCTGTAGTCGCGCAGCACTTCGGCGCGGCCGTCGTCGAGCATCCGCAACCAGGCAATCGGCGTCCATCCGGCATCGCCGGCGTCGGTGGTCACCCACGCGAACGCCGGCCATTCCTCGTCACGCACACCCAGGGCGACGATCTGCCCGGTGTGCACGTGCAACGGATTGCGGTACTGGCTGCGGTGGCTGCCGGTCAGGCGTGCCTGCATGTCAGCCCGCCGCCACCGCGCGCTTGGCCGCCGCCACGATCCGCTCCACGCTCGGCAGGTACTTCATTTCCAGGCGGAACAGCGGGATGTGGGTGTCATAGCCGGTGACGCGCTCGACCGGGGCGAGCAGGTCGTACATCGACTCCTCGGCCAGGCGGGCGGCGATCTCGGCACCGAAGCCGGCGGTCTTGGGCGCTTCCTGCACGATCACGCAGCGGCCGGTCTTGGCCACCGACTCGGCGATGGTGGCGAAGTCGAGCGGGCGCAGCGTGGCCACGTCGATCACTTCGGCGCTGATGCCTTCGCCGGCCAGCTTGTCGGCCGCTTCGAGGGCTTCCTTCACCTGCGCGCCCCAGGTCACCAGGGTCACGTCGGTGCCGTCGCGCAGCACGAAGCACACGTCCAGCGGCAGTGCCTCGCCGTCG
This sequence comes from Stenotrophomonas sp. Steno-C18, assembly GCF_056393195.1. NCBI lineage: Bacteria > Pseudomonadati > Pseudomonadota > Gammaproteobacteria > Lysobacterales > Lysobacteraceae > Stenotrophomonas > Stenotrophomonas sp. Steno-C18. The sequence goes on along the minus strand of NZ_JBWJOX010000002.1, from coordinate 210,488 downwards.
TTGGCGACCACTTCCTTGTACTGGCGGTAGATGCGCTTGGGCTCCATGTAGATCACCGGGTCCGGCTCGCGGATCGCGGCCAGCAGCAGGCCATAGGCACGCTGCGGGCTGGACGGCAGCACCACGCGCAGGCCCGGCACGTTGGTGAAGATGGCTTCGTTGGCCTCGCTGTGGTGCTCCGGCGCACGGATGCCGCCGCCCCACGGCACGCGCAGCACCATCGGGCAGTGCAGGCGGCCACGGGTGCGGTTACGCAGGCGTGCGGCGTGGCAGATGATGTGGTCCACCATCGGGTAGACGAAGCCGTCGAACTGGGCCTCGGCCACCGGCTTCATGCCCTGCGCGGCCAGGCCGACGGTGAGGCCGGCGATGGTGGTCTCGTCCAGCGGGGTGTCCAGCACGCGCTGCGCGCCGAACTGCTGCTGCAGGCCGGCGGTGGCGCGGAACACACCGCCGTTGACGCCCACGTCCTCGCCCAGCACCAGCACCGACGGGTCGTGTTCCATTTCCCATGCAAGGGCCTGGGTGACGGCTTCGATGAGGGTGATCGGGGTGGCGGTCATGGTGGTTTCTCCGCTGTTGCTGGCCGCGCTGTGGGCCACGTCGTGGCCGGCCGGGGTTCCGGGAAGGGCGCGCTTGATGTCATCCATGGCGCTGCTCCAGGGCGATGGCGGCGGCGCGCTGGGCCAGCAGGTCCGGCGGCGGATCGGCGTACAGGTAATCGAACATGGCCTCGACCGGCTGCACCGGGCAGTTGAGGTAGGCGTTGACCTCCTCGTCCACGCGGGTGCCGCACTCGGCGATCCAGGCCTTCTCTTCCTCCTCGCTCCACACGCCGGCGGCGGTGAGGTACTTGCGCAGGCGGATCAGCGGCTCGCGCTGCCAGGCGGCCTTGACCTCGACGTCGTCGCGGTAGCGGCGGGCGTCGTCGGCGGTGGTGTGGTCGGACAGGCGGTAGGTGAGGAACTCCAGCACCGTGCCGCCCTTGCCGGACAGGGCACGTTCGCGTGCCTGCTCCATGGCCGCCAGCACCGCGATCAGGTCGTTGCCGTCCACCTGCAGGCAGAACAGGCCGCCGGCCAGGCCCTTCTGGGCCAGGGTCTCGGCACCGGTCTGGGCCGAACGCGGCACCGAGATCGCCCAGCCGTTGTTGACCACGCACAGGATCAGCGGCAGCTGGTAGGCGCCGGCCGAGTTCACCGCGGCGTAGAAGTCGGTCTTGGAGCTGCCGCCGTCACCGCAGACGGTGACCGCCACCTGCGGCAGGCCGCGCAGCTTGAACGACAGCGCCGAGCCGGCCGCGTGCAGGCATTGGGTGGAGATCGGCACGCAGATCGGGAAGTCGCGGACGGCGTCGCTGTCGCGGTCGTAGTCACTGCCGCGCTCGTCGCCGCCCCAGTACATCAGGACGTCGCGCGGGCGCACGCCGCGCATGAACATCGCGCCGTACTCGCGGTAGCTGGGGGCGAACACGTCGCCGCTCTTCATGGCCGCGCCGATGCCGACGTGGGCCGCTTCATGGCCCAGGCAGGAGGCGAAGGTGCCGAGTTTGCCGGTGCGCTGCAGGGCAACCGCCTTGGTGTCGAACACCCGGGTGGCCAGCATCTGCTTGAACAGCGGCAGCAGGCTGCGCGGGTCGCGCAGCGACTCCGGCAGGTCGTCGCGTACCAGGCTGCCTTCGGCATCCAGGTACTGCAGGTAGTCGATTTGGAACTGGGCGGAAACCGTCATTGCAGCAACACCTTGAACAGATGGTTTCAAATGATAGGAATTGCGCATGGTAAGGAATCAGGCTGGAAAAGCCGTCCTGCGGCGCAGCACGACTGACCGTACAAATGCCGGGTTCGTTCCATGGCCCTCGCCACGGCCGAGTAAATACAGCGTATTCAGCAAGGCCGCGCCAAGGCAGGGCATTGTCGCGCCGGTTGCCATCGCAAGTGTTCTTATTCCGTTTGCGCGGAACCGCACCGTCGGGGGGATGCCCGCCGGGCCGGGCCGTGCCCGGCATGCGATCCCGGCAATACCCGGCGGTGCCTGGCGCCGCGCTACCGGGCGTGCGGCTGCGTTACCCTTTGCGCCCCGCGCAGATGGCAAGGCCGATGACCGTAGAAAAGAACCAGCGTGAGCTCGAGGCAGGCATCCACACCGACCTGCAGGGCCGGCTCACCTACGGCGGCTACCTGCGCCTGGACCAGTTGCTGTCGGCCCAGCAGCCGCTGTCCAACCCGCCGCACCACGACGAGATGCTGTTCATCATCCAGCACCAGACCTCGGAACTGTGGTTGAAGCTGCTGGCCCACGAGCTGCGCGCCGCGCGTGCCCACCTGCAGCGCGACGAGGTCTGGCAGTGCCGGAAGGTGCTGGCCCGCGGCAAGCAGGTGCTGCGCCTGCTGACCGAACAATGGGCGGTGCTGGAAACCCTGACCCCGTCCGAATACATGGGCTTCCGCGACGTGCTCGGGCCCTCGTCCGGCTTCCAGTCGCTGCAGTACCGCTACATCGAGTTCCTGCTCGGCAACAAGAACGCGGACATGCTGGGCGTGTTCGCCCACGACCCGGCCGGGCAGGCGCAGCTGCGCGAGGTGCTGGAGGCCCCCAGCCTGTACGAGGAGTTCCTGGCCTACCTGTCGCGCTTCGGCCATGCCATCCCGGCCACCTACGAGGGCCACGACTGGACCCAGTCGCATGTCAGCGACCCGGCGTTGCGCCATGTCTTCGAGAACATCTACCAGGACACCGACCGCTACTGGCGCGAGTACTCGCTGTGCGAGGACCTGGTGGACCTGGAGACCCAGTTCCAGCTGTGGCGCTTCCGCCACATGCGCACGGTGATGCGGGTGATCGGCTTCAAGCGGGGCACCGGCGGCTCCAGCGGCGTGGGGTTCCTCAAGCAGGCGCTGGAGCTGACCTTCTTCCCGGAACTGTTCGAAGTCCGCACCAGCATCCGCGCCGATCCGCCGGCGGGCGCCTGAAAATCCAACGTATTCAGCAGCTTGCAGGGGCGCCTCGGGGCGCCCCTGCGGCGTTTCCGGCCGTCGCAGGCCGGCCCGGGCAAGCCGTCTGTGGATTTGACGTGAAGCCGGCCCTTCGGTGATGCTCGCCCGTCGCGCCGGTTCCGGCCGACTTCTTTCGCATCACTTGCCCATCGAATGACTCAGGGGACACCCGCATGAGCGCTGCCGCGCCCAATTCCGCATCCAACCCGGCGCCCGTGCCGGCGTTCACCAACCTCCTCGGCCATCCACGCCCCCTGTGGATGCTGTTCATGACCGAGTTCTTCGAACGCTTCGCGTTCTACGGCATCCGCTGGGCGCTGACGCTGTACATCGTCGCCCAGTTCTCCGAGAGCCAGGCCGGTGCCAGCAAGCTCTACGGCGCCTACCTGGCGCTGGTGTATGCGGCAGCCCTGTTCGGCGGCTTCGTCGCCGACCGGATCATCGGATACCAGCGTTCGATCCTGATCGGTGCGGCGGTGATGTCGCTGGGCCTGTTCCTGATCGCCATCCCCAACGACCAGGTGTTCCGTATCGGCCTGGCCACGGTGATCGCGGGCAACGGCCTGTTCAAGCCGAACATCTCCAGCATGGTCGGGCAGCTGTACGGCATCAACGACTCGCGCCGTGACTCGGGCTTCACCATCTTCTACATGGGCATCAACGCCGGCGCGCTGGTCGCACCGGTGCTGACCGGCATCCTGGCCGAGAACGTGTTCGGCACCGAAGCCATGCCGGCCTACAAGTACGTGTTCATCGCCTCGGGCGTGGGCATGCTGATCAGCCTGGTGTGGTTCTGGTTCGGCCGTCGCCAGCTCGGTGACATCGGCAAGCCGCCGGCCGGTGGTGAAGGCATGGGCCGCACCATCGCCGTGCTGGTGGGTTCGCTGGTGGCCGTGCCGGTGGCCTATGCGCTGCTGTCCATCGACGCCGGCATCCTGGGCTGGATCCTGGGCGCGCTGTTCACCGCGCTGTGCGTGATGATCCTGGTCGAGGGCATCCGCGAGGGCAAGGTGGCCCGTGACCGTGCCATCGCCATGCTGATCATCTTCGTGTTCAACGTGCTGTTCTTCATGTTCTTCGAACAGGCCGGCAGCTCGTTCAACTTCCTGGCGCAGAACATCGTCAACCGCGACCTGGGCGGCTGGACCTTCCCGATCGGCTGGTTCCAGTCGGTCAACTCGGTGGCCATCCTGGCCCTTGGCCCGATCTTCGTGTGGTTGTGGACCGCGCTGGGCAAGGCCAACCCGTCGATCCCGCGCAAGTTCGGCCTGGGCCTGATCTTCAACGGCCTGGCCTTCCTGCTGCTGATGTACGCGCTGTCCTCGCTGGTCGACGGCGCCGGCAAGATCCCGTTCTGGACCCTGTTCATGGTCTACGTGATCCAGACCGTCGGTGAGCTGTGCCTGTCGCCGATCGGCCTGTCGATGACCACCAAGCTGGCCCCGCTCAAGGTCGTGGGCCTGGCGATGGGCGGCTGGTTCCTGTCCACCGCCATCGGCAACAACCTGTCGGGCATCTTCGCCGCGGTGGTCAGCGGCGAGAGCGGCATGACGGTGGAATCGGCCCTGAAGGGGTATACCTTCGGCTTCTGGTCGCTGCTGGGTGCAGGCGTGCTGTTGTTCCTGATCGCCCCGCTGGTGCAGAAGCTCATGCATGGCGTGAAGTGAGGAAAGACCGATGAACAAGCTGTTTGGAGTGGTCCCGCTGGTGTTCGCCATGGCCGTGGCCGGTTGCAACCAGTCGCCACCGCCGGTGGAGAAGGTGCAGCCGCTGGACACCTCCGAACAGAAGGCGCCGGTGGCTGACACCAGCCAGCCGGTGTCCTCGGGCAACACCCCCACCGCGGCGGATATCGCCGCGGTGGCCGCGCTCAACGCGCAGTTCGACCCCGCCCGCAACCCGGTCGCCGACCTGGAAACGGCCAAGGTCGAGGCCCAGCGTGGCGGCAAGCGGATCATCCTGGACGTGGGCGGGGAGTGGTGCTCGTGGTGCCACCTGCTGGATGCCTTCATGGAAGGGGATTCGGAGATCCGCCGCTTCCGTGATGGCAACTACGTGTGGATGAAGGTCAATTTCAGCGAAGAGAACGAGAACACCGCGTTCCTGTCCGGCTACCCGGAGATCAAGGGCTACCCGCACCTGTTCGTGCTCGATGCCGAAGGCAAGCTGCTGCATTCGCAGTTCACCGGCGACCTGGAGAAGGGCAAGGGCTACGACCGCGAGAAGTTCTTCGCCTTCCTCAAGCAGTGGGCACCGCCGGCCGCGCAATGAGCCGCGGCGGCGGGGATGACAACGGCGCCGGAAGGCGCCGTTGTCGTTTGTGCACTGGCCTCACGGTCGAGGCCGCTCCTGCGAGGCAGGCGCAGCTCGCCGTGATCTGCCCTCCCTTTCGCGCAGCGAAGGGGAGGCTGGGGAGGGGGAGCTTCCACGCGATAGGTCGTGCACTGGCCTCACGGCCGAGGCCGCTCCTGCGAGGCAGGCGCAGCTCGCCGTGATCTGCCCTCCCTTTCGCGCAGCGAAGGGGAGGCTGGGAGGGGGAGCTTCCACGCGATGGCTCGTGCACTGGCCTCACGGCCGAGGCCGCTCCTGCGAGGCAGGCGCAGCTCGCCGTGATCTGCCCCCTCCCTTTCGCGCAGCGAAGGGGAGGGCGGGGGAGGGGTCGCGCCGCATGCCTTCATATTCCCCCCGCGCGGCCGCTAACGGATGCATCTCCGCCTGCGCACGGCCCGCTCCGTTTTCGCCATGCAGCCTGCTTCTGATTCCCCCTCCATCGTCGATACCCCGCCCGTCGCGTCGGCCAGCGTCAGCCTGCCAAGCGTGGACGAACTGCTCGACGAGACGCCGGCCGCCGAGGACACCTCGCCGGTACCCGCCTCCTCGCGCCTGCCGCAGGCTGCGGTGCCGCCGAACATCATGTTGCAGTCGGCGGTGATGCGGCTGGTCGAGCAGAAGGAGCAGATCGACCAGGTGGCCCGCAATGGCCTGCTCGCCGGCCTGTTGCCGCCGGAGTGGAGCAGTTCGCCCGGCAATGAACTGCGCGCCTTCGTTGCCTCGGTGTTGCCGTTCGCATCGGACAGCGCCCGCGGCGAGACGGTTGCCGCGAGGGTGCCGTTGAAGTTCCTGCTCGGTCATTCGCAGCGCTGGGGCAAGGCCGATGTCGCCGAGCCGCGTTCGCTGGCGGCCTACCTGGCCAGCGACGAGCGCGCCACCGCCGGGGGCACCGATCTGGCCGAGGTGATGCTGCTCTCGCCCCTGGGCGTGGCGTGGACGCAGACCGGCCGTGCCCGCGCCGGCTTCCTGCGCGCGATGGGCGTGGAAACCCTGGCCGCACGCGTGACCGCATTGCCCTACCCGGCGGCCGAGCAGCTGTCGTTGTACCAGGTGCACAGTGGCGGACGGGCACAGGTCTGGTGTGTGTTGGACAAGCGCAGGCTGCGCGCGCTGGCCGTGCCGGCGCTGAGCCTGCCGGTGCTGTCGGCCTATGGCGTGGAAGCGCCGCAGGCATGGCCTTCGAACTGGCCGGATCCTGCGGAAGTTGACGCCGAGCTGGCGTTGGCGGCGGCCGGCAAGTCCGTGCCGGAGGTCGATCTGGTCAAGCTGGTGGACAAGATAGGACGCAGCAGGGCCAGCGAAGCCTGGGTGGGTGCCAGCCTGATGCAGCTGCACACCTGGGTGCCGCGCTGGCGGTTCTTCCTGGCTTCGTTCATCGGTTTGCCAGCGGTGCTGTTGCTGCTGGCGGCGCTGGCATTGCCCGGCAGCATCGAAGCGGCGGCGGTGGCCGCTGCGCTGGGCTTTGCCGGTGGCGCGATCGCCGCGTTGGCGGCGCCGTGGATCTATGCCCAGCGCAAGCACCTGAGCTGAGCCGCGAGGCCGCGTGCCCTCCGCCGCCGGCCCGCGGCCGGCGACATCTCAGGCTTCGCTCATGCGAGGCAGGCCGGCATCGGCCAGGCGGGTGATCAGGCGCTCGAGCACCTGTTCCTCTTCCTCGCTGAGCACCGACATCAGCCGACGTTCCATCTCGATTACCAGCGGAGCGATGGTCTCGTAGACCTCGAAACCGGCCGCCGACAGCGCCAGCACCGAGCGACGGCGGTCATCGCCGTGCGTCTCGCGCTTGATGAAGCCGCGTTCCAGCAGGCGGGCCACGGCGCGGCTGACCGCCACCTTGTCCATCGCGGTGCGCTCGGACACTTCGCTGGCCGAGGAGCCGGGGTACAGCGCCAGGATGGTGATCACGCGCCACTCGGGGATGGCCAGGCCGTAGCGGTCGCCGTACAGCCGGGCGATGTTGCCGCTGACCCGGTTGGACAGGACGCTGATGCGGTAGGGCAGGAACTGCTCGAGATCCAGCAGGACATGCGAGGCCCGGATGCTGGTGGACTTGCTGTAATCGGAAGAGCTCATGCTGCAGTGCACCTTGATGGTGGTTTCATGTGAAACTATAACCTTCGGTCCAGACCCGCGTTTGCGCGTGTCTTCCTGTTTTTTACACCGCCGGCACCCGGCAGTGGTCACGCAATCGGAGGCAACCCATGAATACCCAAGCCCACGCCGCACCCCACGCGCCCAATCCGGGCATGCAGGTCACCACCTTCGAAAACCCGATGGGCATTGATGGTTTCGAGTTCGTCGAGTTCGCCGCGCCGGCCGGGCAGGCCGCCCAGCTGCACACGTACTTCCGGAACATGGGATTCACTGCCGTGCTCCGCCACCGGCAGCGTGCTATTACCGTCTACCGTCAGGGCGGCGTCAACTTCCTCGTGAACGAGGAGCCGGATTCCTTCGCCGCCGACTTCGCGGCCAAGCACGGCCCCTGCGCCTGTGGCTTCGCCATCCGCTTCCAGAAGCCGGCCGCCGAGGTGCTCGCCGCTGCGCTGGGCAACGGTGCCGAGGAAGTCAGCCTGCTGGCCGACACCCGTGCCGTCCCGGCCCCAGTGATCAAGGGCATCGGCGACTGCATGCTGTACCTGGTCGACCGCTATGGCGAAGGCGGCAGCATCTACGACACCGACTACGTGCCGGTTGATGGTGCCGAGCAGGACCCGAAGGGCTTCGGCCTGACCTTCATCGACCACCTGACCCACAACCTGTACCTGGGCAACATGCAGCAGTGGTCGGACTACTACGAGCGGCTGTTCAACTTCCGCGAGATCCGCTACTTCGACATCAAGGGGGCCAAGACCGGCCTGGTGTCCAAGGCGATGACCGCCCCGGACGGCATCGTGCGCATCCCGCTCAACGAGTCCTCCGACCCGAAGAGCCAGATCAACGAGTACCTGGACGCCTACAAGGGCGAGGGCATCCAGCACATCGCCTGCTTCACCGACAACATCTATGACACCGTCGAAGCCATGCGCGAGCGCGGCATCGAGTTCCTGGACACGCCAGACACCTATTTCGACGTGGTCGACCTGCGCATCCCGGACAACGGCGAGGACGTGCCGCGCCTGCGCCGCAACAAGATCCTGATCGACGCCGACCCGGAGACCAAGCAGCGCAAGCTGCTGCAGATCTTCACCCAGAACTGCATCGGCCCGATCTTCTTCGAGATCATCCAGCGCAAGGGCAACGAAGGCTTCGGCGAAGGCAATTTCCAGGCGCTGTTCGAGAGCATCGAGCGCGACCAGATCAAGCGCGGCGTGCTGTAAGCGGCGAACGATGCGCTTGCCTGAAGCCCCTCTCCCGCCCGCGGGAGAGGGGCTGGGGTGAGGGCAAAGGCCACCGAAGCACGTAGCATCACCGCAACCGATCCACCCTCACCCCAACCCCTCTCCCGCCTGCGGGAGAGGGGCTCAATCGCAAGGCAAGGGCGCCACCATGGTCACCAACGGTTATCAATCCGGCTTTGGCAACGAATTCGCCACCGAGGCAGTGCCCGGCACCCTGCCGGTCGGGCGCAATTCACCGCAGCGCGTCGCCCATGGCCTGTATGCCGAACAGTTGACCGGCAGCGCCTTCACCGCGCCGCGTGGCAGCAACCGCCGCAGCTGGCTGTACCGCATCCGCCCGGCGGTGATGCACGGTGAATTCACCCCGTTCGACCAGCCCAACCTGCATGGCGAGTTCAGCCATGCGGCGGTATCGCCCAACCAGCTGCGCTGGAGCCCGTTGCCGCTGCCGTCCACGCCCACCGATTTCATCGAAGGGCTGTACACGATGGGTGGCAACGGCGCGCCCGATGCGCATGCCGGTGCCGGCATCCACATGTATGCGGCCAATGCCGACATGCGTGGCCGCTATTTCTACAACGCCGACGGCGAGCTGCTGATCGTGCCGCAGCTGGGCCGGCTGCGCCTGCGCACCGAGATGGGCGTGATCGACGTCGAGCCGCAGCAGATCGCGGTGATCCCGCGGGGCGTGCGCTTCGCCGTGGAGCTGCCCGATGGGCAGGCGCGCGGCTATGTCTGCGAGAACTTCGGCGCGTTGCTCAAGTTGCCCGACCTCGGCCCGATCGGCAGCAACGGCCTGGCCAACCCGCGCGATTTCGAAACCCCGGTGGCCGCCTACGAGAACGTGGAAGGCCCATTCGAGCTGGTCGCCAAGTTCCATGGCCGGCTGTGGCGCGCGGACATCAACCACTCGCCGCTGGACGTGGTCGGCTGGCACGGCAACTACGCGCCGTACCGCTACGACCTGCGCCGTTTCAACACCATCGGCTCGATCAGCCATGACCACCCGGACCCGTCGATCTTCCTGGTGCTGCATTCGGCCAGCGACACGCCCGGGACCAGCAACCTGGACTTCGTGATCTTCCCGCCGCGCTGGCTGGTGGCGCAGGACACGTTCCGCCCGCCGTGGTTCCACCGCAACATCGCCAGCGAGTTCATGGGCCTGATCCACGGTGCCTACGACGCCAAGGCCGAGGGCTTCGTGCCCGGTGGCGCATCGCTGCACAACTGCATGAGCGGCCACGGCCCGGACGCGGCCACCTTCGACAAGGCCTCCAACGCGGACCTGTCCAAGCCGGACGTGATCACCGACACCATGGCCTTCATGTTCGAGACCCGCGGCGTGATCTGCCCGACCGAGCAGGCCATCGCCGCACCGCACCGCCAGCGCGAATACCAGGCCTGCTGGAGCGGCCTGCGCGACAACTTCGCCCCGCCCAGGGGCTGAGTTTCAGGCCGCCGGCAGCGGCGTGGCCTGCAGCACCGTCGCCAGGTGCGGCTCGGGCAGTACTTCCTGCAGGCGGCCACGCACGCGTTGCGCGTAGCCGTCCGAGGTCATCGCCGGCAGGTGCGCCAGCGCCAGCCGGATCGCGTTGACCGTCTCGCCTTCCTCGCGCGAGGACTGCAGTTGCCGGTGCAGTTGCTGCGCGGTGGGGTTGCGCTGCAGCGCCAGGATGTCCAGCACATAGATCCGCGCAGCCACCATCGAGCGCCGGCGCTCGGTGGCAGGCGCCGCCGCCGCTGCTGCCGGCGCAGGCGCAGGCGCCGCCATGGCCACCGGCGCGGGGACGGCCGGTGGGGCGTCGGGGGCATCGGCCAGCAGGTAGCCGTCGCGGATCAACTGCGCGACCAGCGCCGGCGCATCGTTGCCCAGCAACTGGGACAGGTCGTCCAGGCTGCGCTTGCCATCGCACAGGATCAGGGCACGGCGCTGGCGCAGGTCCAGCGGTGCCCGATGGGCCTGCAGGACGGAGAGGGCGAGTTCGGTTTTGCGCGGATGCATGGGACGTGACACGGCGGCGCGGACGCCCAAGCCTGGGTCCGGCAGGTGAAAGCACGATGACAACCGGCATGCCGCTACACTCGGCCCCCGGTCCTCCCTGGAGTTGCCGCATGACCCGCACCGTACTGTCTTCGCTTGTCCTGCTCGCCCTGCTGGCCGCCTGCAACCGCACCCCCGACGCGCCGGATGCGCCGGTGGCACCGCAAGCCCCTGCGGCAGCGGGCTCGCCCGCGCCGGCCCCGGCCGAGGCCGCGGTGACCGGCAACGCCGATTGGCAGGGCTATGGCCCCCTGCAACTGGGGATCGATGCTGAACAGATGCGCGCGGTCTGGGATGGCGAGCTGCAGGGCGATGCCGTGGCCGACGGCGGCTGCTATTACCTGCAGCCGGCCGGGCAGGGGGCCGACGGCGTCGCCTTCATGCTCGAGGGCGGCAATTTCGTCCGCTACGACGTGCGCGCCGCCGACGTGCAGGCCCCGGGCGGCGGCAAGGTCGGCATGGCGCTGGCCCCGCTGCAGGCACTGTATACACAGGCCGAAGCACCACAGCCCCACAAGTACGTGGAAGGCGGCAAGGTGCTGCGGGTTCCCGCCGCCGATGGCAGCCAGGGCTGGCTGGTGTTCGAACTGGGCGCCGACGGCAAGGTGACAGCGTGGCGGGTTGGCCTGCCGCCGCAGGTGGATTACGTGGAAGGGTGCAGCTGAGTTCCTGCGGAAAGGCGATGACTGCGCCTAGAATCAGCCGCATTGCCGTCGGGAGAGACGCGGATGTTTGAAGCCATTGGATTGTTCGTACTTGGCTTGGTGCTGCTGGCGCTGGGGGGCGACTCCATCGTGAAGGCCGCGTCGGGGCTGGCCCAGCGACTGGGCGCCTCGCCATTCGTCGCCGGCCTGCTGCTGGTGGCCTTCGGCACGTCGCTGCCGGAACTGGTGGTCAATGCCCGCGCTTTCGCGGTGGGGGCACAGGAACTGGCACTGGGCAACGCGGTGGGCAGCAACATCGTCAACGTCGGTCTGACGCTGGCGCTGGCCGCGCTGGCCTACCCGCTGGTGGTGCGTACGCGCCTGCTGTCGCCATTGCTGGTGCTGCTTGCCGTGGCTTCGCTGGCGCTGATCGTGTTCGGGCTCGACGGTGCGATCAGCCGCGTGGAAGGCATCGTGCTGCTGCTTGGCTTCGTCGCGGTGCTGGTGTTCGTGCTGGCGCGCGCCCGGCGCGAGCCGGCCGCGCTGCAGGAAAGCATCGCCGCCTACGCGACGACCCGCACCGAACTGGGGCTCAACCTGATCCGCCTGGTCATTGCCGGCGTGGTGCTGTATTTCGGCGCGCGCTGGGTGGTGCAGGCGGCACCGGTGATCGGCGCCGGCTGGGGCATGTCGCCGCTGCTGGCCGGCCTGCTGCCGGTGGCCATCGGCACGGCGCTACCGGAAGTGGCCGCCGCGATCGCGGCGGCGCGGCGCGGCCAGGGTGACATGGTCGTCGGCCACGTGATCGGCTCGAGCCTGTTCAACCTGCTGGTGGTGGTCGGTGGCATGGCGGCATTGCGCCCGATGCCGTTGCCGGCCTCGTTCGTGCGCCTGGAGCTGCCGGCGGCGATCGTGCTGGTGCTGATGCTGTACCCGATGCTGCGCGGCGACCTGAAGATCAGTCGCGGCGAGGGCGCCGTGTTGTTCGTCGCGTTCCTGGCCTGGGTCGGCCTGGAGCTGGCGCTGTTGAACTGACCGGATTGAGGCAAGGATGCGGAAGTTTCTGATATTGGGGTTGATGTCGGCGGTATTGGCAGGGTGCGTGCACGGCGGGCGGGCTCCGTCCGCCTGGATTGACCCGGGAATGGCGGTGCAGTTGGCCGCTGCAGCAGGGTTGGGACGTGGCGTGGATGGTGTGTTCGCGCTGAACGTGCGGGCCACGGGGGATGTCAGGGGTTCGTTGTTCCTCAATTCCGAGCGGGACTATCGGGACCCGCGGAACCTGAGCGTGGAACTCATGCCCGCTGCCAGGGCCGCGCTGGCGGACAGGCTGGGACGGGATCCCCGGCAAGCGCTGCTGGGCCGGCCGATCCTCGTGCGTGGCAGCGCACGACTGGTGAAGGTGGTTTTCATCGACGAGGGGCGTGTCATGGACAAGTACTACTACCAGACGCAGGTCATGGTCAGTGATGCTGCACAGGTTCAGCTGCGTTGACCCGGGTGCGCGGCCACGCTGCGCGGGAACACTCCCGGTAGCGCAGCCATGCTGCTCCGGGGTACGACCGGGAGAGCTACCGCCGAGCGTTGCTCGGCGCTACCGGTGAAGTGCGCCGGTCACGGCTTGTCGCCCGGCGGCTCCGGGCGGCTTTCCATCATCAGCGACAGCGCCGCCTTGGCCATCAGGTGGGCGCTGATCGGTGCGGTGATGAACAGGAACACGGTGATCAGCAGCTCGCGCGGTTGCGGGTCCTCGCCGAGGAAGATGTGGTACGCCACCGAGCACACCAGCACGCAGCCCACGCCCAGCGTGCTGGCTTTGGTCGGCGCGTGCAGGCGCTTGAAGAAGTCGGAAAAGCGCACCAGCCCCAGCGCGCCGACCAGGATGAAGAAGCAGCCGAAGGCCAGCAGCGCGGACAGGACGATCTGCAGGAAAGTGATCATTCGACGATGTCCCGGCGCAGTACGTACTTGCTCAACACCACGGTGCTGCAGAAGCCCAGCATCGCGATCACCAGCGCGGCCTCGAAGTAGATGGCCGAATCCAGGTAGATGCCGAACAGCATCAACTCGGCGATGGCGGTGACCGACAACGTGTCCAGCGCCAGGATCCGGTCCGGGACGGTGGGGCCGCGCAACAGGCGCCACAACGCCAGCAGCATCGCGATGCCGACCACGTGCATGCACACCACCAGCGTGGTCTGGAATATCAGGTAACCGTTCACGGGAAGATCTCCATCAGCGGTGCTTCATAGCGGCTCTTGATCTCGGCGATCAGCGCATCGGCATCGTCCAGGTGCAGCACGTGCACCAGCAGGTGACGGCGGTCATCGGACAGCGCCGCCGACACGGTGCCGGGGGTGAGGGTGATGAAGCTGGTCAGCGCGGCGATGCCGTGGATGTTGGCGATGTCCAGCGGCACCCAGATGAAACCAGGCTTGAGCCGTTGCTCCGGGCCCAGCACCTGCATGGCCACGCGGATGTTGGACACCAGGATGTCCCACAGCACCACGCACAGCAGCTTGGGCACCGGCCGCAGCGTGCCCAGCCGGGCGAACTCGCGGTCCAGGCGTGCGGCGAACAGCGGTACCACCAGCCCGAGCAGCATGCCCAGCAGCAGTTGGCCCAGGTTGAAGCTGTCGGACATCAGCAGCCAGAAGGCGGTGACCGTCAGCGACAGTGCCGGCGAGGGGAACAGGCGACGCAGCAGGGGGCGGGGCGTACTCATGGCTGCCTCATCTGTGGCGTGGTGCCGCGCACGTCGTTGAGGTACTGCTCCGGCGACAGCAATTGCGTGGCGATGGCGTCGGTCTGTCGCATCAGCGGCGCGGCGAACACGCTCATCAGCACCACGTAGCCGAGCAGCAGGCAGGCCGCGGTGGTCTCGTAGGGGCGCGCCGGGGGCGCGGGCTGCGGCTCGGGTTCCGGTGCATCGTCCTCATCGCCGGGCACGTGCCAGAACAGGCGGATGCCGGTACGGGTCAGGCCCATGATCACCAGCAGGCTGCTGCCCAGCACCACCGCCCAGACCACGCCGGTATGGGCCTGCGGCACGGCGCTCAGCAGCGCGGCCTTGGCCAGGAAGCCGGCCAGTGGCGGCAGGCCGGCCACGGCCACCGCGCCGACCAGGAACAGCAGGCCCGGCACGGTCTTGCCCGGCAGTACGGTCTGCTCGCCGTCACGTGGCTGGCCGCCACGGATGCGGCGACGACGGATCAGGTCGACCACCAGGAACAGCGCGGCGGCGGTGAAGGTGCTGTGTGGCAGGTAATACAGCCCGGCCGAGATCGTGCCGGTATTGCCCAGCGCGAAGGCGATGAACAGCGTTGCCGCCGAGACCACCACCAGGTAGGCCACCAGCACGCTCATGCGGGTGGCGGCCAGTGCGCCCAGGCCGGCCAGCAGCAGCGTGGCCAGCCCGGCCCACAGCAGCCAGTCGCCGCCGTAGCCGGCCAGTGCGCCGGCACCGGCGCCGAACCACAGCGTGCTGACCCGCAGCACGGCGTACAGCCCGACCTTGGTCATGATCACGAACAGGGCCGCGACCGCCGCCGGTGCACGCGAGTACGACTCCGGCAGCCACAGGTACAGCGGCAGCAGCGCGGCCTTGGAGCAGAACACCAGCAGCAACAGGCCCAACGCGGCCTTGGCCAGCTTCAGGTGCGACGGCGACAGGCCGGCGATGCGCTGGCTGATCTCGGCCATGTTCAGCGAGCCGAGCGTGGCGTACAGCATCGCCAGCGCGATCAGGAACAGCGTGGAGGCGGCGATGTTGAACATCACGTAGTGCAGGCCGATGCGCAGGCGCAGGCCACGGCCGCCGGACAGCAGCAGGCCGTACGAGGCGATCAGCAGCACCTCGAAGAACACGAACAGGTTGAAGATGTCGCCGGTCAGGAATGCACCGTTCAGGCCCATCAGCTGGAACTGGAACAGCGCATGGAAGTGCGGTGCGCGCCGGTCCCAGCCGGTACAGGCATACAGCAGGCAGGCGATGGCCAGCAGCAGGGTGGTGCCGAGCATCCAGCCGGCCAGGCGGTCGGCCACCAGCGCCACGCCCAGCCGGGCCGGCCAGTCGCCCAGCAGGTAGGCGGTGATGCGGCCTTCACCGGTCTGCACGACCAGCAGCGCCACCGACACCGCCAACGCGGTCATGCTGGCCCACGCCACGCTGCGCTGCACCTTCGGGCCATAGCGGCGGTGTTCGACGAACAGCGACAGCGCCGCGCCCAGCAGCGGGATCAGGACCGGCAGGATCACCAGGTGGTTCATGCGCCGGCCTCCGGCTTGCCCGCGGTGGGCGGATCCGGCTCGTGGGCGTCGACGTGGTCGCTGTGGTTGTCACTGCGGCTGCGCATGGCCAGCACGATGCTCACCGCGGTCATCGCGAAGGCGATGACGATGGCGGTCAGCACCAGCGCCTGCGGCAGCGGGTCGGTGTAGTGGGCAAGGTCGCTGCTCACCCCGTCCTTGAGCACCGGCGCCTTGCCGGTGACCAGCCGCCCGGCGCTGAAGATCAGCAGGTTGGTCGCATACGACAGGAAGGTCATGCCGAGGATGACGTCGAAGCTGCGTGCGCGCAGCAGCAGGTACACGCCGATCGCGGCCAGCACGCCGATCGCGCTTGCCAGGGCCAGTTCCATCAGTGCATCTCCCCGGTGCGTGCCGAACGGCGGTGGATATCGATTTCGCCGTGGCGGGCGTTGCGGGTGCGCGAGGGCTTGATCGTGCCCATCATCGACAGGATCAGCATCACCCCGCCGAACACCACCAGGTACACGCCGGTGTCAAAGCCCATCGCGCTGGCCAGCGGCACCTCGCCGATCAACGGCAGGTGCAGGTCCAGGTGACCACTGGTCAGGAACGGCACGCCGAACAGCATCGAGGCCATGCCGCTGAGCACGGCGACCATCAGGCCCAGGCCGATGCAGCGGATGTAGTCGAAGCCGAAGCGCGACTCCACCGACACGGTGCCCTGGATCACGTACTGGATCAGCAGCGGCACCGCCAGCACCAGGCCGGCGACGAAGCCACCGCCGGGCGCGTTGTGGCCGCGCAGGAACAGGAAGATGGACACCGTCAGGGTCAACGGGAACATGATCTGGGCCAGGTCGGCCGGCACCGGCAGCTTGATCGGCGGGCCGGGCATGATCTGTTCCGGCGCCATCCGCGAGCGGCGCAGCAGCGCGTGCACCACCAGTGCGGCGATGCCGAACACGGTGATCTCGCCGAAGGTATCGAAGCCACGGAAGTCCACCAGGATCACGTTGACCACGTTCTGGCCGTAGGCCTCGGGCAGCGAACGCACCAGCATCTCGCCGGCCATGGTGTTCGGCGGCAGCGTCATCATCGAGTAGGCCAGCGCGGCCAGGCCGCCACCGGCGACGATGGCGATCAGCGCATCACGCCGCCTGCGCCAGCGCGAGCGTTCCGGCGGCGACTGCGCCGGCAGGTAGTTCAGGGCGAGCAGCATCAGCACCAGCGTGACCATCTCCACCATCAGCTGGGTCAGGGCCAGGTCCGGTGCCGACAGGAACACGAAGGTCAGCGCCACCATCAACCCGGTGCCGCCCATCACGATCACCGCCAGCAGGCGCTGCTGGAACAGGAACAGCCCGGCGAACGCGCAGGCCAGCATCACCAGCCACAATACCCAGCCCAGCAGCGGCATCGACTGCGGTGCCGGCCATGCCGGCATCGCCGGGCTGGCGATGAACGGTGCGGCGGCGACGATCACCGCCACCAGCACCAACGCCATCAGCATGCGTTGCAGGCTGCCGTTGGCCAGTGCGGCGGTGACGCGGTGAGCGATGCCGAACAACAGGTCCAGGTTGCGCTGGAACAGCAGCTTGCCGGTGGGGCGGTTGGCGGCGGCGTACAGGTCGGTGAAGCGGCGCAGGCCGAAGTACAGGGCGATGCCGCCGGCCACGCCGATCGCGCTCATCGCCAGCGGCAGGTTGAAGCCGTGCCAGATCGACAGGCTGTACGCGGGCATCGCCGGGCCGAGGATGGCGCTGGCGCCGGCCTGCAGCACCGGTGCCACGGTCAGTGCCGGCGCGATGCCGACCGCCAGGCAGATCACCACCAGCACTTCCACCGGCACCTTCATCCAGCGCGGCGGCTCGTGCGGGACCACGTCCAGGTCAAGCGGGCCCTTGCCGAAGAAGGTGTCGTGCACGAAGCGCAGGCTGTAGGCCACGCCGAGGATGCCGGCCAGCAGCGCGGCAGCGCTCATCGCCGTGCGCATCCAGTGCGGACCCTCGGTGGCCAGTGCCTCGGCGAACAGCATTTCCTTGGACAGGAAGCCGTTGAGCAGCGGGATACCGGCCATCGCCAGCGAGGCGATGATCGCCAACGTGCTGGTGATCGGCATCAACCGGCGCAGCCCGCCCAGCTTGCGCATGTCGCGGGTGCCGGTCTCGTGGTCGATGATGCCGGCGGCCATGAACAGCGAGGCCTTGAAGGTGGCGTGGTTGAGGATGTGGAACACGCCGGCCACCACCGCCATCGGCGTGGACAGGCCGAACAGCAGCGTGATCAGGCCCAGGTGCGAGATGGTCGAGTACGCCAGCAGGCCCTTGAGGTCATGCTGGAAGATCGCGTTCCAGGCGCCGATCAGCAGGGTGATCGCACCAATGCCGCTGACCACGTAGAAGAACAGCTCGGTGCCGGCCAGCGCCGGGTGCAGGCGCGCCAGCAGGAACACGCCGGCCTTCACCATCGTGGCCGAGTGCAGGTACGCCGAGACCGGAGTGGGCGCGGCCATCGCGTGCGGCAGCCAGAACTGGAACGGGAACTGCGCGCTCTTGGTGAAGATGCCGGCCAACACCAGCACCAGTGCCCACGGGTACAGCGTGCTGGCGCGGATCAGGTCGCCGGAGGCCAGCACCACGTCCAGGTCGAAGCTGCCGACGATGCGGCCGATCAGCAGCACGCCGGCCAACAGTGCCAGGCCACCGCCGCCGGTGACGATCAAGGCCATGCGCGCGCCCTCGCGCGCGTCCTTGCGGTGCGACCAGAAGCCGATCAACAGGAATGAACTGATGCTGGTCAGCTCCCAGAACACCATCAGCAACAGCAGGTTGCCGGACAGCACCATGCCCAGCATCGCGCCCATGAACAGCAGCAGGTAGCTGTAGAAGCGACGCGTGCTGTCCCTGGGCGAGAGGTAGTAATGCGCGTACAGCACCACCAGTGCGCCGATGCCCAGCACCAGCCCGGCGAACATCCAGGCCAGCCCGTCCAGGCGCAGGCTGAAGTCCAGCCCGATCTGCGGCAGCCATTGCCAGCTGTTGCGGATGACCTCGCCGTCGAGCACGGCAGGGGTCACGCTGCCCAGCAGCACCAGCCCGAGCACGGGCGCGGCACCTGCAAGACAGGCAGCGGTGGTCCGTGACAGGCGGGCATACAGGGCGATGACCGCCGCCAGCAGGAAGGGCAGCAGGAGAAGGCACAACAGGACTGGCGTCATGCGGAAGCGCAGGGGTGACGGGCAGGTTTTCCAGTCTAACAGGCGCTTTTTTCCGCCCGGAACCTTTTTATGAACGAGCCGTTCGGGTTCGGCGCGCTCAGTCGTCGTTCCCGGCGGCCACCGCCAGCGAGCGCGGGTCGCGCACCAGCAGGGTGTCGGTTTCCAGTGTTTCGACGATGCGCCGCGCCACGCTGCCGATCAGCAGGTCGAACAGTGCGCCACGGCCGTGGGTGGCCACGATGACCAGTTCGGTGCCGGCGGACCGCGCGTGGTCGGCGAGGATGCGGGCCGGCTCACCGGGTTCGATGACCGCGTGCACGTGCGCTTGCCCCAGCCGTGGTCGCAATTGCGCCAGGAAGGCCTGCGCTTGCGTGCGCGCGGCGCTGGCGGACTGTTCCTGCAGGGTGTCGCGGTCGCCGCCGGGGAGCAGGCTGCCGGGGGCATCAAGTGCATGCACCAATGACAACTGCAATGGCACATCGAACAGTTCCAGGGCGCAGCCAGCCGCCTGCGCGGCGCTGTCGGAGAAATCGCAGGCCACAGAGAGGTGGCGGTAAGGGCCGCGTACCCGGTCATGCACGATCAGCACCGGCAGCCGGCTGTGGCGGGTCAGCCACATCACGGTTGAGCCAAGCGTGGGCTGCTCGAACAGGGAATCACGGGCGATGCCGGTGATGATCAGGCCGCAGTCCTCCTGTGCGGCCAGCTGCAGCAGTGCACGACCGACGTGGCCGTGGCCGATGCGCAGCTCCACCTGCAGGTCATCGGCGTCGCCTTCCAGCAGGCGTTGCAGGCGACGTTCGGCCAGCTGCCGGGCCTGGCCGTCGTCGACCGCCGGGGCCGAGGAGAGCAGCCCGCCGGTGATGCCGGTGGTCGCTGCGTCCGGCAACACGGTCGCCACCACCAGCCGTGCGTTCCATTGCCGCGCCAGCTGCAGCGCACGGGCCAGTGCACGGTCGGTGCGGGCGCTCAGGTCGGTGGCGAGCAGGAGGGCGGTGGGGGTGGAACTGGCGGTCATGGCGTCCTCGCGGCGATTCCTTTCATCCGGGCACGTCAGGATGCCTCATCGGATCGCCTATCCTGTGATGCATGGAAGATAGCACTCGCACCAATGAGGGACAGCGCAAGGCGCTGGTGTTTGGCGGCAGCGGTCAGATCGGCGAGCGCCTGCTGGACAACCTGCGCCGCGCGGGCTGGCAGGTGAGCGCGGTCTCGCGCACCGCCCGTCCGGCGCGGCCCGGCCTGGAATGGATTGGCGGCGATCTGTCCAGCCACTGGCAGGGTGCCCGCGATTTCGATGTGGTTTTCAGCTGCGGTCCGCTCGATCATTTCGCGCGCTGGTACGCGGCTTCGGATCTGGGGCCGGCACGCGTCGTGGCATTCGGCTCGACCAGCGTCGACGTCAAGCAGGATTCGGCCGATCTGGCCGAGCGCGACGTGGCGCGCCGGTTGCGTGAGGCCGAAGCGACGCTGTTCGCCGCCGCGCAGACGCGTGGCGTGGCCGCCACGGTGCTGCGCCCCACGCTGGTCTACGGTGCGGGGCGCGACAAGACGCTCAGCGTCATCGCCGCGATGGCCCGCCGCAGCGGTGTGTTCGTGCTGCCGGCATCGGCCAATGGCCTGCGCCAGCCGGTGCATGTGCAGGACCTGGCCGATGCGGCCATGCAGGTGCTGGAACAACCGGCCACCGCGGGCCAGGCCTATGCGCTGGGCGGCGGGGAAGTACTGGGCTACGGGGAAATGGTCCGCCGTGTGCTGGCTGCGCTGCAGCCGCCTGCACGGTTGCTGCGGATACCGACCCCGCTGTTCGCCCTCGCGCTGCGCGTGGCGCATGCGTTCGGGCGCCTGCGTGGCATGAACGCGGCCGCGCTTGCCCGCATGCAGGAGCCGCTGGCGTTCGACACCGCACCGGCACGGCGTGATTTCGGCTATGCGCCGCGTCCGTTCATGGTGGATGCGGCCATGCTTGGACTGGCCGACGCACCCGCCGTCGGGGCGTCACCGTAGCGCGGGTGAACACCCCGGACTGAAAGGGCCGGCAATGCCGGCCCTTTGCATCAGTAACGCCAGCCGAACTGGCGGAACAGCTTGGCCAGCACCCAGATCGGCCCGATCAGCAGGTAGGTCAGGTCGGTCAGGAAGCTGGGCCGGCGGCCCTCGATCTTGTGGCCGATGAACTGTGCGATCCACGCCACCACGAACACGCCGATGGCGATGCGCAGCAGCATCGGGATGCCCAGCCGGTCTTCCAGCAGGCGGCACAGGCAGCCGCTGACGAAGAACAGGAACAGCATGCCGATGCCCAGCGGGCGGGACAGGCGGTTGTAGTAGGCCCAGGTGCCGAACATGGCCAGGGCGGCCCAGATCCCGTGCTGGAACCAGGGCATCAACGGCGGGATGCACCACAGCAGGGCGATCACCGACCACAGGATGGCCGGCACCGCGACCACGTGGATGGCCTGGTTGGTTTCATTGCGGTGGTCGCCGGAGTAACTGGCGAAATAGCGGTCCACCGGACGCGCGGTACTCATGTCCATACTCCCTCCCGGATGTGGCCGGCAGAGCATAGCGCGCCTTCCCTACGGACGCGCATGGTTGCCCAGGCGCGCCCCCGGGGCGGGATCAGTCGAGGTGGATCCCGGCCAGCTTCTGCAGTGCCTCGGCGTATTTGTCGCGGGTACGCCCGATCACCTCGGCCGGCAGCGTCGGGCCCGGCGCGGTCTTGCCCCAGTCCAGCGTCTCCAGGTAATCGCGGACGAACTGCTTGTCGTAGCTGGGCGGGCTGATGCCCACCTGGTACTCGTCGGCCGGCCAGTAGCGCGAGGAATCCGGGGTCAGCATCTCGTCCATGATGTACAGGCGGCCGTCGGCGTCGGTGCCGAACTCGAACTTGGTGTCGGCCAGCAGGATGCCGCGCTCGGCCGCGTACTCGGCGGCGAACTTGTAGATGCGCAGGGTGGCGTCACGCACCTTCTCGGCCAGGTCCGCGCCGACTGCCTTGACCATCGCGTCGAAGTCGATGTTCTCGTCGTGGTCACCGACGGCGGCCTTGGTGGACGGGGTGAAGATCGGCTCCGGCAGCTTCTCGGCCTGCTGCAGGCCGTTGGGCAGCTGGATGCCGCTGATCTTGCCGGTGCGCTGGTAGTCCTTCCAGCCACTGCCGATCAGGTAGCCGCGGGCGATGGCTTCCACCGGGACCGGCTTGAGCTTCTTGGTCACCACCGCGCGCTTGGCGTACAGCGCCGGGTCCACGCCTTCGGGCAGCACGCTGGCCACGTCGATGCCGGTCAGGTGGTTGGGCATCAGGTGGGCGGTCTTGGCGAACCAGAAGTTGGATACCTGGCACAGCATCTCGCCCTTGCCCGGGATCGGGTCGGGCAGCACCACGTCGAACGCGGACAGGCGGTCGGTAGCCACGATCAGCAGGTAGTCGCCCGGGGGAGTGCCGGCAGGCAGGCGTTCGCGCGGGATATCAAACACATCACGCACCTTGCCGCGATGGCGCAAGGGCAGGCCGGGAAGATCGGATTGCAACAGCGTGGTTGGCACGGGCACTCCTGGGACTTGGCTATGAAGCCGCCGGCACGGAGGGACCCTTGGGGCCCGCGGCAGGACGGCGGGCGGCCTAGTGTAAAGCCGGATTGGGCCGCTGTGGCATAAAATGCAGGGCCCGCCCGCCCTGAATCGCCACCCCGCCCATGCGCTGGTACGGAAAACTGCTTGGTTTCATCGCCGGGGCCCTGCTTTTCAGGCCCAATCCGCTGTTTGGCGCGGTGATCGGCCTGTTGCTGGGGCATGCCTTCGACAGTGACTGGTTCAAGCTGGGCAAGGATCTCCCGTACCGTGAACTGGGGGTCACCCGCGACGCCACCGACGCCGAGATCGACCTGGCCTACCGCCGCCTGATCTCCCAGTACCACCCCGACAAAGTGGCCGGCGCCGCGCCTGAACTGCGCGAACAGGCCGAAAAGAAGGCGCGGCAGATCAACGCCGCCTACGACCGCATCAAAACCCTGCGCAAGCGCTGAAAGGCTTTCCCATGTCCAACTGCATCATCGCCCCGTCCATCCTGTCGGCCAACTTCGCCAAGCTGGGCGAGGAAGTCGACAACGTCATCGCCGCCGGCGCCGACTGGGTCCATTTCGACGTGATGGACAACCATTACGTGCCCAACCTGACCATCGGCCCGATGGTCTGCCAGGCGCTGCGCAAGCATGGCGTGACCGCGCCCATCGACGTGCACCTGATGGTCGAGCCGGTGGACCGCATCGTGCCGGACTTCGCCGAGGCCGGTGCCAGCATCATCAGCTTCCACCCCGAAGCCAGCCGCCACGTGCACCGCACCATCCAGCTGATCAAGTCGCACGGCTGCAAGGCCGGCCTGGTGCTGAACCCGGCCACCCCGGTGGAAGTGCTGGACTGGGTGCTGGAAGAGCTGGACCTGGTGCTGCTGATGTCGGTCAACCCGGGCTTCGGTGGCCAGGCCTTCATCCCGTCCACGCTGGACAAGCTGCGCGCGGTGCGCGCGATGATCGACAAGCTCGGCAAGCCGGTGCTGCTGGAAGTGGACGGTGGCGTGAAGGCCGACAACATCGGGCAGATCGCCGCCGCCGGTGCCGATGCCTTCGTTGCCGGTTCGGCCATCTTCAATGCGCCGGACTATGCCGAGGTGATCGCGAAGATGCGCGGCAACGTCGCGGCGGCGCGGGGCTGACCCATGGCTGCGCGCGGCTTGCAGATCCGTCCGGCCACCGCCGATGACGCAGGCCTGATCCTGCATTTCATCCGCGAGCTGGCCATCTACGAGAAAGCCGAATCCTCGGTGCAGACCGACGAGGCGGGCATCCGCGCCAGCCTGTTCGGGCCGGACGCCAAGGCGCAGGCGCTGGTGTGCGAGCGTGACGGGCAGGCCATCGGCTACGCGGTGTTCTTCTACAACTATTCCACGTGGCTGGGCCGCAACGGCATCTACCTGGAAGACCTGTACGTGAGCCCGGAGCAGCGTGGCAGCGGTGCCGGCAAGGCGCTGCTCAAGCACATCGCGCGGTTGGCGGTGGCGCAGGGCTGCGGGCGCTTCGAATGGTCGGTGCTGGATTGGAACACGCCGGCCATCGCGTTCTACCGCGCCGCCGGCGCGTTGCCGCAGGACGAATGGACGGTCTACCGCCTGCAGGGGGATGCCCTGCGACAGTTCGCCCAATCCGAATGAGGGAGAGTGCCGGGGCCGTGCGCGGCATCGGCCTTCCCGGCCATGTCCGGCGCAGCAGGGCTGCGCGCTGCCGGGCGGGGCAAAAAGAAAGCCGCAGTGCTGCCACTGCGGCCGGGGAATTCATTCGGAGGCTGATCCTGCCTCCATCCGTCGTCCTTGCTATGGACTCCCATTCTCCGGGGCGTTGATGACGGGCATGTGACATTCACCGGATGCATTGCCGGTGCCTGCTAGCCTGCGCGCCTTCGATGGAGAGCCGCATGCCAACGCCCCCCTGGTTCCTGATCCTCAACGGCAAGTCCGCCGGCGATGACGCCGTGCGCGATGCGGTCGCGCGCGTACGTGATCGTGGCCAACCACTGTCGGTACGGGTGACCTGGGAAGCCGGTGATGCGGAGCGCTACGTGCACGAAGCCATCGCCGCGGATGCGGCGGTGATCGTTGCCGGTGGCGGGGACGGCACCTTGAGCGAGGTGGCCGAGGCTCTGGCGCATACCGGCGAAGCGGCGGCCGCCTTGCCGGCGCTGTCACTGTTGCCGCTGGGCACGGCCAACGACTTCGCCACGGCAACGGGCATCCCGGTCGAGCCATTGGCGGCGCTGGATCTGATCAGCAGCAGCGGCGCACGGCCGATCGACCTGTTGCAGGTGGACGGCGACGGTGCGGTGCATTGGTGCGCCAACCTGGCCAGCGGTGGCTTCGGCACCGAGGTCACGGTGGAGACCCACGACGGTCTGAAGAAGATGCTCGGCGGCCTGGCTTATGTCATCACCGGCATCGCCCGGCTGGGCAGGATCGAGCCGATCCGCGCCCGCATCCATGGCGAGGGCTTCCAGTGGGAAGGCGGCTTCATCGCGCTGGGCCTGGGCAACGGTCGCCAGGCCGGTGGCGGCCAGGTGCTGTGCCCGGACGCGGTGCTGGATGACGGCCTGCTGGAGCTGACCGTGGTTCCCGAGCTGTCCGGGGAGCTGGTATCGACCCTGGGCACCCTGTTCAGCGACGGCAAGCACGCTGCGCTGGAGCAGGTGGCCGAACGCGCCCGGCTGCGCGAGGTCTGGATCGAGGCCGAGCGGCCGATGACCCTCAACCTGGACGGCGAACCCCTGCAGGCGCGCCGTTTCCATGTGCGCTGCGAGGCGGGAAGGGTGCGGATGCATCTGCCGGCTCCCACCCCCCTGCTGTCCGGATGAACCGTTTCCGTTGCAAGCAATGGATCATGCTGCGGACGCACACCGCGGCCCATTCTTGCGGTAGAGTTGCCCGGTGCCCATTCTGACGACCAAGCGTTCCCTTTCTTCCGCTCGCCGCTGGTGGCGATGGTGGCCCGTTGCCGTCGTCCGTCCCGCCACCGTCGTTTCCCGGAAGGAAAGCCGTCTTGATCTCGCAAGAGCAGTTCCAGCAGCAGGCCGCTGAAGGCCACACCCGCATCCCCGTCGTCCGCGAAGTGCTGTCCGACCTGGACACGCCGCTCTCGGTTTACCTCAAGCTCGCCGACGGCCCGTTTACCTATCTGTTCGAATCGGTCGAAGGCGGCGAGCGCTTCGGGCGCTATTCCATCATCGGCCTGCCGGCCCGCCGCATCTACAGCTTCCGGGGCCATACGCTGGAAACCAGCGAACTGGGCGAGGTGATCGAGCGCCGCGACGTCGCTGACCCGCTGGCCGAGGTGGAAGTGCTGCGCGCCCAGCATTCGGTGCCGCAGTTCGAAGGCCTGCCGGGCTTCACCGGTGGCCTGGTCGGCTGGTTCGGCTTTGAATGCATCCAGTACATCGAGCCGCACCTGGGTGCCGGTGACAAGCCCGACGAGCTGGGCACGCCGGACATCCTGCTGATGCTCTCCGAAGAACTGGCGGTGTTCGACAACCTCAAGGGCCGGCTGTACCTGATCGTGCATGCCGATCCATCACAGCCGCAGGCGTGGGCGCGTGCCAACCGTCGCCTCGACGAACTGGCGCACCGGCTGCGCCAGGGCGGCGCCGGCTACCCGCAGGCGCAGGTGTCCGATGCGATCGACGAGCAGGACTTCAAGTCCTCCTTCACCCGCGAGCAGTACCACGACGTGGTGCGCAAGGCGCAGGAGTACGTGCGCGCCGGCGACATCTTCCAGGTGGTGCCCAGCCAGCGCCTGCGGGTGCCGTTCCGCGCGCGGCCGATCGACGTGTACCGCGCGCTGCGCGCGTTGAATCCGTCGCCGTACATGTATTTCATCGATGTCGGTGGCACCCAGGTGGTGGGTTCCTCGCCGGAGATCCTGGCGCGCCTGCGCGATGGCGTGGTCACCGTGCGTCCGATCGCCGGTACCCGCCCGCGTGGCGCCACCCCGGAGCTGGACCAGGCGCTGGAGGCCGAGCTGTTGGCCGATCCGAAGGAACGCGCCGAGCACGTGATGCTGATCGACCTGGGCCGCAATGACGTCGGTCGCATCGCCGAGCCCGGTACGGTCAAGGTGGGCGAGCAGTTCGTGATCGAGCGCTACAGCCACGTCATGCACATCGTCAGCGAAGTCACCGGCACGCTGAAGGCGGGGCTGAGCTACAGCGACGTGCTGCGCGCGACCTTCCCGGCCGGCACCGTCAGCGGCGCGCCGAAGATCCGCGCGCTGGAGATCATCCGCGAGCTGGAGCCGGTCAAGCGCAACGTGTACTCCGGCGCGGTCGGTTACATCGGCTGGCACGGTGATGCCGACACCGCCATCGCCATCCGCACCGCGGTGATCCAGGACGGCCACCTGTACGTGCAGGCCGGCGGCGGCGTGGTCTACGACTCCGACCCGGATGCCGAGTGGCACGAAACCATGAACAAGGGCCGTGCGTTGTTCCGCGCGGTGGCGCAGGCAGCGAAGGGGCTGTGATGCCTGCCTTCTGTTGTTCCCCGGATGTCTGACTTCGATCATCAAGGAGATACGTTGATGCCACGGATACTGCCGCGTTTTCTTTTCACCGTGCTGTTGATGCTGCCGTTGGCCGGCATGGCGCAGGTCAATAGCCTGCCGTCGCAACCGCACCTGCTGGTGAAGGGGCAGGCCAGCCAGGAAGTGGTCCCGGATCAGTTCGGGATCAGCATCGTCCTGCGTTCGATGGACAAAGCCCCCTCGGTGGCGAGAGAGAAAGCGCAGGCCAACGCCGCGCAGGTGCTGGCAGCATTCAAGGCACAGCATGCGCTGAGCGAGAGCGTGCAGGCATCGGCGCTGAGTATCGGGCCGGAGTATCGATACGAAAACAATGCGCAGGTGTTCGTGGGGACCAAGGTCGAGCGTTCGCTGTCGGCGAAGTTCGGTTCGCTGGAGGATGTGCGGCATCTGCTCGCCAGCTTGAAGACCAGCGAAGAGCTGCAGGTTTCCGGCATCACCACCGGCTTCAAGGATGAGGCCAAAGTGCGTGCCGGGCTGAAGCGCCAGGCGGCTGAGCAGACGCGGGAGACTGCGCGCAGGCTTGCCGAGTCCTACGGTGTGCGCCTGGGTGGGCTGTACACCATTTCCGAGGTGGCGCCGAGCTTTGCCTATGGCGTTCAAGCGGGCACGTGGCCACTTGAGCGCGGCTCCGGTGGATTGCCATCGCCGCCTGTGCCGCCAACCGACCTTGCAGTCAATGCGCGCGCGGCAGATGGCTTTTTCTCGGAGTCTCTGGAAGCCGGCAGCCTCACCCTTTCCGAAAATGTCTACGCGATCTTCCTGATCGCCCAATGAGCCTATTTCCATGCTGTTGATGATCGACAACTACGACAGCTTCACCTTCAACCTCGTGCAGTACCTGCAGATGCTCGGTGCCGAGGTGAAGGTGGTGCGCAATGACGCGATGAGCGTCGAGCAGATCGCCGCGCTCAAGCCGTCGCACATCGTGGTCTCGCCGGGGCCGAAGACGCCCAACGAAGCCGGCGTGTCGCTGGAGGTGATCCGCCAGCTCGGCCCGAGCATCCCGGTGTTCGGCGTGTGCCTGGGCCACCAGAGCATTGGTCAGGTGTACGGCGGTGACGTGATCCGTGCCAGCAACATCATGCACGGCAAGACCTCGCCGATCCGGCACGAGGGCAAGGGCGTGTTCGCCGGCCTGCCAGACCGCTACGAGGCCACGCGTTACCACTCGCTGGTGGTGGACAAGGCCACGCTGCCGGCCGAGCTGGAGATCACCGCCTGGACCGAGAACCCGGACGGCTCGATGGAGGAAATCATGGGCCTGCGCCATCGCCAGTATCCCGTGGAAGGCGTGCAGTTCCATCCCGAATCCATCCTCACCCAGCACGGCCATGCGCTGATGAAAAACTTCCTGGACCGCACGGCATGATGATCGAGCCGTCCCAGCTGCTGTTGTTCATGCTGGCCGGCTGGGTGCTGAACCTGACCCCGGGCCCGGACGTGCTGTACATCATCAGCCGTTCGCTGCGTGGCGGGCGCCGTGCCGGCTTTGCCGCGGTGGCCGGCATCAGCACCGGTTGCCTGGTCCACGTGGCGCTGGCATCACTGGGGCTGGGCGTGCTGCTGGCCACTTCGGCGACGTTGTTCATGGTGGTCAAGGGCGTCGGCGCCGCCTACCTGCTGTGGGTCGGCGTGCGCCTGCTGCTGGCCAAGGGCAGCCCGGACACCCTGCAACAAGGCGTGGATGCCGGCGGCGGCGCGGGCTCGTGGTGGCAGGTGTTCGCCGGTGGCTTCCTGACCAACGTGCTGAACCCGAAGGTGGTGCTGTTCTTCCTGGCCTTCCTGCCGCAGTTCATCGCCCCCTCGGTGCAGAACAAGACGCTGGCCTTCGCCATGCTCGGGCTGATCTTCACCGTCAACGCGCTGCCGATCACCGCGCTCTACGTGCTGGCGGTCGACCGCATGCGCAGCAGTCGCTGGGCCGCGCGCGGCATGCAATGGCTGGACAAGGTGGCCGGTGTGCTGTTCATCGGCTTTGGCGTGCGCCTGGCATTGAGCGCGAGGCCGGTGCCATGAGTGATGCCGACCTGCGCCTGTTCGTGGTGATGCTGGGTGGGCGCCATGCCCGCGCCAACACCGAAGTGCACGACGTCGTGTTCGCCGTGGCACCCAGCATCGAGCAGAGCTACCCGCAGCTGCGCCAGCAATGGTTCGGCGATGCGGCAGGGCTGCACCTGGATTCGTGGATGACCGTCGATGGGGTGGAGCAGTGGCAGGTGCGCCTGTCCACCGAAGCGCCGGCCGCCGAGGCACCCCGGCTGTACTTCGTGAACCTCGGTGGCTACGTTGCCGGCGAGTTCGGCGAGGCCCATCGCTACCTGCTGGTGGTCGCCGCCGACAGCGTCGATGCCAAGCGCAAGGCGCTGGCGCAGGCCGAAGCGGAGTGGATCAAGCCGCACCGTGACGCGCTGCTGGACGTGGACAGCTGCCTGCCGGTCGGCCCGATCGGCGGCCTGCACGTGCAGCTGCTGCCGGGCCCGCATGCCGGCATCCACAGCCAAAGCGACTACATCGTTATTTCCTGATTCCTGGAGTTGTCATGACCCTCACCGCGCAGGAAGCCCTGCAACGCACCATCGAGCACCGCGAGATCTTCTTCGACGAGATGGTCGACCTGATGCGCCAGATCATGCGCGGGGAAGTCTCGCCGACCATGACCGCAGCCATCCTCACCGGCCTGCGGGTGAAGAAGGAAACCGTTGGCGAGATCGCCGGCGCGGCCACGGTGATGCGCGAGTTCGCGCTGCCGGTGGCGGTGCAGGACAAGACCCACCTGGTCGACATCGTCGGCACCGGCGGCGATGGCTCGCACACCTTCAACATCTCCACCTGCTCGATGTTCGTGGTGTCGGGGGCCGGGGCTAAGGTGGCCAAGCACGGCAACCGCAGCGTGTCGTCCAAGTCCGGCAGCGCCGATGCGGTGGAGGCGCTGGGCGCGATCATCGAACTCAACCCGGGGCAGGTCGCGCAGGCCATCGAGCAGACCGGCATCGGCTTCATGTTCGCGCCGATGCACCACCCGGCGATGAAGGTGGTGGCACCGGTGCGCCGCGAGATGGGCGTGCGCACCATCTTCAACATCCTTGGCCCGCTGACCAACCCGGTCGGGGCCACCAACATCCTGATGGGGGTGTTCCATCCCGACCTGGTCGGCATCCAGGCGCGCGTGCTGCGCGAGCTCGGTGCCGAGCGCGCGCTGGTGGTGTGGGGGCGCGACAACATGGACGAGATCTCGCTGGGGGCCGGCACGCTGGTCGGCGAACTGCGCGACGGCAAGGTGCGCGAGTACGAGATCCACCCGGAGGATTTCGGCATCGCCATGTCCGCCAGCCGCAACCTGAAGGTCACCAGCCCGGAAGAGTCCATCGCCATGCTGCGCGGGGTGCTCGACAATGTGCCGGGCCCGGCCAACGACATCGTCGCGCTCAATGCCGGCGCGGCGTTGTACGTGGCCGGGGTGGCCGACAGCATCGCCGATGGCCTGGCCCGTGCCCGCGCGGTGATCGCCGATGGCACTGCCCGCGCCCGCATGGAACAGTACGTGGCCGCCACGCGCCGGTTGGCCGCTGTCATTTGAACCCGGGTCGCCCCCGGTCCTCCCGATCACCCGTGCCCGCAACACCCGTCTTCCAGGAAGCAGAACCATGAGCGACATCCTCAACACCATCCTCGCCCGCAAGTCGCAGGAGGTGGCGCAGCGCAGCGCCCGCGTGCCGTTGGCCGAGTTGAAGGCGCGCGTGGCCGATGCCTCGCCGGTGCGCGGCTTCGCCAATGCGCTGCAGGCGGCCATCGCCAACGGCGACCCAGCGGTGATAGCGGAGGTCAAGAAGGCCAGCCCATCCAAGGGCGTGATCCGCCCGGACTTCCGCCCGGGCGAGATCGCGGTGAGCTACGAGTTCGGCGGCGCCAGCTGCCTGTCGGTGCTGACCGACGTGGACTTCTTCCAGGGCGCCGACGCCTACCTGCAGGAAGCGCGCGAGGCCTGCACGCTGCCGGTGCTGCGCAAGGATTTCGTCATCGACCCCTACCAGGTGGTCGAGGCGCGCGTGCTGGGTGCCGACTGCATCCTGCTGATCGTCTCGGCGCTGGATGACCGCCAGCTGGCCGAACTGTCCGACCTGGCGATGCAGCTGGGCATGGATGTGCTGGTCGAGGTGCATGACATCGACGAGCTGGAGCGTGCCATCCAGGTACCGGTGCCGCTGGTGGGCATCAACAACCGCAACCTGCGCACCTTCGAGGTCTCGCTGCAGACCACGTTGGCGATGAAGGATGCGGTGCCGCGGGACCGCCTGCTGGTCACCGAAAGCGGCATCCTCGGCCCGGCCGACGTGGCGACCATGCGCGGGGCAGGCGTCAATGCCTTCCTGGTCGGTGAGGCCTTCATGCGGGTCGAAGAGCCGGGCGAGGGCCTGCGTCAGCTATTCTTCCCGGCATGACCGAGTCCTATCCTGTTCCCCGCGACGATGCCCCGCTGGTCGTCTTCGATTTCGATCACACGCTCTACGACGGTGATTCCGGCAGCCACCTGTTCGCCTGGCTGATCAAGCGCAACCCGCTGCGGGTGCTGGCCGCGCTGCTGATCACGCCCATCGCCGGCCCGCTGGTGGCGATGCTGCCGACCCGACGCATCGGGATCTCCGCCTATGTGTGGGTGGCCACCTTCGGCCTGCACAAGGCACGCGAGTTCAACAGCGTGATCGACCAGTACGTGCTCAGGCACGAGGCGGAAATCCGCCGCAAGCTGCTGCCGCACGCGCTGGACGTGTTTGCTGCCCATCGCCGCGCCGGCGACCGGGTGGTGGTGGCCACCGGCGCGCCGCCGGAACTTGCCCGCGCCATCCTGGCCTTCGTCGCCCAGCAGGGCGTGCCGGTGATCGGCAGCGAGGTCGGCCCGCGCCTGGGCGCGGTGGGTGCCACCCGCCACTGCCACAACGAGGAAAAGATGCGCATGCTGCGCGAGCGCGGTTATGGCGACATCGCCATTGCCTATTCGGACAGCACCGCCGACCTGCCGCTGCTCAAGGCCGCCAAGGCCCCGGTGGTGGTCAATCCCAAGCATTCGCGCGTGGCGTACTTCGGCAAGGTGCTGCCGGCCGGCACGCCGATCCTCAACTGGGGTTGCGTCGGCCGCGGCGGCGATCCGCTGCCGAAGTAACGAACGGCATTCCCCCGCGCGGGGTGAAGGCATGCGGCTTGCGAGCCGTTGGCCCGTGCATGGCCGGGGGGCGCAGCGAGGTGCCCAACGGGCGGATGAGGGCTTCTGCGCTCAGCCGGCGCGCAGCTTCATCACCGCCATGCCGATCTGGAACAGGCTGATCGACAGCACCAGCACGCCCACGGCGACCAGCACCCAGCGCTCCTTGACCCGCTTCACCAGCAGCGCCGCCACCGGCGCGGCCATCATCCCGCCGACCAGCAGGCCGGCGACGATGGACAGGTGCTGCAGCCCCATCGAGAGCAGGAAGGTGATCGAGATCGACAGCGTCACCACGAATTCGGCCGCGTTGACCGAGCCGATGGTGGTGCGCGCCTGCCCGCCGCGGGCCAGCAGGGTGGAGGTGGCCACCGGGCCCCAGCCGCCGCCGCCGCTGGCGTCCAGCAGGCCGGCGAAGAAGCCCAGCACCGGTACCCGCTTCACTTCCTGGCGCGGCGCGAACCTGCCGGCCGCACGGGCCAGGATGAAGATCGCCAGCACCAGCAGGTAAAGATAGATGAATGGCCGGACCACCTCGCCGGGCAGCTGGGTGAGCACATAGGCCCCGATCGCCCCGCCGACCGCGCCGGACACGGCCAGGCGCAGGAACAGCCGCTTGTCGACGTTGCCGGCGACCAGGTGCGAGACCCCGGACGCGCCGGTGGTGAACACCTCGGCGGTATGGATGCTGGCGCTGACCGCCGCCGGTGGCAGTCCCATGCTCAGCAGGACCGAGGACGAAATCAGTCCGAAGGCCATCCCCAGCGCGCCGTCCACGAGTTGGGCGCCCAGGCCGATCAGGATGAACCAGTAAAACTCGGTGCCGAATTCCATTCCCTGAGCCTGCGGGCTGGGGCAGGGCAGGTCAAGGCGCAGCGCCCAGTCTGACCGGCTTCAGTGACAGTGGCGGGCCGGGGGTAACGCTCCGGCAGCGTCGTGGTCGTGGCCAACGGGCAAGCGACCGTGGACGGTGCGGTTGTCGGCGCGATGGACCTGTCGGCCCTTTGCGGCAAAGGGCGTGAGGGTGTGAGATTCAACGTGGCGCCCAATGTTTGCCCCCTGTAACAAACATCGGGTGGGGTGGGGCAGGCTCAGCGCGTTCCGTACAGGACCACGGTCTTGCCGCGGGCATGCAGCAGCCCGTCGGCCTGCAGCTTCTTCAGCACGCGCCCGGCCATTTCACGGGAGCAGCCGACCAGTCGGGCGATCTCCTGGCGGGAGACGCGCAGCTGGGTGCCCTGCGGGTGGCTCATCGACTCCGGCTCCTTGGCCAGGTCGTGCAGGGTGCGGACGATGCGGTCGGTCACGTCCAGGAAGGCCAGGCGGCTGGCCTTGCGGCTGGTGTGCAGCAGCCGGCGGGAGATCTGCGAGCCGATGGCGTACAGCAGCTTCGGCGCGTCGGTGGACAGCGGCCCCAGGAACAGCTGGTGCAGCCGCTCGTAGCTGATTTCGGCCAGCTCGCACGGCGTCCGGGTGCGCAGGATGACTTCACGCTTTTCCGACTCGATGAACAGGCCCATCTCGCCGACGAACTCGCCGGCGCCGAAGTAGCCCAGCACCAGCTCCCGGTCATCCTCCTCCTCGGCGATGATGCTGACCGAGCCGCTGACCACGTAGTACATGGTCCCGGCGGGGTCGCCCGGGCGGAACACATCGGTGCGGGCCGGATAGCGCCGGCGGTGGCTATGGGCCAGGAAGCGGTCGATGGTCGCGATATCCAGCGCAAGCGGGCTGGAGGCGAGGCGCACATTGGTCACAGTGTTTGTGTTCCCAGGGCTCATGTTTGGAGTCCATAAATGAATGAACTTGACGGAGTTCACAAAAAGAATGAACTTGCTTAATGGGCAAGCTTAACGAGCCCGATCATAAGGGGCAAACGACCTTACGTGGGAACCGTATCGCGGGGGGGAACTTTGCCCCATAATTCGCGCTTTCCACCATCTACAGGATCGACCGCCGTGGTCAAGCCTTTGCCTCGCCTGAGGTTGCAAGGATTCAACAACCTCACCAAGGCCCTGAGCTTCAACATCTATGACGTCTGCTATGCGCGTACCGAAGAGGAGCGCCAGCGTTATATCGAGTACATCGACGAGGAATACAACGCCGATCGTCTCACGCAGATTCTCACCGATGTGGCCGAGATCATCGGCGCAAACATCCTCAACATCGCGCGTCAGGATTATGACCCGCAGGGTGCATCGGTCACGATCCTCATTTCCGAGGAACCGGTGATCGACAAGAAGGCCGCCGGCAAGGAGCTGATCTCCGACGCCGTGGTCGCGCACATGGACAAGTCGCACATCACCGTGCATACCTACCCGGAGACCCATCCGCAGGAAGGTATCGCCACGTTCCGTGCCGACATCGACGTGGCCACCTGTGGCGTGATCTCGCCGCTGAAGGCGCTGAACTACCTGATCGAGAGTCTGGAATCGGACATCGTGATCATGGATTACCGCGTGCGTGGCTTCACCCGTGACGTGAAGGGCAAGAAGCACTTCATCGACCACAAGATCAACTCGATCCAGAACTTCCTGGCCAAGAACATCAAGTCGCGCTACGAGATGTTCGACGTCAACGTCTACCAGGAAAACATCTTCCACACGAAGATGCACCTGAAGGACTTCGACCTGGACCAGTACCTGTTCGAGGAGAAAGCCAAGAATCTGTCGTTCAAGGAACGCATGAAGATCGAGGCGCTGCTGCGTCGTGAGATCGAAGAGCTGTTCCACGGCCGCAACCTGGCCGAGTAAGCACAGGCAACACCGGCGGGACGGCCCGCCCTGCAGTCACTGCAGAACGAAACCGACGGCGGCCCGGTGCGGAAGTACCGGGCCGCTTTGTTCTTGAATGAGGAAAACAACGATGCCCTGGATCTATCTGCTGCTCGCCGGCGTGTTCGAGATCGGCTTTGCACTGGGCCTGAAGTACAGCGAAGGCTTCACCCGGCCGCTGCCGAGCGTGATCACCGTGGTGATGGCCGGCATCAGCCTGTGGCTGTTGACCCAGGCGCTGCGCACCATTCCGGTGGGCACCGGCTATGCGGTATGGACGGGCATTGGCGCGATCGGCGTGGCCATCGCCGGCATGCTGCTGTTCGGCGACAGCACGTCGTGGCCGCGGCTGCTGTGCATTGCGCTGATCGTCTCCGGTGTCATCGGCCTGAAGCTGGTCAGCTGACCCGCAGTGCCGAGCCAGGCCCGGCAGGTTCTGCGGGCATGCCATAGCGGGGCATGGCCCGCCCTACCCGGAATCCAGGGAGTGC
Source organism: Stenotrophomonas sp. Steno-C18 (assembly GCF_056393195.1). Classification (NCBI taxonomy): domain Bacteria; kingdom Pseudomonadati; phylum Pseudomonadota; class Gammaproteobacteria; order Lysobacterales; family Lysobacteraceae; genus Stenotrophomonas; species Stenotrophomonas sp. Steno-C18. Next base: position 175,088 of record NZ_JBWJOX010000002.1, on the reverse strand, counting down.
CGAGCCACGCTCGGCACGGGTTTCGCCGACATGTCGCAACGAGGCATGACATCGGTCGGCCGGGCTGTTCCCCCCCCCCCCCCTGACGGATGTCTCAAATTCGATACGCCACCGACTTCATCGCCCGGGAGGCCAGGGCCATCACCGAGGGGATCGGGAACGGCAGCTTGCGCGCGCCGGCATGCTCGGCGTGTTCGGCATGGCGGGCCTCGTCGAGCTTCATCACCTTCAGGATCTCGCGGCTGCGCTGGTCGGCCGGCGGCAGGGTCTCCAGGTGCTCGTCAAGGTGCGCTTCGACCTGGCGCTCGGTCTCGACCACGAACCCCAGGTTCCAGCCATCCCCGCGCAGGCCGGCCAGGGTGCCGATGGTGTAACTGCCGGCATACCACAGCGGGTTGAACAGGCTGGGGCGGCTGCCCAGTTCGCGCAGGCGATCGGCGCACCAGCTCAGGTGATCGGTCTCCTCCTGTGCGGCCGCCAGCAGGTGTTCGCGTGTGGCCGGGTCGCGGGCGACCGCCGCCTGGCCGAAATACAGGCCCTGGGCGCAGACCTCGCCGACGTGGTTGATCCGCATCAGACCCGCCGCATGGCGGGTTTCGGCGGCGTCCAGCACCACCTCGGGGGTGTCGCCGGCCGGGTTCGGGCGTGCGGCCGGCGGGTTGCCGAACACCGTGTCCAGGGCGCGCTGGGCTTCGGTCAGCAGGTGGTCCAGGGGCGTCTGTATGCGGGCAGCGGTCATGGCGGGCCGGTGGAGTGGGGTGGCCCGATTCTCGCCCCTGGTCCCTGGCCTGCCAAGGGCACCCGGGCCAGGGGTTGGGGATAACTTGCGCCGGCCCGGCGACCCCGGTACAATCCCGCGCTTCTGTTTCACCATTCACAACGCGTGGCAAAGTTCCGGTGGGATCCTCCGCCGCAATCCGCCCGACCTACCTTGAGTTCTTTATGAGCACTTTCACTGCAAAGAACGAGACCGTCCAGCGCGACTGGTACCTCGTTGACGCCGCCGGCAAGACGCTGGGCCGTCTGTCCACCGAGCTGGCTCGCCGCCTGCGTGGCAAGCACAAGCCGACCTACACCCCGCACGTTGACACCGGTGATTACCTGGTCGTCATCAATGCCGACAAGATCGCCGTCACCGGCAAGAAGCTGAAGGACAAGAAGTACCATCGCTTCACCGGCTACATCGGCAACCTGAAGACCGAATCCCTGGAGCAGGCGCTGGAGCGTCACCCGGAGCGCGTGATCGAGATCGCGGTCAAGGGCATGCTGCCGAAGGGCCCGCTGGGTCGTCAGATGTACCGCAAGCTCAAGGTCTACGCCGGCACTGAGCATCCGCACGCCGCACAGCAGCCGCAGGTTCTGGATATCTAATCATGGCTATCACTCAAAACTACGGCACTGGCCGCCGCAAGTCCTCCACCGCCCGCGTGTTCCTGCGCAAGGGCACCGGCAACATCACCGTCAACGGCCGTCCGCTGGACGAGTTCTTTGGCCGTGAGACCGCGCGCATGATCGTGCGCCAGCCGTTGGAACTGACCAAGAACACCGAGAGCTTCGACGTCATCGCCACCGCTGCTGGCGGCGGCACCACCGGCCAGGCCGGTGCGATCCGTCTGGGCATCGCGCGCGCTCTGGTCGAGTACGACGCAACCCTGAAGGTTGAACTGCGCAAGGCTGGCTTCGTGACCCGCGACGCCCGTGAAGTCGAGCGTAAGAAGGTCGGCCTGCACAAGGCACGTCGCGCCACCCAGTTCTCCAAGCGTTAATCGCCTTGGGGTGGGATTCTTCGGAATCCCCCTGGGAAAGCAAAAGCCCGGCTTCGGCCGGGCTTTTGTCGTTTCCGGGGTGTGGATCCGGCGCGGGTATTCACCTTGCTGGAATCTTCCGGGCCCGGTCGATGCATAAAAAAAGACCCGATCTTTCGATCGGGTCTTTCGTGTCTGGCAGCCCCGGAAGGATTCGAACCTCCGAATGTCTGAGTCAGAGTCAGATGCCTTACCGCTTGGCGACGGGGCTGTGGTGCAGCGCGATTATCGCACATCCGGCCCGATGGTTGGGCATTGGCGCGAAAGGGTGGAACAGAAAAGGCCTGATCTTTCGATCAGGCCTTTTTGTGTCTGGCAGCCCCGGAAGGATTCGAACCTCCGAATGTCTGAGTCAGAGTCAGATGCCTTACCGCTTGGCGACGGGGCTGTAGTGCAGGTGGAACCTGCGTTCCCATGGTGGCTATGGGTGGACTCGAACCACCGACCCCAGCATTATGAGTGCTGTGCTCTAACCGGCTGAGCTACATAGCCTTGGGAGCCGGTAATTCTGGTGGTGCCGCGTCATTCTGTCAACAGATTTTTTCGCGCTTGTGGCCTGCGCAAGGCCATGGCAGAGTCCTCGGCAGTAGAAATTTTAGGAGTCCGCATCGTGATCGATCCGGACGGCTATCGACCGAATGTCGGCATTGTGCTGATGCGGGAGGATGGGCAGGTGTTCTGGGCACGACGCGTGCGCCGGGATGGCTGGCAGTTCCCGCAGGGCGGAATGAATACCGACGAAACGCCTGTCGAAGCCATGTACCGCGAGCTGCAGGAGGAAACTGGCCTGCTGCCCGAACACGTCGAAGTACTGGGGGCGACCCCCGGATGGCTTCGCTACCGGCTGCCCAGCCGGGCCGTACGCCGCAACGAACGCCAGGTCTGCATCGGCCAGAAGCAGGTCTGGTTCCTGTTGCGCCTGACCGGCGACGAGGCGCATGTACGGCTGGACCAGACCGAGACCCCCGAGTTCGACCATTGGCGCTGGGTGGATTTCTGGTACCCGGTCGAGCATGTGGTGATCTTCAAGCGCGGTGTCTATGCCCGTGCGTTGCGGCACCTGGCGCCATTGGCGCGGGGCATCGCCGGGTCCGGCGTGCAGTCGATGCCGACATCGGCGCTGGAGGCCTGGCTGCCGGGCAATACCGCCGGGCACGACCGGCCGCGCAAGCGGCAGCGGCGGCAGGGGCCATGGCGGAAGAAGATTAATAATGATTAACGGCTGGAATTGACAACCATTATCATTTGCGGTGGAATGCGCTCAGCCAATCAAGGCTGTCCAACGAGCAAGCATCCGTGTACGTCTGCATCTGCAATGGGGTTACCGATCACCAGATCCGTGAAGCCGCGCTTGCCGGTTGTGACAGCGTGGCCGAACTGACCATGCGCACCGGATGCGGCTCCAATTGTGGCTCCTGCCTGGACATGGCCGCAGGCCTGCTGGAGCAGGCGCGGCTGACCCGCGAGTTGCCCTTGCCGATGTTGCAGGCCGCCTGAGCCTGCCCGCTGCCGCGGCGGCTAATGATCACGATTCGCGTTCCTTCATTGCGCGCCGACAACGGGTAAAGTTCGCCCGTTCACATCGTCGGAGTCCGTGCCATGAAAGGCGACGCCAAAGTCATCGAGTTTCTCAACAAGGTCCTCTACAACGAGTTGACCGCGATCAACCAGTACTTCTTGCACGCCAAGATGCTGAAGAACTGGGGCCTGAAGGAACTGGCCGAGCACGAGTACAAGGAATCGATCGACGAGATGAAGCACGCCGATGCGCTCTCCGATCGCATCCTGTTCCTCGAGGGACTGCCGAATTTCCAGGCGTTGGGCAAGCTGCGCATCGGCGAGAATCCGACCGAGATCCTGAAGTGCGACCTGGCCCTGGAGAACGAGGCCGTCGTGGTGCTGCGCGATGCCGTGGCCTACGCCGAGTCGATCAGCGACTACGTCAGCCGCGAGCTGTTCGTGAAGATCCTCGATTCGGAGGAAGAGCACATCGATTGGCTGGAGACCCAGCTGGACCTGATCGAGCGCATTGGTGAGCCGAACTACCTGCTGACCAAGATCGACGACTGAGTTCCGGCGTCTCGCCACGACGGCGTCATGTGCGGTGGATGACCGCGCATGGCGCCGTTGTCGTTTGTGCGGTTTGGTGCCTGGGGCGGCGTTGCCGTGTCGCGTTGAGCGGATGTGCCGGGTGCGGACGGGGTTGGGGACGGGGCCGGGATTCCATCCCGGCCCGCGCAACCGGTAGCCAGAGCGCAGGGCTGGCGGGGACTTTCGTCCCGCCGGTGTCAGGACTGCGGCAGGCCGTGCTGGTAGGCGGCCAGGGCGATGCGGGCGCGGGCGAATTCGGCGATCACCAGCGCGGCCATGACCGTCGGGCGTTCCAGCGTGCCGGTGCGCGCGGCGTGTTCGATGCGGCGGGCGGCATCGGACAGGGCCTGCGCACCGACGTTGCCGCTGGAGGACTTCAGGCTGTGCGAGATCTCGCGGATACGCTCGTTGTCCGCCATCGCGGCAGCCTGCTGCAACTGTTCGACCAGGCGGGGCGTTTCGTCCAGGAACAGGGCGATGATCGCGCCGGTTTCATCGCCGGCGATCTCGAACAGCTCGTCCAGCACGGTGGTGTCCAGCACGGCCATGGCCGGCACTTCGGCTGGGCCAGGTGACGGGGGCGCTGCGGGAGCGCTGGGGGCTTCTGAAGGCATGGGCGTGTCGGTCGTGGTGGTGGCAGCGGGCGGCAGGTGCCGATGGCGTTGCAGGCAGGCCTGCAGCTGGGCGCGTGAGATGGGTTTGGAGAGGTAGTCATCCATGCCGGCATCCAGGCAACGCTGGCGGTCGCCGGCCATGGCGTTGGCGGTCATGGCGATGATCGGCAGCCGCGCGCTGCCGGTGCTGGCCTCGTGCGCGCGCCAGCGGCCGGTGGCGGCATAGCCGTCCAGCACCGGCATCTGGCAGTCCATCAGCACGGCCTCGTAGTCGTGCCGGCGCAGCTTGTCCAGGGCAATCGCCCCGTTCTCGGCGGCGTCGGGGATACAACCCAAGACCTTGAGCAGCTTCTGCGCCACCATCAGGTTGACCGGGTTGTCCTCGACCAGCAGCACCTTCATGCCGGTCAGGTCGACGTTGTCGGTCGCGGGAAGCGCCTCGGGCGCAGCCGGCATGAGCGTTGGTGCGCGGATGGCCGGTGCAGCTGGCGTGGCAGGGGGAGCCGGAACCGGCGGGGTCGTCGGTTCCGCGTCGGGTGTGGCACCGGCATGAACGTTCGTGGCCGTGGCAACAGGTGCGGTGCTGGTCGCAATCGTTGCTGCCGGCGCATCGTCGTGGCGCGGTGCGATCACCCGTGGTGCAGCGAGCGCCTGGCGCAGCTGTGCGTCGGCCAGCTGCTTGGGCAGCAGTATCGCCGTGCCGGTCTGCAGGTCCTCGGCCGGCAGCGCATCACCCTGCAGCCATACCAACCGGGGGGCGGTATTGCCCATGCGCTCGACGGCACGCTGCAAGGCGACCGCACTGCCGCGCTGGGACTCCAGGTCGCCGATGACGGCATGGAAGCTGCTGCTGGTGGCGGGGTTGCGCAGGTACTCCAGGGCTTCCTGCAGGCCCGGCGCCGCCAGCGGCTCGTAGCCCCAGGTGGCGAGGATGCGCTCGAAGCGCTGGCGCAGGCGTTGTTCGGGCAGCAGCAGCAGGACCTTGCGGGGCTTGCCGAGGTGATCGGGTTGCTGCAGGTCGCCGATGACCTTGAGCAGCGGGATCTCGAACCAGAACGTGGCGCCGCGCCCCGGCTGTGACTGCACGCCGATGGTGCCGCGCATCAGGTCGATGATGCGCTTGCAGATGGCCAGGCCCAGCCCGGTGCCGCCGTACAGGCGGGTGGTGGAGGCGTCGGCCTGGGTGAAGGCATTGAACAGGCGTTCCTGCTGCGCGCTGTCCAGGCCGATGCCGGTGTCGCGCACCTCGAAGCGCAGCTGATGCTGCGCCGGGGTCTCGCCGAGCCGCTTGACGTTGACCTGCACGCTGCCGCGCTCGGTGAACTTGATCGCATTGACCAGCAGGTTGCCCATCACCTGGCGCAGCCGCACCGGATCGCCGCGCACCGGCAGGCGCACGGCCGGATCGATGTGCAGCGACAGGCGCAGGCCCTTGTGCTCGGCGGCGCGCTGCATCAGCAGCAACATGCCTTCCAGGGTCTCGCGCAGGTTGAAGGTGGTGATCTCCAGCTCCAGCCGGTTCGCCTCGAGCTTGGAGTAGTCCAGGATGTCATCGACGATGCGGAACAGCTGCCGCGAACTCTCGGTGGCCGTGTTGAGCATGTTGCGCTGCTCCGGATCCAGCGGTCCCTGCGAGACCATCTCCAGCATCGGCAGGATGCCGTTGAGTGGCGTGCGGATCTCGTGGCTCATCGTAGCCAGGAATTCACCCTTGGCCAGCGTGGCGGCCTCGGCGGCCTGCTTGGCCTGCAGCAGTTCCTGCTCGAGCTTGCCGTGGCGCTGCTCGGCCTGGCGCAGACGATTGCCTTCCAGCTGCAGCTCATCGTTCTGCAGCTGCAGGGCATGTGCATCGCGTGCCAGGCCATTGCCGCTGATCGCCGCCAGCAGCGCGGCGGTGGCCGCGGCGATAGCGGCCGCGCCACCGGCCACGGCCGGCACCTGCGGCAGCCAGGCGGTGGCAGCGGAGGCCGCCGCGCAGCCGGCGGCCAACAGCGCCCAGTTGCGCGCTCCCCCGTGGCCGGCCACTTACAGCACCGCGTTCTGGAAATCGAAATTGAGCTCGGCGCCGGCGTGCTGCACGACGTTGCCCTGGATGAAGTCCACGCCCCCCATCCACATCGCCGCGGCGGCCTGCGGGTCTTCGATCTGCTGGCCGATGATCTGCACGTTGGCGCGGTGGGCCAGGTCGATGGTGGTGCGCAGCTCATCGCGCAGCTTCTGGCTGGTGTGGCTGCCGGCGTAGCGCGCGGCCATGCGCACGTAGCTCAGCGGCAGCTGGGTCAGCAGGGCGTTGGCTTCATCGCCGGGTTCGAACTGGCTCAGGCAGAACTGCACGCCGGCCGGCATCAGCCGTGCGCAGAACTGCTGCAGGCCGACCACGTGCACGAGTGCATCGGACAGGCGCACGTCGATGACCAACCCGTTGCCGGCGACCTGGCGGTCCTGCAACGCCTTGAGCAGCCAGTCGGCATAGGCACCGCGGGCCAGCGTGCGCAGCGACTGGGAAACGAACAGGCGCATCGGCGGGGTGGCGAACTGGTACAGGTGCAGCAGGCCGAGCGCGTGTTCGACCACCTGCTGGTCGAGGTCGGCGATGCGGCCGGCGGCTTCGGCGGCCGGGATCACCTGGCCGGCGGAAAGCAGGGTGCCGTTGCTCTGGCGCAGGCGCAACAGCAGCTGGTACTGCGCCGTGTCGCTGCCGGCGACGGCGACGATGGGCTGGTAGGCCAGCTCCAACTGGCCGTCCAGCAGGGCCAGGTGTTCCTTGTTCTGGGTCTCGTCCTCGGGCACGTAGGCAGCGCTGCCGGTATGGCTCAGGCGCGCCTGCAGGGTAGTGCGCTCGACCGCTTCCAGCGCGTTGTCCGCGTCGGCGAAGCCCTGCGACAGGCGGGCATGGCCGACGGCGCAACGCAGAAAGACCGATTCTTCCTCGCGTGCGGAGAACGGCTGCGCGGACAGGATAGTGCGGGTGAACTGGGCCAGTTCCTCGACCTTGGTCTCGTCCAGGTCGCGCGCCAGCAGCAGGAAGCTGTTGTCGTTCAGGCGTGCCAGCTGGTAAGGCTTGAGCCCGCCGAACAGGCGCTGCGCGGCCTGCACCATCAATCGTTCGAAGCTGGCGTAGCCGTAACGCTCGCGCAGGCCCAGCGCGCTGGCGATCTCGATGAACAGCAGTCCGCCGCTGGCCGAGGCCGCCAACGCCGCCTGCAGCTGCTGCATGACGTTGTGGCGCGTGGGCAGGCCGGTTTCCGGGTTGTTCAACAGCGGGCCGGGCTCGCTGCGGCCGGCCGGCTGCATGCGGTTGCGGCGGATCCGGTTGGCGACCGCGGCGACCAGATGGCGAGGGCGGATCGGCTTGACCAGCACGTCGTCGGCACCGCAATCGAGTACTTCGAACTGGCGGTCCGGGTCGGCTTCACCGGTCAGGAACACGATCGGCAGCAGCTGCTGCTGCGGATGCTGGCGGATCATCGCGGTCAGGCGCATGCCGTCGATGCCGGGCATGTGCAGGTCCATCAGGATCAGGTCGGGGCGGTGCTCGGTGATGGCCTGCTGCACGCCGTCGACATCCATCTGCACGAAGGCCTGCATGCCGGCGCCATGCAGCACGCTCTGCGCGAACAGCGCCTGGGAGCGGTTGTCCTCGATGATCAGTACCCGGTACGGCGCTTCGGCATCGGTGGCCTGCGCCGGATCGGCGGCCGGGGCGTCCTCGCCGCTGCTGCGGATCTGCGCCTGCACGGCTTCGGCCGGCGGCGCATTGCGCACGCTCCAGCGCTGCCAGTAGCCGGCGGGCGGGGTTTCCGCACGAATGGGTCGGGCGGTCGGGGTCGGGGTGTCGGTGCTTGCCATTTCTGCTCCCGGTGGGCCGGGCGATTATGCGTTCAGGAAGAGGGTGGCAGCGACCGTTCGCCACTGCCGGAAAGGGGAGGCGTCGCCGCCGGGGCCGCGAACAGGCGCTTGAGGCCGCGCCACAGCATGCGCCAAACCAGCCAGACCACCAGCGCGCCGAGGATGCTGGCGCCCAGCACGAAGCACAGTGCCAGCCACGGATGCGCCAACGCCAGCGCCAGGCCGCCGACGACCACGGTGTCCTCGGCGACGGAGGCGACCCAGTTGCTGGCCGGTTCGGGCGAGGTGTTGAGCAGGGCGCGGGTGCCGGACTTGAGCCCGTGGCTGGCCAGCGCGACGCCGGCGCCGGCAACGAGGGCGCCGGTGCCGAGCTGGCCGTCCGGCGACAGCGTGGCGGCGGCCAGGAACGCCCCGGCGGGCACGCGGGCCAAGGTCTGGACCAGGTCCCAGATCGAATCCACGCCGGGGATCTTGTCGGCGAAGAACTCGGCCGCGGCCAGCGCGGCGGAGGTGCCCAGCACCCACCACGATTCGGTGGCCTGCAGGGCCGGAGGCAGGTCCACCCAGCCCAGCAGCCCGGCCAGACCGACGCCGAACACGGTCAGGTAGACACGGATGCCAGCCAGCCAGGCCAGCAGGATGCCGATGACGAATATGTGGGCTTCGGTCATGGGAGGGGCCGCGTGCGAACCGTGAGCAGGGTCCCAACTATCGGATATGCCCGCGATGATTGCCAGATGCGCGGGTACAGGCGTCGGCCATCGACTCTCGTTTACACTGGCCCGTCGTTAGTCAGACCGAGCAAGGCCGCCCTGTCGGGGCGCCGGAGCCTGCCATGAGCCCTCGACCCACTTCCCGTTTCCAGATCACCCCCCGTGGCGGCGCGTCGGCGCGGCCGGGCTGGGTGCCGCTCGCGCTGCTGGCCGGTGCCTGGCTGTTGTCACTGCTGCTGGTGGGCTGGCTGTCGGCGCGCTATGCCTCCCCCGATGCCGGAGGCCTGCGCGAGAAGCTGCGCCAGGCCGAGAGCCAGGTGAAGGTGCAGCGGGACAAGGTCGAGGAACTGCAGCAGCGCCAGGCCACGCTGGAGGCCTCGGACAAGATCAGCCGCGCCGCCAACACCGAGGTGCAGGCCTCACTGGCCGAGCGCGACGAGGAAATCGCCGGCCTGCGCGCCGACGTGGCGTTCTACGAGCGGCTGGTGGGTTCGACCAGCCAGCGCAAGGGGTTGAACACCCATTCGATCGAGTTTTCCCCCGAGGCCGCGGGCAGTTGGCACTACAACATCGTGCTCACCCAGAACCTCAACCGTGGCGCGATCAGCCAGGGGCAGATGCGGTTCTCGGTCGAGGGCGTGAAGGACGGCAAGCTGACCACGGTCAGCTGGGACGACCTGCACCAGCAGAAAAGTGCACCCGGCAAGGACTATTCGTTCCGGTACTTCCAGCAACTGGACGGTAGCGTGATGCTCCCCCGGGATTTCACCCCGCAACGTGTGCGAGTCTCGCTCACCGGGCCTGGGGGAGGCGCCACACAGACATTTGATTGGAAACTCGCCGGCAACGGCAGAGGGGAGTAACTATGTTCGGAAGCAAGTCCAGCCGCGACAACCACCTGGTCGTGGACGCCCTGATCGGGCCGCAGGTGGAGATCAGGGGCGACGTCGTATTCAGCGGTGGCCTGTACGTGGAAGGCCGCATCCTGGGCAAGGTGATCGTCGAGGACGGTGGCAACGGCACCCTGACCCTGGCCGAGCAGGGCCATATCGAGGGCGAGGTGCGGGCCACCGTGGTGGTGCTCAGCGGCCGCCTGGACGGTGACGTCCACGCCAGCGAGCGGATCGAGCTGACCCCCAGCGCCCGGGTGACCGGCAACGTGCATTACCAGGTGGTGGAGATGAGCGCCGGCGCGCAGCTCAATGGCCGCCTGGTGCATGCGGCCGCGATGGCCGCGCTGCCGCCGCCGGAGGACAAGCCGGCCGGCAAGGCGAAGAAAACTGAAGCCTCCGAGGCTTGAAAGCCCGCTGCCCGGCCCCCATGCTGGGCAGCATGAGTACGTTAGTGTCCCTGCCCGGCGTCCAGCCGGCGCCTGATTACCAGTCCCTGGACCGTCCGCTGAACTTCACGGCTTCGGCGGCATCGAAGGTGCGCGAGTTGATCCAGGACGAGGGCAATGCCGCCCTGGCCCTGCGCGTCTACATCCAGGGCGGTGGCTGCTCGGGCTTCCAGTACGGGTTCGAGTTCGACGAGAACCGTGCCGAGGACGATCTGGCGGTGGTCACCGAGGGCGTGACCCTGCTGGTCGACCCGTTGAGCCTGCAGTACCTGATGGGCGCCGAGGTGGACTACACCGAGAGCCTGACCGGCGCGCAGTTCGTGATCCGCAACCCGAACGCCCGCACCACCTGCGGCTGCGGCAGCAGCTTCTCGGTCTGATCCGCTGATCCACTCCATGCGTGGCATCGCCGTGCTTGCGGTGGGCGCGCTTTGGCGGCAGGCTCTGGGCGATGTCGACTCCTGACCGTACATTTTCCGGATACGCCTTTGCCGGCGTGCCACTGGACCGTGCCGATGCACTGCGCGGTGATGCCGAAGCGCTGGCGCGGCTGTGGCCGCAGGCCAAGGTGCTGGTACTGGATGCCGATGGCACCGCATTCGCCGATGGCGAAGGGCAACCCTTCATCGCCGAGGGCCACGCACTGGGCGGCGGGCCGGGTGCGGCGACCTTCCTGGGCCGTGATGGCAATGGCCACCCGTGGTTCGCCGCCGAGGCGACCGGGCTGACCCTGCAGGCGCCGGGGCGCATCGACTTGCGGCTTGCCGCGGCCACCTGGCCGCCGGAACTGGCCGATATCTTCTGTTACGCGCGCGGGATGTCGTACTGGCATTCGCGCAACCGGTTCTGTGGCGTCTGTGGCGCGGCGATCCGCTTTGGCCGCGCCGGCTTCATCGGCCATTGCGACCAGTGCGGCACCGAGCATTACCCGCGCGTGGATCCGGCGATCATCGTCGCGGTGGAAAACCAGGGCCGCCTGTTGCTGGGGCGGCAGTCCAGCTGGGCGCCGCGCCGCTATTCGGTGCTGGCCGGCTTCGTCGAGCCCGGCGAGAGTTTCGAGCAGACGGTGGCCCGCGAGGTGTTCGAGGAATCGCAGGTGCGGGTGCTTGCCTCGCGTTACCTGGGAACCCAGCCGTGGCCGTTCCCGGGGGCGTTGATGGTCGGTTTCATGGCCACCGCCGAGGACGACACGCCACGTGTCAACGGCGAGCTGGAGGACGCGCGCTGGTTCAGCGTCGAAGAGGTCGGTGCGGCGCTCCAGCGCGAGGCCAACGACGACGGGCAGGGCATCCTGCTGCCGCCACGCATCTCGATCGCGCGCAGCCTGGTCCAGCACTGGTACGAGCGGCAGGGAGGCTGATCCGGTGGCGATCCCGGGCGTACGCCATGTGATGGCAGGGCCTACAATCGCCAGCGGAGGAATCACATGTTCACGACCCTGGTAGCAGTGATCGCAGCGCTGGTGGTGGGCCATCTGGCCCCGGCCATGATGGCGGCCGTGCGCGATTGGCGCTGGTTCGGCCGCTGGATGCACTGGCTGCAGGGGCAATCCGGCCAGGAGGGCGCCGGGCGCTACTGGTTGGCCCTACCGATCCTGCCGTGCGTGGGGCTGGTGGCGCTGCTGCAATGGGCGCTGGACGAGCGCCTGTACGGGCTGCCGGCGTTGCTGTTCGGCGTGCTGGTGCTGGCGGTGTGCTGGGGCCCGCGTGACCTGGACCGCGATGTCGAGGCGGTGATCGATGCCGAGGACGCGCCCGCGCGCGATCTGGCGATATCCCACCTGCAGGCCGCCGGCGGCAGCCTGCGCGAGGACGCGCCGTCGCTGGTCGAGGCGACCGTCATCGATGCACTGCGGCGCTGGTTCGCGCCGTTGTTCTGGTTCCTGTTGCTGGGCCCCTTCGCGGTGGTGCTGTACCGGTTGCTGGCGCAGTCGGTGCAGGGGCCGCAGTCCGCGCAGGTGGGCCCGGCCAGCCGCGAAGGCGGTGGCTGGTTGCTGGCGGTGCTGGAATGGCCGGTGGCGCAGCTGATGACCCTGGCGATGGCGCTGGTCGGCAACTTCGATACGGTGTTCTCCGCGTGGCGGCAGGCAGGCGGCAACCGCTGGGCGCTGTCGTCGGCGTTCGTGGGCAAGGCGGCGCGTGCCGGCGTTGGTGCCGAGCTGGTGGATGAAGCCGAAGAAGCCCGCCTGTCGGGGCAGATGGCCCCGGACGAGCGTTACCCGGAGCTGCGCGATGCGATGAGCCTGGTCTGGCGCATGCTGCTGTTGTGGATGGCGCTGCTGGCCCTGCTGGTGATTGCCGGCTGGGTGGGCTGACCCCCGCAGGAGCGGCCTCGGCCGCGAAGCCGAGGCACGCTCAGTGGCACGGAACGCGGGACATCGTGCAGGTGATCACACGTACTGCCGGGATCAGCCGGGGGCGAGCAGGTTGAAGGGGTACCAGGGCAGGTTGCGGGCGACCCAGTAGCCGAGCACCAGCACCAGCCACGGTATCGGCCGGGCGAACAACCGCACCAGTGGCAGCCATCGCGCGGGCCACAGGCCGGCGCCATGCAGGGCCATCACCAGTACCGGGATGATCGAGAGCACCAGCAGGGGGTTCATCGCCATGGCCTGCGGAAGGTCCAGGTGGACCAGTGCGTGCAGGCAGCGGGTGCTGCCACAGCCCGGGCACCAGATGCCGGTGAGGGCGTAGAACGGGCAGCCGGGGAGCGGATTGCCGGGGACGTTCGGGTCCACCCGGCGCAGGATCACCGCGGCACCGGCGCTGATGCTGGCAATCGCGGCCAGGGGCGCGTAACGGAACAGGTGCTGCGGGAATTTCATGTCGATCAGGACCGGCCGGTTGCGGGCAACCGGCCGGCCAGGTGCATCAGTAGCTCGAAGCGCCGCTCATCGCGCCGCCCAGGCCCAGCATGGTGAACAGCACGAAGTACAGGATGGTCACGACGATGCCGGCGATGGCAGCGTAGATGGCCCACTTCTTGGCCTTTTCCGAGGCATCACGGGCACCGGCGATATCGCCGGCAGCCAGCAGGCCGTTGACCTTGGCGGCATGGATGATCGACACGATGCCCAGCGGCAGGCAGCAGAACAGGGTGGACAGGATCGCCCAGACGAGGTTGTTGGAAACGGCAGGACTGCTGGTATTCACGTAAAGCTCCTTGTAGAAAAAATCAGCGTGACTTGCAGGAATTTGCGGCAATGATCGGCGAAATGACCATGGTGGCCACCCAGCACAGCGGCCAGGTGATCCATCCGATGAACACGAACAGCAGCAGGAAATTGACGAAGGCCAGCGCCCAGTAACCGAACATGACGATCAGCCCGGTGACGACGTTGCCCGCATACAGGTGGCCGATGCCGAACACCTGGAACAGGCCGGGCACCACTTCCAGCAACGCAGCCACGCCACCGGACTTGTGCGGGTGGTAATAGTGATGCACCTGCTGCGGAGCGGCAGGTGGTGCCGGTGGCGGTACTGGCAATGTCGAGGTGGTGTTCTGGTCCATGAATCCCCTTTCGCGAGGCATGCCGCGATCCCCTTGCAGCACGCTTGGGCGGTAGGGTATCCAGTTGTCCTACTTCTGGAAAGCGTGATCTCTTACGCTTCACCACCTCTTAACGTCCGCACGAGCGTTTCCAGCCGTGCGGCGTCGGTGTCCTGCCCATTCACGGGAGCGGCGGCGACCACCTCCACGTGCGCGCGGAAGCGGCGCGGCACGCGCATCCGGCCCAGGCGGGTATCGCGGCGGCTCCACATGCTGGCCCACATGCCCTTCAGGGCCATCGGCACGACCGGAACCGGGCGGCGCGCCAGGATCTTCTCCACGCCCGACCTGAAGGCGGCGATCTCGCCATCGCGGGTCAATGCGCCCTCGGGGAAGATGCAGACCAGCTCGCCTTCGGCCAGCGCGGCATCGACTTCGTCGAAGGCACGCTGCATCAGCGCGGCGTCTTCCTTGGGGCTGGCGATCGGGATGGCCTTGGCGGTACGGAAGATCCAGCGCATCACCGGGATGTTGAAGATCTTGTAGTACATGACGAAGCGTACCGGGCGCGGGATCGTCGCCGACAGGATCAATGCATCCATGTAGCTGACATGATTGCAGACGATCAGCGCGGCACCCTCGTCCGGCACGTTGTCCTCCACGCCCCTGACGCGCAGCTTGTACAGCGTGCGCACCATCAGCCAGCTGAGGAAGCGCATCAGGAACTCGGGGACGATGCTGAAGATGTAGACCGCCACCACCACGTTGGCGATGGCCAGTACCAGCAGCAGTTGCGGGATGGTCAGGCCGGGCAGCGGCAGCGTGTAGCCGAACAGGGTCAGCTGCTTGAGCTGCAGCAGCAGGCCAAGCACGGCGGCGGCGACGATGAAGCCGGAGTTCTGGATGTTGAGCGCGGCGAACACGCGCGACATCTCCGACCGGGGCGTGCGGCTCTGGATCAGCGCGAACAGCGGCACCACGAAGAAGCCGGTGAACAGGCCGATGCCGAGCAGGTCGATGACGATGCGCGCGCTGCCGGGCTGCTGCAGGAAGCCGGCCACGTCCAGCCCGGCCGCGGTCACCGCGCCGGTGCGGGCGAAATACAGGTCCAACAGGAACACGCTCATGCCGAACGCGCCCAGCGGTACCAGGCCGATCTCGACGATGCGCCCGGACAGCTTCTCGCACAGCAGCGAGCCGACGCCGGTGCCCAGCGAGAACAGCGCCAGGGCGAAGATGTACAGGGTGTCGCCACCGCCGAGGTTGACCACGGCATAGGTGGGCAACTGGGCGGTCAGCACGGTGCCGAAGAACCAGAACCAGGACACGCCGAGGATGGCGTTGCGCACCGCTTTCTGCTTCCTGGCCAGGCGCAGCACCGCCAGCGATTCGGTCCACGGGTTCCAGTTGATCTTCAACTCCGGCGCACCGGCGTCCAGCCGCGGGATCATGCGCGCGGCGGTGTTGCCGGCCAGGGCCAGCGCGATGATCGCCACCGCCGCGACGACCGGCCCGTGACTGCCGGCCAGCGAGAAGATCAGGCCGCCGGCGATCATGCCGGTGAGGATGGAAATGGAGGTGCCCATCTCGACCAGGCCGTTGCCACCGGTCAACTCCTCCGGCTTGAGGATGGAGGGCAGCACCGAGTACTTCACCGGCCCGAACAGCGTGGACTGCAGGCCGGTACAGAACAGCGCGGCCAGCAGGACCGGCATGCTCTGGGTCAGGAAGCCGACCGCGGCCAGCGCCATGATCACGATTTCCATCGTGGTGGTGACCACGATGAGCTTCTGCTTCTCCATGCGCTCGGCGACCTGCCCGGCCAGCGCCGAGAACAGGAAGTACGGCAGGATGAACAGCGCCGGGGCCAGGTTGGTGTAGAGCGTGCGTTCTTCGGTGCTGACGCCGAGGAAGAACAGCAGGCCGATGATCGCCTGCCGGTAGATGTTGTCGTTGAAGGCGCCCAGCGCCTGGACGATGAAGAACGGGAGGAAGCGCCGTTGCTTGAGCAGGGCGAACTGGTTGTGGCCGGACATCGTGTCTCCTCGGTGCTGCGCGGCACATTAGCAGAGCCGGGTCAGCCCTTGGGCGAGGGCAGCAGCGCCAACAGGGCGCGCGCGGCCGGGGTGGGATCGGCCCGCCAGACCGCGCAGGTGCGGAACTGGAAGGGTTCGTCCAGCGGCCGGGCGATCACGCCGTGCATGTTTTCGGCCATGCTGGCTGGCGTCACCGAGACCGCCAGCCCCGCCGCGACCAGCTGCCGCTGCAACTCGCCGTGGGTGACTTCGTACTGCAGCTGCGGGTGGATGTCGCGGCCAAGCAGGGCGTCATCGACCAGGCGGCGCACGCCGGCGCCGGGCACCAGCGTGGCGTAGGGCTGGCCGTCGAGCGCCTGCAGCGGGATGCGCTCCAACGCCGCCAGCGGATGCCCGGGCGGCAGCACCATCGACAGCCCCTCCTCGTGCAGCAGGCGGTGTTGCGGCGGCAGCGGTACCTGCGGGCCGACCCCGACCAGGGCCACGTCGAGCAGCCCTTCGGCCAGGTCGGCCAGCAGCGCCTCGCTCATGCCCACCCGCAGGTGCACGTCCACCGCGGGATGGGCGGCGCGGAAGGTAGCCAGCAGCGCCGGGACGTCGACCACGTGCAGCGAGGTGATCTGGCCGATGTTGATGCGGCCGCGCACGCTGCCCAGCGCCAGTGCCATTTCCTCCTGCAGGCGGGCGGCCGCCTGCAGGGTGAGCCGGGCATTGCGCACGAACACCTCGCCGGCGCTGGTCAGCCGCACCCGGCGTGGGCCGCGTTCGAACAGGCGTGCACCGAGGGCCTCCTCCAGCCGGGCGATCTGGTGGCTCAGCCCCGATTGCACGGTGTGGCAGCGGCTGGCAGCCGCGGTGAAGCTGCCTTCCTCGGCCACGGCCACGGCGAATTCCAGCTGGCGCAGGGTGAACATGCCATCACTGAAACAGATGGTTTGAATGAAAACAATACATTTGTGTCATTCAAGGGTGGGGGCCAGACTGCGTGCACTTTCCCCCGGCGACCGCAGCCATGTCCTCCTCCCCCACTTCCGCCCCGCCCCTGCCGCAATCGCGGGTACTGCTGCTGGCCATCGCGACCGGCCTGATCGTGGCCAGCAACTACTACGCCCAGCCGCTGCTGCAACTGTTGGCCGGTGATTTCAAGGTCAGCGCCAGCCAGGCCGGCTGGGTGGTGACCACCGCGCAGTTGGCCTATGCCGCCGGCCTGTTGTTGATCGTGCCGCTGGGCGACCGCGTCGAACGGCGGCGATTGATCGTCGGCCTGTTCGTGCTGGCCGCGGTAGGGCTGGCGATCAGCGGCAGCGCCGGGCACTTGGGCCAGCTGCTGGTGGGCACCGGCCTGAGCGGGTTGTGCGCGGTGGCCGCGCAGGTGATCGTGCCGTACGCGGCGACGCTGACCGCCCCGGAGCACCGCGGTCGCGTGGTCGGCACGATCATGGCCGGGCTGCTGCTGGGCATCCTGCTGGCCCGCACGGCCTCCGGCGTGCTGGCCGGGATCGGTTCGTGGCACACGATCTATTGGGTGGCCTGCGTGGCGCTGCTGCTGTCGGCGTTGGCGCTGGCCCTGTTGCTGCCGGCGCATCGGCCCAGCACGCAGCTGTCCTATCCGCGCCTGATCGGCTCGGTGCTGGCCCTGCTGCGCGACGAGCCGGTGCTGCGCCAGCGTTCGCTGCTCGGTGCGTTGCTGTTTGCCGGGTTCAGCGTGTTCTGGACGCCGTTGGCGTTCCTGCTGTCCGGGCCGGCCTATGGCTATTCGATCGCCACCATCGGCCTGTTCGGCCTGGTCGGGGCCGCCGGTGCGCTGGCGGCCAGCCGCGCCGGTCGTCTGAGTGATCGTGGCTACGGGCGCTGGGTGGCCGGCGGAGGCCTGGTGATGATGCTGGCCTCGTGGGGCGTGCTGTTGCTGGCGCCGGTCTCGCTGGCGGCGCTGGTGGTGGGCGTACTGCTGCTGGATGTCGCCGTGCAGGCGGTGCACATCAACAACCAGAGCGTGATCTACCAGTTGGATGAAAACGCGCGCAGCCGCATCACCTCGGCCTACATGACCTGCTACTTCATCGGCGGTGCCACCGGCTCGGCGCTGGGCACCGCGGCCTGGACGTCGCACGGCTGGATGGGGGTGTGCATGGTCGGCATGGTGCTGGCGCTGGTGGGCGTAGGCGTGTTCTTCCTGCCGGCCAGGGCGGGCGCGGGCGCAACGGCCCGGTAGCGCCGGGCCACGCCCGGGCGGTGGTACGCGATGGCGTGCAGCGCAGCGTGGCCCGGCGCTACCGCTGGCGGGGTTGGATGGCTTCGGCTGCGGTGCCGCGCAGCCGCGGCAGCAGGCGCAGCATCAACGCCAGTTGGGTGCGGACCAGGCGTGCCTTGTCGTCGATGTCATCGGGCACCTGTTCCAGCGCATCGGCCAGGGCGATTTCCTCTTCCTGCGGCGAGGCTGCCTCGCGCCGGCCCAGCGCGTCGGCCAGTTGTGCCAGCGACTGCTGCAGCTGATGGTGGCCGGCATCGATGATCGGGTCGGCATCGACGCTGGCCGATTGCGCGCGGTGTGCGCCCAGCGCGGACAGGTAGCTGAGCAGGGTGTTGGACAGGGCGAGGAAGCGGAAGCCGCCATCAAGGTTGCCGCGCGCATAGCCGGGCTCGCGCAACATGTTGGACAGTGCCACCGACAGCGCGACGTCGGCGTTGTGCATGTCGCGGCGGGCAATGCGGTAGGGCAGGTCGTCGCGCATGCCACTGCGGTACTGGCCCAGCACCTGCTCCAGGTAGGCATTGCTGGTGGCGAGCACCTGCGCCATCACCCGGTGCAGGCGCCGGCCCTGCCAGTCGGGCAGGATCAGCAGCGAGGCCAACGCGGCGATCGCGCAGCCGATCAGTGTGTCGAACAGGCGTGGCCAGATCAGCACGAATCCATTGCCGAGCAGGTTGAAGCAGACCAGCGCCATCACCGTGATCGCGGCGGTGGCGACCAGGTAGCGGTCGGTGCGGGTGAAGAAGAACAGCAGTGCCGCGGCCAATGCCAGCAGCAGCTGCAGCTCGGTGCCGGGGAACAACTGCAGCACCGCCCAGGTGACGCCAAGGCCGGCGAGGGTGCCGCCAATGCGTTCGAACAGGCGCCGCCGGGTGGCACCGAAATGCGGCCGGCACACGAACACGATGGTCAGCAGGATCCAATAGCCGTTCTCCGGGTGCACCAGCTTCAGCACCGCATAGCCGGCGATCAACGCCAGGGCGATGCGCAGGCCGTGGCGGAACAGCAGCGAGCCGGGGGTGAGTGCCTGGCGCAGGCGCGTGGCCATCTCGCGCAAGGTGTGCGGCGAGGAATCGCGCAGGCGGGTGTCCACGCCTTCCAGCGGCGTATCGGCCAGCGAGGCTTCGGACAACTGGCGCTCGATGCTGGCCAGGTTGTGTGCCAGCAACTGCAGCGAGCCGAGCAGGCGCGCCCAGTGCGGGCGCTGCTGCTCGCGCAGGTACCGCAGGGATTCGTGCAGGTCCTGGCCGGCCTGGCGTGCCTGTTCGCCATAGTCGAACGGCTGGCGCAGGCGGATGGCCTGGCCCAGCGCCTGGCAGGCCTTGCCCTGCAGCGACAGCAGGCGCCGGCAGCGGTACAGCACGTCGCTATGGAAGAAGGTCTCGGCCAGCGCCTCGTAGGGGTAGTGCGAGGAGCTGGCGCGCTCGTGGAAGTCCTGTGCCATGTAGTACAGGCGGAAGTACAGGCCCGACTGCACGCCGGGCCGGCCGGAGCGGCCGAAGCGGCTGAGGATGGCGGTCTTGGCGGTGTTCAGCGCCTCGACCACGCGCACGTTCTGCTCGGCCAGCGCCAACCGCCGCGCTTCCAGGTTGCTGTGCCGCACCGGCTCGAACAGATCGGCCTTGAGCTGCAGGAAACGGCCCAGCTCGAAGAACAGCCGTGCCAGCCGCTCACGTACCGGGCGGTTGGCGAACATCGCCGTCCACAGGATCGACAGCGCGCCGTACCACGCAGCGCCGATCAACAGGTGTGCCACCTCGCGCCAGGCCATGTCCGGGGCCTTGAGCTGGTCCATCGCCAGCATGGTGTAGATGGCCAGCGTCACCGTGGCCTGGCCGATCGAGGCATAGCGTTCACCCAGCGCGCCGAGCAGGGTCAGGCCGAAGGCGGCCAGTGCCAGCGCGCCGATGAACGGCAGCGGGTGCGGGAACAGGTACACCACCGACGCGGCGGCCGCGCCGAAGCACAGCAGCGAGAGCAGGACCGATTTGGTGCGCCCCCACCCGTTGTCGTCGGTCTCGGCGATGGCGCTGGCGATGATGCCCAGGAACAGGCCGGGGATGGCGGCGATCTGGTCGTCGTACCAGCCATAGGCGAGCACGGTGGCCAGGGCGATGAACACGCGCAGGCCATAGCTGGCTTTTTCGTGGGCCCAGAGCTGGCCGAGCTGGCGTTCGAGGCGGGGCATATCGACAGAAGGCAAGGCCATTGCGGTGGAGGAAGCGTGCGGCATCGACACGATTACCATCACCGGGTTGGCATTGAAAGGAGAATGGGATGAGACAGCGTCGCGTGGGCATGCTTGTGGCCGTGCTGATGACGGTGCCGGCCTGGGGGCAGGCACAACCCTCGGCCGAGGTCAGTCAGGCGGTGCAGGCCGCCACGCCGCAGCTGCAGGCATGGCGACGTGACCTGCACCAGCATCCGGAGCTGGGCGGGCAGGAACGTCGCACCGCCGACCTCGTGGCCAGGCACCTGCGCGCGCTGGGGCTGCAGCCGCGCACCGGCATTGCCGGCACCGGCGTGGCCGCGGTGCTCAAGGGCGGCCGACCGGGGCCGAAGATCCTGATCCGCGCCGACATGGATGCGCTGCCGGTACGTGAGGAAACCGGCCTGCCGTTCGCCTCGCAGGTGACGGCGACCTATCGCGGCCAGTCGGTGGGGGTGATGCATGCCTGCGGCCACGATGCGCACGTGGCGATCCTGCTGGGCGTGGCACAGGCACTGGCCGCACGCCGCGACAGCCTGCCGGGCGAGGTGATGTTCGTGTTCCAGCCGGCCGAGGAGGGCCCGGCCGTGCCCGGTGCGCCGTTCGGCGCCAAGCTGATGCTCGACGAAGGCCTGCTGCGGGACTTCACTCCGGAAGCCGCTTTCGGCCTGCATGTGTGGGCCGGCCTGCAGGTCGGGCAGGTCGGTTTCAGGTCGGGGCCGCTGCTGGCCTCGGCCGATGAGTGGTCGCTGACCGTCACCGGCAGGCAGACGCACGGCTCGCGGCCGTGGGATGGCGTGGACCCGATCACGGTGGGCGCGCAGGTGCTGCTGGGCACGCAGAGCATGATCGCGCGCCAGGTCAACATCGCGCAGACCCCGGTGGTGCTGACCGCCGGCCAGTTCAACAGTGGCGTGCGCTTCAACATCATTCCCGAGCAGGCCACGCTGGTGGGCACGCTGCGCACCTTCGATGCGCAGGTGCGCGAGGACGTGATCGCGCGCTTCGAGCGCATCGCCACTGATTACGCGCATGCCGCCGGCGCCACCGCGGCATTGACCGTGGTCAACAATGCACCGGCGACGATCAATGACCCGGTGTTGTCGCAGCGGGTGCGGCCGTCGTTGGAAAAGGTGGCCGGTGCCGGGCAGGTGGTGGAGATGCCTTTGCAGACCATCGCCGAGGATTTCTCGCAGTTCGCCAACCGCGTGCCGGGGTTCTATTTCCTGGTGGGTTCGACCGGTGCCGGGATCGATCCGGCACAGGCGCCGGCCAATCATTCGCCGCGTTTCCTGTTGGACGAAGCAGCCTTGGCCAACGGCATGGCGGCGATGTTGCAGGTGACCACGGATTACCTGGAGGCCGGCGCAACCCGCTAGCGCGCCGGCATGCCGCGGCGCTACCGGTTCGCCGCGCGCATGAAGTCGATGAACACCCGCAGCTTGGGGGCGAGCTGGTCGCGCGACGGGTAGTAGAGGTGGAAGCCGGCGAAAGGCGGTTGCCAGGCTTGGAGCACCGCTTGCAGATGGCCGGCGGCGATGTCGGCGCGTACGGTGTGCGCGAACACCTGCTGCAGGCCCAGGCCGCTGCGCGTGGCCTGCAGCGCCAGGTGGCTGTCGTTGAGCAGCAGCGGGCCGTCGACTTCGACATGGAAATCGTGGCCGTCGCGGCTGAACTCCCAGGCCATGATGCGGCCATCGCTGCTGCGGTGGCGGATGCAGGCATGCTCGACCAGTGCTTCCGGGCGGTCCGGGACGCCATGCCGTCGCAGGTAGGACGGTGCGCCCACCACCACCAGTTGCAGCGGTGGCCCCAGCGGCACGGCGATCATCCCGGCGGCCAGCGATTCGCCCAGGCGGATGCCGGCATCGAAGCCTTCGGCCACGACATCGACCATGGCCGGCTGCACCGACAGCTCGACCTGCACCTGCGGGTAGCGGGCGTGGAAGCCGGGCAGGAACGGCAGCAGCAGGTGCTCGGCCGGGAAGCGCGGGGTGGTGATGCGCAATTGGCCGCCGGGAACGTCACGGCTCTCCTCCACCGCCTGCAGCGCCCCACCGATGCGCGCCAGTGCCGGCACCGTTTCCTGCAGAAGACGCTGGCCGGGCTCGGTCAGCCCGACGGTACGCGTGGTCCGCTGCAGCAGGCGGGTGCCCAGGCGGCGCTCCAGGCTGCGGATGGTCTGCGACAGCGCCGAGGGTGACACGCCCAGTTCCGCTGCCGCCTGGCGGAAGCTGGCCAGCCGGGCCACGCAGGTGAAGGCGACCAACGCGGGCAGCAGGGCAGGGTCGATTGTGCGGTCTGGCTTCATGGTCAGTCCCGATTATGCGGGTTTATCGCCTGCCGGGCGCGGCCTACAGTGGCCATCCCCCTGATCCCTGGAGTCGACGATGCAGACCCGCGTATTGGGCCGTGACGGCCCGGTTGTTTCCGCCCTTGGCCTTGGCTGCATGGGCATGAGTGCGTTCTATGGCGGCCGTGGCGATGACGCGGCGGCGATCCAGGTGATCCATCGTGCGCTGGAGCGTGGCGTCACTCTGCTCGACACCGCCGACATGTACGGCCCGCATACCAACGAGGTGCTGGTCGGGCGTGCGATCGCCGATCGCCGCGCGCAGGTGTTCCTGGCCACCAAGTTCGGCGTGCGCCTGGATGCCTATGACCCGCAGGCGCGTGGCGTGGATGGCCGCCCGGAGTACGTGCAGGCCGCGTGCGAGGCTAGCCTGCAGCGGTTGGGCGTGGACCATATCGACCTGTACTACCAGCACCGCGTGGACCCGAATGTGCCGATCGAGGATACCGTCGGGGCGATGGCGCGGCTGGTCGAGCAGGGCAAGGTGCGTTATCTGGGCCTGTCCGAAGCGGCGCCGGAGACCATCCGTCGCGCGCATGCGGTGCATCCGATCACCGCGCTGCAGACCGAGTATTCGCTGTGGTCGCGCGAGCCCGAGCACAACGGCGTGTTGCATACGGTGCGCGAGCTGGGCATTGGTTTCGTGCCGTACTCGCCGCTGGGGCGTGGCTTCCTGACCGGTGCGATCCGCAGCCCGGAGGATTTCGAGGACGGTGACTACCGGCGCAATTCGCCGCGCTTCCAGGGCGAGAACTTCGCCCGCAACCTGGCGTTGGTGGAGCAGGTCAACGCGATTGCCGCCGCCAAGGGCGTCAGCCCCGGGCAGCTGGCATTGGCCTGGGTGCTGGCCCAGGGCGATGACCTGGTGCCGATCCCGGGTACCAAGCGCCTGGCCTACCTGGAGGAAAACCTGGGTGCGCTCGACGTGGTGCTGGATGCCGACGAGCTGGCCCGCATCGACGCGGTGTTCCCGGTGGACGTGGCCGCCGGTGCGCGTTACCCGGCGGCGAGCATCGGCAGCGTGCATCGCTGAGGGGGAGTGAGGGCAGGGA
Organism: Stenotrophomonas sp. Steno-C18; assembly: GCF_056393195.1. Taxonomy (NCBI): domain Bacteria; kingdom Pseudomonadati; phylum Pseudomonadota; class Gammaproteobacteria; order Lysobacterales; family Lysobacteraceae; genus Stenotrophomonas; species Stenotrophomonas sp. Steno-C18. The sequence goes on along the minus strand of NZ_JBWJOX010000002.1, from coordinate 151,287 downwards.
GGCAGGGGCAGAAGCAAAGGCCGCCCTCATCCGCCCTTCAGGCACCTTCTCCCGCTGGCGGGAGAAGGGAAGAATCACCGGCTCCGGCACGCCTGCCTGCGCTTCGCTTCCGCGCGTTCGTCCTGCCGGGCATGAACTGCCCGGCAATGCGGAAGAAGCAAGGATGATCGGGACCCTCCCTTCTCCCGCATGCGGGAGAAGGTGCCCGAAGGGCGGATGAGGGCAGCGCTGCGCCGTGTGCTTCTCGCCCGTAAGTGCCGTGCTTCAACCCATCAGTAAATGGATGCAACAAAAAAGGGCGGCCTCAAGGCCGCCCTTTTCGTCTTCCGTCACGCCGATGCCTTACTGCTGCTCGCGTGCGATCGCGCGCCAGCCGATGTCGTTGCGATGGAACTCGTTGGCCCAGTGGATCTTCGCAACGCCTGCATAGGCATGCTGCTGCGCATCGGACACGCTGTCGCCCAGCGCCGCCACGCACAGCACGCGGCCACCGGCGCTGACCACGTTGCCGTCGGCATCCAGCGCGGTACCGGCATGGAACACCTTGGCGCTGCCCGGCACGTCCGCCAGGCCGCTGATGACGTCGCCGGTGATCGGCGTTTCCGGGTACGGCTTTGCCGCCATCACCACGCCCAGCGACGGGCGCGGATCCCATTGCGCGTCCACGCCGGCCAGCGCGCCGTCGATGGCGGCTTCGACCAGGTCGACCAGGTCCGACTGCAGGCGCAGCATCACCGGCTGGGTTTCCGGGTCGCCGAAGCGCACGTTGAACTCGATCACCTTCGGTGCACCGCTGGCGTCGATCATCAGGCCCGCGTAGAGGAAGCCGGTGAACGGCACGCCGTCGGCGATCATGCCGGCCACGGTCGGTTCCACCACTTCACGCATCACCCGCGCGTGCACGTCCGGCGTCACCACCGGGGCCGGCGAGTACGCACCCATGCCGCCGGTGTTCGGGCCGGTGTCGCCATCGCCCACGCGCTTGTGGTCCTGGCTGGTGGCCATCGGCAGCGCGACGCGGCCATCGACCATCGAGATGAAGCTGGCTTCCTCGCCCTCCAGGAACTCCTCGATCACCACGCGCGCGCCGGCATCACCGAAGGCGTTGCCACTGAGCATGTCGCGCACCGCGGCTTCGGCTTCGTCCAGCGTCATCGCCACGATCACGCCCTTGCCGGCGGCCAGGCCGTCGGCCTTGATGACGATGGGCGCACCCTTCTCGTGCAGGTAGGCCAGCGCGGCATCAACCTCGGTGTGCACGGCGTAGAACGCGGTGGGGATGCCATGGCGGGCCAGGAAGTCCTTGGCGAACGCCTTGCTGCCTTCCAGCTGCGCGGCGGCGGCGGTCGGCCCGAAGATGCGCAGGCCGGCGGCACGGAAGGTGTCGACCACGCCAGCCACCAGCGGCACTTCCGGGCCGACCACGGTCAGGCCCACGGCCTCGTCCCGGGCCAGTTTGAGCAGCCCGGCGATGTCGGTGACCTTGACCGCGACGTTGCGGCACTTGCCTTCGGTGGCGGTGCCGGCATTGCCCGGGGCGACGATCACTTCGCTCACGCGCGCGGACTGCGCCAGCTTCCAGGCCAGGGCGTGTTCACGGCCACCAGAGCCGATGACAAGGATTTTCATGGGGGTCGGTTCCTGTGGGGCTTTCAATGGGAGACGCATTGCGACGAGGCCAGCGTGACTTCGAAGAACACCGCGCCGTTGGCATCGATGAAGCGTCGGCGTACGCCACCACCATTGGCATAGATCGGCTGCAGGGTGGTGTCCTGGCAGAGTTGCACGATGAACTCGGCTTCATCCCTGCGCAGGGACGCGAACACATCCGGCTTGGCCTTGGCCATCGCCACGGTGGCATCGGGGAAGCGGATCACCTGCACCAGGTCATCGCCGTGGCGGTGCATCGAGTCGATCACCAGCCCTTCGCGGTAGGGCGCGGGCAGCTGCTCCTGCATCTGCGCCACCACCTGTTGTTGTGCCGCACGCAGGGCACTGTCGCCGCAGCCGGCGAGCAGCGTGACGCCTCCCAGCAGGAAAACGCGAAGGATCGAGTGCATCAGTTGCAGCCCTCCAGTTGCAGTTCGGCAGGCATCGGGTAGCGCGACTGCGCAGGCTCGTAGGTGATGACGTGGGTCTTGCTGACACGGCCGCGGCAGCCGTTGCCCTTTTCCTGTACCTGCAACGGCCAGTACGCAAGGCCGGGCTGGCTGTCGTCGAGGCGGACCTCGAGGTTGAGGTCCAGGCGCCCGTGCGAGCAGTGCCCGGCGTCGTTGCACTCGATGGCGTTGTGGTCGTCCAGGTGGGTGCGCAGCCAGCCAGCGTCGGCCACCTTGTCGCCGCCGTCGAACACCAGCCAGGCCCGATTGCGCATCACCGAGCCGACCGCGACCAGTTCGTCGTCGATCTGGTACGCCCAGGCACCGGCGCCAACCTGCAGCGTGCTGACCGTGCCCGGTTGCCCGCCGGCACCACTGGCACGTCCGGGCAGCTCGGCGGCCAACGACATGCGGCCGTCGGCCGCTTCGTGCAGCACGATGAAATCGGTGGTGCCCAGTTCGATGGAAGTGGCGTCATCGTAGTGGGTGCAGACCGCAAGCATGCGGTAGCGCTTGCCGCCGATGACCGCGGCCTGGTCGGCGCAGACGTCGCGGTGGATCGGGCGGACGTGATCCATGTCCGGATCCGTCAGCTGCTGCGCCCAGGGTCCCTTCAGCTGTGCAGGCGCGCCGTAGCGCTCCTGCAGCAGTGCCAGCACGGCGTCGTCGTGGCGCAGCACCGGCACCTTCGCCTCCGCCTGGGCGGGCTTGTCCTGCTGGCAGGCGGCCAGCAGGAGCACGGCGCCCAGGGAAACCGATCGTAGAAACACCCCCGTCGCCATCGTCGCGGTACTCAGTGACGGAAGTGGCGAACGCCGGTGAACACCATGGCGATGCCATGTTCGTCGGCCGCGGCGATCACTTCGGCATCGCGCATCGAACCGCCCGGCTGGATCACCGCGGTGATGCCGGCTTCGGCGGCGGCGTCCAGGCCGTCGCGGAACGGGAAGAACGCATCGGAAGCCATCACCGAGCCCGGCACCACCAGCCCGGCATCGGCGGCCTTGATGCCGGCGATGCGCGCGGAGTACACGCGGCTCATCTGGCCGGCACCCACGCCGATGGTGCGCTCGTCCTTGGCGTAGACGATCGCGTTGGACTTGACGTACTTGGCCACGCGCCAGGCGAACAGCAGGTCGCGCAGCTCGGCGGTGGTCGGTGCACGCTGGGTCACCGTCTTCAGCTCATCGGTGGTCATGCCGCGGTTGTCGGCGCTCTGGATCAGCAGGCCCGAACCAATGCGCTTGGTGTCGTAGTTGTTGCGCGCGTCGCCGGCCGGGATGCGCAGCACGCGCACGTTGGCCTTCTTGGTGGCGTACTCCAGCGCGGCCGGCTCGTAGTCCGGGGCGATCAGCACTTCGACGAACTGGCGGTCCAGGATGGCCTTGGCGGTGGCCGCATCCAGCGTGCGGTTGAAGGCCAGGATGCCGCCGAAGGCGCTGGTCGGGTCGGTGTTGTAGGCCATCTCATACGCGGCGCCGACATCGGCGGCCACGGCCACGCCGCAGGGGTTGGCGTGCTTGACGATGACGCAGGCCGGCACGTCGAACTGGCGCACGCATTCCCATGCGGCATCGGCGTCGGCCAGGTTGTTGTAGCTCAGCTCCTTGCCCTGCAGCTGCACGAAGGTGGCCAGCGTGCCCGGTACCGGCCACAGGTCGCGGTAGAACACGCCGCTCTGGTGCGGGTTCTCGCCGTAGCGCAGGTCCATCACCTTCACGAAGGTGGAGTTCATCTGCGCCGGGTATTCCTCGCGCACCGGTACCGCGGCGGTGGTGTCGCTGACTGCGGACAGGTAGTTGCTGATCGCCGCGTCGTACTGGGCGACGCGGTTGAACGCGGCCACCGACAGCTCGAATCGCTTGGCGGCCGACAGCTTGCCGTCGTGGGCATTCAATTCGCCCAGCAGCGCGTCGTACTGGTCCGGGCTGGTGGCCACGGCGACGCGGGCGAAATTCTTCGCGGCGCTGCGCAGCATGGCGGGGCCGCCGATGTCGATGTTCTCCACCGCGTCGGCCAGGGTGCAGTCGGCCTTGGCGGTGACCGACTCGAACGGATACAGGTTCAGCACCAGCAGGTCGATCGGCGCGATGCCGTGTTCGGCCATCACCGCATCGTCGGTGCCTGCGCGGCCGAGCAGGCCACCATGCACCAGCGGGTGCAGGGTCTTGACCCGCCCGTCCATCATTTCCGGGAAGCCAGTGACATCGGAGACGTCGGTGACCGGCAGGCCGGCGTCGCGGATCGCCTTGGCGGTACCGCCGGTGGAGAGCAGCTCGACGTTGCGGGCGGCCAGGGCGCGGGCCAGTTCGACCAGACCGGTCTTGTCGGAAACGGACAGCAGGGCCCGGCGGACGGGCAGCAGATCAGCAGACATGGGGACAGGGGGCAGCGGAAGCGGGCCGGTATTGTAGCCGGGCCGTCACATCCGTGACCTGTGGCTGGGAGGTTGCATCTGCCGACAAGGGGCAGGTGGCGCCGAGCCATGCCCGGCGGAGGTACCCGGTGAACGCTTCAGCGCAGCGTGGCTGCGCGCGACCGGGCGGGGCGGCTCAGGCCAGCCCGTATTCCTTGAGCTTCTTGCGCAGGGTGGCGCGGTGGATGCCCAGCAGCGCGGCGGCGCGGCTCTGGTTGCCTTCGCAATGGTTGAGAACTTCCACGAACAACGGGATTTCCATCTCGCGCAGGACGATTTCGTACACGTCATCGGCGTCACAGCCGTCCAGATCGCGCAGGTAGCGGCGGACGGACTGGGCGACGTGTTCACGAAGCGGCGGCTTTGCAGCGCCACGACTGATGTCAGGACGTGTGGGGGCAGCGTTCAAGGGAGTTCCCGCAAATTCGACGGAGTCGGGCGCGCTTGGCCCGGCGTGGGGGGAGGAGTCTAGCGCGTGGGCCGGCAGCCCGCCACGCCGTTGTTCCTCCAGTTACTGGAATTCGAAGCTGAAGGCGACCGTCGCGGCGGCCGGTTCGCGCAGCCGGAAGGACACCTGCGCGCTTTGTCCGGGCGCCAACCGGCCCTGCGCATCGGCCGCCGGGCCCAGGTACTCCGCCGGTTGCAGCGTGCGCCGGCCGATCACCCGGCCATCGGCGTCGGACAGCGACAGCCGCAGCGCTGGCCATGCCTGCTCCCAACGCGCTTCATTGCGGAAACTGGCCTGCACCTGCAGGACGCCCGGCTGGCCCGGCACCGGGCGGATCTCGCGGCTGAGCATGCTGTAGGCACTGGGCTCATGCCATGCCGGCAGGGTGCAGCGCAGCACCGTGCACAGGGCGCTGACCAGAGGCCGGGTGCCGGCATCGGCGGCAAGCCGGGCGCGGTCGGCGACCAGCACCTGCACCAGCAGCAACAGCCCCAGCGCGGCGACCACGCCCCATTGCCAGCGCGGCGTCGCACGCGGCGGTGCGCCGGCCTGGCGCTCGCTGCGCATGAAGCTGGGAGCGGTCACCGCAGGGGCCGGCGGGGCCGGTTCCTCGTCCAGCGTGTCGCTGTTGGCCTGCTGCGATGGAATGAGGTCATCGGCAACGGTGATGTCGCCGCCCTCGTGCAGCGCCTGCGCGGCCTCCTGATCCGATGCGACGGGCGCAACGGACTCCGCCGGGAGCGGTGCCGTGGCCGGTGCCTGGCCCTGCAGGAAGGTGGCCAGTGACGGTTGCGATGGCGTGGGTTTGTCGCTCATGTCAGGCGGTGACGGGGCAATGCGCCCATTCAAGCACGGCGCACGCCGGTGATGCGCATCCAGTCGCCGTCCTGCACCGCCTCAAGCTGGTCGAACCAGGCCGCATAGCGTTCCAGCAGTTCGCCCTCCTGGCCATGCAGGATGCCGGACAGGGCGATCCGCCCGCCGGTGGCCACGCGCGTGGCCAGCAGTTCGGCCAGGGCGTCCAGCGCCGAGGCCAGGATGTTGGCCACCACCACCGGATAGGTGGCGACCGGTTCGTCCTCGGGCAGGTAGGCGGCGATATGCACGCCGTTGCGCTCGCCGTTGTCGGCGGTGGCGATCAGCGCCTGCGGGTCGTTGTCCACGCCCACCGCCGCACCCGCGCCGAGCTTGAGCGCGGCCAGGGCCAGGATGCCGGAGCCACAGCCGAAGTCGAGCACGGTGCGGCCTTCCAGTTCGCCTTCGGCCGAGAGCTGGTCGAGCCAGCGCAGGCACAGGGCGGTGGTCGGATGGGTGCCGGAGCCGAAGGCCAGGCCCGGGTCCAGCCGCACCACGGCGGCGTCGGCGGCCTGTGCCGCTTCCGGCAGGTCATGGTTCCACGGCACGATCCAGGTGCGCTGGCCGAACGACATCGGCTGGAACTGGTCCAGCCAGGCGCGTTCCCAGTCCTCGTCCTCGACCGCGCGGAAGCTGGCGCTGCTCCAGTCCAGGCCCGGGTCGAATGCCTCCAGCGCGGCCAGCAGGGCCAGGCCGTTGGTATCGGCCGGGAACAGCGCGGTCAGCACCAGGTCGTTCCACAGAGGGGTCTCGCCCACGCCCGGCTCCAGGATCGCGCGCTCGTTGCTGGTGTCGGCATCGGCGTCGAGCATGGTCACCGCCAGCGCACCCACGTCGTCGAGTGCATTCTCGTAACGGGGCTGGGTGGTTTCGGTGCAGCGCAGGGTGAGTTCGAGGAAGGGCATGGCGGGGGACGGCAGCGGCAGGACAGGGCACGCATCCTAGACGAGGCGGGCCCGGATTGCGCGCGGCCGGGGCTGTTGACATCCACACGCCAGTCCATTGCTACACTTGCGCCCTGCACTCGGCCGTCCTGTCCTTGCCTCCGGATGTTCTCCCTGCTTGCCAAAAAGCCCTGGTACCTGCTGGCGCTGCCCGTTGCAGTGCTGCTGGGCGTGCTCGGCTATCGCGGTGGCATCGGGCTGCATGCCGGCGGCGGTGGCAACGCTGAATTGGCGGCCGTCGGTGCCGGTGCGGAGGTGAGCACCGCCAACGGCTTCAGCAGCGGCCCGGCACAGCCGGAAGTGGCTGCATCCACCGCGATCGGCCCCGGCCTGCCGGTGGACCTGCGTGCGGTGTTCGAGCGCGGGCGCGACCTGTACGCATTTGCCCGCGAGCTGCGTGCCGCCGCCGATGCCGGCGATGCGGAAGCGGCATGGATGGTCAGCCGCATTCATGATTACTGCGGTGTCTATGCGATGGACCCGCGCGGGTATGCGCTGGACAGCAGCACGCTGGCCAGCATGGGCCTGAGCGACGTGCCCGGCCTGAACGCCGCGCGTGAGCGCGTCAGCGTGGGCTGCGTGGGCTTCACCGCCGCCGATGCGATCGGCCGTGGCGTGATCCTGCAGGAGCGCCAGCAGGCCGCCGCGGCCGGCAACCTGGCCGCCGAAGCCGCATTGCTGGCGATGGGGGAGCCGCTCAAGCGTGATGCGGACTACCGCCGTGGCCTGGTCGAGCGCGTGCTGAACTCGCAGGATCCGGAAGCCTTCCTGGCGGTGTCCCCTGCAATGGGTGTCACAGCCGCCGGCGATGATGCCTACCGCGGGATGGTGGCGGGCGACCAGTTTTCCCAGCTGGCCTGGCAGGTTGCGGCCTGCCGGTTGGGGTTGGCCTGCGGGCCGAACAGCATGTTGATGACAAGCTATTGCGCCAACGGCGGGATCTGCTCCAAGGATCCAGGCCAGGATTTCGAATCGTTCGTGTATGACGCCGCCGTGCCACGGCAGAGCGAGGGAAGAATGAACCAGCTGGTAGACAGCCTGCGCGGTGCGCGGGGAGGTAAGCGATGAATTATCGTCAGTTCGTCCATGGAGCCAAGTTCTGGGTCTGGGTGGTGTTGTTCGTTGCCTACTCCGCCGGTGCGGTGGGAGTGGTGCTGATCGATACCTACGAGGACCGTTACCGTGCGATGAGCAAGGTCAAGCTCACCACCGTGAAATCGGACATCGACACCCGCCGCGCCGGTGCCAGCCAGGCCGCGGCCATCTACCGCGCGCAGAGTGGCGCGCCGTTCTCCACGCTGCAGCCGGGCAGCAGCTTCCAGATCGTGTGGCCGGACGGCTCGGTGGAGACGGTGACGGTGATGGATCCGTCCTCGCCACTGGGGACCGAGCCGGTCACCGGCAGCGCGATCGACGCCCGGTAAGCGGGCGCGAGGCAGGCAACGCGGAAGGGCGGGTTTCCCGCCCTTTTGTTTGCCCGCAAGTATTCCCGCACGCGGCCGATATCGGGGCGTGCGAATGAGTGTGTTGAAAGACCCGTGATGATGATTGCCCGTTACGACCACACCCTGGTCGGCTTTTCGATAGTGGTCGCCGTGCTGGCGTCGTACACCGCGTTGGACATGGCCGGGCGGCTGGCCACGGCGCAGGGCAGGGTCGCGCGCTGGTGGTTGCTGGGCGGCGCGGTGGCGATGGGGTTGGGTATCTGGTCGATGCATTTCATCGGCATGTTGGCCTTCGACCTGCCGATCCCGCTGGGCTACGACCTGGCGTTGACGCTGTGGTCACTGGCGGTATCGGTGGGCGCGTCGGCCTATGCGCTGTGGCTGGTGTCGCGCCCCAGCCTGCAGGGCCTGCGGCTGCTGGCCGGCGCGGTGCTGATGGGGCTGGCGATCGCGGCCATGCACTACCTGGGCATGAGCGCGCTGCGCATGCAGCCGGGCATCGACTACCACCCGGGCTGGTTCCTCGCCTCGATCATGGTCGCCATCGGCGCGGCGGGCGCGGCATTGTGGATCGCCTTCCGGCTGCGCAACGAGCGCCGCAATACGCTGTACATGCGCGCGATGGCGTCGCTGCTGATGGGGGTTGCCATCGTCGGCATGCACTACACCGGCATGGCCGCCGCGCGCTTCCCGGAGGGCAGCATCTGTGGCGCGGTGAGCGCCGGCGGCATCGACACGCGCTGGCTGGCGGTGCTGGTGATCGTCACCACGGTGGCCACGCTGGGCATCGCCACGGTGGCCTCGTTGTTCGACCGTCGCATGCGCGAGCGCACCGGCGTGCTGGCCGACTCGCTGGCCGACGCCAACCAGAAGCTGGTGCAGGCGGCGCTGCACGACCCGTTGACCCAGCTGCCCAACCGCATGCTGCTGCAGGACCGCATGGGCCAGGCGATCAAGCGCGCCCAGCAGGAGGGACGCATGGTCGCGGTGATCTTCTGTGACCTGGACGGCTTCAAGACGGTCAACGATGCCTATGGCCACCATCTCGGTGATCGCCTGCTGGTGGCGGTGGCGCGCCGCATCGGCGCGCTGCTCGGGCCGCAGGACACGTTCGCGCGGCTGGGCGGCGACGAGTTCGTGATGGCGCTGGGCGTGGGAGGCCCGGACGACGCGCTGCTGGTGGCCGAGCGCATCGTCGCGGCGGCGGCGCAGCCGTTCCTGATCGACGCGGCGGAGCTGCAGGTCAGTGCCAGCCTCGGCATCGCGTTGTACCCCAGCGACGCGCGCAACGAGCGCGAACTGATGGCCCATGCCGACGTGGCCATGTACCACACCAAGCGGCTGGGCCGGAACGGCTACACCTTCTTCACCCCGGCCATGCAGGTCAACGCCAATCGCCAGCTGCGCCTGCTGCAGGACCTGCGCAAGGCGGTGGAGAACGACGAGCTGGTGCTGCACTACCAGCCCAAGTTCGACGCCGGTGGCCAGCGGGTGATCGGCGCCGAGGCATTGCTGCGTTGGCAGCACCCGGAGCTGGGCATGCTGGCGCCGGACATGTTCATTCCCATCGCCGAGCGCAGCGGGTTGATCCTGCCTATCGGCGACTGGGTGCTGGACCAGGCCTGCCGGCAGCTGCGGCAATGGCATGACGCCGGCAACCGGGAATGGACGATGGCGGTGAACCTGTCGCCGCTGCAGTTCGATTCGCCGGTGCTGGTGGAGACGGTGCGACGGATCATCCAGGTGCATGGCATCGACCCGACCTGCCTGACCCTGGAGGTCACCGAGACCACGGCGATGAAGGATGTCGAGGCCAGCCTGGACGTGCTCAACCAGTTGACCGCGATGGGGTTGAAGATCGCCATCGACGATTTCGGCACCGGTTATTCCAGCCTGCTCTACCTCAAGCGCATGCCGGCGGCGGAGTTGAAGATCGACCGTGCCTTCGTGCGCGACCTGGAGCGCAACGAGGAGGATGCGGCGATCGTGTCCTCGATCGTGGCACTGGCGCGCGCGCTGAACATCAAGGTGGTGGCCGAGGGCGTGGAGACCGCGGCGCAGCGCGAGTTCCTGCGTTCGCTGGGCTGCGACTCGCTGCAGGGGTATTTCCTGGGGCGGCCGACGGCGGCTGCGGCCTTCATGGGGTTGGCAGCGCCAGCGTGACCCGTCGGTGATGCCCGTCATCCGGTGAGCGTGGTCGCGAGCGACGCGCCGCAGGCGGGGAGGGAGCGCAGCGCAATCCCGGCGCACCCGTGGCGCCAGGCAAAAGAAAAGGCGGGTTTCCCCGCCTTTTCCTGTTCCATCAAACCCTCGATCAGGTCAGCGCGATCGACTGGTTCTTGCGCTCGGCCAGGCGCTTTTCCAGGTAGTGGATGTTCTGTCCACCGGCTTGGAAGCCCTTGTCGCGCATGATGCGCTGCTGCAGGGCGACGTTGGTCTTGATGCCGTCCACGACCATCTCGCTCAGCGCCACGCGCATGCGCGCGATGGCGGTGTCGCGGTCCGGGCCGTGCACGATCAGTTTGCCGATCATCGAGTCGTAGTTCGGCGGGACCTTGTAGCCGGCGTAGATGTGGGTATCCACGCGCACGCCCGGGCCACCCGGCGGGTAGAAGCCGGTGATCAGGCCGGGGCTGGGGATGAAGGTTTCCGCGTCCTCGGCGTTGATGCGGCACTCGATGGCGTGGCCGTGCAGCACCACGTCGCTCTGCTTGATCGTCAGCTTCTGGCCCGAGGCGATGCGCAGCTGCTCGGCGACCAGGTCGATGCCGGTCACCATCTCCGTCACCGGATGCTCCACCTGCACGCGGGTGTTCATCTCGATGAAGTAGAAGCGGCCGTCCTCGAACAGGAACTCGAACGTGCCGGCGCCGCGGTAGCCGATGCGGATGCAGGCTTCCACGCAGACCTTGCCGATCTGCTCGCGCAGTTCGGCGGTGATGCCCGGTGCCGGCGCTTCTTCCACCACCTTCTGGTGACGGCGCTGCATCGAGCAGTCGCGCTCACCCAGGTGGATGGCGTTGCCCTGGCCATCGGCCAGCACCTGGATTTCCACGTGGCGCGGATTCTCCAGGTACTTCTCCATGTAGACCTCGCCGTTGCCGAAGGCGGCCTTGGCCTCGGACTTGGTGGTCTCGATGGAGGCCTTCAGTGCGCCCTCGGCATGCACCACGCGCATGCCGCGGCCGCCGCCGCCACCGGACGCCTTGATGATGACCGGGTAGCCGATCTCACGGGCGATCTTGGTGTTGGCGACGATGTCATCCCCCAGCGGGCCGCCCGAGCCGGGCACGCACGGCACGCCGGCGGCCTTCATCGCGCGGATGGCTTCGACCTTGTCGCCCATCAGGCGGATGGTTTCCGCACGCGGGCCGATGAAGATGAAGCCGGACTGCTCCACGCGCTCGGCGAAGTCGGCGTTCTCGGACAGGAAGCCGTAGCCGGGGTGGATGGCCTGGGCGTCGGTGACTTCAGCGGCGGCGATCAGCGCCGGGATGTTGAGGTAGCTTTCCGACGACGGGGCCGGGCCGATGCAGACCGACTCGTCGGCCATGGCCACATGCTTGAGGTTGCGGTCGACGGTGGAGTGCACCGCGACCGTGCGGATGCCCAGGGTGTGGCACGCGCGCAGGATGCGCAGCGCGATTTCCCCTCGGTTGGCGATTACGACCTTGTCGAGCATGGCCGGCGCCTCAGGCGATCACGAACAGCGGCTGGTCGAATTCCACCGGGCTGCCGTTCTCGCCGAGGATGGCCACCACGGTGCCGGACACTTCGGCCTCGATCGGGTTGAACATCTTCATCGCCTCGATGATGGCCAGGGTTTCACCGGCCTTGATGGTCTGGCCGACGCTGACGAAGGCCGGCTTGTCCGGCGAGGACGAGGCATAGAAGGTGCCGACCATCGGTGCGCGCTGCACGTGGCCTTCCGGCAGGGCGTTGCCCGGCTTGGCGGTGCCACCGGTGGAGGCCTCGGTCGGGCCGCTCATCGGCATGGCCGCCGGCGCAGCGGCGGGGGCGGGCGCGTAGACCGGGGCGGCGACCGGGGCGGCGTAGCCGCCGACCGGGGTGCGCGACAGGCGCACGGATTCCTCGCCTTCCTTGATCTCGATCTCGGCCAGGTTCGACTCTTCCAGCAGGTCGATGAGCTTCTTGATTTTGCGCAGATCCATGAGGGCCTCTTTCGTTCTGTTGTAGCGGTAAGGTGGGGGCGCGGTGCGCCGGGTCAAAGTTCGTAGAAGTCGCGCAGTTGCCGGGTGCGGTCCTGCGCGTGGATGGTCAGGCAATGCGACCGCGCACCATTGCGCGAGGTTCCATCGGCATTGAAGGCGTAGACCGCGGCGCAGTCCTGGTCACGCAGGGTGATCCAGGCGCGTTGCGCGGCCACCAGCTGCTGCTCGGCGCTGCCGCAATGGCTGCAGCTGCCGTCGGTGGCCTGCTGCCGCAACTGCTGGCGCACCTGGCGGTAGACGGCATTGAGTGCCTCGTCGGCGTCCTCGGCGCGGTCGGCCGCGCACAGGTCGCTTTCCATCGTGCTGACCGCGGTCGTGCAGTCGATGCCCTCAGCGGCACGGTCACGGGCCGGGCGCGCATGCGCCGGCGCCAGCAGCACGCTGCCCAGGGCCAGTCCGACCAGCAGGTGCGGCAGCGCTTTCACGCGGCAGCCGCCAGCCGCTGCAGGGCGGCGTCCATCGCATAGCGGTAGCTGTCGGCGCCAAAGCCGCAGATCACGCCCACCGCCTTGTCGCTCAGGTAGCTGTGCTGCCGGAACGGCTCGCGGCTGTGCGGGTTGGACAGGTGGATCTCGATGAAGGGAATGGCCACGGCAGCCAGCGCGTCGCGCAGGGCCACCGAGGTATGCGTGAAAGCAGCCGGATTGATCAGGATGAAAGCGGTTCCATCGGTGCGCGCGGCCTGCACCCGGTCCACCAGCACGTGTTCGGCGTTGGACTGCAGGTGGTCGGTGGCATGGCCAGCGGCCTGTGCCTGCGCGGCCAGCGCCGCATCGATCTGGGCCAGCGTGGTATGGCCGTAGACCTCGGGCTCGCGAGTGCCCAGCAGGTTCAGGTTGGGGCCGTGGAGAACCAGCAGTTTTGCCATGGACCGAGGGAAGGCGGGAAAGGGCGGCAGTGTGATCGAAGCCGGCAATGCTGTCCAGTTCGGCGAAATTAGCCGTGTTTAAAGCATATGTTTGAATTCTGGAGGCAGCCGGGCCCGTGCGGCATGGTGGGCCATTTCCGTCATGCCCGCAGCGGTTTGGCGGGAGGAGCTGCTGTGCAGGGCCTACTGCCCACGAACAGCCGCCCGGCGCAATGCGCAACGGTTGGCAGCGTGATGGGCGACGTTCGCGGATATCGTGCCGCGCAGCTGCACGGCCAGGCGCGCGCGGCCATCTCCCTTCTCCCGAAAAGTGGGAGAAGGTGCCTCGAAGGGGCGGATGAGGGCGGCTTTCCCTGCCGCCGGACACTGCAAGTGAACCCACGATTCCCCGGATCGCGGTCCAGCGGATGCCCCAATCCAGTTCGCCCCCGTTAATAGACGACCGGTCTATTTGAAATACGATGCGCCCCATGAACTTGTCCCCCAAAGCCCAGGCCACCCGCCAGCACATCCTCGATACCGGCTACCGACTGGTATTGCAGAAGGGATTTGCCGCGCTCGGCCTTCAGGAAATCCTCAAGGCCTGCGCGGTGCCGAAGGGCTCGTTCTATCACTACTTCCCGTCCAAGGAAGCGTTCGGCTGCGAACTGCTGCAACAGTACGTCGACGGCTACGGGCGCAAGCTGGAGCAGTTGCTGGCCGATGGCGGCACCGGCCGCGGACGGCTGATGCGCTACTGGGAGGCATGGATGCGTGACCCGGCCGACCCGGCACAGGGTTGGGCCGAGGAGTGCCTGGTGGTGAAGCTCGCCGCCGAGGTCGCGGACCTTTCCGAGGACATGCGCCGGGTGCTGGATGACGGCGTGCAGCGGCTGTTGCAGCGGATCGCCGTGCTGGTCGAGGAAGGCCGCGCCGATGGCTCGCTGCCGGCTGGCAAGCCCGCCCTGGATGTGGCGCGGGTGCTCTACCAGATGTGGCTGGGCGCAGCCCTGCTGTCCAAGCTGAGCCAGGACCACCTGCCCCTGCAGCAGGCGCGCGAGGCCACCGAACACCTGCTGACCTGCGGCCATCGCGCCGCGTGATTCCCCCACCGCCCCAACGATTGAAGGCACTGACATGAACGTCCTGTTCGTACTGACCTCGCACGACCAGCTCGGCGACACCGGGCACAAGACCGGCTTCTGGCTGGAGGAATTCGCCGCACCGTACTACGTGTTCAAGGATGCCGGCGCCACCCTCACCCTGGCCTCGCCGGCCGGTGGCCAGCCGCCGCTGGACCCGCGCAGCGACGAGCCCGACGCACAGACGCCGGCCACCCGACGCTTCAACGGCGACGATGCGGCGCGCCAGCACCTGGCCACCACGCTGCCGCTGGGGCAGGTCGATGCCAGCCAGTTCGATGCGGTGTTCTACCCCGGCGGCCACGGTCCACTGTGGGACCTGGCCCGCGATGCCGATTCGATCGCGCTGATTGAAACCTTCGACCGTGCCAACAAGCCGCTGGGGTTGGTCTGCCACGCGCCGGCGGCGCTGGTCGCGGCGAAGAAGGCCGACGGCAGTCCGCTGGTGGCTGGCCGCAAGGTCACCGGTTTCTCCAACAGCGAGGAGGATGCGGTCGGCCTGAGCGCGGTGGTGCCGTTCCTGATCGAGGACGCGTTCACCCGCCTGGGAGGTGACTACGCCAAGGGGCCGGACTGGCAGTCCTTCGTTGTGACCGACGGTCGGCTGGTCACCGGGCAGAACCCGGCCAGCTCCGAAGCCGTGGCCCAGGCGCTGCTCGCGCAGCTCGGTTGAGCGGGTCCGTCACTCTCCCCTGGTTCCTGGCCGCGCGACTTGCGCAGGCCACCTCACATACAAGGAATTCCGCCATGAAGATCTTCTACAAGACCCGCGCCACCGCGACCGGTGGCCGTGCCGGCCGTACCGCCCTGGACGACGGCAGCCTTGCGCTCGACCTTGCCCTGCCGGGCTCCGGCAAGGCCGGTGCCAATCCCGAGCAGTTGTTCGCGCTCGGCTATGCGGCCTGCTTCGACAACGCGCTGCCGGTGGCGGCCAAGAAGCTGCAGCTGCAACCCACCCACACCGCCACCTCGGTGGAAGTGGGCATCGGCCAGACCGCCGAGGGCGGCTATGCGTTGGACATCGACCTGAGCGTGGCGGTGCAGGGCCTGGACGAGGCCGACGCGCGCCGCCTGGTCGAGGCCGCGCACCAGATCTGCCCGTACTCCAACGCCACCCGCGGCAATGTCGACGTGCGCCTGCACGTGACTGTCGCCTGAGCCCCAGGAGAGAACGTCATGCGCAGTGCGATCCACGCCACGTTTGGTGAACCGTCCCAGGTCCTGGTCCTCGGCGACAGTGCCGTGCCGCAACCCGGCCCGGGCGAAGTACGGATCAGGACGATCCTCGCGCCGATCCACAACCACGACCTGTGGACCGTACGCGGCCAGTACGGCTACAAGCCGGAGTTGCCGGCCATTGGCGGCAGCGAAGCGGTCGGCACCGTCGACGCGCTCGGCGACGGCGTCGAGGGCTTGGCGATCGGCCAGCGGGTGATGGCGGCCTCGGTGCACGGCACCTGGGCCGAGTACTTCATCGCACCGGCACGCATGGTCATCCCGGTGCCGGCCGGCATCGCCGATGAAGCCGCCGCGCAGCTGGTCGCGATGCCGTTGAGTGCGCTGATGCTGCTGGAATTCCTGCAGGCCCGCCCGGGCCAATGGATCGTGCAGAACACCGCCAACGGTGCGGTCGGCAAGACCCTGGCGATGCTTGCCGGCGCGCGTGGCGTGCCTGTGCTTGGGCTGGTGCGCCGCGATGCCGGCGTGGATGAACTCAAGGCGCTGGGCATCGACACCGTGCTGTCCACCGCACAGCCGGACTGGAAGGCACGCGCCCGCGCGCTGCTCGGCGACACGCTGGCGCATGCAGCGGTGGATTCCATCGGTGGCCAGGCCAGCGCCGACCTGGTATCGCTGCTGGGAGACAACGGCACGCTGGTGTCGTTCGGCACCATGGCCGGTGAGCCGATGCAGATTCCCTCCGGCGACCTGATCTTCAAGCAGGCCACGGTCAAGGGTTTCTGGGGCAGCAAGGTCAGCCGCGAGATGTCGGGCGACAACAAGCGTCGTCTGGTCGGCGAACTGCTGCAGCGTGCGATGAGCGGTGAACTGACATTGCCGGTGCAGGCGACCTACGACCTGGCCGACGTCGCCGAAGCCACGCGCGCAAGCCTGCTGCCAGGCCGCAGGGGCAAGGTGCTGTTGCGGCCGTGAGGCACGACGCGCCGCTGGAAAGACACTGCCCCGCGCTTTGGCGCGGGGCAGTGTCGTTGTGCGATGCGGTGCACGCTCAGGGGGCGCCGGACGTGGCCCAGGCCTCGATCTCGCCGGCCTTGAACGGGCCAAGCTTGTGCTTGACGAAACGCCCCTGGGCATCGAGCAGCACGCTGTAGGGCAGCAGCCCCTGCGTGTTGCCGAGCTTGACGCTGGCATCGTCGGGGCCGGGTGTGTCGATCACGATCGGGTAGTACACCGGCACATTGCCCAGGAAATCCTGCACCGCTTCCGGGGTGTCCAGGGCGATGCCCACCACCCGTGGGCCGTCGTCGGCATGCGCGGCGGCCAAGCGTGCCAGCTCCGGCATTTCCTCGATGCATGGCGCGCACCAGCTGGCCCAGACATTGATCAGCACCGGGCGGCCCTTGAAGTGCTCCGGGAAACGCACCGGCATGCCGTCCAGGTCGGGCAGGGTGAACGCAGTCAGTGCACTGCCGGGGCGGACGTCATAGGTGGGGGCCACGGCTGGCGTGGCCGGGAACGGGGTCTGCATCGTCGGCGGCGGGGCGGGGCGGGTCAGCCACGCCCCGGCTGCCAGACCGGCGGCAGCGGCGATGCCCGCCACCCACCCTGCCGCGCGGCGCACTTCAGCGCGCCGCGCGCAGCAGCGCGTCTTCGACGATGGACTGGGTCAGCACGGTGGGCAGCACGCGCGGCGGTGCGCCCGGGCCGTACACCACGTACAGCGGCACGCCCACGGCTTTGTGCTGCTCCAGGAAGGCGCTGATCTGCGGATCGACGTTGGTCCAGTCGCCGTGCATGTACACCGCGTCCACGCGCTTGAGCGAATCACGGAACGCATCGCGGTTGAGCACGCCGCGCTCGTTGGCCTTGCAGGTCACGCACCAGTCGGCGGTCATGTTGACGAACACCACGCGGTTGTCGGCGCGCAGGCGGTCGAGCATTTCCGGCGAATAGGCGACCACGCCTTCCTGGGCGGCGGCTGCGGCAGGTGGCGGCAGGCGGGTGACGCCCCATACCGGGATCAGCGACAGCACCGCCAGCACCAGGCCAAGCACCATGCCGGTCCGGCGGCTGTGCCAGCGGCTGCGCTCGAACCACCACAGGCCCAGCGCCAGCGTCGCCGCACCGGCCAGCATCAGCGCCATCGCGTCGATGCCGCGCTGCTTGCCCAGCACCCACAACAGCCAGATGGCGGTCAGGTACATCGGGAACGCCAGCACCTGCTTGAAGGTTTCCATCCATGCGCCCGGCTTGGGCAGGCGACGGGCCAGCGACGGCACGAAGCCGATCAGCAGGAACGGCAGCGCCAGGCCCAGGCCCAGCGCCACGAACACGAGGAAGGCCAGCGGCGCCGGTGCGGTGAACGCGTAGGCCAGCGCCGAGCCCATGAACGGGGCGATGCACGGGCTGGCCACCACGCAGGCCAGCACGCCGGTGAAGAAGTCGCCGCTGGGGCCGCTGCGGCGCGCCAGCGACTGGCCGATGCCGCCCAGGTTGGTGCCCAGGGTGAACACACCGGTGAGGCTCAGGCCGACCATGAACATCAGGTAGACCAGGGTGGCGATGAACCAGGGATGCTGCAGCTGGAAGCCCCAACCGGCGGCCTGGCCGGCCGCGCGCAATGCCAGCACCAGGCCACCGACCGCGGCGAAAGCCACCAGCACGCCGGCGGTGTACCACAGGGCATGGCTGCGGGCGTGGGCACGGCTCTCACCGCTCTGTGCCAGGCCCAGCACCTTCAACGACAGCACCGGCAGCACGCACGGCATCAGGTTCAGCACCAGGCCACCGGCCAGTGCCAGCAGCAGGGCCCATAGCAGCGAGCCGTGGTCTTCGGTGGTGCCCGGCGGTTGGCTGCGTTGGCTGTTCTCGGCCGAGGCATCGGGCGCCGGTTCGGTCAGGTTGGGCGCGCCGGGGTCCGGGCGTACCACCAGCGGCTGCGGGGTCGGCGGGCTGGTCGGGTCGATGGCCGGCAGTACCGGCGCGCGATCCTTCTTGCCGCTGGGCAGCGGCGGGATCACCAGGGGCGCGACGGTGGCTTCCTCGCGCGCGGAGATGCGGCCGGCGGGGAGCTGCAGCTTCACCCGGCGGGTCATCGGCGGGTAGCAGATGCCGTCGGTCTGGCAGCCCTGGAAGGTCACCACCAGGGTGGCGGGGCTGGCTTCGGCGCGGTCGCGGCGCAGCGGCAGCGGCACGTCGACCTGGTCGAAGTAGACCACCACGTCGCCGAAATGCTCGTCGCGGTGCGAGGTGCCGTTGGGCCATTGCGGGCGGCCGGTGCGGATGCCCGGTGCGCCTTCCAGGCCCAGCGAGGTGCGGTCGCGGTACAGGTAGTAGCCCGGCGCCGGCGAGAAGCGCAGCAGCAGGCGGTTGCCATCATCGACGATGGCCTCGAAGCCGAATGCCTTGTCCGCCGGCAGCGGCAGGTTCTGCGTGGCGGCGGCGCCGGGCAGCTTCAGCCCGCCGCTGTTGTTGGCGGCCAGGGGATTGAACATCGGTGCCGCGGCGGTGGCGGCCGGCGGCTCGCCGCCGGGGCCGGGCAGGCGGACCTCGATGCTGCGCTTCTGCGGCGGGTAGCACACCCCGGCGTCGGCGCAGCCCTGGTAGCGGACCTCCAGCGTGACCGTCTGCGTGCCCGCTTCGGCGGTGCCGGGCAACACGGCGCGCAGCTGGCGGTGGTAGGTCTCCACGTCGCCGAAGAACTCGTCGTGCTTCTGCTCGCCCCTGCTGGGGAACTGCAGTGCCTCGGCGGTGAAGCCGGGGCCGGCCTTGATGCTGGTGCGGTGCCGGTAGAGGTAATAGCCGGGGGCGATGTCCCAGCGCAGTTCAATGCGGTCGCGACTCGGCGCGGTGGCCTGCAGGGCGAAGGCCTGGTCCACCGGGAGCAGGTCCTTCTCGCTGACGGCCAGTGCGGGCAGGGCGGTCAGGCAGAGCAGGCAAAGGGCGATAAAACGTCGCAGCAGCATCATCAACTCAGGTTTCCTCCCGGGTCTGTGCCCGGATCCAATCCAGATACGCCGGCAATCCGGCGCTGGCGGAGATCGCCACGATCTCCGGTAGTTCGTAGGGGTGCCGCTCGAGGATGGCGGCTTGCAGGGCCTCCAACCGGTCCGCGCAGGTCTTGATCAACAGCTGGACCTCCTCGGCCTGCTCGATCTGCCCCTGCCAGCCATACACAGACTGCATCGGGGGCAACAAGTTCACGCACGCCGCCAGCCGCCGCGCCACCAGGCGGTGGGCCAGGGCCTGCGCGCTGTCGTGATCGGGGCAGGTGCAGAAGACCAGTCTTACGTCCATCCGCGGGATTGTCGCAGAAGGCGCTGCGGCACTTTCGGATGGAAGTGTTGACATCGTTGTCATCGATTGTATATTGCCCTGCGTCACGATTTCACCTCGTCTTCACTTGACAGCGTGGCGCTCGGTCGGGCTCGACGCGCCGCAAGGACGCAGAAGGCCAGGTCCGCAGCGCCTACAGGGGGTCTCAATGGAACGACGCAGTGCCCAGGGCTTCACGCTCATCGAACTGATGGTCGTGGTGGCCATCCTCGCCATCCTCGCGGCAATCGCGGTCCCGGCCTATGGCAACTACGTGCTGCGCAGCCGTATCCGCGTGGCGCAGAGCGACCTGCTGGCGTTGTCGGCCAACGTCGAGAACTTCCGCCAGCGCACGCTGGGCTATCCGGCCAGCGATGAGCTCGCCAAGAAGGGGTGGAGCGCCGGGACCAAGAGCGGCAGCTTCAGCTACAGCTACACCGCCACCGGCAGTGGCTACGACATCCAGGCCGTGGCCAGCGGCGCGATGGGCAAGGCCAGCGGCTGCACGCTGAGCATCGACGCCAACAACGGGCGTGCGGTGTCGGGCAATTGCCTTGGCGTGAGCGATTGGCCATGAGCAGGCGCGTCGCCGGTTTCTCGCTGGTCGAGTTGATGGTGACGTTTGCGGTGATGGCGGTGCTGGCCCTGGCGGCGATGCCGTTCGCCCGTGGCTGGATTGACGGCAACCGGCAGATGCAGGCCCGCAACCTGATGTGGGAGGCGGTGTCGCAGACGCGCGCGCTGGCGCTGCGCAACCCGGAAAACGTCGGCCTGGACGCGGTGTCGGCACGGCTGGTGCGCGACGGGCGCACGCTGTCGGTGCTGCGTGCCGACGGCAGCGAGGTGGCATGGTCCGGCCAGCTGCCGCGCAGCGCGGACATCAAGTTGACCGGCAGCAACGACTTCGACGATGCACAGGCGCTGCAGGCCTCCGCCGACGACCTGGCCTGCGTGGCCTTCGGCAACCGCGGCCAGCGTTTGCCGCTGGCCGCGGCCTGCACCAGCGGCATCGCCCTGCACCGCCTAGCCATTGGCATGAACCGCCAGGACCCCCTGTATGTCGACCTGCTCTGACCGCCGCGGGCAACGCGGCGACGTGATGCTCGAAGCCCTGTTCGGGGTGCTGATCACCAGCCTGATCGGTGCCGGGCTGGCGCATGTGGCCGCCAG
Organism: Stenotrophomonas sp. Steno-C18; assembly: GCF_056393195.1. Lineage (NCBI taxonomy): Bacteria > Pseudomonadati > Pseudomonadota > Gammaproteobacteria > Lysobacterales > Lysobacteraceae > Stenotrophomonas > Stenotrophomonas sp. Steno-C18. The sequence continues at coordinate 130,193 of NZ_JBWJOX010000002.1, read as the reverse complement.
CGCGATGAACAGCCAGCGCGATGCCAAGGTGGAAAACCTGGTGGTCGAACACCTGCGTGGCCAGCTGCAGCGCCGCGGCGTCGGCCTTTGCGATGGCGGCAACATCGATCTGCCGTTGCCGGGCAATGACAAGCAGGCACGGGTGAGCTGCGAGGCGGCCTCGGCCAACGTCACCGTGGCCGGCGTGACCCATGCCATCGATGCGCCCGTGCGCGTGGACCTGACCGTGGCCGCGACCGACTTGGGCAGCAAGGATGCCGCCGGGGACGATCCGGACCTGCTGATCTCGACGAGGCAATGAGCATGGCGCGCCGTCCTGCATTGCATTTGGCCGCGAACCGGCAAGGGGGGCAGACCCTGATCAGCCTGCTGATCGGTGTGCTGATCTCGCTGATCACCATCGCCGCGATGCTGGTGCTGTACAAGACCATGATCGAAGTATCGGCCAATGCCTCGCGCAGCGCCCTGCGTGACGGTCAGGTGTCGGCGGCGTTGCTGGCCGCGCAGATGGAACTGCAATCGGCGGGCTTCGGCATGCCGGCCACTGCTTCGCTGGAGGATCGCGTGGTGATCTCCGAGGCCGGCAAACGCGTGGTCTGGCGGTTCCTGGAAGGTGCGCAGGGCCGCTGCGCCGGCCTGCAGGTGGAAACCCATGGCATCAGCCGGCTGCCGGCCAAGGACTGCAACGGCCTGGCCAGCGTTTCCTGGAATGCCAACGAACAGCAACCGATGGCGCGCATGCCGACCAACCCGGACGGCAGCGTGTTCACGCTGGCCGACGAGGTGGGCGGGATGTCCCTGGCTGCCGGCTATGCCTTCCATCTCAGTGGTGCGCCGGTCAACTGCCTGCCCTACATGCAGCAGTCCGATGCCGGAAGCCTGCCGGCCGGACGCACCCTGGACCTGAAGTCAGGCGATGGCAGCAGCGTGCTGTTCTCGGTCTGCCTGCCCAACCTTGCCGTAGTCAACGCGTGATGACGCAGGAGCGCACACACATGTCGAGGACGACGTATTCGCCACCCCGCCACCAGCGTGGCATCGCCACCCTGCTGATCGTGCTGGTGCTGGGACTGGCGGTATCGGTCACGGTTGCGGCGACGCTCTATTCGCTGCGCGGTGCCCAGTCGCAGCAGCTGACCACCCATTCGGCCACCGCCGCGCAGGCCGCGGCGTGGCGGGGCGTGGAAGCCCTGCGCCAGTACCTGGTCGCCGTCGACAGCACGGTCTGGCCAGGCTGGGTCGGCAATGACACCAAGCCGGTGGCGGGTCTGGCTGCACTGGGCGTGAGCCGTGCGCAGCTGACCTCGGTGCAGGCGGTCGGCAGCGACCACTACCGGGTGAGCGCACAGGTCACCGGACAGTCCGGGGTCGGCACGGCGTTGACCACCGCCACGGTCGAAGTGGTGTACGACGTGATGCCGGGCAACGGCCTGCCAGGCACGCCGCCGGTATGCCATGGCATGCCCAATGCACCGGTGGTGTTCAATGGTGACGTGCGGCTGGACGGCGCCGGCACGCAGGTGGTCGATGACAAGTACGACTACGAGAACATCGTGGTCTCCGGCAAGCTGACCATCACCGCCGGTGGCAGCGGCAAGGTGTCCGGCTGCGCCAAGGGCACGGTGAACGTCAGCGGTGGCGACCTCGCCGACAACGGCCACCTGCACAGCGAAGACGACCTGGTCATTGGCGGCATGAATTTCCCGGCCGGTGCCAGGCTGTGGGCGAAGAACATCACCTTCAACGGCGGCAGCGGTGGCCCGGTCGGGCGCGCCTGGACCGGTGCCTATGACACCGTGGTCTACGCCGATGGCGTGGCGGTGGGGGAGGCCAAGGTGGGCGGCACCCTGATCGGTGACACCGTGACCGGTGGCATCCCGTGGACCCGCGGTACGGTGCTGCCGTCGGGCCTGGCCAAGGTCAAGGTGACCTTCACCGAAGGCAAGGGCAGTGCCGATGAAGTCGCGTTCCTGCTGAACCTGCCGGCATTGGACCTGCGTACGGCACTGGATGCCGGCACCGGGGAGCTGCGCGGTGCGGCGGCGGTGATGGAACAGTTGTCCGGGCAGGCGCAACCGGCCTTCCGCAATGCCGTGCTGACCTTCAGGTCCGCTGCGATCTTCGGCGGCGCGATCACCCAGGGCAGCGGCGCGACCACCCATATCAACGACGCCTGGGGTTGGAACCTCAGCTTCGGCAGCGATGGCCGCAGTTACGACAACGTGCGCGCCGCCGGCAGCCTGGCCATCCAGTACAAGGGCGTGAAGATCGGCGAGTTCGCCGGTGGCGGCTCGATCTGGGCGCAGAGCGGCAGCGCTGCCGGCACCGACTTCCCGGCGGTCTGGGGCCGCACCGCCGGCAACCGTTACTTCGGTGCCGGCAAGCAACTGATGAACGCCGCGCTGCAGCCGGCCGGCTTCGCCGTCCAGGACGGGCAATCCAGTCTTTCGCCTGGCCTGCCCGGGCTCCCGTACTGCGATGTCCGCATCAACTACATCGATGCCGACGCCTATCGGGAACTGTCCAACTACCTGTTCGACAGCAACAACGGCCGCCCGCAGCTGACCATCCGCAACGTCACCCGCGCCGATGGCGTGGTGATCGGCGATGCCGTCGGCACCGTCTACCCGCTGCTGGACCCCGATCCGGAACAGTTGAAGGTCCTGGAGGACCTGTTCGCCTGCGGCAGCTGGGCCGGTGCCGACAAGGGCTGCCGGGCGATGTTCGGCAACGGCAAGTGGAACCTGCAACCGCAGAAGACCCCGGCCGGCGTGTTCTGGTTCGATGCCTCGCTGAACGTGCGTGCGGCCAGCGCCATCGTCGGTTCACTGATCGTCCGGGGCGACCTCGCCCTGATCGACGCAGGTGGCAGCAAGCTGCTGGAGGCACCGAATTTCGCCGGTGCCGGCAAGGTCTGCGGTGGCCGCTACATCCCCACCAACCTGTGCGCCAGCCGCAGCGAGCTGGTGACCTGGACCGATGCCGAAGGCAAACCCCACACCGGCGCGCCGATCGGCAATGCCGCAGTGATCAGCACCGGCGGCATGGATGCCCAGGGCTGGACCAGCATCCGTGGCTCGGTGGTGCTGGGCAAGCGTGTCACCGTCAGCGGCTCGAAGGTCAATATCGAGGGCAGCCTGAGCGTCGGCAACAACGAGTTTTCCAAGATCGATATCGGTGCCAGCGGCCTGAAGGTGGAAACGCCGCAGGACTGGAAGAACCTGGGGCAGTTGCCGTTCTGCAGCAAGGGCGTGGAATCCACGCCTTCGGTGCAGGCCACCGCCTCAGTGCAATGGTCGCGTTACCTCTGATCCAGTAGAAGAAACCACGCTCGCCGTTCGCGGGGCACCTCTCTCTGACTTGTGGCGTGCCCCGCTTATCCCCCGGGGTACGCCACTTTTTTATGCAGGGGAGCAGGCCGGTTGCCCGGCCTGCTCCGGCAGGTGCCTGTCGGCGTGAGTGCCTCAGTTCAGTTGGCAGCTCGCCGGCTTGGCCGAGGTGAACAGCGACTCGCTCGCCCACTCGGGGTGGTCGATGAACGGGTTGCGGTTGCCCTGGAAGCTGTAGACCACCTCGTTGCGCTCGCGTTCGCGTGCGGTCGGCGGGTCGGCCAGGTGCCACTGCAGCAGCGTCGACAACAGGCCCATGTACGCCGGCGAGCTGGAGGTCAGCACGATCTTGCTGCGGTCGTTGGTCAACTCCAGGTCTGGCTCGCCCTGGCCGGTGACCGGATGCGGGTCGCCTTCGTAGCGGATGGCCATGTACATCACCGCGCGCGCGATGTCGCCCTTGCGGCCGTCCCAGGTCTCGAAGCTGCCGGCGTTGCCGTCGGGGCCGACGAACCAGTTCTTCTGCCCGCGCGCGCTGCCGCCGCCATCACCGTCGTTGGCCTCGGTGGCCAGCGCGGTGCACCCGCTGCTGCAGTTGGCCAGCGGCTTGTTGCCACGGCTGGAGTTGAAGTTGGTGTCGCTCAGGTAAAGCATGTGTGCATCGGTGTGTGGCGCGTAGGGCAGGCCCTTGTCACCGGTGGCCGAAGAGAAGCCCAGCGACTTGGGCCAGGTGTGCTCGCGGTTGTAGGTGAGGCCCGAACCGGTGCCGGCACGCGCCGAGACCTTCGGGTAGCTGCGGTTACGGTAGATGTCCAGGATGTTGTTGGGGTTGTTGGGATCCTCGTCGGCCACTTCCAGGATGGTCCAGGTGTTGGTGCCGGTGCCACTGTACGGATAGGAGGTGTGGCCCTTGATGGTGGCGTGCAGCGAGCAGCGCAGCTGCGACGGGCTGCTGGTGTTGACCTTGGACCAGTAGCCGGCGGTGGTGGCGCTGGCGACGGAGAAGGACACCGAGGTGTTGCTGGCCGGGGTCATGCCGTCGACGTCGGTGATGCGGCTGGCGGTGACGGTCAGCTGGCAGCTGTCGCCGGCCGGCAGCACGTTCTGCGGTGCCAGCGGGAAGTGCGTGCCGCTGCCCGGGTAGGACAGGGGGATCGCGCCGGCCTGGGTGCATTGCAGGGCGAACGCGCCGCTGCTGGCGGTGACGGCTTCGCTGAAGTGCACCTGCAGGTCGGTGGCCACCGCGACGTTGCTGGCGCCGTTGGCCGGCAGCGTGCTGGTCACCGACGGACGCATGCCGGTGCCGGTACCGGTGCCGTTGAAGCTCTGGTTGAGGTTGCATTGGCCGAAAGTCTGCGCGGCGGAGGTTTTCCACGCGAAGTCGGCGTACGTACTGCCACTGCCGCCCAGCTGCAGCGAGGTGCCTTCCGGGGTGCTGTTGGTTTCCGAAACCGGAAGGTTGGTGCTGCTCATGCCGGCCGCGGGGCCATTGCTGGCGGTCAATGCGCCTTCGTAACTGAGGAACTGCACGACCTGGCCATTGCCATCGACCAGTGCGATGCCATCGTTGCCGCCGTTCTGGATCAGGTTGGTCGAACGCAGGCTGGCGATGGTGACGGCGCTGCCGCAGTTGACCGCACTGCCCGCGGGCAGGTTGCGGGTGCTGTAGGTGACGCCGGCCGAGGGCGAGGCGCCGTTGTAGAGCACCACCTTGTAGGTGGACAGGTCCTCGCCGGCGGTGGCGACGACCTCGATGCCTTCATTCGCATCGCCGTTGCTGTTGTCGTAATGCAGTTCATTGACGAATACCGCGGCGGTGGCCGGACTGCTGGCCAGGGCGGCGAGCAGGGCCACGCCGAGTGGCCCGGTGATCGAACGCTTGGTCATTGTGCTGTGTTCCCGGATTGGGTGGTGGATCCCCGCCGCCGGCAAGCGTACGGCCTGCAGATGACCGAATGAAGTGAAGGCGACCGTTCCGCCGCAACCGGCGCGGCCACCTCCACACCGGCCCGGCGGCGTTGCTGCTAGGCTGCCCGGATCAACGGCAGGGCGTGGGTCCGGCAAGGTGGTAATGGAAGCGGATGATTACGAGGTCGAGATCGGCCAGCGGCTGGAAAGCCTGCTGGGCGGGCGCGAGGTGGACCTCTCCCAGCTGATGACCGACATGCAGGGGGAACTGCGCCAGATCGCCCGTTACCGCCGGCGCCGCGGTGCGGTTGGCGAGACCCTGTCCACCACCGCGTTGATCAACGAGGCCTACCTGAAGTTCGCGGCCTCACCCGAGCTGTTCCAGCAGATCGACCGCAACCATTTCCTGGCCATCGCCGCGCGCGCGATGCGCAACATCGTCATCAACCATGCCCGCGACCGGGTCGCGCAGAAGCGCGGCAGCGGCGTGCGCCACGAGACACTGGGCCAGGTGGAGGTGATGCAGGCCGACCTGGACGAGGCCGAGCAGCTGCTCGAGCTCAACGACGCGCTGGAGCGGCTGGAGAAGCTGCGCCCGCGCCTGGCGCGGGTCGTGCAGCTGCGTTACTTCGCCGGCCTCAGCGAGGAGGAAACCGGCGAGGTGCTGGAGATCGACCGCAGCACCGTGCGCCGCGACTGGCTCAAGGCGCGCGGTTGGCTGTACGAACGCCTGCATCCGGACGCCTGATGGAATCCACGCCCGACGACTGGCTGCGCCGCGAGGCGCTGCTGGACCAACTGCTCGACCTGCCCGAACCCGAGCGCGCGGCGTTCATCGCCCGGGTGGCGGACGACAACACCGAGGATGCCGCCGCCCTGCGCGGCTGGCTGGCCGGCATCGAGCGCTCGGTGGGCTACCTGGTGCCGCGCGCGGCGGCCGACCCGATCGGCCATAGCGGCGAGATCGTCGGCAACTGGCGTGCGCTGCGCATGATCGGCCGCGGCGGCATGGGCGAGGTGTGGCTGGGCGAGCGTGCCGACGGCCTGTTCGAGAAGCAGGTGGCGATCAAGTTCATCCGTGACGACCGCCCGGCGCTGGCCCGCAACATCGAATCCGAACGGCGCGTGCTGGCCGGCCTGCAGCACCCGGGCATCGTGCGCCTGCTGGACGCCGGCAGCATGGCCGATGGCCATCCGTTCCTGGTCACCGACCATATCGAAGGCAGCACGCTGGACGTGTGGCTGGCCCGCGTGCAGCCGGACCTGCAGGCGCGCCTGGCGCTGTTCCGGCAGGTCGCCGTGGCCGTGGCTTATGCGCACGAGCAGCTGGTGATCCACCGGGACATCAAGCCCGGCAACATCCTGGTCGACGCGCAGGGCCAGGCGCACCTGCTCGACTTCGGCATCGCACGCGTGCTGGCGTCGGACCAGAGCGAGGCCGCCGGTGCGACCCAGGTGGCGCTGACGCCGGAGTTCGCCGCGCCGGAGCTGATCATCGACAACAGCGCCAGCGTGCGCTCGGATGTGTATGCGCTGGGCGGGTTGCTGTTCTACCTGCTGTGCGGCCGCGCGCCGCTGGACCTGGATGGCCTGCCGCTGGGCGCGATGATGGCGCGCATCCGCGACGAGCTGCCGCAGGCACCGGCCGCGCAGGCCGTGCCCGCCGTGGCGCAGGGCGGCGCCAGGCCGCTGCTGCAGGACCTGGATGCCATCGCGTTGAAGGCCTTGGCCAAGTCGCCGGCGCAACGTTACGGCTCGGTGGACGCATTGCTGGCCGACATCGATGCCGCCATCGCGCGGCGTCCGGTATCGGCACGCGCGCCGGACCGCTGGGATCGCCTGCGCCGCTACCTGCATCGCCATCGCATCGGGGTCAGCGTGGTCACGGTGCTGTTGCTGACCCTGCTGGCGGGCATGGGCGGCACCCTGTGGCAGGCCCATGAGGCGCGCCTGCAGCAGCAGCGCGCCGAGAGCGAAGCACTGCGTGCCACCGAGCAGGCGCGCACCGCCGATGCGGTACGCGACTTCCTGATCAACGTGTTCGAGTCGGCCAACCCGGAGCTGACCGGCGGCAAGACGCCCACCGCGCTGGAACTGGTGGATGCCGGCGTGCGCCAGGCCGAGACCACCCTGGCCGGACAGCCAGAGATGCAGGCGCGCCTGTTCGATGCGCTGTCGCGCACCTACATCGGGCTGGGCGAGTACGCCAAGGCCGAGGCACTGTCCCGGCGCGGCCATGACGCGGCGGTGGCGGCGCTGGGCGAGGATTCGATGCTGGCGACGGAACTGGCCATCACCCACGCGCGCGTGGCCGGGCAGGGCGATGCGCCGGACCCCACGGCGATGCGGATGCTGGAGCGGATCCTGGCCCGGTCCCCGGGTACCAGTACCGCCGCGCGCCTGCAGCGTGGCGTGGCGGCCTACCAGTTGGCCACGCTGTACCGGCGCGCCGGCCAGCTTGATCCGGCCGAACGCTGGTTCAGGCAATCGGTGACGCAGCTGCAGGCGCTGGGCGCGCAGGGCGAAGGCCGGCTCGCCGAGGCCTTCCACCAGTACGCAGGCCTGGACGAATCGCGTGGCAAGCGCGCCGAAGCCATTGCCCACCTGCGCCAGGCCATCGCGCTGGCGCAGCGGCAGGTGCCGCAGTCGGTGGCCGAACTCAACCAGATGCGCGAGGACCTGGCCAACCTGCTCAGCGCCACCGGTGGCAGCGAAGAAGCGGTGAGCCTGCTGCGCCAGGTGGTGGAGGCCAACGGCGGGTTGTACGGCCCGAACCACCCGCGCAGCCTGGTCAGCGCGGCATGGCTGGGCCGTGCGCTGGTCAAGCAGTCCGATTACGCGCAGGCCGATGCCATCCTCGAACCGACGCTGGCCGCCACCCGCGCACAGTTCGGCGAGGAATCCGAGCCGACCGCCGCCGCGGCGATCGCACTGGCCGCATCCAAGCTGGGGCAGGGCGACGTGGATGCAGCCATCGCATTGAGCCACATCGCCCATCGCTACGCGGTGGCCAACGGTGGGCCGGACAGCTTCCGCGCCATCATCACCACCCAGAACGGCGCGCGCATGCACCTGTACAAGGGCGACTACGTCACGGCCGAGCGCATCGCCCGCCAGGTGCTGGCGGCGCTGGAGCGCATCGGCTCGGACAGCACCAACGACGCGCTGGAGCTGATCGGCAACAGCCGCAGTTTCATGGGCGATGTCCAGGGTGCGCAGGCGCTGCACCAGCAGGCCCTGCAGGTGCTGGCCCGCAACGGCGACGACAGCGGCGTCGACGTGCAGCTGTTGAAGCTGGAACTGGCCGGTGATGCCCGTGACCTGGGCCGGATGGATGCCGCGCGCGCGCTTGCTGGGGAGGCATTGGCCGGGCTCACCGCGCTGGGCCAGACGCCGAAGGACGAACTGTTCGTGTCCACGCGCTTCATGCTGGCCGAACTGGAGGTGCTGGAAGGGCGTTGCAGCCGCCCCGATGACCTGCTGGAGCAGGTGCGGCGCAACGAGGGCAGGCAGGGCCAATCGCCGTTGCTGGAGTGGCAGGCCGCCTACGAACGGTTGATCCTGCAGATGTGCCATCGCTTGCAGGGCGCCGAGCGGGAGGCCGTGGATGCACGGATCGCCACCGATGCCCGGTTCCTGCTGGCTTCGCCGATCACGCCGCCGCAGGTCAAGCGGGTCGCTGCCCAGGCCTTGCGTCTTCAATCCCCCTCCCCGCGCGGGGGAGAGGGAAAGTCACCGACGATCTGACCTCCCTGTCGTCCGGCTCCTGTGTACCGCACCGCGTCCTTGCGGTGGCGTCTTACTCTTCTTCGCTGGGGGCCTGCATCTGCAGGGTGATGCGGTGCTTCTTGGCGTAGGCCTCCTGCATCACGTCCAGTTCGTCGGTGAGCGTGTCGAACTTGCCGGCGGCGCTGTCGACCGCGTCCAGCAGCGGCTGTGCCTGTTCGTTGCTGAAGTCATCCGGCAGTGCGGTCAGCTTGAGCATGGCGTCGAACCATTCCACCGCCGAGTCCAGCGAAGCCATGGTCTTGGCGTGCAGTTCCTGTGCATCTTCCGGCACCGGCTGCTGCTGCATCGACTCGCGCAGGGTCACCGTCTCGGCGCGCGCGGTATCCAGCACCGGCTTCATCTCGACCAGGCCCTTGCGCTCCTCCAGCTTGGCGTTCAACTGCTCGGCCTTGCTGCCGTCGCTCCACTGGTTGAACTTGGCGATCAGGCTGTTCCAGACGCTCAGGTTGCGCTCCATGTAGTCGGAGGCGGAGGGGCCCATCAGCTGGCTGCAACCGGCCAGCAGGGCAAGCAACAGCAACGGGGTCAGGAATTTGATTTTCTTCATCGTGGATCTCCTTGTTGTAATGGTGTCAATCGGCCTGCATCCGGCGCAATTCATGGCGGGCCTGGGCCGCGGCGAAAAAATCACCAATGCGTTTGGCGAGTTTTTCGCAGTTCATGCCGCGGGCACCGGCGTGCAGGGTCAATCGGGTTTCGTACAGTCCGCTCTTGCGGTCGCGCGTGCTGCCGCCGAACAGTACCAGCAAGCCGAGCTTGGGTGGAGTGAAACCTTCGCTGTGCAGCAGCGTCACCGAGGTGTGCGTGCTGAAGCCGTTGTACGAATGCTCGACCACGCCGTAGTCGACGATGGTGTCCCAGGGCAGCAGCTGCTGCTTCACCCGGATGCCCTCCTCGGTGAGCGTGAAACGCGCCGCGCGCGGGGCAAGCAGGGCCCACAGGCTGGCCAGCACCAGCACCACGCCGACCGCGATGGCGATCATGGCGCTGGTGCCTGACATCGCGCTGGAGGTGGACGCGCCATAGGCCACGATGCCACCGGCGAAGCCGAACAACAGCGGCAGCATGATCGCGTGCGGCTTGATCTCGGCCCGGCCCCGCCCGGCGGCCTCGATCCTGCGCAGCTCGGTGAGGGTGCTCTCGCGTTCGCGTTGGGAGATGTCGCCGTATTCCTTTTCCAGCGACGAAGCGATGTCGATCATGGTGTCTCCATTGGCGTGGGGGTGCTGGCCTCCAGGCCCAGTTCCGCGAGCAGGCTGCTCTGGCGGCGGTCGCGGGTGCGGACCAGCAGTTCGGGGGTGATCGCAACGCCCAGTGCATCCAGGCGTTGCTTGAGCGTGGGATGGGTGTCCAGCGGATGCGACTGCTGGTCGTCCAGGTGGTTGCGTGGGTCGCCCAGGCCGTGTTCGGCCACTTGCCGCCGTACCCGGGACAGCACGCCTTCACGCAGGTGCGGGGGAGCCTGCTGGTTGTGTGCCAGCGCTTCGTCGATGAACTCCTGCAGCACCGCGCTGCGCAGCAGGGCCAGCGCAGCCGGCGCGGTGCCGGCGATTCGGCTGCTGAACGCATCGGCCGCCAGTTCACGCTCGCGGCTCCAGTGATGCACTGCTTCGTCGAAGCTGTGCAGGAACCACTTGCCGTACAGGCTGGCCGGCGCGGTGATCCACGCGCGCCAACCGTCATCGTCGGCGGCGTGCTCGTTGGTCACGGCCAGGATGCTGTTGAGCAAGGAACGGTAGATCGGGCTGAACTGCAGGCCGTAGCGGGTGTCCTCGCCGGTGAAGTGGCCCAGCTCGTGCGCCACCACGGCCGAGACCTCGGGGCGTTCCATGAAGCTCATGTACGGCAGCGGCAGGTACAGCACGCGGCCCTCGGGCACGCGCTGGCCATTGGCCAGCTGCACCGCGTGCTCGGTGACGAAGAAGCCTTCGTTCAGGCCCACCACCACGGTGTCCGGCACGCGTGCCTCGGTACGCCGGGCGATGTCCTGCACGAACGACCACAGCTGTGGTGCCTGTGCCGGCGACAGCGTCTGGCCGATGATCTGGATCGGCTCGGCGTCCTGGCGGCGCAGGGTCACGCGCAGCGTGTCCCAGATGATCCGCGCGCCATACCAGAGCAGGGCCAGCACGATCAGGCCGGCGAACATCACCATCTTCATCGCGTTGCCGGAGACGTAGTGCTGGTCGATGGCGCGGCCGATCTCGAACAGCAGCACGCCGATCAGGCCGCCGAACACCAACAGGGTCTGCGCCACCATGAACGCCGGCAGCCAGCGCCTGCCGCGGTTGAACGCCTCCACCAGCGCATCGCGCGAGAGCAGGGCATGCGAGGCGGCGCGGCGCATGCCGAGCAGGGCCAGGCAGAACGCGGCGATGGCGGTCATGCCCAGCAGCAACGTGACCAGCGCCAGCGGTCCCAGGTACGGCCCGGCGTCGTGGCCGCTGGCCACGTCCAGCCGCCAGTGCGCGGCGCGGTACCACTGCCACGCCGCGACCAGCACGATCGCCAACGGCACGCCGAGCCCGACCCAGAAGGCGGTCGGGCGGGTCGAGGGCGTACGCAGCGTGCTCATGCCGCGCTTCCCCGTTTGGCCTGCAGCGTGCGCCAGGCGTCACGCAGCGCGAAGGCATAGACCATGTTCAGCAGGTAGCGGCAGCTGAGGGTGAGGACGAAGCCGAGCAGCAGGCCGGGCGGGCAGCCCCCGTCATCGGACGCGGCGATGTGCAGCCGCAGCTCGTGCATGGACATCACCATGCCGACGCAGACCGCCACCAGCGCCAGGCAGGCCAGCCAGAAGCCGGCGGCACGGTGCCGCATCAACAGCAGGTTGCCGCTGATGCCGAATACCGCGATGGCCGACTGCACGACGGTCTGGCCAATGGCCAGCGCCGGCGGATAGTCGCCGACGTCGCCGCGGCTGAGGTGGTAGGTGGCCACCAGCGCCAGAATGCCGGTCAGCGTGCACAGGGTCAGGTCCACGCCCAGCCAGATCTGGACGAAGCGCGGGTAGGCGGGCGTGGCCACCGCGGCGGCGGGTCCGGCCGGGGCGGTGGAGGCCAGGGAAGGGGTCATCGGCGGGTTCTCGCAGGCCGGCTCAGAACGGCCGGACCGGCAGCCAGCCCTTGTCGCCCAGCACCTTGAAGGAATAGAAGTCGCGCGGGGCCATGATCCCGAAGGCCACGCCGCCCAGGTAGCGGGCGCCACCGGCCAGGGTTTCGCCGCCGATCAGGTACAGCACCGTCACCAACACGGTCAGGCCCACGAAGGTCATCAGTGCCAGCACCAGGCCCTTCTTCCACATGCCCTTGACCAGGTAGTAGAAGAAGCCGAATACGAAGGCCAGCAGGAAGGCCGACATCGGCGGGGCCATCTCCTTGGCCGCGGCCAGGCGCTCCGGTCCCTTGGGGATGGCCTTGAACAGCTGGCCTTCCAGCCCGCCGTACTTCTGCAGGCCCTTGAAGTACTGCTTCCAGCGGTCAGACACGTCCAGCGTGTCGATCTGGGTGCCGGTGGGGGTGCTGACCGGGGTGGCGGTCGCGGCGTAGGGATTCTGTTCCATGGGGCTCTCCGGTTCGGGGGTCTCGGGTGGCCGCCGTGTGCGGCCGTACCAGGACAATCACCAAAGCGGGCGCGATTGCGTCATTTATTTGGGCAATCAATTGCCGGCCGGCCCTTGAAAGCCTCCGGGCGGGCCCCATCTCCCGAGCAAGCCCGTTGGACGGGCGTTTTTACGCGTGGCACCGGCACCCTCTGGTCGGGGGTGGTGGCGTCGCCGGATCTTCAGGCCAATCAAATACTTAAGAGGTTCTTCATGAGCATCAAGCCGCTTCACGACCGCGTTGTGGTCAAGCCGATCGAAGCCGACGAAATCTCCGCCGGCGGCATCCTGATCCCGGATTCGGCCAAGGAAAAGTCCACCAAGGGCGAAGTCGTGGCCGTCGGCCCGGGCAAGCCGCTGGACAATGGCTCGGTGCGCGCCCCGTCGCTGAAGGTCGGTGACAAGGTCATCTACGGCCAGTACGCCGGTTCGACCTACAAGGCCGAAGGCGTCGAGTACAAGGTGCTGCGCGAAGACGACGTGCTCGCCGTCATCGGCTGAGCCGCGCTCCCCCTGCTTTCGAAACAGACCCCTTTCCCGATAAAAGCGGCCGAGCATGGCTCGGCTCTACTCAGAGGTAATCGCAATGGCTGCTAAGGATATTCGTTTCGGTGAAGACGCCCGTTCGCGCATGGTGCGCGGCGTCAACGTTCTCGCCAATGCCGTCAAGGCCACCCTCGGCCCGAAGGGCCGCAACGTCGTGCTCGAGAAGAGCTTCGGCGCCCCGACCATCACCAAGGACGGCGTGTCCGTGGCCAAGGAAATCGAACTGGCTGACAAGTTCGAGAACATGGGCGCGCAGATGGTGAAGGAAGTCGCCTCGCGCACCAACGACGACGCCGGCGACGGCACCACCACCGCCACCGTGCTGGCCCAGGCCCTGATCCGCGAAGGCGCCAAGGCCGTTGCCGCCGGCATGAACCCGATGGACCTCAAGCGCGGTATCGACAAGGCCGTGGTTGCCGCCGTCGCCGAGCTGAAGAACATCTCCAAGCCCACCGCTGACGACAAGGCCATCGCCCAGGTCGGCACCATCTCGGCCAACTCGGACGAGTCGATCGGCAACATCATCGCCGAAGCGATGAAGAAGGTCGGCAAGGAAGGCGTGATCACCGTCGAGGAAGGCTCGGGCCTGGAGAACGAGCTGGACGTCGTGGAAGGCATGCAGTTCGACCGCGGCTACCTGTCCCCGTACTTCATCAACAACCAGCAGGCCCAGACCGCCGACCTGGACGACCCGTTCATCCTGCTGCACGACAAGAAGATCTCCAACGTGCGTGACCTGCTGCCGGTGCTGGAAGGCGTCGCCAAGGCAGGCAAGCCGCTGCTGATCATCGCCGAGGACATCGAAGGCGAGGCGCTGGCCACCCTGGTGGTCAACACCATCCGTGGCATCGTCAAGGTCGTGGCCGTCAAGGCACCGGGCTTCGGCGACCGTCGCAAGGCGATGCTGGAAGACATGGCCGTGCTGACCGGCGGCACCGTGATCTCCGAGGAAGTGGGCCTGTCGCTGGAAAAGGCCACCATCAAGGACCTGGGCCGCGCCAAGAAGGTGCAGGTCTCCAAGGAGAACACCACCATCATCGACGGCGCCGGCGATACCGCTGCCATCGAGTCGCGCGTCAAGCAGATCAAGACCCAGATCGAGGACACCTCCTCGGACTACGACCGCGAGAAGCTGCAGGAACGCGTGGCCAAGCTGGCCGGCGGCGTTGCCGTGATCAAGGTCGGCGCTTCGACCGAAATCGAAATGAAGGAAAAGAAGGACCGCGTCGACGACGCCCTGCACGCTACCCGTGCAGCCGTTGAGGAAGGCGTGGTCCCGGGCGGCGGCGTCGCGCTGGTGCGCGCTGTCACCGCGCTGGCGGGCCTGAAGGGCAACAACGAAGACCAGAACCACGGCATCCAGATCGCCCTGCGCGCGATGGAAGCCCCGCTGCGCGAAATCGTTGCCAACGCCGGCGAAGAGCCGTCGGTCATCGTCAACAAGGTCAAGGAAGGCACCGGCAGCTTCGGTTACAACGCTGCTTCGGGCGAGTTCGGCGACATGCTGGAATTCGGCATCCTGGACCCGACCAAGGTGACCCGTTCGGCCCTGCAGAACGCCGCTTCGATCGCTGGCCTGATGATCACCACCGAAGCGATGGTGGCCGAGGCGCCGAAGAAGGACGAGCCGGCCATGGGCGCCGGTGGCATGGGCGGCATGGGTGGCATGGGCGGCATGGACTTCTAAGTCCGCCGCAGCCTCACCGCTGCTGGTAACACACAGAACCCCGCCGCAAGGCGGGGTTCTGCTTTTGTGCAGGTGGCGTGGCGGCCTGCGCCGCGGCAGCCTTCCGGCGCAGGGCGGACGGGCTGGGCGCAGCGCACCCGGATGCCGGGGGAGCCCGCCGGCGGTGGGCAGGGCGGGCCTGGGGGCATGCGCCGCTACCTGCTGCGTGCACCGCCATGGGCAGCACCCGGATGCGCTGCGCTCAGCCCGTGCCGTCCGGCCTCATGTCCCGCTCCAGTGCGGCGGTCGTCGCTCCAGGAAGGCGCGCGGGCCCTCCAGGTAGTCGCGGCTGCCGGCGACCGCGCGGATCGCGCTGGCGCTCATCTCGCGCAGCACGCGGTCGTCATGGTCGAACGCGGCACGGGCCACCGCCAGGCTTTCGCAGACGGCCAGTGGCGCGTTGGCGCTGATGCGCTCGGCCAGCGCGATGGCCGTGGCCAGCAGCTCCGGCCCGGGCACCACCTGGTTGACCAGGCCGATCGCCTGCGCACGTGCGGCCGGCAGCTGCTCGCCGGTGAGGATCAGCTCGATGGCCAGTGCACGCGGTATCGCGCGGGTCAGGCGGTACAGGCCGCCGGCGGCAGCGACCAGCCCGCGCCGGACTTCGGGCAGGCCGAAGGCGGCATGCCCGGCGGCGACGATCAGGTCGCAGGCCAGCGCGATCTCGGTGCCGCCCGCCAGCGCCAGGCCATTGACCGCGGCGATCCAGGGCTTGCGTCGGGGCTGGTGCACGAAACCGGCGAAGCCGCCGCGCGTCGTGCTCAGCGCGGCGGCCTCGCCATTGGCGATGGCCTTCAGGTCGGCGCCGGCACAGAACGCCTGATCGCCGGCACCGGTGAGGATCACGCAACGTACCTCGCTGTCGGCATCGGTCAGCTGTACTGCCTGCTCCAGGTTGAGCGCGGTGATGGCGTCAATGGCATTGCGCACCTGTGGCCGCTGCAGCGTGACCAGGGCGACGTGGGCGCCGACGAGCCGCACGCTGACCGTGCGGCCCAGCTGGATGATGGCTTCATTGTTCATCGGGACAGGCTCCATCGGGAATGACCGCGCGAGGTCGGCTGCAGGAGGCCGCGCCTGCCGATCGGCGCGACCTCGCTGCGGGTCAGCACCGCCAGCGTCCAGGCATCGTCGGCGGCCACTTCGGCCAGCGTGCGGGTGCCGCTGGGCGTGCGCAGGATGGCCACGCCGTGCGCGACGGAACCATCGCGGCGATGGATGACCGTGAAGGCTTCCAGCTGGCCTTCGCCGGCCGGGCTGACTTCCAGCGGCGGCACTTCGCCGCGCCGGCTGTCCGCGATGGACTGCACGCTGCTGAAGGCCAGGTCCGGATGGCCGGGGTAGGGACGCCGGGCCAGCAGCAGTGCATGGTGCTTGGTGACGAATTCCCCCTGGCCATAGAGCAACCCGGGAAAGAACGAACGCGAAGCGCGCAGGCGCCGCACCATCGCGCAGGTGGCATGGGTCATGTAGTTGCTCAGCGGTGCGCCGAAGAAGGTCAACCCGCCGGTGACGGTGGGCTCGAAGCGCGCCGGCAACCCGAGCGCGCGGCGCGCCATCTTGGGGACGCAGGGAAAGCAGCTGTACAGCTCCATCGCTTCGAACACGCCGCCGGCAAGGTGGCGTGCGCTTTCCAGCACCGTGCTCTGGGCGTGGCTTTCCCAGTAGTGGTCGCGTGCCAGGAAGTCGCCGGGCTCGTTGGCATGCACGCCGCCCCAGATGTGCACGAGGCGTTCTTCGGGCAGGCCGGCGCGGCGCGCGAGCGCCAGGCTGGTCACCAGCACGGCCGCACCCTGGTTGACCTGCGGATTGGCGGTCATGCGCTTGGTGTACGGCCAGGCGATCCAGCGGTTCTGTTCCGATGGCGTGGTGACGTCGGCCGGGCTGTACGGCTCGCGCAGCCACGCGCAGGGATTGCCGGCGGCATGCCGCGCGTAGAGGCTCCACAACTCGCCGCTCTCGCGCTGCGCCGCGGACGGGGTCTGTCCCCAGTGGGCCGTGCTGGCCGTTTCATAGAATGGATAGACCGTGGCGGGCCGGTCGCAGCCGAGCGCGGCGGCCAGCGGATGCACCAGCGTGTGACCGCGCAGCGGCGCCGGTCCATCCTCGGCCCAGTGCGTCCAAGGCAGCGTGATTCCCTGCGCGGCGGCCTTGCCGACGGTGGACTGGGATTCGGCGCCACAGATCAGCGCGACCCGGCTCTGGCCATCGATGATGCGTTCGGCAGCCTCCTGGATCAGCCGCAACGGGCTCTCGCCGCCCACCGTTCCATACGCGCGATGTGCCGGTTCAATGCCCAGGCATTCGGCCAACAGGCCCGGCGCATCGCGGTAGCGCCAACTGGACAGGTTGACAACGTCCAGTGAATCGACCTGCTGCAGCAGCGGTGCACGTGCATCGTCCTCGGCCACGCGCGCGGCACGCAGCATCAGGTCGACCGGCTCCAGCCCGTCGCGTGGATCGGCCGGGCGGTCCAGCCATTCGCCGATGCCAACGATCACCGGCTGGGTGGCAGGGCTGCTCACTGGGCCGGCTCCGCTGGGGTATTCCAGACCACCAGGCCGTCCAGTGCCTCGACCCGCCCGCCGCTGGCCAACAGCGGATTGACCTCCAGGGAGGCCAGGTCCGGCCCCAGGGCGAGGGCGGCATCCCCGATGCGCGCGATCACTTCGGCCAGCCAGCGACGGTCCACGACCGGCCCGCCGCGATACCCATCCAGCAGCGCCGAGCAGCGCAGCTCGCCCAGCATCGCCAGCACATCCTCGGCGCTGACCGGCAACAGACGCAGGCTGCTGTCCTTGAACAGTTCGACCCAGACCCCGCCCAGGCCGACTGCCAGTGCCGGCCCCCACTGTGGGTCGCGCACCACGCCCACCAGCAGCTCGATGCCATGGCGGCGCATCGGCGAAACGAGCACGCCATCGATGCGTGCATCGGGCCGCGCGGACGCAACCGCATGGCGCAGCTGCTGGTACGCATCGGCGGCTTCTTCGACGGCCACGTCCAGGCGCACGCCGCCGACGTCGCTCTTGTGGGCGATGTCGGGCGAAGCGATCTTCAGCACCACCGGGCTGTTGAAGCTGGCGGCATGGCCCTGCGCCTGCACCGGGTCGCTCGCCATCCGCGCCGGCACCACCGGCACGCCCTGGGTCACCAGGAAATCCAGCGTCTCCCGCTCCGACCGCGGGCGTTGCACGTCTTCGCCGGCCGGCAACGCGGTGCGGGATGGCTGCGGGGAAAGAGGATGTTGTCGTGCCCACCACTGGGCTTGGGCGATGGCGGCCACGCCGCGGTCCAGGCCCACGCCCAGATAGACCAGGCCATGGTGCTCGGCCAGCATCCGGCTGAAATCCGGCACCGGTCGCGGTGCGATGCTGAGCAGCACGCCGGGCGTGCTGGCGGCGGAGAACGCCTGCCCCACCTGCTGGATCACCTGCTGGCTGTAGCCATGGCGGGGCTCGGTGGGCAGGTCGTACAGGCAGGCGATCAGGCCGATCTCGGGGTCCTGGTCGAGCACCTTGATACTGCGCGCGAACAGCGCCGGGTCGAGGATGGCCGCGCCGGTGAGGTCCAGCGGGTTGTGCGGTGTGCTGAAGGACGGCATCACCTCGCGCAGCGCGTCACGACTGCGCACGGACAACTCGGGCAGTGCCAGGCCGCTGGCTTCGGCGCGGTCGGCGGCGATCTCGCAGATGCCACCGGAAATGGCGATGGCGGCGACGTTGCCACCACCGCGCGGTCGCAGGCGCGACAGCAATGCGGCGGTGGCCACCAGGTCATCGATCGAACGTACGCGGATGATGCCCAGCTGCCGGCAGGCGGCGTCGAACACCCGGTCATCGCCGACCAGCGAGCCGGTATGCGCCTGCGCGGCTTTCGCGGTGACCGGGCTGGTGCCGATCTTCAACGCCACCACCGGCTTGCCGGCGGCCAACGCACGCCGCGCGGCGGCTGCCAGCGTCACGGTGTCGCGCGTGGTTTCCAGGAACAGGCAGATGACCCGGGTGGCTTCGTCATCGACCAGGTAGTCGACCAGGCGTGCCACGCTGAGGCCGGCTTCATTGCCGGTGGAGACGATGTAGCTCAGTCCCACGCCCTGGCGCCCGGCATGGTCGGCGATGTAGCTGGCGGTGGCACCGCTTTGCGAGATCAACGCGACATTGCCGGTCAGGCGGGTAGGCAGGCCGATCGTCCACAAGGGGATGCGGTCGATGTAATTGATCAGCCCCAGGCAGTTCGGCCCGAGCAGGTTGACCTGATGCTGCCGTGCCAGGCCCGCCAGCGCGGCCTGGCGGCGTGCACCCTCATCGCCGGTCTCGGCAAAGCCGGAGGTCAGGATCACCGCATTGCCGATGCCCGCCTCGTGCAGGTCGGCGAAGGCATCCTCGATGGCATGCGAGGGCACCATCAGCAGTGCCGCGTCCACCGGTTCGCCGATCGCCCGGCAGGAGGCGGCGGCACGCAGTCCGTGGATATGGCCGCCGCGCGGGTTGACCACGTGTACCTGGCCTGCGTAGCCGAGTTCGCCGAGGTTGGCGAATGCCCCGTTGGACCAGCGGGAGCGTTCGGTGGCGCCGACCAGCGCGATGGCGCGGGGGCGCAGCAGCCCATCGAGCGAGGCAGGCGCATCGGCGTGTGCATTCAATCGTGCATTCATGGGGGAGTTCTCGTGCAATCGGGCGCCGCCGGCACGCGACGGTTGTTGCCCGCGCGGGAACGGACGCGCGTGCCACGTGCGGTAGCGGATGAGGTCAGGGCACCTGAGGGGGCGCACGCCATGCGCCGGCTTGAAGCTGTTCACGCGCCTGGGCGGCATGCGCCCGGCCCGTTGTTCGGACGTGTCCGTGCAGGACGTGAACAGGTTCAAGAAGACGCGGCATGCAATGCACTATCGGAAACGGCGGGGGACGCGTCCAATACGAAAAGCATGGCCATCCAGACGTGTTTGCTCTTGCCCGCGGCGCTCAGCCGGCATCGGCGATGCCCTCGAACGCCGATGCCATGCGCCAGCACAGTTCCGTGGCCGGATGGGGAGTGCCGCGGCGGCGCGCCAGCCGCAGCAGCACCGGGCGCTGGTCGATCATCGGCCGTGCGCAGAGCTGTTCCTGTAACTGCGCGGGGGGACGGCGGATGAAGTTCAGGCCCAGCGCCCGGTTGGCCAGGATGTGCTCCAGCCACAGGTCGCTCATCATTTCGTGGTCCACGCGCAACACCGCGCCGGCGCGTTTGGGACCGTTGAACAACTGGTCGTACAGCGGTGGGTTCAGGGCACGCTCGAAGACCAGCACCGTCCTGCCATGCAGGTCGCGGTCGCTGACCACGTCGAGCTGTGCCAGTGGGTCGTCCCGGCGGCACAGCAGTTCGCAGCTGGACTGGGCCACGACCCGGTACTCCAGTGCCGGATCGATCACCTCGCCAACGACGAACGCCATGTCCAGCTTCTCGTCGGCCACCTTCTCGACCAGCTCCGGGCTCCAGCCGACCACGGTCTCGATGCGCAGCCGTGGATGGATCTGCGCGAAACGTTCCAGCAGCACCACGCGTTCGGCGAACAGGTGCGAATACGGTGGCAGCCCGATCCGCAGCAACGGCCACTCCTGCTGCCGGCGCAGCAGCAGCGCGCCGGCGTTGAACGCATCCAGTGCCTGCATCACCGCCCGTGCCGGCGCGAGCAGCGCGGCCCCCTGTTCGCTCAGCGCGACGCGCCGGCTGTCGCGGATGAACAGCTCGAAGCCCAATTGTCGTTCGAGCTTGCGGATCTGCGCGGACAGCCATGGCTGGGCAACGTGCAGGGCGTCGGCCGCGCGGGTGAAGGACAGCGCGTCGGCCACGGCGACGAACATCTGGAGCAACCGGGATTCGGTACGCATGCGCGTGGCGGAGTGGCGATGGGGCAGTCCAGTATGGGGAGTCGCCCGGCAGCTGTAATGCGCGGCATCGCCAACCACGCGTGGCCCGCATTCCTGCGTGGTTTCCACCGTTCTGTTTCGGGACAACGGGGTTACAGTCGCCATTGTTCCGTCAGGAAACAACGCCACACCAACGGCCTTGCCACGGTGTACTGCGGCAACAGCCGGACGCCAACGACCGTGGTTCGCTCCAACGATGAACGCACGGCATCGCCTGGATCAGGTTGCTACGCGCGAACGCACGTCCAGGCAGGAATCAGGCCGGCATCGACCGCCAGAGCCATGCCCCCAGCGCCGTCAGCGATGCGATCCAGACGACCACGATGATGGCGGCCATGGCGCGGCTGACCGGCCGTGTCGCCGCGGCCGCAGCCCGCTGCCGGGCGTCATCGAGTACTTCTGCCGGCACCCGGCGCAGCACCAGCAGCAGACCGAGCGGCACGATCACCAGGTCGTCGAGATAGCCCAGGAGCGGGATGACGTCCGGGATGAGATCGATGGGGCTCAGCGCGTACGCCGCGATCCCGAGGGCGAGCAGGCGCAGCGGCCATGGCGTGCGCGGGTCGCGCGCCACGAAGTAGACGACCAGCGTCTGTCGCTTCAGCTCCCTGGCCCATTGGCGCAGACCTGCCATGTGTGTTCGATGCCGTCGTCAGCGACGGGCCCACTGCACGATCTGGCTGGCCGACATCGCGCCGGACTGGCGCGCGATCTCGCGCCCGCCCTGCAGCAGCACCATGGTCGGGATGCTGCGGATGGCAAAGCGCGCGGCCAGCGCCGGCTGCGCCTCGGTGTCGACCTTGGCCAGCCGCATGTGTGGTTCCAGCTGCGCGGCAGCCTTGGCGAACTCCGGTGCCATCTGCCGGCAGGGGCCACACCATGCCGCCCAGAAGTCGATCAGCAGCGGAATCTGCGAGCGCTGCGCATGTGCCTGGAAGGCTGCCTCATCCAGGGCGATCGGCACGGCGGTGAACAGGGCCTGGTGGCAGCGGCCGCACGCAGGCGACTGCGCCAGCCGCGTGCCCGGCACGCGGTTGATGGCATTGCAGTGCGGGCAGGCGATCTGCAGCAGGTCGGGGCTCGGGGTGCTCATCGGCATGTGGGACAGGAGTGGACTGCGCTGCAGTATGTGGCCGCCGGGGTGAAGCGCGGCGACCGGGGCCGGCCCACGACGGCGCTGGATGAACGAAACCACCGCCGCGTCCGTTGCGGCTGTAACTGTCGCATTGCACAAAAAAGCGTGTTATCAATGCATCCCATGAACGCAGCCCGCGCCAGCTTTTACTTTTGGTATTACTTTCCGAAGCCGCTGGCGGAGGAAGGACTGCGCTCACCCTGAAGAAACCTTCAGACGCATTCCCGAAAAGCCGCCAGCGAACCTGGCGGCTTTTTTCATGCCGCCAACGCTGGGGCCACACCCTTCACGATCTGGATTGGAGACCCCCGCAATGCCCCCCCACACCGACGACCTGCGCATCCGCAAACTTGAACCGCTGACCCCGCCGGCCCAGCTGCTGTCGCTGCTGCCCTGCGACGAGGAGGCCTCGCAGACCGTGGCCGATGCCCGCGCCGCGCTGCACCGCATCCTGCACGGCCAGGACGACCGCCTGGCCGTGGTGGTCGGCCCGTGTTCCATCCACGACCCGGTCGCGGCGATGGAGTACGCCCAGCGCCTGCGCCCGCTGCGCGATGCGCTCGGCGGCGAGCTGGAGATCGTCATGCGCGTGTACTTCGAGAAGCCGCGCACCACAGTCGGCTGGAAGGGCCTGATCAACGACCCGGACCTGGACGGCAGCTTCAACATCAACAAGGGCCTGCGCGTGGCGCGCGGCCTGCTGCGCGACATCAACCGCCTCGGCCTGCCGGCGGGCGTGGAGTTCCTGGACGTGATCTCGCCGCAGTACATCGCCGACCTGGTGGCCTGGGGCGCGATCGGCGCGCGCACCACCGAAAGCCAGGTGCACCGCGAGCTGGCCTCCGGGCTGTCGTGCCCGGTGGGCTTCAAGAACGGCACCACCGGTGACGTGAAGATCGCCGCCGACGCGGTCGGCGCAGCCTCGCACCCGCACCACTTCCTGTCGGTGACCAAGGAGGGCGGCACCGCCATCGTGGCCACCCAGGGCAACCCGGACTGCCACGTGATCCTGCGTGGCGGCAAGGCGCCCAACTACGACGCGGCCAGCGTGCAGGCGGCCAGCGAGGTGCTGGGCAAGTCGCAGCTGCCGGCGCGGTTGATGATCGACGCCAGCCACGCAAACAGCAGCAAGAAGCCGGAGAACCAGCCGCGCGTGATCGAGGACATCGCCGGCCAGCTGGAGGGCGGTGAGCAGCGCATCGTCGGGGTGATGATCGAGAGCCACCTGGTGGCCGGCCGCCAGGAGCTGGTCCAGGGCCAGCCGCTGGTCTACGGGCAGAGCATCACCGACGGCTGCATCGACTGGGACAGCACCGTGCAGGTGCTTGAGCGGCTGGCCGAGGCCGTGCGTGGGCGCCGCCAGGCACAGCTGGAAGCGGCCGCCTGACTGGGCCAAGCGTGACAGCCACACTGGCACGCACCGGCCAGTCCAAGTAATTTACGCGGCGGGAGGCGCAACGCCTCCCGCCTGCTGTGGTCTCAGGGGAGAGCGCCTCACGCGGCAGGAAGCCTAGAAATCACCGCTTATGGAGAAGGAAGTGATGCGTATCCGTACGTGCAGTATGGTGCTGGCAATGATGCTGGTGCCGACCGTGGCGATGGCCAAGAGGGAAGTCGTGGATTCGGGCAGTGGCTGCCTGCAGAACCTGGCGGTGAGCGGTGGCTTCACCACCGGCAAGCAGTTCCTGGCCTCCACCGACCACGAAGGCATCAGCTACCCCGAGGCTTTCCGCAAGACCGTGGCCGCGATCGAGGCCGAGGGGCTGGTGGGTGTCTCGCCGAACGAGCAGACCGGCTACATCGCCGCCGAGCAGACGGTGCGCGGTGGCGGTGGCTCCACCGTGCCGCTGCGCACCACCGTGCGCCGCCAGAACGACGGCACCATCCGCGTCGAGGTGCGTTTCAGCATCAAGGGCGGCCAGCTGACCTCCAACAAGGCGGTGGGTGAAGGCCTGTGCAAGATCGCCGACGCGGCGAGCCTGTAACAGCGGGCGGGAGCGCGCGTGGGTAACGGTGCCTGGTTCCTGTACCTGCTGGAATGCCGCGATGGCAGCTACTACGCGGGTATCAGCACCGATGTACAGGCGCGCTTCCAGGCCCATCTGGCCGGCAAGGGCGCGCGTTACACGCGCGCGCACCCGCCGCTGCGGGTACTGGGCATGCGCCCGTACGCCGACCGTGCCGCCGCCTCGCGCGCGGAATGGCAGATCAAGCAGCTCCCCCGCCAGCACAAGCTGGCGTGGCTGGAGCGGGCTGGGGATTGAGGTAGAGTCTGGCTTGCAGCCGCCGTTCCGGGCGGCGCCAACGCCCGGGCAGCCGGGCACCATAGCCACGCATGCGGCTGTCCAGCGGCATGTCGGCATCGTCCTCAAGCGGAGGGTTCGTGATGGCAGGTTGGTACGAGTTGGAGAAGAGCAAGGACGGGCAGTTCTACTTCGTGCTCAAGGCAGGCAACGCCGAGGTGATCCTCACCAGCGAGCGCTACACCACGCGCGCGTCGGCCGAGAACGGCATCGCCTCGGTGCAGAAGAACAGCCCCGATGAAGCGCATTACGAGCGCAAGACCAGCAGCGATGGTCGACACCATTTCAATCTCAAGGCCGCCAACCACCAGGTGATCGGCAGCAGCCAGCTGTACGCATCGCAGGCCGCGCGCGAAGCCGGCATCACCAGCGTCAAGGGCAATGGGCCGAGCACGACGGTGAAGGACAAGACGGCGGGGTAGTTGGGTTTTGCCCTCACCCCAACCCCTCTCCCGCGTGCGGGAGAGGGGCTTTGAAACTGCAGTTGCGCCGATCACTTCAAGCTGTCGTGAACCTGGCCCCTCTCCCGCACGCGGGAGAGGGGTTGGGGTGAGGGCAGCACCGGCCAGCTCAATGCACCTCATCCTGGTAGACGAACTTGGGCATCTCCCAGCGGTAGCGGATGGCCAGCAGGCGCAGTGCGAAACCGCCCAGCAGGCAGCACACGATCGCGGTGTCGTCGGCCACCTGCCAGTGCAGCAACAGCAGGTAGGCCGCACCGGTGAGCAGCGAGATGATCGCGTACAGCTCCTTCTGGAAGATCAGCGGCACCTCGTTGCAGAGGATGTCGCGCAGCACGCCGCCGAACGCGCCGGTGAGCATGCCGGCGATCAGCACGATCTGCGGCGCATGCCCGGCTTCGCGCGCGATGGCGCAGCCGATCAGGGTGAAGGCGATCAGGCCCAGCCCGTCCAGCACCAGGAAGGTGCTGCGGAAATGGTGCATCCAGCGCGCCAGCCAGGTGGCGACCAGCGCCGCGCAGACGGTGAAGCCCAGGTACTCGGGGTGCTTCACCCAGCCCAGCGGGTAGTGGCCAAGCAGGATGTCGCGCAGTGAGCCGCCGCCCAGGGCGGTGACGCAGGCGATCATGACCACGCCGAACAGGTCCATGCGGCGCCGGCCGGCGGCCAGCGCGCCGGTCATGGCTTCGGCGGAAATGGCGATCAGGTAGATGAGGGAAAGCAGCATGCTGTGGGTTCCAGGCAGAGCGGTGGGGCCGGCCACGCGCCTGCCGCCACCCCTGCCTGGGCAAGGATGGGACTGCGTTGACCGGTGCCGCTCCCGCTGTCCCTTGTGCCTGAGAGTTCAGCGGCGATGGCCGCGTGCCCCTTCGGCGGATTGCACGGACGGTGTCCGGCAACCTCTCTCCAGCTCGGCGTATCGGATGCATGGTTGGTGGGATTCCAGCCCACCGGCCTGAGCGATCATGGGAGCCTGCGCCTTCGGCGGGCGCCAGCGTGGCGCCTCTCTCCTGCATCCGGGTGCCAGTGTAACTGCTGCATTGCAGCATGAACTGGCCGGATCTGGCAGTCCGCGCCTGTCGGTGGCACTGCTCCCACATGAAAGCAGCCGGCGGCGGGGCCGTCGGCTGCTTCGGTGCTGCGACTGCATGCCCGCTGCCGCGGGCGTTGCTCAGGCCTTCATGCTGCCCGTGTCGATGTAGCGCTGGTGCCAGGACAGCGCTTCGGGCAGCAGGTGCGGGGTGTGCTTGCCGTAGCTGTCGCGGCAGGCGCGGTCGAAGTAGTCGTTGAGCTGGTCGCGGTAGCCCGGGTGCGCGCAGTTGTCGATCACCTGGCGGGCGCGGGCGCGCGGCGGCAGGCCGCGCAGGTCGGCCAGGCCCTGCTCGGTGACGATGATCGAGACGTCGTGCTCGGTGTGGTCGACGTGGCTGACCATCGGCACGATCGCCGAGATGCTGCCGCCCTTGGCCATCGACGGGCTCAGGAAGGTGGACAGGAAGCCGTTGCGGGTGAAGTCGCCCGAACCGCCGATGCCGTTCATGATGCGGCTGCCCATGACGTGGGTGGAGTTCACGTTGCCGTAGATGTCCACCTCGATCATGCCGTTCATGCCGATGCAGCCCAGCCGGCGCACCAGCTCCGGGTGGTTCGACATTTCCTGCGTGCGCATGATGATGCGGTCGCGGTAGAACCGGATGTTGCGCTTGAACTCCTCGTTCGCCTCCGGGCTCAGCGCGAAGCCGGTGCACGAGGCGTACTCGAGCACGCCGGACTTGAGCAGGTCCAGCATGCCGTCCTGGATCACCTCGGTGAACGCACTGAGCCCGCGCAGGCCACTGTCGGCAAGGCCGGCGAGCACGGCGTTGGGGATGTTGCCCACGCCCGACTGCAGCGGCAGCAGGTTGTGCGGCAGGCGGCCCTTGGCCACTTCGTGCTTGAGGAACTCGATCAGGTGGCCGGCGATCAGGCGGCTGTCCTCGTCGATCGGCTTGAACGGGCTGTTGCGGTCCGGGCCATTGGTGCGCACCACCGCCACGATCTTGTCCGGGTCCACGTCCAGCGTGGTCTGGCCGATGCGGTCGTTGGCGTGGATCAGCGGGATCGGCTTGCGGTGCGGCGGCAGCGCGGTGCCGTAGTAGATGTCGTGCATGCCCTCGATGTCGGCGGGCTGCCACTCGTTGACCTCGATGATCACCTTCTTGGCCAGGTCCAGCCAGGTCTTGTTGTTGCCGACCGAGGTGGACGGCACCAACGCACCATCGGCGCGGATGGCCGAGACCTCGACCACGGCGGTGTCGATCTCGCCGTAGAAACCGAACCACACGTGCTGGGCGACGTGCGAGAGGTGGATGTCGATGTAGTCCAGCTTGCCGTCGTTGATGCGCTTGCGCGCATCGGGGTCGGTCTGGAACGGCATGCGCATGGCGATGCCGTCGGCCTTGGCCAGCGCGCCGTCCAGTTCGGGCGCGGTGGAGGCACCGGTCATCAGCTTGATCTGGAACGGCAGGCCTTGCGCATGCACGTCCTCGATGCGCTTGGCCAGCGCCATCGGCACCGCCTTGGGGTAGCCCGAACCGGTGAAGCCGCTCATGGCGACGGTTTCGCCCGGCTGGATCAGCGCCGCGGCTTGTTCGGCGGAGACGATGCGGTCGCGCAGGCGCGCGTCCAGGATGCGTTCGACAGACATGACGACTACGGGTTGTTGTGGGGACCGTCGATTATCGCCCTTCCCGCGGGGCTGGGGGGTTCTACCTTGGTGGGATGGTTTTTGTGGCCCGCAGGCTCTTGTACCGCCAAGTACTGTTTTGCACTGCAGCGTGCAAGTTGCTTCCGCAGGCCGCACGATCACCCTGCATCCCGACGTGGGGGAGGGAGCAAAGCCCGCTGACAGTTCGCTGTCAGCGGGCTTTTTTAATGGCCGATCGCCGCAGATGGCGACCGCTGGCATGCGCAGATGCCAGAATCGGCGGATGGAAAATTCCCCCGCCGCAGTTCCTGAATACGTTGCCCCGGTGATTGACCGGGCCTTGGCCCGCCTCAAGCTGGCGTTGCCGGACCCGGCGCGCTGGCCGCCGTCGCAGGACGTCGAGGCGGGGCTGCGCCGGCTGGCCATCGCCAGCGACTTCGCCATCGACACGCTGTGCCGGCAGCCGGAGCTGCTGGAGCGGCTGGCCGCCCCCGATCCGGCCCCGGTCCCGTTGCCCGGACTGGACCCGCTGCAGCCCACCGCCTGGCCCACCCAGCTGCGCCGCTACCGCGCGGCGGCCTCCACCCGGTTGATCTGGCGCGACCTGCAGGGGCTGGATGACGTGGACGCCACCCTGGCCGGGGCCACCCGGCTGGCCGAGGACTGCCTGCAGCTGGCGCTGGCCGCGCTGGAGCAGGAATTCGCCAGCCGCCACGGCGTGGTGCGCAGCGCCGACGGCGGCGTGCAGCGGCTGGTGGTGTTCGGGCTGGGCAAGCTCGGCGGCGGTGAGCTGAATTTCTCCTCCGACATCGACCTGGTCTACGCCTACCCGGAAGGCGGCGAGTCCGACGGCGCGCGTCCGCTGGCGGCCGAGGAGTACTTCGCGCGGTTGGGCCAGCGCCTGGCCCGGCTGCTGGATGAAACCACCGCCGAAGGCTTCTGCCACCGCGTCGACCTGCGCCTGCGCCCATTCGGCACCGCCGGGCGGGTGGCCTTGTCGTTCGCCGGCATGGACCAGTACTTCCAGCGCGAGGGCCGCGACTGGGAGCGCTATGCCTGGATCAAGGCGCGCGCCGTGGCCGGTGACATCGCCGCCGGCGAGGCCTGGCTGGAAACGCTGCGGCCGTTCGTCTACCGCCGCTACCTGGATTTCACCGCGCTCGATGGCCTGCGCGAGATGAAGGCGGCCATCACCGCCGAGGTCGCGCGCAAGGACCGCGTGGACGACATCAAGCGCGGCCCCGGTGGCATCCGCGAGATCGAGTTCCTGGCCCAGGCGCTGCAGTTGATCCGCGGCGGCCGCGAGGCGGCGCTGCGCGAGCGGCGCCTGCTGCCGGCACTGCGCGCGCTGATGGATGCCGGGCAGATGGCCGAGCAGGATGGCCAGGACCTGATCAGCGCCTACCGTTTCCTGCGGCGCGTGGAAAACCGCCTGCAGATGCTGCGCGATGCGCAGACCCACAGCCTGCCGACCGACCCGCTGGACCGCGAGCGCATCGCGCTGGGCCTGGACTACGCCAACTGGGAGGCGCTGCTGCGGGCGCTGGATGCGCAACGCCAGCGCGTGGGCACCGAGTTCGGCGCGTTGCTGGCCCCGCGCCAGGGCCAGGCCGCGCCCGATGCGCTGGCCAGCTACTGGCGCGTGCTGCCCGGTGGCGGCAGCGCCGAGGTGCTGGCCGAGGCCGGTTTCGCCGATGCGGCCGGTGCCGACCAGTCGCTGCGTGAGTTCGCCCAGTCGCTGGGCGTGAAGTCGCTGTCGGACAACGCGCGCGCGCGGCTGGACCGGGTGCTGCCGGCGCTGCTGCATGCGGCCACCCGCTCGCCGCAGCCGGACGCCGCGCTGCGGCGCGTGCTCGGGCTGCTGCAGTCGATCCTGCGGCGCACCAGCTACCTGGCACTGCTGGACGAACAGCCCAGCGCGCTGACCCGCCTGGTCAACGTGCTGGCGCGCAGCGCGCTGTTGTCCGAACGGTTGGTGGCGTTCCCGCTGTTGCTGGACGAACTGCTGGACACGCGCGTGGCCGGGCCGATGCCCGGGGCGCAGGAAATGCAGGACGCCTGTTCGGCCGCGCTGGCCATCGACGACCCGGAAGCGGCGCTGCGCGCGCTCAATGAAGTGCGCCTGGCGCTGAGCTTCCGCATGGCGCTGGCCTTCCACGATGGCCGCCAGCGTGCGGTGGACTGCACGTTGCAGTTGGCGCAGCTGGCCGATGCCGTGGTGGTCACCGTGCTGGAGATGGCGCGCGCGGACATGCGCCATGCACACGGTGAGGTGCCGGGCGGGCGCTTCGCGATCATCGGCTACGGCAGCCTGGGCGGCGAGGAGCTGGGCTTCGGCTCGGACCTGGACCTGGTGTTCCTGTATGACCATCCGGCCGAGGCCGAGGAGAGCGATGGCAAGCGACCGCTGGAAAGCGGGCGCTGGTTCGCACGCCTGGCGCAGAAGGTGATGGCGCTGCTGTCGGCGGTGACCGCCGCCGGGCGCCTGTACGACATCGACGTGCGGCTGCGCCCGGACGGTGGCAAGGGTGCGCTGGTGTCTTCGCTGGCCAGCTACACCGAGTACCAGCGCGAGCGTGCCTGGACCTGGGAACACCAGGCGCTGGTACGCGCGCGCGGGGTTGCCGGCACCGGGTCGCTGCTGGCCGATTTCGAGCAGGTGCGCGATGCCACGCTGGGCCGGGCGCGCGACGCGGAAACCCTGTTCGGCGACGTGATGAAGATGCGCGGCCGCATGCGCGCCGAACTGGACCGCAGCGATGCCGGACGGCTGGACCTGAAGCAGGGTGCGGGCGGGCTGGTTGACCTGGAGTTCGTGCTGCAGACCGGGGTGCTGTCGCAGGCCGCGGTGCATCACGCGTTGTGCGGCCCCCGCCAGACCCCACGCCTGATCACCGCCCTGGCCGGCGTCGGTTGGCTGCAGGAAGACACCGCGGCGGCGCTGCACGATGCGCACGCGACGCTGCTGGACGTGGGGCTGGGCTGCACGTTGGACCGGCGCCCGCGCATGGCGGTGCCGACGGCGGAGATCCAGGCCGCCTGTGCGGCGATCACCGCCGCGGCGGTGGGCAAGGGCCTGGTGTTCCCGGGCGGCGCCGGGGAGTGAGGTACGCCGGCGGCGAGGCGCCTGGCGGTTACTGCTTCACCGGTGCCATCTTCCACAGCAGGGCACGGAACGGCGCCAGCAGGCACAGGCCGATGCCGAGCTTGACCAGCCAGTCGCCGACCGCCCAGCTGACCCACGGCAGCTGTGAACCGGCGAAGGCGATCGACCAGAAGATGGCCGTGTCCAGCGTGGCGCTGCAGGTGGTGGCCACCATCGGTGCGCGCCACCAGTTGCCTACGCGCAGGCGGTCGAACACGGTGATGTCCAGCAGCTGCGCGCAGATGAAGGCCAGGCACGAGGCCACCGCGATGCGCGGGGTGGCGATCCAGACCGACAGCACCACCGCCACCGCGAAACCGGCCCAGGCCACGCGGCGCGCGGCCTGCGGGCCGAAGCGGCGGTTGATCAGGTTGCTGACCAGGAACGCGACCGGGTAGCTGAAGGCACCCCAGGTCAACCAGTCATTGATCGGGTACTGCACCAGCACATTCGAGCCCAGCACCACGGCGCCCATCGCCAGCACTGCCAGCAGCAGCGAGGTGGGGGTAAGCGGGGCGAAACGGATGGACGGATGTGGGGACATGGGCACTACGGGCAGCACCGTGAGGCGCCGCATCGACAAGGGAAAGGGGGGCAGCCGCGCCCGGACGGGCAGCAAGGCAGGGGCGCATTGTACCCGCAGGTTGCTGGCCGCCATGTAAAGGCGGCCCAGACCCCGTCGCCAGGGGATGCGCACAAAGCCCCTCTCCCGCTTGCGGGAGAGGGGTTGGGGTGAGGGCAGCTTGAGCAGGGGGCCGCCGGGGGTCAAACCGCACCCCTCCCCAACCCTCCCCTGCGCCTACGACGCAAGGGAGGGGGCCAAAGCGGCTTTTGCCGCAATCTGAAAGACCATGCGGAACTGCCCCCTCCCTTGCGCCGCAGGCGCAGGGGAGGGCTGGGGAGGGGTAAGCCTTCCCCCGTCAAAGCACCTGCGTGCGGCTGTCGTCGGAGGCTTCGACGGTCGGCACGAAGGTCAGCACCGCGCCGTCCTCGGCGCGCAGCATCCAGCCGGCGCCCTGCGGGCTGGGCGTGAAGGCGACCCGTTGGCCGACGTTGAAGTTGGCGGCCGGGTTGTCCTCGCGCTGCGGCCAATGCAGTTGCGCGGTGTTCTCCGCGTTGCTCGGGTCTTCCAGCGCGACGGTGCGGCCGCCATCGGCTGCTTCGGTGATCGACTTCACCTGCATGTCCGGCAGCGGGCCGGCGGTCAGGCGCCGTGCCTGGCGGTCATTGCGCGCCCGGGTGGACGACTCGCCGGCCTTGCCGCTCACGCCGGCGGCCAGGAACAACGGCGCCGACACCAGCATCGAGGCGCCCGCAGACACCACCAGCGTGCTGATCTCGGACTTGTTCATGCCTTCGCCGGCGCGTGCCGGCGCCACCGCCAGCAGGCAGGTCACGGCAACGCTGGCGACAAACAGGGTAAGCGGGGTCTTCATGGGAATTCCTGGGGAAAGAAAAACGACGGGTTCACAACGTGCGGGTGCGGCTTTCATCCACCGCTTCGATGCTCGGCACGAACGCCAGCGCCGTGCCCTCGGTATCGCGCAGCATCCAGCCGGCGCCCTGCGGGCTGGGCTGGAAGGCGATCATCGCCCCCACGCGGAAGCCGGCCGCGGGGTCGTCCTCGCGCTTGGGCCATTCCAGCGTGGCGCGGTTCTCGGGATTGCCGGGGTCTTCCAGCGCCACCCGGCGGCCGCCATCGGCCGCGGTCTCGATCGACTTGACCTCCAGGTCCGGTAGGTGCCCGGCGCTGAGGCGGCGCTTCTCCCCGCGGCGCTCGCGCGATGCCTTGGACATGTCGGCCGCGCCGCGCACGCCGGCGGCCGACAGGAACATCGGCCCGGACACCACCATCACCGCGCTGAAGCCGGCCACCAGCACCGAGCCCTGCGAGCCGTTGAGGTTCAGCCCGTCCATGCCCGCTTGTGCGGGGGCGCTGGCCAGGCCCAGGCCAGCGACGATGGCGAAGGTGAGTGCGCTGCTGCGGATCAGGTGCTTCATGGGGAGGACGCCTGTCGTGGGGACGCCATGCCGGTCACCGCCGGCACCGGGGTCTGGTGGGGGATGGACAACTCGCGTTCCAGCGCGCCGCTGCGGTGCAGGAAGTCGAACACCGACTCCACCGTCACCACTGAATAGTTGCCGGAGATGCGTTCGCTGGCCGGATGGTCGGTGACGGCCACGTTGTCGGCGAAGAACCGCGCACCCAGGCGCTTGCCGATGCCGATGTGCATGCGGCTGGGCGTGTAGCCACGCTGCTGGAGCCAATCCAGGGTGCGCTTGCGGTCGTCCAGCACGGTGCCGTCGCCGGACTGCGCCATTGCCGCGGCGGTGACCTCCAGGATCCACTGGTTGGAATTCTGGTACTCGGTGCTGCCGGGGTAGGCCAGCATGCTGTAGCGCGGCTCATGCAGCGCACGGGCCTGCGGCGCCGCGCCGGCCAGCAGCGCCTTCAACGCGCCGCGCACCGCCGGCGTCGGGACGCCCACGCGCAGGTCGGTGGTGATCGAGCTTTCGCCGACCAGGTTGACCAGCCCTTCGCGGTACAGGTCGGAGTGGTCGGTCTTGCAGCGGTTGAGCAGGTGCACCACGTCCCAGCTGCCCTGGTCATTGCGCACCAGGAAGGCCAGGTGGCTGTGGCGCAGGCCGTACTTGCTCAGGTCCTGGCCGCCACGCGCGGCCAGCACCACGTCCACGTCGGGCAGGGCATCGAGCGTGTCCGCGGTGACCGCGGCCATGTCGAACATCGCTGCGATGGTGGTGGGCGGCGGATAGCGCGGTGCGCAGGCCTGCTGGGCAAAGGCCGGTGCGGTGAGGGCGGACAACCCGATGCAGGCGGTCAGCAGGCGTGTTCTGCGGTGTTTCATTGGCGCGCATCCTTGCATGGCATTCGAAAAGGAATCGTTAGTTCAGGGGTTACCGGCACGGCCGCCTTGCGTTCGCGGGGACCGTGGCGCCGGGCCACGTGCGGTGGGGCATGGCCGGTTACAGGCCCAGCCGTGCGCGGACGTCGGCCGCGATCCGTGCCGTCTCCCGCAATGGCTCGACGTCCTGTGCGGGCGGATCAAGCACCGCCAGGCCGTCCAGCAACCGCCCGCGTTCGCGCAACGCGGCCTGGAAATGCGCCATCCGCCCCTGCGCGCGCTGTCCCAGCAGCACGCCTACCGGCACCCGCGTGGCGCAGGCCTCGGACAGCAGGTTCACCGAGTCCGGCGTGCACACGATGCGGTCGGCCCAGCCCAGCAGCCCCGCATAGGGATTGGAACCATCGCCGCCATCGCTCCAGATCACCCCGGGCACGTCGTCGAAGGCACGCAGCAGGGCCTGTGTGGTCGCCCGCGGGGTGCGCCGCGAGGTGGTCGCCAGCACGCTGCCGCCGTCGGCGCGGATGCGCGCGGCCAGTTGCGCGAACAGCGGCTGCAGGTCGGCGTCCTGCCACGGCGCATGGTCGGTGGGGCCACCGACGAGCAGCGCGGTGCGCGGGCCGGGCAGTTGTTCGAAGCTGGAGAACGCCGCGCGGCCCCAGGCCAGCCAGTCGTCGTTGACCGGGTTGAGGCTGCCCAGCAGGGTGAGCACGTTGTCGCCGCGCAGGCGGTCATGCTCGGGCACCACCACCAGGTCCCAGTGGCGCGCGCCGATGCGCGGGTCCAGGATCTGCACGGTGCGGGTGCCGCGGCGGCCCAGCAGCCGCAGCGCCGCTGCGGCCTGCCGGCCACAGCCGATGGCCAGCCCCGGCGGGTTGCCGGCCAGCTCGGCGAAGGTGGGGCCAAAGCCGTGCGCGGCGCCGGGCAGCAGCCGCGGCGACAGCCAGCGCCAGGGCGCCTGCGGCTGCAATGCCAGCCGTTGTTGGCCGCCCAGGCGCAGCGTCGATGCCAACGCCACGGCCTGGCGCACGTTGCCGGCGCGGCCGTCGGTGATCGTCCAGGGAAGCGTCGATCGTTTCGCGTATGGCATTAATTCGTTTCAGTAAGTCTGGGTGTTGCAACAGTCGGGGCGTTCTACACTGCGTCCTTGCATCGACGTTGCCATTGTCCGGGGCTTTCCGGCGCAATGCACGACCGTAGCCCTTTCACCACGGAGTTTCCATGTCCGACATCTTCAACGATGCCGCGCTTGACCAGCTGTTCCGCACCGCCCGTACCCAGAACGCCTTCCAGGACCGCCCGGTCGAGGACAGCCAGCTGCGTGCCCTGTACGACCTGCTGAAGTGGGCGCCGACCTCGGCCAACTCGAGCCCGGCACGCTTCGTGTTCGTGAAGTCCGCCGAGGCCAAGCAGAAGCTGGCGCCGGCCCTGTCCGAGGGCAACCTGGCCAAGACCCTGGCCGCGCCGGTCACGGCGATCATCGGTTTCGACCAGGATTTCCACGAGAAGCTGCCGTACCTGTTCCCGCACGCCGACGCCAAGTCCTGGTTCGACGGCCCGCGCGAAGGCCGCCACGAGGCGGCGTTCCGCAACGGCACCCTGCAGGGTGCCTACCTGATCCTGGCCGCCCGCACGCTGGGCCTGGATGCCGGCCCGATGTCCGGCTTCGACCCGGCCAAGGTGGACGAAGCGTTCTTCGCCGGCACCGCCATCAAGTCCAATTTCCTCGTCAACCTGGGCTATGGCGACCCGTCCGGCGTGTTCCCGCGCCTGCCGCGGCTGTCCTTCGACGAAGCCGCGCGCATCGAGTAAGTGTTGCACCGGCGGCGTCCCTCACATCGGGCAACGCCGGGTATGTTGAAACTGCCTGCATTCCCCATTCCCGTCCTCAAGGAGAGTTCCATGTCCAACCTGTCCAAGCTGTTGCTCCCGCTGGCGCTGGCCGCCGCCATCACCGCCTGCTCCAAGCCGGCCGACCCGGCTGCCGCACCGGCCGCCACCCCGGCTGAAACCGCTGCGCCGGCCGAAGCCGCCGCCGCTGCCCCGGCTGCGCCGGAAGCGGCCGCCATCCAGGTTGCCGCCGGCACCTACAAGCTCGACCCGACCCACACCGACGTGCTGGTGCAGTGGAACCACCTGGGCTTCTCCAACCCGACCGCGCACTTCGGCAACGCCGACGGCACCCTGGTGTACGACGCCGCCGACGTGACCAAGTCGACCGTGGAAGTGACCCTGCCGCTGTCGGGCCTGAACAGCTTCACCGCCAAGTTCGACGAGCACCTGCGCAGCGCCGATTTCTTCGACGCCGCCAAGTTCCCGACCGCCACCTTCAAGAGCACCAAGGTGGAAGCGGCCGGCACCAACAAGCTGACCGTCACCGGTGACCTGACCGTCAAGGGCGTGACCAAGCCGGTCGTGCTGGACGTGACCGTCAACGGTGCCGGCGAGCACCCGATGGCCAAGGTGCCGGCCGTCGGCTTCGACGCCACCGCGACCCTGAAGCGCAGCGATTTCGGCATGGGTGCCTACGTGCCGAACGTCGGCGACGAGATCAAGGTGCGCATCACCACCGAAGCCCTGGTCCCGAAGGCTGAAGAAGCCAAGGCCGAGTAATCGGCTCCGGCCCCGGCCGGCATGCGACATGACAAAGGCCCGCCAGCAATGGCGGGCCTTTGTTCTGGATGGGAGCAGTGCCGCTGCCCTCCCATTGCCGCAGGCAAGGCGAGGGCCGGGGAGGGGTAACGCGCTTACTCGCAGCGCACCGCGGTGATCACATTCCCCGCATCCACGTACACCCGCAGGCGGTCCTGGCGGATGTCGCGCGAGACGATGGTGCCCGGGCCGATCGGGTTGACCAGCCCGGCGCCACTTTCCTGCTTCAGGCGGCGGATGGTGGGTTCGTCGTTGGTCTTGCCCACGGCCCACTGCACGCCGGCATCGCTGCAGCGGCCGAAGTCGGTGTCGCGCGCGGCCGACGGGGTGGGCGTGCTCTGGCAGGCACTCAGGCCGGCTGCCAGCACAGCGGCAACCAGCAGCGTACGAAGGGAAGTGGCGCGCTCCATGGGCATTCCAATGGCAACAGGGGCGCTGAGCATAGCAGCGCCATTTTGTACGGATGCCGTCCGGCGCGGTGGCCGGGCGGCGATTAATCGCAGCGCACGGCGGTGATCACGTTCCCGGCGTCCAGGTACACCCGCAGGCGGTCCTGG
Organism: Stenotrophomonas sp. Steno-C18; assembly: GCF_056393195.1. Classification (NCBI taxonomy): domain Bacteria; kingdom Pseudomonadati; phylum Pseudomonadota; class Gammaproteobacteria; order Lysobacterales; family Lysobacteraceae; genus Stenotrophomonas; species Stenotrophomonas sp. Steno-C18. The sequence continues at coordinate 93,582 of NZ_JBWJOX010000002.1, read as the reverse complement.
CGGATGTCGCGCGAGACGATGGTGGTCGGCGTGATCGGGTTGACCAGGCCGGCGCCGCTTTCACGCGAAAGCCGGCGCATGGTGGCCTCGTCGCCCGGCTGCCCCACCGCCCATTGCAGCTCGGTCGCGCTGCAGCGGCCATCGCCGGCGATGGTCGGCCCGGGTGTGGTCAGGCAGCCACCCAATGCCGCAGCGAACACAATGGAAGCGGCGGGCAACAACGCCTTGTGGATGCGGAACAGGTTCATGCATGGACCCGGGAGTCTGCGGCCGGAGGTGGTTGGGCCGAGCATACCAGCCGGCAATGGCCGCACGATTGATCCGAAACAATGTGTGCGTGCGTGAGATTCCCCACCATCCCGAACGACGCCGTTCCTGCGGTTTCAACCTGCGCGCAGCAACGGGTTGCGAAGCCGATCACACCCGCGCATTCGGCGCCGCCGGCGCGCAACACATTGGTGGCATGATCCGGCCTGCATGCAATGTGCTGTTCAACTTTAGGGGAGTGATCCATGAAGCGCATCAGACGATCCATTGCCGCTGCCTGTGCCACGTTCCTGTGTGGTGCACTGGCCCTTCCGCAGGCCGAAGCCTGCACACGCTTCGTCTATCACGGTGCCAACGGTGAAGTGATCACCGGGCGCTCGATGGACTACAAGATCGACACCGGCACGCACCTGTGGACCTTCCCGCGCGGCATGAAGCGCAGTGGCGAAGCCGGGCCCAACTCGCTGCAGTGGACCTCGCGCTACGGCAGCGTCATCGCCAGTGCCTACGACATCTCCACCACCGACGGCATGAACGAAGCCGGGCTGGTCGCCAACCTGTTGTGGCTGGCCGAATCGGAGTACCCCGAGCGCACCACCGGCAAGCCGGGGCTGAGCATCGCGGCGTGGACGCAGTACGTGCTGGACAACTTCGGCACCGTCGACGAAGCGGTGAAGGCGCTCTCGCGCGAACCGTTCCTGCTGGTCTCCGACAGCCCGCCCGGCGAGCAGCGCATGGCCACGCTGCACCTGTCCATTTCCGATGCCAGCGGCGACAGCGCCATCATCGAGTACATCAAGGGCAAGCAGGTCATCCACCACAGCCGCGACTACCAGGTGATGACCAACTCGCCGATCTTCGAGGAGCAGCTGGCGCTGGAAAGCTACTGGCGGCAGATCGGCGGCACCGTGATGTTGCCCGGCACCAACCGCGCCTCCGATCGCTTCGCGCGTGCGTCGTTCTACGTCAACGCCATTCCCAAGGCCGAGGACCCGGTGGAATCCATCGCCAGCGTGTTCAGCGTGATCCGCAACGTGTCGGTGCCGTACGGCATCACCACGCCGGACCAGCCCAACATCTCCTCCACGCGCTGGCGCACCGTGGCCGACCAGAAGCGCCTGCTGTACTTCTTCGAATCGGCACTCACGCCCAACGTGTTCTGGGTGGACATGAAGAAGCTCGACTTCAGCGAGGCCAGCGGCAAGGTACGGCGGCTGGACCTGGGCGAGTTCCAGCGCACCACCTACGCCGGTGAGGCGAATGACCAGTTCAAGGAAACGCCCGCGTTTCGCTTCCTGGGGATCTGAGCGGCGGTGGCCACGGACGTGTTTCGACAAGGAGGGCATGGCATGCGGCATCTGGCCGTTCACCGTTGCATTGCAGTGGTGCTGTTGGCCGCGGGCGCGCTGCCTGCGGTGCAGGCGCAGGAGGCCGCGCAGGACGGCCGCTGGCGTTTCCAGGCCACGCCGTATGTGTGGATGAGTGGCCTGGAAGGCCAGGTGCGGCCGTTCCGCAGTGCGCCGGCCGCCGACGTGGACAAGTCGTTCGCGGAGTTGTTCGAGAGCCTGGATGCGGCGGCCTTCGTCACCGCCACCGCGCGACGCGACCGCTTCGTGCTGCAGGCCGACCTCACCCACGCCTCCACGTCCGACTCGGCCGCACTGCCGATGGGCCTGTCGGCGCGGGCGAAGGTGCGCCAGACCTCGGCCACGCTGACCGCCGGCTATGCCTTCGCCCCGACCGAGGCGGCCGGAGTGGACCTGATGGCGGGACTGCGGCATTGGGATGTCAGCACTGCGGTGGACGCGACCGGCATCGGTTCGGCACGGTCGAAGTTTTCCTTCGTTGACCCGGTCATCGCCGCGCGCTGGCGGCAGGCCGTGGCACCGCGCTGGTCAACGTTGGTGTACGCCGATGCCGGTGGTTTCGGCGTGGGGTCGGACGCGACCTGGCAGGTGCTGGCGCTGGCCAACTACCAGGCCCGTGACAATCTGTTCGTGTCGATGGGCTACCGCCACCTGAGCGTGGATTACCGCGAGCACGGGCGACGGCTGGACGTGGACCTGTCCGGTCCGATGCTGGGCCTGACGTTCCTGTTCGGCAAGGGACACGGCGCGGTCGCCTTGCCGTGAGGCAGGGCCGCACATGACTGCCCCCTCCCTTGCGCCAACGGCGTAGGGGAGGGCTGGGGAGGGGTGCTTCTGACGAAGCAGCCAAACACGCCGGCCGGAAGGCAACCGCTCTCCACCACTCATTCCGCGTCGTTCGAGTTCGCCTTCCAATAGCCAGCGGCGTGGGTCCAGTCCTTCGGCACCTGCAGGTGGCCTTCGACGAACTTGCGCATCATCCGGGCGCGCTTGGATTCAGTGGCAATCCAGTAGAACGCATCGCCGTCGGGTTGCTCGAAGTCGACCAGCGCGTCCTCCAGCAAGGTGCTGGTGGCCGCATCCACGCCATTGCGCTCGAACCACGACACGGTGACCTGTGCAGCGCTGTGCAACGGCTGGCGGTCGCCTTCTTCCGGGATCTCGATGAACACCTCGGCCACTGCGCCTTCGGGCAACTCCTCCAGGCGGCGAGCAATGGCGGGCAGGGCGGTTTCGTCGCCAATCAGCACATAGGCGTCGAAATCGTCGGCAATCACGTGCGAGCCACGTGGGCCGGCCACCACCAGTGCATCGCCGGCCTTGGCATGCGCGGCCCACTGTGTGGCCGGGCCGTCGCCGTGCAGCACGAAGTCCAGCACCAGCTCGCCGGCGTCGGCGTCGTACAGGCGCGGGGTGTAATCGCGGGCCGGCGAGGGCAGCTGGCCTTCCGGGTAACGCGGGCCCTGCTCGGTCAGCACCGGCAGCACGAACTGGCCTTCGGCGTTGGGAAAGAACAGCTTGACGTGGTCATCCGGTGCGCGGCTGTCGAAGCCTTCCAGCGCATCGCCTCCCACCACGATGCGCTGCATGTTCGGGGTCAGGCGTTCGCTGCGCAGCACCTGCAGGTGGCGGAAGCGGGGAGTGAAGCGGATCAACTGGGTTTCATGCAAGGACATGGCAGTACCTGGGGTCAATGACGGCATGGGCCGGGGTGACCTGGCTGGATCGCTCTGGCTGGGTCGTAACGAAAGGGGGAGGGCTTACTCGGGCGGGGTATCGCGCACCAGCGCGGTGGCCTCGTCCAGCAGTGCGGTGATGCGTTCGACGTCGGCGCCCTGCCAGCGGCCATGGCGCTGCATCATCGAATGGGTGAGCTCGCGCATGGCTTCGCGCACCGACGGCGGCAGGTTGGCCTTGGTGATCACGCGCGCGCTGTGGCGCGCACGCAGCAGCGCGTCGTCCACCTCGCCCTGGCGCAGCTTCAACTGGGCCTGGCCGACGGCGGTGATGTGGTAGCGCTTGCGGCCGCCTTCCTCCTCGGCCTGCACCCAGCGCTGGTTCTCGAAGTCGGCCAGCAGCGGGTACACCGAGCCGGCGCTGGGCGTGTAGACGCGCATGAACATCTCGCTGACCTGCTGGATCAGCTCGTAGCCATGGCGCGGCGCCTGGCCGATCAGCGACAGCAGCAGCAGGCGCAGGTCGCCCCGGCCCAGCGGGCGGGGGGAGGGGCGGCGACGGGGTTCGGTGGCACTCATCGGGTCTTTTCGATATATCGAAACGTTCGAAACGATATATCGAAAACTCCATCTGGGCAACACCCGGCGGCTGCGGGCAGCCAGACAGAGCGTTTCGCCAGCGGGATGCAGCACGCTGGCTGGTAATTGCTGCAATGCAGCATGATCATGCCTGTCACGCCGCTGACCCGCCGCGCTGCCAGCCTGCAGCCGCGTCGCTGCCTTGGTTCTGCCGCAAGGCTCTCCCGGGGTTGTCCCGTGGTGTCCCTGATCCCGCTGCATCGCTGTCGTCATCTGTCTTGCGGACACTGGCTTTTACGCCTCCATACGTATGCGTAGCCCGCTTGGCAAGGGGTCGGGTGCGCTACACTTTGGAGTTCAAAACAACGAACAAGCGCGCGTGTGCGTGCAGCAACTTGGGAGCGCTAATGAACTGGTTGAATGAGGTGCTGAACAACGACCCGAACCCCCTGGAGACCCAGGAGTGGATCGAGTCGTTGAAGGCCGTTATCGATGTCGAGGGCCCCGAGCGCGCGCATCAGTTGCTGGAAGGCATGGTTGAACTGACCCGTCGTTCGGGTGCGTTCCTGCCGTTCTCGCCCACCACCGAATACGTCAACACCATCGAGCCGCAGCTGGAGGCCAAGAGCCCCGGCAACGCCGAGCTGGAATGGCGCATCCGCTCCATCATCCGCTGGAACGCGATGGCCACCGTGGTGCGCGCCAACCGCAAGCCGGGTGACCTGGGCGGCCACATCGCCTCGTTCGCCTCCGGCGCGACGCTGTACGACGTGGGCTTCAACCACTTCTGGCGCGCCCCGAGCGACACCCATCCGGGCGACCTGCTGTTCATCCAGGGCCACAGCGCCCCGGGCATCTACTCGCGCGCGTTCCTGGAAGGCCGCATCGACGAGCAGCAGCTGGACAAGTTCCGCATGGAAGTGGACGGCGGTGGCCTGTCCTCCTACCCGCACCCGTGGCTGATGCCGGACTTCTGGCAGACCCCGACCGTGTCGATGGGCCTGGGCCCGCTGGCCGCCATCTACCAGGCGCAGTTCATGCGCTACCTGGAAAACCGCGGCCTGATCGAGAAGAGCGACCGCAAGGTGTGGTGCTTCATCGGTGACGGCGAGTCTGACGAGCCGGAAACCCTGGGCGCCATCGCCCTGGCCGGCCGCGAAGGCCTGGACAACCTGATCTTCGTGGTCAACTGCAACCTGCAGCGCCTGGACGGCCCGGTGCGCGGCAACGGCAAGATCATCCAGGAACTGGAAGGCGTGTTCCGTGGCGGCGGCTGGAACGTCATCAAGCTGCTGTGGGGCTCGTACTGGGATCCGCTTCTGGCCAAGGACACCAACGGCGTCCTGAAGAAGCTGATGATGGAAACCGTCGACGGCGAATACCAGAATTGCAAGGCCTTCGGCGGCGCGTATACGCGCGAGCATTTCTTCGGCAAGTATCCGGAAACCGCCGCGATGGTGGCCAGCCTGTCCGACGACGACATCTGGCGCCTGAACCGTGGTGGCCACGACCCGCACAAGGTGTACGCCGCCTACCACCAGGCCGTGAACACCAAGGGCATGCCGACCGTGATCCTGGCCAAGACGGTCAAGGGCTACGGCATGGGCAGCGCCGGCGAGGCACTGAACCCCACCCACCAGACCAAGAAGCTGGACGACGAAGCGGTGCGCCACTTCCGCGACCGCTTCAACATCCCGGTCACCGACGAGCAGCTCAAGGACGGCCAGGTGCCGTTCTACCACCCGGGCCCGGACTCGCCGGAAGTGAAGTACCTGCAGGAGCGCCGTGCTTCGCTGGGTGGCTACCTGCCGCAGCGCCGCCAGAAGGCCGACAAGTCCTTCACAGCGCCGAAGCTGGAAACCTACGAGCGCCTGCTCAAGGAATCCGGCGAGCGCACCTACTCCACCACCATGGCCTTCGTGCAGACGCTGAACATCAGCCTGCGTGACAAGGAGCTGGGCCCGCGCCTGGTGCCGATCGTCGCAGACGAAGCGCGCACCTTCGGCATGGAAGGCCTGTTCCGTCAGATCGGCATCTACGCCCCGTACGGCCAGAAGTACAAGCCGGTCGACGCCGACCAGCTGATGTACTACCGCGAGGACCAGAGCGGCCAGGTGCTGCAGCAGGGCATCAGCGAGCCGGGCGCGATCGCCTCGTGGATGGCGGCCGGTACCAGCTACTCGGTCAGCAACGTGCCGATGCTGCCGTTCTACATCTACTATTCGATGTTCGGCTTCCAGCGCGTGGGCGACCTTGCCTGGCAGGCGGCGGACATGCGTACCCGCGGCTTCCTGCTCGGCGGCACCGCCGGCCGCACCACGCTCAACGGCGAAGGCCTGCAGCACGAAGACGGCTTCAGCCACATCGTGGCCGGCGGCATCCCGAACGTGCGCAGCTACGACCCGACCTTCGGTTACGAAGTCACTGTGATCCTCCAGCACGGCACCAAGGCCATGATGGAAGACCAGATCGACGAGTACTACTACATCACCCTGATGAACGAGAACTACACCCACCCGGCCATGCCGGAAGGTGCAGCCGAGGGCATCATCAAGGGCATGTACCTGCTCACCGACGCCGGCAAGCCGAAGAAGGGCGAGCTGCGCGTGCAGCTGCTGGGCAGCGGCACCATCCTGCGCGAGGCCATTGCAGCGGCCGAACTGCTGGACAAGGATTTCGGCGTCACCGCCGACATCTGGAGCTGCCCGAGCTTCAACGAACTGCGCCGCGATGGCTTCGACGCCGAGCGTTGGAACCGCCTGCACCCGGAAGCCGAACAGCGCAAGCCGTACGTCACCCAGCTGCTGGAAGGCCGCCAGGGCCCGGTCATCGCCGCCACGGACTACGTGCGCGCCTACACCGACCAGATCCGCGCCTTCGTGCCGGGCACCTACTCGGTCCTGGGCACCGACGGCTTCGGCCGCTCGGACACCCGCGCCAACCTGCGTCGCTTCTTCGAGGTTGACCGTTACTACATCGCGCATGCGGCGATCGCCGCGTTGGCGAAGGACGGGAAGATGACGGCGAAGGATGTCGCCCGGGCTATCAAGCAGTATGGGATTGATCCGGAGAAGGCTAATCCTGTTGGGGTTTGAGTGTCGATCCAACGGCACCACAGTTGAAGTAAAAAGGCCCGCATCGCGGGCCTTTTTTATATTTTTATTCATGGGAAAATGATGCAGGACTAATCGAACTCGCCAAGGTAGTCGAGGCGGGAATCTATCTAAATGCTAAGGAGGGGCTTGGCGTGACAAAACTCGGGGAAGTACTAAAACAGCCAGATACGGTGATCTTCGTAGGTTCAGGAATATCCCTTTGGTCTGGGCTGCCAAGCTGGACCGGGCTCGTCAGCGAGCTTCGAGACTTCCTCGACGCGGCTGGCATCAATACCGGCCTCCTCACCACGGAGCTAGTTCATGGCGACCTGCTTCAAGCGGCGAGCTATGGCTTCGATAAATTAACGAAGTCACAGATCAGCGAATTTATTAGATCGTCCTGTAAGCTCGGCTCTGCACAACCCCATGAAATCCATAAGGCGATAACTAGACTCGGTCCTCGCTGTTTCGTCACTACAAACTATGATGACCTCTTGGAGCAGGCCTTAAGGTTAAGGCCATCAAAGGGACGGTTAAGGGTCATAACCAACCGTCAACTTACTGAAATGGCAGACATCGTGCACGCAAGAGCGAGTGACTTCCTCTTCAAGCCCCATGGAGACGCGGGCGATAGCGAAAGCATAATCCTCACTAGAGAGCAGTATCGTCAGCTTCTTCCGCAGGGCGAGCGACATGCCGCGCTCGAGGCACTAAAGACAATTTTGGTCAGCAGGCCAGTCGTCTACCTAGGATTTGGATTGCGCGATCCGGATTTCAATTATCTGAAGGACGTAATCTCGAACACATATGGCGGGGGGGAGCGCGAACACTACGCGGTGATGCCGGATGTCTCCCAGGAGGAAGCAGACTACTGGCGGCGCAAGTATGGTCTCAACCTCGTCGGCTACAAAACTGAAGAGGGTAAGGATGGTCATCCAGATCATGGGGAGTTGCTGAAACTGCTCAATCAGCTTGCGTCTGAAACCGATGAAACTGCAGTTGGTGAGGCCTTCAGTGTTGAGTCGCCCCCCGTCGTACTGGCTCTTGCGCGCCACGCGGCAAATATTTCGCGTGCGCCAAGAATTCAAGATGAGGTGCCAATTCTGGCTGTTCCCAGGAACAACGAGGACCGTTGGCGATATTCTGGCGAGCTAGTAGTTGATCTGTTGCAGGAATCTATCCCGCGGATGATTGTGTGTGGTCTGCCAGGATCTGGAAAAAGCTACGCGCTCAGGAGAGCTGCGGCGAGGCATGGTGAAGCACTGCGTGCCAGTTGCCTCGCTGAATCCTTCAATCCAAGCAAAGCTACGGTCCCGATTTTCATAGATCTCAAGCTGTACAGAGGGAGTCTGTCCGACCTGATTTCAGCTGGCCTCCCGACAGCAATTCCGTTCCAGCAGGCATCAAAGTGTATTCGATTCTGCGTGTATCTCGACTCGTTCAATGAAATGCCGCGAGAGTACTTAGACGATGGATCATTCCTGTCGGACTTTTCAGGCTTGCTAGGTTCGCGTCCAGAAATTTGTGTTGTTCTGGGGTCGCGAACCTCGGATGGCTTGGAGGAGCTCGACTATCCGACATTTGATCTGGACGACATTGATCGTGATTACGTTGTCTCATCCCTGCGTAAAGTTGGTGTTGAGGTGGAGGGCGAATTCTTCGAAGAGTTACTGGCACTGTTCAGAAAGCCCTTCTACTTTCAGATGCTTAGAACAGGCATCATCAACGTGCCAGAGAGGGCGCGTCCTAGAGATATCTATGAATCATTGTTGACTGATATTGAATCAAGTTTCGAGTCTAGGTTCAGCACACAGTTCGATCTCCGGGCCGCCCTCTCGTTGGTAGCATACGACGCTGTAGATCAGGGTTTAGAGGCATTTGAGTCGCGAAAGTTGCTCGTGGCCATTGCCCGCGAGAGGCGAGGCGCGGCTAACGCCGATTTTGAGCCGGCCGACGTTGTCAACTGGCTCGTGTCCAAGTCTCTCCTTATTCCGCACCCGAACGGGCTTGTCTCATTTGTACATCAGTCTGTCACTGAATACTTGGCGGCACTCGAGCTGGCCAGAGTTTTTACGTCTACTCCCGATATTCTAAGTAGGAAGCTAGCCCTCCATCGCTGGGATCAGGCTCTCTTTTTGACGTTAGGGATGCTCTCGGCTGAAGCATCGGCTGATTTTACAGGCCGAGTGTTATCAGTTGATTTCGTGCTTGCGATTAATGCTTCCAAATACATGGAGTATGGGCAAGGTGCATTGGTTTCCGTGCTTCTCCAAGAGATAATAGATCGCAATATGAGTCGTGAATACAGCGAAACTTCGCATCGTATTGCAATTTCCATCGAAAGGAGTCTAGCAGTATCAGTTGAACACAGGCTTCTGTTAACGGAGCTTATGGCGCAGGGGGGCATGATTGGCGGAAAGGCGGGTGCGAAGCTTCTACAGATCTGTGGTGCGGAAGCAAAGGGAGAGGTCATCCGTCAAGTATTCGGGAATCCGGATGATTACAATTTCTGCGCGAACGGTGTAGGTGCCGAGCTGGTCAAGATGGCGTCACGGGAGGATGCAGTTGCATTTCTTAATGCGGCGGACGAGATGGAGGCGGCCGAAGAGTTTGTAGAGGACGATGCCCAAGGGATTATCACGCTCGGGGCGGATATTCTGGCAGAGCTCGGTGTAGCCGAAACGCGGAGGGTGATTGGCGACGTCTCCGAGTTCGTCGCGAAACGGCCTCTTGCGGCCAAAATGGCTTGTCAATCGTTATGGTGGAAAGAATCTAATGAAGCGGCTGAGCTGGTGGGGGAGCTTTTGCTCGAAGGAGCAAAGGGTGCAATCGTCGCCTTATCATTTATGGCTCGTGATGGTGAGGGCGGCGGGGGAATGAGTTGGAGCACCTTTGGACCAGCTCACGCCGAGATTCTTTGCGATAGTGCGGTGTCTGGTGAATCTTGGGCTCTGCGCGGATTGCGCTCCATGTGTAGTGCGCAGAATGAGGTTCGTTTGTTGGTGCAGGAAAGAGCTGAATCTTCGAGCGGACTTTCTAGGTTGGCGCTTGAGTACGTAGTTGGTAATGACGAAAACGTATTCGGCATTCTTGAGTCAATTGCAGATTGCGTCGATGTAGTATCTGAGGGGGAAATAGTAAAGATGCTCAGCGGTGTTCGATTGAAGTGGAATGGAAGAGAGGATCTTCTTCTTAAACTGTTGAGGCTGAGGAACCCTATCCTTGCGACCAGTCTGATTGACGCGCTGGGCATATGGGGAGAAAGATCTGATTTTGAGGTGGATCCGGGTGACCATGGATGGTGGCTACAGTGGATGTTGGACGTGGAGGATTTCATGTTCCGAGATAGACTGGGGCAATTCCTCGTATCATGTGCGCCAGAGTCATACTCTGATGTGTTCTTGGATGAACTCGGTAGGAGCGAATCTCCATACAGAGGTATTTTGACCAGGTATGTGCTGAACAAGCGTCGCGACCTGACTACGGACTGCCTATCTCAAGGTGCGATCGAGTACTTGCTTGAGGATGTGCAGGTCAATCCAGGTTGGAACGGCCACCTCCTCGGATCAATCGCAACGGAGCGCTTCGTGGAGGGAAGGATGATGCCGCTAATGTCAAGCGTGCAAGGCGCACGAGCAGAGCTGATCAGGGATGCTGTTCGAAAAGCGGGGAGCCGTCATGGCCGCAGATATGATCTTGCGGGCGCGGCTTGGACGTAAGTAGAACATCGGCAAAAGCAGGGGTCGGAGACAATTTAATAAACTCCTGGCCGCGGTCCTCTGATATTGGGTTTTCTTCGAACAACGGGGTCAGGTTCACTTAAGTGGCCTGCCCTTTTTGTTTTTGTGGTCGATGGGCGGGTCGGGTGCCGGCGAAGCGCCGGGTTTTTGCCTCTACCATCAGGCGGAAGGCGTCGTGTCCCAGTGCGCGTTTTTGTTGGAGGTGGTCGCGGATTTTTGAAAGCAAAAACAGGGGTCAGCAAAAGCAGGGGTCAGAGTCGAATTTCAGGGAAAAACAGGGTCAGAGTCGATTTTCTAATTCTCTGGTCTTTGTTTCTTGGGTCGACCAACTTTTCCGGGTGTTAGTTTGCGACCGAGTTGGGCTTCGATGGCTGCTCGAAATCGGTCGCTCCCCATTGGGCGCTGATGTCGCATGTGGTTGCTGAAGCGGGAGGCGTCTTCATTGCAGGCCTGCTGTACCAACTCCCGATAGGCATGCTGCCGTTCTGCTTCTGAGCGGGCCAGGCAGCTGTAGCAGGCGTGCGGGCGAATGAGCGGGTCGGCTCTGCCCAGCGCGTTGTGGTGGTAGCTCGACCATCGGTAGTCACCTGCATGGGGCACCATTCCGGCTCGGACGGGATTGAGTTCGATTTAGCGATAGCATCGCAGCAGGTGTTCGTCGTTGGCGACGAGGTGGGATTTGTACCGATCCTCCCACAGCGTGCCGGTCTGCGCGGATGCATCGTTGATGTAGCGGACGCATTGACGACCAAGTGACTGTATTAAACGGCTGATGGCTCCCTATTGAAGCGGAGTGACCAATAGATGCACATGATTGGTCATCAGTACATACGCGTGAACGTCGCAAGTCCCTTTGAGCGAAAGTTCGTGCAAGTCCTGCAAATAGCGTGTGTGATCGATGTCGCGGAAGAAGCAATGCTGGCGGTTGTTGCCGCGTTGCACCACGTGTTGGACTATCCCGGGCAGATCGATTCTTGGTTGTCTGGTTATCTCAACCTGGCTGTGTGTGCAGGCGAAGCTGAGGTGCTTGGCTACTAGGGGCTATCCGTAGATAGTGGTCTATAGCAAGGATTCGTTTCTAGCTCCGGTTTTCCACTCAGCTTGCTCGCAGGCTTACCCTGCGTGCAACCCAATCCAGGTCGACCTTGGTGTAAAGGCGGGTTTCATGAACGGCTACTTCGAAGTGGCCAGCAGCTCTGCAACCGGGTCGTCTACCTTCTTGAATGCCTTGTCATATACATGGCTCTGGTGAAAGGCCAGGTAGGCCCGTTGTTCATCGCTGAAATCACCGGTGGTTCTGCGAGACTTCAAGTTCAACCCGATGTCTTTGACAACTTCCGTCGGCAGATGTTTCGAGCATTCAATGTGCCCCGTGTTGGTGAAAGTGATCCAGCCCCGATCGAAGAGGAAGTCGGCGTGAGGGGCTAGGAGCAAACCGTTTGCTCCGTCGACGCGCTCATTACCTGTTTCACAGGCTGACCAGGGCTTCATGTGGCTTGCGCGCAAGAACCGGAGGTCCGCAATGCCAGTGATGCGGCATTCCTTCTCAAAAGAAAGCAGCCGTCGTTTGAACAAGCTTTGCTTGGTTCTTACCTCTGTGAGCTTCTTGGCCGACGTCGCGTCCAGCTCCAGAATCGCGTTTCTATAGAGCGTGTCGACGAGCTCAGTGGAATCTGTGCTGATAGGCTCGAGCTCGAACACGATGGCCACCCGGGGAGTGTCCTTCGTATCGCGAACATTGGCTTGTGAGTAGGCGTTTAAGCAGCGGAACTCACCAACGTATCGATAAGGGCGCCTATGCCCCATCATTTGGAATAGAATCAGCCGCTTGTTGTTGGCGAGGTGTTCGCGGATTGCGCGATTCCCGCCCTTATCCTGCATGTCGCCAATCTGGCCCTCGCCGTAATAGTGGAAATGGCCATTGTCGTCCCAGAAGTCGTGGTAGCCGTGCTGCTTGCCGGCTTCCCCCGTAAAAATAATGACGAAAGGGCTGGTGGCCGGTGTTGAGATACCACCTTGGCGTTGACCGCCGAGGACACCATGGATATCCAGTCGGCGGCTGTAGAGCGCGCCGATTTCATACTGCGGGTCAACTGCAACATTCGTCATCCGGCTCTGCGCCCCCTAATCGCCAGTATCAGCGCCCTCTTGGCTATTTCGGCGCATCGCGTGCCTTTATATGCGCAATCAGCGAAGTATGGAAGCATGTGTAGGTAGATGCAGCATCGAAGCCTGCGACTTCCTGCGCTCCCGACATCAACCCGCGCATGTGTGACCTTGGTATCGCTTTAGAAATTAGGTGCGGCGTGACGCGCTGGATCGGAGGGCCTCAGCATGGAAGGCGCTTTGCGTTCGGCTGAATCAGGGCGAGGCCGTGGCAACTAGGAGGACTTTCATCGACTTGCGTCAACGCGGCCGACGCAGTTTTCCGCTCGCCACGTTGCAGGGATCGCTCTGCTGTTTGGCATTCCGTTCGGAGAAAGGGCAGCGAAACCTAACACCTGGATCTCGGCTGGAGGGACTGATCCGGGCCATCCTTGCTGCGTTCTAGTGGGCGGAAGTGAGAGATGGGGAGAGAAGGGTACTTGCTGTCTTGAAGTATCTGTATCGAGGTGCAGGTAATTGGAAGGCCTGCGGGGCAGTGCTGTTGCAAGACCGAGCTGGGTCTTATTGGGTGACGATTCAATCCTGCTTAGACCCAGGGTAGCTCTTCGTACCGGAGCAAGTGCTCCTATCCGACCTGCTTTGGTGTCATTGGGATGGAGATGGTCCCAACGACTTGGACCATGCATTCCACGAGTTCGTAGGATTGCGCGACGTCGGAAAGGAGGATGCTGAGTTGCATCCTCTCATTGGATCAACAATGGAAGTCGCTGCACTTTTCTTTGAAGCGCGTGGCCGATGGGACGTCCGCTGCTCGCGGTACTTGAGAGAGATGTATTCCGGTTGGGTCGGTTGAGCTAGTGCGGGCCCGAGGCCGGGTCGCCATGTCTGCAAAAGCATCCGACGCTACACGGGTGCTTGCATCAATCCGGCTGATCGTAAGAGTCGGGCTCATCTCTTGCGTTGCCGATGTTCCATTACGGAGAGGGCCGGTTTAACGGTGCGATTGGGTACGATACGCGCCACCTGCTTTCTCCGCTCCGGATTCCGCTGCCCAGCCTGGCGGCCATCCGCGATGTTCTGCACCTGCGCTTTTCAACCTCGACCACCCCATGATCGCCACCCTTCTCGTAGGCATGTTGTGTGTCTACCTGCTGAGTTTCACGGTGATGTTCCTGCTCATCAGCCGGCGGCTGCGCGGCGAGAAGATGGGCATGGACGCGTTTGCGGTGGGCAATCTCACGCTGGGCATGGCCTACGTGCTGCAGCTGCTGGAGGGGCCGGCGGGTTGGAGCTGGATGAGCGTGGTCAACCATTCGCTCACGCTCTGCTCGCTGCTGGCGTATTGCGTAGGTGGGGTGCGCTTCTTTGGCCGCGCCATGCCCCTGCTGTGGCCATCAGTCGGCATTGGCGTGGGTTATGCCGTGGTGCAGGTGCTGGTGGATGCGGCGTGGGGTTCGGTGGCGCGCTATGCGCTACTCGCGGCGACCTGTGCGCTGTGCTTCATCGGCATGGTGGCGGTGCTGTTGCATGGCGTGCGCACGTTCGCGCGCGACCTGCGCGGTGAGGTGCTGCTGTTCGCGTTGCTGATCAGTGGCATCTGCGTGCTCAATGTCATCAAGCTCATCAAGCTGCTCAGCGGCGGGCTGGCGGCGCTGAGCATGGATGGCCTGTTCCAGATGGTCTTCTATGTCTATATGTGCTCGCTGGCGACCATCCTGCCGCCGTCGATCGTGTGGCTGGTGTTGCGCCGCCTGACCGATGCGCTCCGTGGCATGGCCGCGCGTGATCCGCTGACCCAGCTGCTCAACCGTCGCGGCCTGACCGAGGCTTTGGACGCCTGGTTCCGGCGGCCCAATGCCCGGGCTCGCCTGTTGCTGGTCGATGTCGACCACTTCAAGCGCATCAACGACAACTACGGCCACCATGTGGGCGACGCGGTGCTGTGTGGCGTGGCGGATGCGCTGCGTGGCGCGGTGCGCAAGGACGACCTGGTGTGCCGGCTGGGGGGCGAGGAGTTCGCCGCCATCTGCATGGGCGCCGACGATGCGGCGGCACGGCGCGTGGCCGAGCGGGTGCGCGGGGCCATCCAGGACAAGGTGATGCTGCAAGGCCCCCGTTACGCGGGGCTGCGCTGCACGGTAACGGTGGGCGTGTCGCACTGCTTTGGCGACGAGGCCTCGCTGGAGCGCGCCATGCAGGACGCCGATGCCGCGCTCTATCGCGGCAAGCGCGCCGGGCGCAATCGCGTGGAGTGGGCGTTGCCGGTGGTGGATGCCCCGCCAGGAAGCGCGCCGATGAAGGCGGAAGCGGACGTGGCGCTCACCTGAGGCGCAGGCCCGGCCGCGCGGGAGGACGTGTGGCCTGGCCGATTCCCGCCGAAGGGGAGGGAACCGGCACGGCCGTCCGTGCGTCGCGCGCCGGGGTCAGGCGGCCGGCGAGGCCGGTCGTTGCATACGGTCCTGCGCGCCGGCCTTCTTCCACGCGCGCAGGCCCATCGCCGCCAGTCCGACGAACACCAGGTACAGGCCCGCCGTGGCATGCAGCGACTTCACCGCATACATGCCGACGTAAACCACGTCCACCACGATCCATAGCCACCAGGCGGCGGTGTGGCGGCGCGCCTGCCACCACTGCGCGACCAGGCTGAGTGCGGCGAGCATGGCGTCCAACCACGGCAGGGCGGCGTTGGTCCAGCTGTGCATGGCCGCGCCCAAGGCAAGGCCGAAGGCGATGCCGATGCCCAGGTCGCGCGTCCACTGGCCGGTGGCCAAGGGCGCGATGACGATGCGGCCTTCGGCCTGCGTCTGTCTGCGCCAGTTGAGCCAGCCGTACAGCAGGAAGGCGGCGAACGCGCCCTGCAGCAGCGTGTCCGAGTACAGCCGGGCCTCGATGAACACCAGCGCGTACAGGCCGACCGAGACCAACCCGACCGGCCAGGCCAGCATCCGCCGCTGCGCCATCAGCCACACGCCGAGGATGCTGGCCGCGACCGCCGACCATTCCAGGATCGCCGGGTTCATAGCGCGATGGTCACCGACAGGCGCGCCTGCCGCGGTGCACCCGGGAACAGGTAGTAGTCACCGGAGCTGCTGCCGGTATCGCGCCAGTAGAAGCGGTTGAACACGTTGTCCACCGACAGGTTCCAGTTCACCGCGTGCGCGCGCAGCTGGTGCTGGAAGCGCAGGCCGGCATCCACCACGCTGTAGCTGGGCGCACGCACACGGCCATCGGCGGTGGCGACGTTGGAAGAGGCATAGCGCCAGCCGCCGGTGATGCCCAGCCCTTCGGCGAAGGGCAGGGCGTAGTCGGCATGCAGGCTGGCGCGGCCGCTCGGCACGTTGATCAGCGGGTGGCCCTCGTAGGCAGGCGTGCCGCTGTTGCGCGCGCGTGCGCGCAGCGCGGTGGCGCTGGCGGTGAGCTGCAGGCGCTCGGTGACGTGGCCCTGTGCGCTCAGTTCCAGCCCGGTGTGGGTCTGCTGGCCTTCCTGCACGAAGGTGTAGCCGTAGTCGCTGTCGTCGGGCTTGGCGTACTGGAACGGCTGGTTGATGCGGAACAGCGCCGCGCTCAACGTCAGCGCATCCGACGGGGTGTACTTGGCGCCGACCTCGACCTGGCGCGAGCGCACCGCCGGCAGGAAGGTGCCTTCATTGGTGGTCCAGAACGGTGCCTCCTGGCCGAGCGAAATGCCCTGCGCATAGCTGGCGTAGAGGTTGAGATCGTCGTTGGCGCTCCAGATCAGCGCGGTCTGCGGCAGGAAGCGCGACAGCCGGTTGCTGCGTTCCAGGTTGCCGCGCTTGTCGAAGGCGCGCTCGTCCAGGCGCACGAAGCGGCCACCGGCCAGCAGCTGCCAATCGTCGGCGAAGCTCACGCGGTCGAGCACAAACAGCGACTTCTGCGTGCTGTCCAGGCGGCGCACCGACGGGCCCGGCTGCAGCGGCGAGGGTGCGAATTGCGGTACGTCCTTGTCGTGGATGTTGGCGGTGCCCACGTACTCGTTGACGTTGCGGCGCTTGTCCACGGTGCGGTCGAAGTAGTCCGCACCCACGGTCAGCTGGTGCGCGACGTTGCCGGTGCTGAACTGGCCACGCAGCTCGGCGCGCAGCTGGCGGTTGCGGCGGGTGTCGTCCGGGCTGCGGTAGTCGTAGATATCGTAGTCGCCGTTGGGCGCGAAGTAGTTGCCCGGCACGCTGCCGTCGGCGCATTCGGCGGCGTAGTAGCAGCCGTAGGCGAAGGCGACGTTGTCGTCGATGACCGAGCGGCTGTAGCTGGCCGACACGCGTGACTGCCAGGCCGCGTTGAAGTCGAAGGTGTGCAGCGCGGTGAGGTTGGTGCTGTCGATGCCGACCGGTGCCTGCCATGCCTGGTGGCCGAGCATCTTCTTGCGGTCAACGTTGCGCGGCAACGCGGTGGCGCCCAGCAACTGGTAGCCGGACGCCGAGCGCTGCGCGCTGGCCTGATAGTTGGCGTCCACTTCCAGCTTGCCGCGCTCGCCGATCAGCCAGTCGGTGGCCAGTGCGTAGAAGTTGCGGCGGCCATCGGCGTTGTCGATATAGGAACTGCTGTCATCCCACGCGGCGTTGAAGCGCAGGCCGATGCGCGGCGTGACCCAGTGGCCGACGTCGATGGCGGCGTAACGGCTGCCTTCCGAATCGGTGCCGAGGGTGACGCTGCGCACTTCGGCCGGGCGCTTGCCGACGTAGTTGATGACGCCGCCCGGTGCGATTACGCCAGCAGCGAGGCCGGCTTCGCCCTTGAGGATCTCCACCTGCTGCACGTTCTCCAGCGCCAGGCGCTGCTCACCGGCGATGGTCAGGCCGTTGAAGCGGTAGCCGGTGGCGGTATCCAGCGCGAAGCCGCGGATCGCGATGTTCTGGTAATAGCCGACCGGCGCGTAGCTGTCGCCCAGCGATGCGTCGTTGTAGGCCAGCTCGGACAGCGTGCGCACGTGGCGGCTGTCGAGCAGCTCGCGGTCCAGCACGGTGATCGAGGCGGGGGTGTTCTTCCAGTCACCCACACCGAAACTGTTGGACTGGGTGTTCTTTGCATGCGGCTGCTCGGCCTGCACGCGCACCGCGGCCAGCTCGGTGGGCGAGCGGTCGGCGGCAGCGGTTTCGGGGTTGCTGGCGTGCAGCGGCAGGGCCGCGCTCAGGGCAGCAGTCAACAGCGAGATTCGATAGCAGCGGTTCATTCGTTTCGTCATCAGCCGATGGGGGAGACGAAGCGAAGGCGCGCACGCGCAACGCCATGGAGGCGGTGTGCCTGCTGCTCAAAGCTCCCTACGCCGGTGCAAACCGGATCAGGTTCCAAGGGACTCTCTCAGCCTGCAAAAACCAGGCACCCCCGCTTCAGGCGCGTATTTGACCACAAACGGTACGGATTTGCGCCCCGTTGGTATTCAGGCAGCGGCGTGCAGGGCGGTCAGCAGGGCCTGGCCGTCGGCGCCGCCGAACCAGCGGGCGTGGCCGAGCAGGAAGTCGTAGTAGGCGACGTCGGCATTGGCGGTGGAGCCGGTGATGCCGTGGAAATACTCCACTTCGGACAGTGCGAAGTCCAAATGCACGACGGGCAGCAGATCGGCCAGCAGGTGTACCTGGGCGGCCGGGAGCGGGCGCACCTGCCGGTAGCCGTCGAGAAGGGCCAGTGCGGTATCCACATGCACGGCAGCCATGCCGCGCTCCAGTTCCAGCCAGGCGATGGCATTGCGCTCGATGGCGGTGGCCAGGTCGAACAGCGCGCTGGTTGGCGAGGCCAACCCGAAGTCGAGCACGCTGGCGATCCGCGTCGCCTCGTCCTCGCGCCGCCACAGCAGGTTGGAGACATGCCAATCGTTGTGTGCCCACAGGCGTGGCTCGGCCTGCAGGCGCGCGGCCAAGCCGTTGTGCCAGGGCAGCACATCCTGCTGCAGCTCCTGCAGCCATGGGCGCCGGGACAGGTAGTCGTGCAGGGCCGGGCGCGTGGAGGCGTCGCGTGCCAGCAGCGCGATGGGGTCTGGGCTGCGGATCAGGTCATCGCGGGCGACCAGAATGTGGGTGTCGCGCTGTGGCGCGGTGTAGCTCTCCGCTGCGTGGTGCAGCGTGGCCAGCATGCGACCGGCCTCGCGTGCCTGGGCGAGGTCGGTAAGCGGCGTCCATGATGGCGCATCGCGGTACAGGTCGTCCCCCTCGCCGACGGCATGCAGCTCGTAGGTCCAGCCTTCGTGCGCAAGGGCGGTGGCTCCGCTGCGGTCCGCCAGTACGTCAACCACGGGTACACCTGCCCGGGCCAGGTGCGCGATGAAGCGGTGCTCCTCGGCCAGCGTGGCGGCGGTGCGGACGCGGTGATGGTGGCGCTTGATGAAGACCCTGCCATTGACGCCTTGCGCGATGGCCGCAGCGGACATCGGGCGTGGGCTGTGCCAGATCAGCGTTGCCGTGGCTTCCAGCTGCGGGAAGCGCGTCGCCAGCCATGTGATCTCGCCGGCGCTGATCGCAGGCCAGTCGGCCGGCACCTCGTCGTTGTTGAGGCCTTGGACGCGGTGAGGGGAGGTGGTCATGGCAAAGCGGGGCGGGCGTGGCGGTGCAGGGGCGACAGGGTAGCGCGTCGGGCCGGCAAGGGGAGGGGACGTGCGGCAACGCCCCTCTCCCGCATGCAGGGAGAGGGGCGCCATGCATGGATGACCGGAGTCCGAATGCGCGAGGCAGGGGAATGCCTCCCCTCCATCCCACCTGGCCTGCAGAGGGTGGCCGACACGTTCATGCCTGCGGCCAACTGGGCGGAAGCCCCCTACAGGCAGGTGAAGCGGGACGTCATCGGATGCTGCAGTTGATCGTCTCGCCATTCCAGCTGCACGACATCCGGTTGCGTCCCGCGGCGGAGCCTCCAATCGGGACGCCGTAGAGACGGGCGGATTCGATCCAGCGTTCCAGATTTCTCGAGCCTTCCCGGCCTTCGCCGAAGTAGTAGTTGCCTGCGTACTCCGGTGCGGTATCGCGGGTCGCGATGGTTGCGTCCGGAAACTTGTTGCCGAGACCGTCGCGACTCTCGCCAGTCACGTACTTCGCCTCTCCCACGTTGTCCACGGTGACCCGATAGACGGTCCGTGAGCCGTCGCGCCAATTGACCATCACGATGATGGACCCGGCACCGCGCAGGGAGCCCCAGGAAAGCGCCAGCTCCTGCAGGGTGAGTGCAACCGAGTTCCAGGCCGCGCTGGTGGTGTTTGCGCCGGCGAGGTCCAGGGCGATTTCCCTGCCGAACCGAGTCCGTGACGTGGCGGACATGACGATGTCACTGGCGCTGAAGTTCTTGTAGGCATCCGGAAAGCGGATGCCCGTGGGGTTGGAGAACTGGGGGTCATCCGGGTGGGCCGTGACAACCAGCCCGCCCTTCGAATCCTTGGAGCGCCCACGTGCTGCCTCATCTGCCGGCGCGGGACCACCGAAGCCTGGGTAACCATTGGTCGGTTGGGAGGAAGGGGCCGCAGCCGCCGCTTCAAGA
Organism: Stenotrophomonas sp. Steno-C18; assembly: GCF_056393195.1. NCBI lineage: Bacteria > Pseudomonadati > Pseudomonadota > Gammaproteobacteria > Lysobacterales > Lysobacteraceae > Stenotrophomonas > Stenotrophomonas sp. Steno-C18. The sequence goes on along the minus strand of NZ_JBWJOX010000002.1, from coordinate 73,276 downwards.
ATCCGGTAGAACGCCGCCGAGATCTTCGCTGGAACGGTGACACGGAGGGTGCGCCAACGCTTGAACTCCTTGTCGTACTCGACATCGTAGGCGGTCAGCTTGGCGCTTTCGAAGTCGACGACCACGGTAATACCCGGCCCTTTGGAAATGGCAGCATTGACGGTGGACGGGCAGCGGTTGCATTCGACCACCCCGCCGGCGATCGCGGGAGTGGGGGTGAGCAGCACGGTGGCGGCGAAGAGCAGGCCAGCGAATGTGGATCGGATCCTTTCCATGGAACGAACTCCAGAAGCGGCTCATGCCGCACGGAAATGGTCAGTGCCAGCTGCTGCTGGATTCAATCCGAAACGCTGCGGACTAGTGCCCCGCGATGGGTCAGGGGACTGGGACTTGCAGGGGCAGGAAACGTGCCAGCCTGCAGGAGCGGCCTGCTCCGGCCCCCTCCCGCATGCGGGGAGAGGGGTTGGGCTGAGGGAACAGGCTCAATTTCCCGTCCGCGCGGCCGATGCTGTCACCGGCGATGCGCTATCGTGCGCCGCCCTTTCCTCTTCCGGCGATCCGCCTTTCGAAATGGAGTTCGTACCCATGTTCCCCCGCGCCCTGTTGCTGGCCCTGGCCAGCGTTTCCTTCATCGATGCATCGGCCGTGCAGGCGCAGGCATCGCCGGTTGCGCCCGCGAGCGTCGAGCGCCCGGCCCGCATCCGCCTGTTCGGGCAGAACGGCGTTGGCCTGACCATGTTCACCAACGCCCACTGCGAGGATGCCTACGAGGAGGAAATCGAGGGTTCGGGTGCGGTGTCGCTCGGCTTCAAGGCGCTGGTCGGCAAGCGCCAGCCCAATACCTCCATTGGCATCCCGCAGAGCGATACCACGCGCACGCTGGAAGACCGCAACCGGTTGATGGCCAACCCTTACTACACCGAGTTCGTGCTGGTGCCGGGACAGCCGGTGGCGCTGCAGGCGCAGATCGCCAGCGGCGCCGGGTTGAGCTGCGGGCGCGGACGCGGGGTGCAGGTCAGCTTCGTCCCTGAGGCGGGCGTGGACTACGAGGGCGACATGATCCGCGACTTCGATGCCATGCGATGCGGGATTGCGGTGCGCCAGGTCGCTGCCGACGGCAGCCTCAGCCCGGTTCAGACCGCGCCGTGGCCGAAGAAGTGCGACGCGCCGCCCCGTCCGGCGCCGTCGTTGATGACGCTGTTCCTCGATGCCGACCAGCTGCAGTACCGGTTGGCCGAGGAAGGGGCCGAGGTCGATTCCATCGACAACGACAAGGGCAGCATCGAAGACCTTGAGGAGATGTTGCAGGAAGCGCCGCTGGCTGCCGGCGTGGGGCTGTGCATCGTGAGCGACGAGGCGCTGGATGCCAGCGCGCTCGGCGCCAAACTCCCCGGCCTGCTGGAGGCGCGTGGGGTGGCCGACCGCGTGGTGCGGTTCCGTACCGGCGCGCTGGAAGCGGAATGGGGGCTCACCGCGCAGCATCCCTTGAGCTTCGCACTGGCCGAATACTACTGCCGCGCGGCCAGCGGCCAGCGCTGAACCCGGCGGCACTGGGTGGGGCGGGGGGAATGCGTGCATCATTCCCCCATGCAGCCCACCCTCGACCATCTTCGCCGGTATGCCATCGCCCGCTCGCTGTTCACGCCGACCACGCTGATGCGGGCGATCGGCAAGCTTGGCTTTGTCCAGGCCGATCCGATCCGAGCGCCGGCGCGTGCGCAGGACCTGACCCTGCGCCACCGCGTCACCGGCTATCGCGCCGGTGAGCTGGAGCGCCGCTATCCGCGGCTGGCGCTGGAAGAGGATTTCTTCGTCAACTACGGCTTCCTGCCGCGCGCGCACCATGCCTTGATGCACCCGCGTCAGGCGCGGGTGGTATGGACGCCGGCGCGCTGGAAACAGGCGCATGCGGTGCGCGAGTTCATCGCCGAACGTGGCGTGGTGCATCCGCGCGAGGTCGATGCGCAGTTCGCCCACGGCAAGACCACCAACTGGTTTGGCGGCTCGTCCAATGCCAGCACCGAGCTGCTGGACGGCATGCATTACCGCGGGTTGCTGCGGGTGGCACGGCGCGAGGGCGGAACCCGCGTGTACGCGCTGCGCCAGGGCGATGCGACGCCGGTGACGGCGGAGGTTGCTCAGGCCCGGCTGGACGCGCTGCTCGACATCATCGTGGGCAAGTACGCACCGCTGCCGGCGGCCAGCCTGGGCCAACTGCTGGGCCACCTGCGCAGTGGCGTGCCGCAATGGCAGGGGCTGCGTGCCGATGCGCTGAAGCGTGCACGGCAGCGTCTTGGCACGGTACGCGTGGAGGGCGTGGACTGGTTCTGGCCCGAGGGCGAGAACCCGGCCTCGGCGCGCTGGAAGCCCGATGACGCGGTGCGGCTGCTGACGCCGTTCGATCCGGTGGTCTGGGACCGGCGCCGCTTCGAACAGTTCTGGGGATGGGCCTATCGCTTCGAGGCCTACACCCCGCCGGCCAAGCGCAAGCTCGGTTACTACGCCCTGCCGTTGCTGTGGGGCGAGCAGGTGATCGGCTGGGGCAACCTCGGGGTGGCTGGCGGCCAGCTGCAGGCGCAGCTGGGCTACGTGGCGGGGCGGGCACCGCGTGACGCCGCATTCCGGCGCGGGCTGGAGGATGAGCTGGCGCGGATGCGGGTGTTCCTGGGGTTGGACCCATGACAACGGAGCGGCGCCGCGCGGCGCGCGCCCTCAAGGAGAGCGGCAGGCAATGAAGCGGGCGACAGCGGCGATGCGCAGCAGCGCGGTACACATGGCGGTGGCGTTCCTGGGCATGGGCGGTTGGGCGGTGTTCGCCAACAGCGCGCATCCGATGCCACGCCCCCTGATCGCCGGCGTGGTGCAGGGCACCCTGTCGGCGCTGATCACGCTGTTCCTGAAGCGGATGATCGAGGCCATGTCGGTGCGCCTGCCGGGCAGCGTGGGCGGGTGGCTGCCGCCGGTGGTGGCGATGACGGTATCGCTGGTACTGCTGACCACCCTGCATTGGCTGGCCGGTACGCCGGAAATCGCGCGAACCATCGCGGTGCCGCTGTCGGTGACCACGGTGTACTCGAGCTTCTACAACCTGGCGCTGCGGCGGTCGAGGCAACACTGATTGGCGTTGTCGATATCGGAACGATCTGTCGTCATATCTGCAACCAACTGTTGGGAAACAGTGTGATGCTGGGACGATGATGTGCCGTCGGGCGATGGATACGGCGCTTGCCGGGGAGGTGCGCCTGTACGTGTGCGTGGCACGTTGAATCGCGCCATCCGGGTAACATGCAAAGTGACTGAAATTCGACTGTCATCAGCATCGGTACAGTCCGATCTGGTCGCGCGAACAAGGGTACAGCCAGGCGTTTCCCGCGTCTCCAAACTGTCATTCGGGCTCACCAGGATTCGCCACTCTTTTCCAGCCGAGTGACGTCCAGATCATGATCCATCCCCTTTCGCGCGCATCGGTGCGCATCCCGCATGCGCGTACCTTTGTGTGCCTCATCCATGCCTCGTTGGTCTTGCCTGGTGCCGTATGCGCGACCGAGGCAGATGCCATTCAAGCGGATGCCGAGGTCGAGCGTGTGGCGGTTGCTGCCACCCTGGACGCAGTCGTGGTCAGCGCGCAGAAGCGCGAGACCAACCTGCAGGAGACCCCCATCTCGGTGTCGGTGCTGGATGCCAGCGCGTTGAACGATCGGCATGCCATATCGCTGGGTAGCCTGGCCGATGGCTCGATTCCATCGTTGCGCATCGCACCGTACGCGACACGCTCGTCTGCCTTGACGATGGGCATCCGGGGTATTGGCGTTTCCGGTGATGCCAACCAGCCTGCACGCGATACCGGTGTGGGTGTGTACGTCGATGGCGTTTTCCTTGGCCGTGCACAAGGGCTGGGAACGGCGCTGTACGACGTGGAGCGCATCGAGGTGTTGAAAGGGCCGCAAGGCACCTTGTTCGGGCGCAACACCGAAGGCGGCGCAATCAGCATCGTCACCCGGCAGCCTACTGGTGAATTTGGCCTGCGCGCCACCGCCGGGGTCTCGAACTACGGCGGCCACAACAGCGCGATCCACCTGGATCTCCCGCGTGTGGGCGACTTCAGTTTCAAGATCGATGGTCTGGAGACCTCGCGTGGTGGCACCACCGATAACCCGATGCGTGGCGAGAGGGACTTCAATGCCTATGACAAACGCGGCCTGCGCCTGACTACCTTGTGGCAGCCGCGTGATGGGTTCGAGGCGACCTATGCCTACGATAATTCCTACGACGCAACGACCCCGTATCACGCACAGCTCCTGGTGGCAGGCGAGTCGGTGAGCCCGCTGCAGCGGGCTGGCCTGCAGGATAGCCGTCGTGATACCTCGATCCTGGGTGGGCCGCAGGAAGACAGCGTGGGCAAGACCGACGGTCACTTGCTGGCGATGGGATGGACGCTGGCGGAAAACCTGGAGCTCAAGTCGATCAGTTCTTACCGTGAGCTGGAGCAGAGCCAGTTCGACATGGGCCTGATCGACGGTATCTCCACTTTTACGCCCGGCGGCGAGTTCGGCCGCTACAGCATCGCCCATGTCTGGCAGCACCAGTACAGCCAGGAGCTGCAGCTGGTGGGCAACACTGACGCCGTGCAGTTCGTTCTGGGTGCCTTCTACTACAAGGAAGCGGCCGCCGATGATGCGCAGACCCCGAACACCGCGCGCTGGAATCAGGATGGAACCGGCTACACCAGCATCAACCTGCCACTGGATCTGTCCAAGGTCACGGTAGCCCGCTCCAGCAAGGCATGGACGGATAGCCTGGGCATTTTCGGCCAGGCGACCTGGACACCGGAAGCCATACAGCGCCTGCACCTGACTGCGGGTGGTCGTTGGTCGCGGGAGAAGAAGGAAGGCGTACTGCGCACGTTGGATGGCGTGCCCTCCGACCTTGCCTTTGAAGGAAACTGGAGCCGCTTCGATCCGATGGTGAACATCGGGTATGACCTTGCCGACGACGTCATGCTGTATGCGCGCTACGGCACCGGCTTCAAGGCCGGGGGCGCGAACTCACGCTCGTTCAGCTATCGCGCCTTTGCACCGGAGGAAGTGAAGGCCTACGAGCTGGGGCTCAAATCCCAGTTCTGGAACGGGCGGGCGCGACTGAACCTTGCGGTGTTTGACTCGAAGATCGAGAACAAGCAGATGGACTTCTATTTGCCGCTGGCCCCGGGGCAGAGCCGCACGGTGTCCGATACCACCAATGCGGCCACGTCCGGGAAGTCTCGGGGGGCGGAGCTGGAGTTTGCCATCGTCCCGGCCGACAACCTGACGTTGGGCCTGAACTACGCCTACACCGATGCCGATGCGCTCACCGCGCCCAACCCCTACGTGGAAGGTAACCCGCTGGTGACGGTGTTGCCGCTGTACGCACCACGCAATGCCGGCAGTGCAACGCTGGACTATCTGGTGCCGCTGCGGGCATCGGCGGTGCGTCTCCACCTGGATGGCAACTGGTCCGATGGCTATTACACCAGCGAGAGCGACCAGACACTGACCGACGATTCGCTGGTATTCAATGCTCGCGTTGCCCTGGTCGATGTGCCGATGGGAACCTCCGGTGCGACCGCTGAATTTGCAGTGTGGTCACGCAACCTGTTCGATGAAGAGCACATCTTCTACAGCTCCGGCAATTCCGGCGTGGGCACCTACGGCGTCTACAACGATCCGCGCACCTTCGGCGTAGAAGTCAGCTTGAACTTCTGATCGCTCCGATCCTGGCAGCCGGCATGGCACAACGTGCCGGCTGCCAGGGCCGCACGTGGCATCGTCCGTAGGCGGGACGTGCGATGCAGAGCTTTGCGGGGCCGCGCGCCAGCCCCGAGGTGCAGTGGTCAAACGGCCGTGCAAGCGGCTCTTGGTGAAGGGCGGTGCCGGCGGAAGCTCAGCGCGACTGCCGGCAGTACAGCGGGTAGCGCTCGATCCGGCCGACGCCGTCGATGGCGGCCCGCACATCGGCGCGGGCGAGGAACGCGTCCTGCCGCTGCTGGGGAACCTGCTCGCCGGGCAGCAGCGGTGACTGCAGGCAGTCCTGGGCCCAGTCCAGCACGTCGTTGCGCCTGTCCGGCCGGGCCAGCAGCTGCCGCATGAAGGCCAGGGCCTGCTCCGGCTCGACCTGGATCAACGCATCCAGATACGGCATGGGCGCATCATCGCGCAGCGCGTGCAGTTCCTTCAGCGCCTTCTTCTGCTGGCGGCTGTCGTCCTGCTGCAGGGCGGCGCAGTGGCGCACATGGGCCGCCACCGCCTTGCCATAGTTGCTCAGGTTGGCCAGCGGCGCGGCGGCAACGATGCGGATGGCTTCGGCGGCATTACCGTTGGCGCATTCGAATTCGCCTAGGTTCAACACCTGGCTGATGTTCTCCTCGCCATTCTCGCTGAGCTGGCTGGCGCGACGCATTTCAGCGATGGCTTCCTCGGTGCGTCCCATCCGGCGCAGTGCGATGGCCTTGTTGTTCATCAGCCAGACCTGCTGGTCCATGTCGCTGAAGGCCGGCTTGTCGGTGCTGGCGGCGGCGATCCGGGCGACGGCGGCGTCGGACAGCGCGATGGCGTCCTCGTTGCGGCCGGCCAGCAACAGGGCATTGCTCAGGTGCAGCAGCGGCTCCAGGCGGTCGGGGAATACCTGGGTGCGGGTGCGCAGCAGGGCGATCTGGCGATCGACCGCCAGGGCGACGTCGAAGCGCGGGCGGTCGCGGTTGAACACCGGGTCGAAACGCTTGTCCGCGCGCATCGAGATCAGGAACTCCGGCTCCTGGATACGCTGGACCACGGCACGCGCGGCCTCCACGTTGCCCTGCTCCAGGCGTGCGCGCGCCAGCCGGAACCAGATGGCGCCCGGGGTGTTGGAGCTGCCGCCCTTCCAGTTGGCATCGAACAGGGCCTGCTGGAAGCCGATGCGTGCCGGGCTGCGGGTATCGCCGTGGGTGGCCAGCATGAACAGCAGTTCGGGGCGGGTGTTGTCCAGGTATTCCGGCCAGCGTGCGGCGAATTCGGTCATGGCTTCGGCGGCGCCGTCCATGTCGTCCTTCTGCATCGCCACGCCGGCCATGCGGTACCAATCATCGGGGTTGTCGCTGTCCAGCCGGGCCAGCTCCGCATACCGTTGCGAGGCGACGTCCAGGCGGTCGTTCTGCCAGGCAACCAGCGCCGCGCGTGACAGCAGGCGGTTGCGCTCGGCGGGTGGCAGACCGGCAAAGTCCGGATCGGCCAGCAGCCGGTCCAACAGCGCATCGGCGCGGCTGCCGGGTTCGTCGGCGGCGATGGCCAGGGCCTCGGCGACGCGCTGCCGGTAGAACACATCCGCTGCGGGCGCGGCGATGGCCGTACCGGAAACACAGCCGAACAGAACAGCCAGCATGGCCATGTGCCTGAGAGTCATCCGTCCATCCCATCCCCTTGGAGTCCTTGGATTGTGGCACGCGAAACCCGCAGTTGGGTGCGCGTGGCGGTGATGGCGCGGATGATGCTTGAATGGCTGCATCTAGGGAGGATGTCGGATGCGTGCTTGTTGGCTTGTCCTGGGAGTGCTGCTGTTGGAGGGATGCTCCTGCACGGAGCCGCCATTGCCGATGGCGGATGTTGCCGATATCGACCGTATCGAGATCAGCTACGAACATACTGGCTGGGGCGTCATCAACGAGACGTTCGTTCTTGTTCCCGTCCGGGGAGGTGGTGGATTCCACCTGCAGGGGCACTATGAGAGCACCGCCGGTGGCGTCCGTGCCGGGGAGTGGCCGGTGACGTCGACGGCAGTGGCGCAACTGCTGGCCGCCTTGCAGGAGCGCCCGTGGCAACGCGAACGTGCCATGCGCGAGATCGCAGGCGGAGTGCGGCGCAGCGAGCTCATTCCCGCTACGTTCTGGAGCACCTGGCCGCCACTGGCCTGCGATGCTGATGAGCTGCGTGCATTGGCGCGCAGCCGGTTGCGCGGTCGCAGCGTGCGGGATGAGGTGGATGCCTACTATGGCACCGGGATGCGCTGGACCGATGACTACCCCTACGTCCAGCTGCGCATCCTCCATCGCCAGGGCCGCGAGCAGCGTTGGCACTCGACCGCACAGCACGCCATGTTGGTGCCGTGGGTCGCTGGCGACTACGCGCCGATGGAAGCGCCGGACAGGCAGAACTGGTCGTTGTCGGTCAGCCGCACGCTGCGCGCGCTCGTGCCGGTTGATGCCCATCTCCATGCGCGGCTGGACGGCTTGCCGTCGATGCGTGCCCGGCTGCAGGACAACACGCAGTACGCCGCGGCGAGGGAATGCGAAAGGCTGCGCCCACGCTGAGGCGGGGGCGCCGGTCGACGGCACTCGACGCTGCTGGCATTTTTCGCCATGCTCGCTTCGCCAGCGGGGGCTGGGGCAGCGAACGGAAGGTTCGATATGCGGTTATGGATGCGCGTGTTGTTCGTGCTGATGGCAGGTATGCCAGTTGCCGGTGCGGCAACCCTGGACGTGGAGCCGTTCGTCAGGCAGGACATGTACCAGTGGGTGAAGATCTCGCCCGACGGCTTGCATTACGCGGTGACCGCGCCGCTGGAGGATCGCACCGCGCTGCTGATCCTGCGCCGTTCCGACAACGCCTTCACCGCGCGCATCTCCGGGGACGCCAACTCGGTGGTGGATGACTTCTGGTGGGCGAACAACGAGCGCGTGGTCATCTCCATGGCACGCCGGCAGGGCTCGCGTGATACTCCGGTGGCCATTGGCGAGCTGTACGCAGTGAACGTGGACGGCAAGCAGAGCATGCTGCTGGCCAGCCCTTACGGGGTCAACGAGAGGGCGGGGATCGTCTCTGAATACAAGTCCACCTTCGATCAATCGGTATACATGCTGGACCCATTGGCAGACGATGCGCGCAATGTGCTGGTATCGGCGATGCCGGTGGCGAGCGATCCATTCATCCGCATCGAGAAGCTCGATATCTACAACCGGCACCGGGCCCGCATCGCGGATGTGCCGGTGCGGCGTGCGGACTTCAAGACAGACGCTTCCGGCGAGGTGCGATTCGCGGTGGGTGCCAACACCGACAACGTGTCCAAGCTGTACTACCGCGACGCGCGCGGGCAGGAATGGCGGCTGATCAATGACGAGGGCAGCAGCGGGCACCGGCGCTACCCATTGGGTTTCAGCGCCGACGGCACGCTGGCCTACCTGCAGGTGGAGCGCAGGACCGGTCCGGACGCGATTGTTTCCTGGAACCCGGCCACGGGTGAGGAAATTGAGCTGTTGCGCGATGCAGTCGTGGACCCGTACCGGATCCTGTATGACCTCGACGGCCGCACGCCGGTGGGCGCGTCGTACATGCGCGAACGGGTCGACAACCGCTTCTTCGACGAGAACGGCCGCGCGGCACGGTTGTACCGCAGCCTGGAGAAGTCTTTCAGTGGCGATGCGATCCGCTTGACCTCGGCCACTGCCGATGGCCGGCTGGTGCTGCTGTACGTGTGGAGCGACCGCAACAACGGCGACTACTTCCTGTTCGATACGCAGGAGCGCAAGGCCAACCGGATCTTCAGTCGCCGCGAGTGGTTCATCCCGGACCAGATGCCGGCCACACGGTATGTGAGTTTCAAGGCACGCGACGGCATGACGCTGCACGGGTACCTCACCGAGCCCAGGGGCGCCGCGGGGGCAAAGCCGATGGTGTTGCTGCCGCACGGCGGACCTTATGGCGTGTTTGACGGCTGGGAGTTCGATGACGATGCGCAGCTGCTGGCGGCGGCCGGGTATGCAGTGCTGCGCGTGAACTACCGAGGCTCGGGCAACTATGGCCGTGCCTTTACCGATGCCGGTGTGCGCGAATGGGGCGGACGCATGCAGGATGACCTGGCCGATGCCACCCGCTGGGCCGTTGCACAGGGCATCGCCCAGGCTGATCGGATCTGCATCTACGGCGCAAGCTATGGGGGATACGCTGCGTTGATGGGCGCTGTGCGCGACCCGGAGCTGTACCGGTGTGCGGTGGGGTATGTCGGCGTCTACGACCTGGAGTTGATGCACAGCGATGCATCCTCGCGCAGCCGTTCCGGGCGTACGTGGGCCGCCGAATGGCTGGGCGAGCGCAATACGCTGGCGGCACGCTCGCCCAGCCGCCTCGCCGAACAGATCAAAGTGCCGGTCTTCCTTGCGGCCGGCGGCAGGGATGAGCGTGCACCGGTGGAACATACTGAACGCATGGAGAAGGCGCTCAAGCGTGCCGGCGTGCCGGTGGAGACGCTCTACTACCCGAACGAGGGGCACGGCTTCTACACGCAGCCGCATCGCCGTGCGTACTACCAGCGCCTGCTGGCCTTCCTCGCACGCCATCTCGGCGGAGCGACGGCCAGCGCACAATAGGCGGCAACGGCTGCGAAGGCGGATGCTCGACTCCGCCTTCGCTTTTCCCTACCATGCCGGCACCAGCAAGCCACCCACGCTTCATGCAGCGGGACCTGCCGTCCGACGACGGCCCAGCGAGCCAGGACACCCTTCGTGCCCGACCAAAGGACGCTCGCATGCACTCTCATTCCCTCTTCCGTTCCGCCGCCCTCGCGCTGGCGGTTTCCTTCGCGTTGGCTGCGCCGTTGGCAATGGCCTCCGGCAATGCGCCGGCCGCTGCCGATGGCGCGCCTGCCAGCGTGCAGCGCGAGGCCGTGGCCAAGGGCCTGTACGAGCTGGCCTACAGCCCTTCGCAACAGGCGCTGTTCGTCGCCTCCTCCGGCGGCTTCGGTGACGATGCCGGGCCGGCACAGGTACTGCGCCTGGACCCGCGCACGCTCGCCGTTCAGGCCCGCATCCCGCTGGAGCGCAAGGCTTTCGGCCTGGTGCTGGACGACAGCAACCACCGCCTGTACGTCGGTAACACCGTGGACACCTCGGTGACCGTGGTCGACACCGCGCAGGGCATGGCCATTGGCACCGTGCAGCTGATGGAGAAGGTAACCGGCAGTGACGGCAAGCCCCGTTACAGCCACGACCTGCGCGAGCTGGTGGTCGATGCGCCCAACCATCGCCTGTATGTCACCGGGCATTCGCAGGAAGGCAGCGTGCTGTTCGTGGTCGACACGCAATCGCTGACGCTGCTGGACACCATTGCCGGGTTGGGTAACGCCAAGGCCCCGGGGCTGGCCCTGGATGCCGCCGGAAAGCGCGTGTACACCTCGAACCTGCGCGGTGAGGTGGTCACCGTCGGCACCGACAGCGGCAAGGTCGAGCAACGCTTCAGGATCAGCGCCGAGCAACCGATGAACATCGTGCTGGACCCCGGCAGTGAGCGCCTGTTCGTCACCGACCAGGGGCTGGAGATGATCCGCGCCTACCAGGGCAAGAGCATCGATGGCTTCGTCTCGCGCCACCCCGGCCAGCGCGTGCTAGTGCTGGACCGCCGTACCGGGCGGGAGCTGGCGAGCATCCCGACCGATGCCGGTCCGCTCGGCATCCTGCTCGATGCAGCGCGCAAGCGCCTGTACGTGACCAACCGGGAAGCCGGGACGGTCACCGCCTATGACAGCGACAGCTATCGCCCGGTGGGCAGCTGGTCCGTGCCGACCCATCCGAACAGCCTAGCGCTGGATGCGCGCAACAACGTGCTGTACGTGAGCATCAAGAACGGCGAGGGTGATCCCAAGGGCGGCGAGGAAAGCGTGGCCCGCATCGAACTGGGCAGCTGACCGCGACGGCGGCGGCAGGCAGCCTCCCGGCAGGAAATGATCGCTGCCGGGCGGTTGCCGCGGTGAGCGGCCAGAGATGCCGTGGGGACTGCGTTAGTGGCCGGCGCTTGCGTCACCAATGATCAGCGCACTGCTGTCCACGCTCTGCACGCCATCAATCCGGCGCGCGGTGGCGACCGCGCGGTCGGCCTGCTCCTGCGTGGGAACGTGGCCACTGAGCATGACCGTGCCGCGCTGGGTTTCCACGCGGATATCCATGCCCGGCACATCGGCGGCGGCGACCAGCGCCGCCTTTACCTTGGTGGTGATCCAGGCATCGCTGGGCGGCTTCTCGGTGGCAGGAGCCATCTGCGGCGGCGGACCTTCCTGCATCGTCTGCGTGGCGGTGGCCACCGGTGCGCAGGTGGGGACGGCTGCCACGGCGAGGATCAACAACCAGCTAGGGTGACGTTTCATGGACGTACCTCCGGCCTTGTGGGGATGAACGCGGGCCCTGCAAAGACCCGATCACATCCTGCGCCCGCTCGGGTTAATGGACTGCACCGGTTGTGCAAGCAGAAGGTGAGCGTCGGCCATTCAAGTTGATGGGCCGGCGCTGAACGCCGTGCACACCCGTGGTGTTGAATGCGCGCATGCAACGGTACCTGCACATGCCGATTACGGGCGGCTGCGCAGTCTGGACACCGGCAGGCCACCACCGTGCCTGCAGGAGCAGCGACCATGACCCGTGGCGACAAGAGTGCCTATACCGACAAGCAGAAGCGGCAGGCCGAGCACATCGAACAAAGCGAGCGCAAGGAGGGGCGGTTCGAAGAAGGATGCCGAACGCATCGCCTGGGCGACGGTGAACAAGCACGATGGCGGCGGCAAGCGCTCCGGCTCCGGCCGTGCGCACCACGCATCCCACCACCGGTGAATCCCCGCCGCAGGAGCGCCATCAGGCGCGAAGCCGATACCGGTTGCCAAGCTGGGTGCGTACGGAGAATCGACCGGCTTCGCGACCAACGCCGTTCCAGCGCGACTATGCCGAGAACCGTCTGCGATCGCGCTCGGCGCTCATGCGGTGGGTGCCGGATACCTCGAGGCCCTGCGTCTTGATGTCCTGCATGAACACCCACTCGCCGGTGATGCGTTGCGGGCGGATGTCGATCATCGCGTAGCCGCGCCGCGAGGTATCGCACCAGTCCAGCTCCGGATTGCTTTCGATGAAGATGCGGGCGACGTCACGCGGATCCACGACCACGCTGCCTTCGATGCCGCCCGAGGTGACGGCCTGCACGGCGAACTCGATGCCCGCGGGGCGGCCGTCCTCCTGCAGCGAGTAGGCCCAGGCGTTGTGACTGTCACCGGACAGCATCACCAGGTTGGCGTCCGCCTGCTGGGCTGCACGCAGCAGGCGCGAGCGTGCGGCGGGGTAACCGTCCCAGCGGTCCATCCACATCGGCAGGCCGAGCCGCGCCGCGCGCACGTAGTCGGTGAACGCCTGCACGGTGCGTGCGCTGGCATCCGGGCGCAGCCAGTCCACGGTTTTGGCAGGCATCACGGTGCGACCGAGGATGGTGCCCATGCCGACCAGTTGCCAGATGCTCTGGCTCGCGTTCTGGCGAAGCGCACGGTACAGCCAGCTTTCCTGCTCCAGGCCGAGCATGGTGGCCGACGGGTCCTGCCATGGACCATCACGGAAGGCTTCCAGCGCGGCCTGGCTGCCGGACGCGAAGGCGCTTTCGATGTCGGCCTGGCGGGTGCGCCCGAGCAGGCGCGATTCGGTGCGGTACAAGGTGGCAAGCGCGCCGATGGGATAGGCCTTCCACGGCTCGTCTGAAATCGGCAGCCATTCGCGATAGGCCTGCATGCCGGCGGCCTTACGCATGCTCCAGTCGCCTTCGGTAGCCGGTTGGTGGTTCCCTGCGCCGCCCTCCCAGCTGTCGTTGGTGATCTCGTGGTCGTCCCACACCGCCACCATCGGCGCCATCTGGTGCAGCTTCTGCAGGTCGGGGTCGGCGCGGTAACAGGCCAGGCGCATGCGGTAGTCGAGCAACGAGACCATTTCATGGTCATGCGCGGGCAGCACCTGGCGTTCGGCGATGCGGTCATGCGGCTTGTAGGACGCGATGCCGTACTCGTAGATGTAGTCGCCCACGTGCAGCCACAGGTCCATATCGTGGCGCTGGGCTGCGTGTGCATACGCGTTGAACCAGCCCATCGGCAGGTTGGAGCAGGAGAACAGGCCCAGCCTGAAGCTGGCGACGTCCCCGACCGGCAGGGTGCGGGTGCGGCCCACCGGCGAGTGGCTGCCGTCCGGCGCGATGAACCGGTAGTAATAGGTGGTGCCGGGCTGCAGCCCGTCGATGGTGAGCTTGGCGGTCCAGTCGCGATAGGCGCCGGTGCGCACCATGGCGCCCCCGACGACGCGGGTGAACGCCTGGTCCAGGGCCATCTCCGCCTGCAGGCGGACCTCGTCCGTGTTGCCCGCAGGGACGTAGCGCGTCCACAGCAGCATGGAATCGGGTCCCGGCTCGCCGCTGGCCACGTTGTGGGTGAACCCCCTGGCGTTCATCACCTCGGTGGCGAGCAGCTTGCCACCCGGCAGCAGCAGGGCGCCCAGGCCCAGGCCGGCGCCGATGATCAGGCGACGACGGTCGATGTTGAGGGTCATTGCGAAGGTTCCTGGTGGACGCTGGAGGAAGCGGGAAGGACATGGATGCCGATGCCTGCCTGTCCCGGCCCTTCCCCGCAGGCGGGGAAGGGCGGAGTGCAGGGTGGCGGCCGGCTCAGAAGCGGCCGCGGATGCCGAAGTTCCACATCGAGCCGTAGACCGTGTACATCTGCACGCGGCTGGCCACGTTGGAATAGATCACTTCCGGCTCGTTGAAGATGTTGCGGCCGGCCAGCATCACGTCGATGTTGTCGGTGAGCTTGTAGGTGGCGCTGATGTTCCAAAGCTCGCGCGAGGCACGGTACAGGATGCCGTTGTTGGCGGTGGTCGGCGTGTTGCTCAGCGCGCTGACGCGGTGGCTGGACTGGTAGTTGCCGTTGATCTGGAAATCGAAGCGGCCGTAGTTGTAGCGCACGCCCCAGTTGGCCGCTTCCTTGGGCAGGTTCTGGCGTGGGCCGTCCGGGTTCACGTGGGTCAGCGAGCCGTACAGGCTCAGGCCCTTGAGGGCGCCCGGCAGGAAGGTCAGCTGCTGGTTGTACTCCAGCACCATGCCCTCGTTGGTACTGGTGCCCGGCAGGTTCTGCGCACTGCGGAAGGTGTAGCCCTCGTAGTCGCCGGGATTGAAGCCGACGTCCTGCGGGTCCACCGTGATGCCGGTGACCTGCATGTCCTTCATGTCCAGCTTGTAGTAGGACAGGCCGAGCATGCCCGACGGCTCCAGGTAGTACTGCAGGCTGGCGTAGTACTTGGTGGAGTGCTCGGGCTTGAGCTGCGCGTTGGGCACGGTGACGATCATCGTGTCGTCGTTGACCGAGACCACGCCGCCGAGGTTGCCGTAGTCCGGGCGCAGGATCGACTGGCTGAAGGAGACCTGGCCGACCAGCTTGTCGGTGAAGTCGTACTTGACGCCACCGCTGAAGAAGAAGTCGTCGTACTTGCCGCGGCGGGTGGTGTAGCGGCCGTTGTTGTACTGGAACATCAGGCCTTCGACCGTGTTGGGATCCAGGCCGGCGGCCTTGACCTCGCTGAGCGGACGCACGTCGGCGATGCGCGCGGCGGTGCGGGTCTGCTCGTAGCGCAGGCCAAGGTCGATGCGCGCGTCGCCGATGCGGGTCTCGGCCTCGAGGTAGGCCGCGTTCACCTCTTCCTGGATGCGCTTGTTGTTGTCCAGCTCGCGCTTGAGGTTGCCGACCACGTCCGGGGCGAAGTACTCCGGGTGCTCCTTGAAGATGTCGTACATCGCGTAGTTGCTGTCCGCGCGCCAGCCCTGCTGGTTCATGTTGCCCGCGCCGGTACCGATGATGGCGAAGTCGTAGTCACCGGTCCACGGGATCTGCGACGCCGGGTCGGTCTGGCTGCCGTTCGGGCCGATGTACTTGTACTGCTTGTAGGCGCCTTCGTTGGTGCGCCAGTCATTGCTGCGCGTGCCCAACCCGCCCATCAGGGTGAGCGGGTTGTCGTAAAAGGTGAGGTGGCGCTTGAGGTCGAGGTTGACGCCATGCTGGTCGTTGAGCGCGTCCGATTCGGCGGTGCGGATGTTGTAGCCGATGTCGGCGTCGCGGTTGAAACTCTCCGGGTCACCCCATGGGCGTCCGGCGGTCTGGTTGAGGATCCATTCGTGCGAGCTCTCCGACGGACGGTCCAGGGTGAAGCCGATCCCGGTCAGCCAGCTGTCGGTGCGCTGGAAGAAGCCCTTGCTGTTGTCGCGGAAGTTGAACTCGGCGCCGGAGTAGCTGCCACGCAGCACCACTTCCCAGTCCTCGCCCTTGTACTCCAGCTTGGGCGCGACCAGGTAGGCCGGCGTGCCCGCATAGCGATGCGAATACTGCGTATGCAGGCGGGTGTTGGTGCCGTTCGGGTTGACCACGATGTGGTTGGGCGTGGAGCCGGACGCGGCCTCGGACTTGGTCGGGGTGCCGAAGATCAGGTAGGTGTACTGGTTGAAGTACTCCACGTCATACATCGAATAGGTGCTGCGCAGCGAGGCGACCAGGTCATCGGTGATCTGGTAGTCCAGGCTGAGGTTGGCCGCGGTGCGGCTGGTCATCTTCGGGCCCGGGCGCCACATCACGCGGTATGGCATCGCGCTGCCATCGGCCTTGTAGGCGTAGTCGGTCTGGATGCGGTCCTGCTGCACGTAGTTGGCGTTGTAGCTGGTGTTGAACTCCACGCCCAGGCGGCCATCCATGAACACGTCGCCGAAGCCGAACTGGCCGGACGGGTAGATCGTGGAGTGCTTCCTGTCATCCGGGAAGTACTTGCCCGACCAGGTGGAGTCGGAGGTACCCACCGCGCCCAGCTGGAACACGATGTCGCGCTTGGTGCGCTGGAAGGCGTACTTGCTGCGCAGGTTGATGTTGCCGCCCGGTGCGTCTGCATCCATCGATGCGGTGAGCGTGTTGTTCAACTCGATCGACTCGATGCCGGTGATGGACATCTGCTCGAACGAGTTCTGCCGGCCCGAGTTGTTGTTCGAGGTGGCCGTGGCCATGCGCGCGCCATCGGTGGTGAAGGTGGAGTACTTGGGGTCCAGGCCGCCGATGCGCACGGCGGTGGCGTCCACTTCGGTGTAATCCAGCGACAGGCCCGGCATGGATTTCATGAATTCACCGACGTCACCCATGGTCAGCGCGCCGTAGTTGTCGGCGGCGACCACGTTCTTGGCGTTCATCGCGGCGCGGCGCTCCATGATGGCGCTGGCCTGGCCGTCACGCGAGGCGGTGACCTTGATCATGTCCAGGTCGGTCGCTGCACCGCTGCCGGCCGCGTACGACGGTGCCTGCAACGCCACCTCCAGCGCGTTGGCCTTGCCGGCCTCGATGCGCACCGTGCTGCGCGATTCCTGCAGGCCGGTGTACCGGACCAGCACCGTGACCTCGCCGGCCGGAATGCCGGTCAGCTGGAAGTGTCCGCCTTCCTGCGAGTAGGTGACGCTGCGGCTGCCTTCGATGCGCACTTCGGCGTTGCGCACGTAATCGCCGGTGGCGGTGTTGAGCACGCGGCCACGCAGGCTGCCGATGCCCACGTCCTGCACGATGGCCTCGGCCGACTGCTGTGCATGCGCAACCGGGCAAACGCTGAGCGCAGCCATGATGGCGCTGACCAGCGCCGACTTCCTGAGTTCGAACATGTTTCCATCCGGAGAAGTGTGGGAGTACCGCACACAGCTGAGCGTCCGCCGTGCAAGCGGCGCGAAGGTTACGTCCGGACAATTACAGAACCTTTACGTTTCACCGCCGCAGTCGGCGCGGTATGAAGGTGCTTTTTGTTGTGTGTGATCGCTGATGCCGAATTTCCCGCAGCCCAAGGCCATTTCCGTACGGACAGCAACGGTGGGAGCGACCTCGGCGGCGAAGCCCACGGTGGATGACGTGCATCGATTGCCCACGTTCCTGCAATGGCAGGCGCACGCGCGGGAAGTCATGCCGCGCGCGTCGCGGCCTGGGCCGCTCCTAGCGGAGGTCGGCGTCGACCGGTAGGAACGGTTGGTGTGCGTCGCCGGTCCAGCGCATCAGGCGCAGATCCGCGCTCTGCTTTCCATCGATGCGCGCGTCCGTGGCCAGGTAGAACAGGCCGTCCCCCAGTGGCTGCAGGCCGACATCGCTCTTCTGGTTCCAGCCCCGCACGCCGCTGGCCGTGTCGTGCAGGCCCATGTCGGCCAGCGGCAACAACAGGCCCTTCTGCCACTGCCCGGCGCGTTGGCCGGCGACGCCGCGCAGGTCAGCCCGGACCGGGGCGCTGCGTGCATCGACCGCGAACATCAGGTAGTTCGGGAACTGTGGCTTGTTGCCGGCATAAACGCCCATCAACCAGCGGTGGCCGTGGTCGTCGTACGCCAGGTTCTGCACGCCATAGCGGGTATTGCCGGTGCGCACGAAGTACTTGCCGTCGACGGTGGCCGGGCCGCTGTGGTGCGGCGCCGCTTCGGTGAGCGGGCGCGCGAGTGCATCCCACTGCGCCGTGTCGTACTGCAGCAGCACCTGGTGATCGTTGTCGCTGCGCGCGGTGTTGCCGTAGATGCCGTAGGCGACGGTGAGCAGGCGCGGTCCGTCGGTCCGGCCGAAGCGGGGGCCGAACGAGACGCCATCGATGCCCGAGCAGCCATAGCGGTGGTCGGGTGATTCGGCCTCCCTGCCGCGGTACCTGCCGTCATCGCCTTCGAAGCGCCCATCGCCGTTGACGTCGGCGGTGTAGTCCGCCACGACCTCCGGCAGGTAGACGGTGCGCAGGATGTCGCTCTCCGAGGCGCGGATGCCCACCCGGTCAATGCGCGATACGTCGATCATCGCGATGTAGAAGGCGTTGTCCTTCTTGTACTCCAGCGATCCGTAGACCTTGCCATCGGCGGGGTTGAAGTCCAGGTCGCCCAGGTGGCCGGTCCAGCCGACCAGCGTGCCCACCAGGTTGCCCTTGAAGTCATAGCGCGCCAGCAGGTTGGTGAAGGAGTAGTAGATGTAGCCGTTGGCGCGGTCCACGGCGATGCCCTGCACGTGTCCGGACTCCCATTGCCCGCCGTGGTGTGCCACGGGCAGCACCGGCGGTGTCGTGGAAGGCGCGGCCAGGGCGGTGAGGCTGATGCCGACGGCGAGCAGGGTCAGCAGCGGGGTGCGGATCTTCATGGCGTGCGAGGCGGTCCGGAAGCAACCGTGGAGCATCGAGCGCGGGCGTGACCCGGTGATGACAGGCAAAAAGAAAGCCCGGCTGCGCAGGGCAGGCCGGGCCATCGGAGACGCGGGGGCGAAGGGCTCAGCCTTCGTCTTCTTCCTCGTCCTCTTCTTCTTCCTCGTCTTCCTCCTCCTCTTCCTCGTCTTCGAAGGCATCGAGCTCTTCGACACGGGCGAAGTGGGGCAGGGTATCGGCCAGGCTGATCAGCTTGCCGTTGGCCACCATCGGCCGCACCGCACGCTTGCCGGCTTCTTCCACGACGGCGAAGCAGACCAGCGACTGCGCGCTTTCATCGCCGTTTTCCTCGAATACCGCGACCCAGCCGTTGGCGGGAATGATCTGGATGATGTTGTCTTGCATGGGTGGAGTGTTGGCCGAAGGGAGCGCAGAGCTTGCGTGATGAAGCCGGTGCCGCGCAACCGCCACGCGCGCGGGGTGCTTTACCTGGCGCAGGCATTGGATGGACCATGCGGGCATGGTTTCCCGTTGCAGGTGCCGTCGATGCTGCATTGCCGTCCCATCACCCCGTCCGCCACGCCACCGGCGCTGTGGGTGGACCTGTGCCAGCCCACGCCGGAGGAACTGGACCAGGCCTCCCGGCAGGTGGGGTTCGCCATCCCGGACCGGGCCGGCATCAGCGAGATCGAGTTCAGCAGCCGGGTCCGGCGCGAGGGCGAGGCGCTGGTGCTGAACCTGCCGCGCTTCCAGTACGCGGTGGACCACGTGGTCGCGCCGCTGGGCTTCGTGGTCGCCCCGCATGCACTGGTGGTGCAGCGCGAGCACACGCTGGACGTGCTCGACGGCCTGGAGGCCGACCTGGGCAAGCACCCCTGCGTGGGCGCGGCGGACCTGTTCCTGCGCGTGATCGAGCACATCGTCGACCACCTGGCCGACCAGCTCGAATCGCTGGAGAGCACGATGAGCGAGTTCTCGCGGCAGGCCTTCAACCACCCCAAGGGGCGCCGCGCCTCGCACCGGCTGGAAGGCATGCTGCACGAGGTGGGGGTGATGGGGCGGCGCATCAGCGCCATGCACAACACCCTGCACGGACTGTTGCGGATGGTGAACTACCTGGATGAGTCGGCGCCGGAGTGGTTCGGTGCCGAGGCGCCCAAGCGGATCAAGCTGGTGCTCAAGGACCTGACCTCGCTGAGCGAGTTCGAGCAGCAGCTGGGGGACCGCAACGAATTCCTGCTCGACAGCGTGCTGGGCCTGATCAACATGGACCAGAACGAAGTGATGAAGGTGATGGCGGTGGCCTCGGTGGTGGGCATCCCGCCGACGGTGCTGGTTGGCGTGTGGGGCATGAACTTCGCCGCGATGCCGGAGCTGCACTGGCATTACGGTTACGCGATCGCCTTGGGCGTGGTGGTGCTGAGCATCGTTGTGCCGCTGGCATGGTTCAGGCGGCGCGGCTGGATCTGAGCGCGCGCCGGGCGCCGGCATGCCCCTTAACCGGCAGCGCCCGGCCACCTACAATCGCGTCTCCCCACGTGTTCCAGGAGCCGCAATGCCCGTCAAGCCGATGTCCCCTGCAGGAAAGCGGTTCGCCGCCGCCGCATTGATCGAAGGCGTCACCTGGGCAGGGTTGTTGGTCGGTATGCTGCTCAAGCGTGGCCTGGAACTCACCGACCTGGGCGTGCGCATCTTCGGGCCGCTGCATGGCATTGCCTTCCTCTTCTACGTCGCCATCTGTCTGTACGCCTGGATCAAACTGCGCTGGCCGCTGTGGGCGATGCTGGTGGCGCTGGTCGCGGCGGTGCCGCCGTTGGTGACCGTGCCACTGGAGATGTGGTTCCGCCGCATCGGCCTGTTGTCCGCGCGTGATGGTTCGGCGCCGTAACCGTTTTCATCCCGGGGCCCGCGACGCGGGCCTCGTCGGTTTTGCTCCAACCGTGCCCGAACAGCAGTGAAACAGTGGTCGATGACCGTTTTGGTGGTCACGCGCGATCATGGATAATGCGCCCCTGCAGCGCCGGGTCCTGGCGTTGCGCTGGTCCGGAGGGGCCGGGTGGTGCGGTCGAGGGGGCTCCCGTACCACCGGAGGGTGTTCCCCCGGTACGTCGTCGATGCCCCGTGGCATCGGTCCACCTCTGCCCTTCTGGCCTTCAACGCACAACGCGTTCCCTCTTCAAGGATTTCTGGTGCGACACCGAGACAATCAGCAACACGTTGCCGGGCAGCGGTTCGTTTCCTTCGTGATCGCCGGGGCAGCGCGGCAATGAGTACCTCCGTGACCGAGACCACCGCCGCCCTCGATGCAGGCATCGCCATCCTGCCGGGTGAACACCCGCTGGAGATGCCGGAGCAATCGCTGCGCACCGGCCGCCTGCAGGTGCCGCGCCAGGACACCGCCCCGCCCAACATCGGCCTGCGTCGCCTGTACGTGTTCGGCACCACCGCGCTGATGACCGTTGGCGCGACCTGGATGATGGCGCGGGTGCTGCTCAACGGTGGCCTGAACGTGCTCGAAGGCGTGCTGCTGGTGCTGTTCGTGCTGCTGTTTGCCTGGGTTGCGCTGTCCTTCGTCGGCAGCCTGGCCGGCCTGCAGGCGTTGCTGCGCGGCCGGCGCAAGCTGGGCATCTACCCGGACACGCCGCTGCCGACGCTGCGCAGCCGCACTGCGCTGCTGATGCCGACCTACAACGAGGACCCGCGCCGGATGATGGCCGGCCTGCAGGCCATCTACGAATCGGTCGCCGCCACCGGCCAGCTCGAGAACTTCGACTTCTTCGTGCTCAGCGACACCACCCGCGACGCCATCGGCCGTGCCGAGGAACAGGTGTTCGCGCGCCTGGTCGCTGCCACCGGCGGGGAAGGGCGGCTGTTCTACCGGCGCCGCGCCAGCAACGTCGGCCGCAAGGCCGGCAACATCGCCGACTGGGTGCGCCGCTTCGGTGGTGCATACCCGCAGATGCTGATCCTGGACGCGGACAGCCTGATGACCGGTGATGTCATCGTGCGGCTGGTGTCGGCGATGGAGAACCATCCCAACGTGGGTCTGATCCAGTCGCTGCCGGCGGTGGTCAACGGGCGTACCGCCTTTGCCCGCATGCAGCAGTTCGGCGGGCGCGTGTATGGCCCGGTGATGGCCTACGGCGTGGCCTGGTGGCATGGCGCCGAGAGCAACTACTGGGGGCACAACGCGGTCATCCGCACCCGCGCCTTCGCCGAGCAGGCCGGGCTGCCGGAGCTGCCGGGGCGCAAGCCGTTCGGCGGCCATGTCCTCAGCCATGACTTCGTGGAAGCGGCGCTGATCCGCCGGGGCGGCTGGGCCGCGCACATGGTGCCGTACCTGCAGGGCAGCTACGAGGAAGGCCCGCCGACGCTGACCGACCTGCTGATCCGCGACCGCCGCTGGTGCCAGGGCAACCTGCAGCACGCCAAGGTGGTGGGGACGTCCGGCCTGCACTGGATCAGCCGCGTGCACATGATGATCGGCATCGGCCATTACTTCACCGCGCCGATGTGGGCGATGCTGATGCTGATCGGCGTGGCGATCCCGCTGATCCATGGCGGCATCGACCTGGCCGAGGAACTGCACCTGCGCATGTCCCCGTCGCATTACTGGCGCGGCCTGGACCAGGACGGCGTGCTCTGGGTGTTCGCGATCACCATGGCGGTGCTGCTTGCGCCCAAGGCCATGGGCTACGTGGCGATGCTGAGCTCGCGCAGCGAACGCATCGGTTGCGGCGGCGCGCTGCGCGCCTTCGTCTCGATGGTGCTGGAAACCCTGCTGGCGGCGCTGATGGCGCCGGTGGTGATGTACGTGCAGTCGCGTGGCGTGGCCGAAGTGCTGGCCGGCAAGGACTCCGGCTGGGATGCGCAGCAGCGCGACGACGGCAGCATTTCCTGGGGCGCGCTGCTGCGTGGCTACGGTGGCCTGAGCCTGTTCGGCCTGATGGTCGGTGCCATGGCGTATGCGGTGTCGCCGCCATTGGCGGCGTGGATGGCGCCGGTGGTGGTGGGCATGGCACTGGCGGTACCGGTGGTGGCCTGGACCTCCTCGCGCAAGGTGGGTGACTGGCTGCGCCGTCACGGCCTGCTGTGCATCCCGGAGGAAAGCCACCCGCCGCAGGTGCTGGTGCGTGCCGCCGAACTGCGCGCGGCTGCGCTGCGCGAACCGCTGCAGGACTGACTGCCGCCACCGGGCCCGGGCACGTACCGGTCCCCGGGCCGTGGCTGTTGAACCGTCGGCCTGAACATCGTGCCGCGGCCAGGCGGCATAATCCCGCTTCGTCTTCGGGAGTCATGCAGATGTTGGAAACGGTGGAGCAGGAAACCGGCGCGGCGCCGGAATGGTCGGTCATCTGGTTGCACGGTCTGGGCGCTGATGGGCACGATTTCGCCCCCATCGTGCCGGAGCTGGTGCGCCCGCACTGGCCGGCGATCCGCTTCGTGTTCCCGCATGCCCCCAAGCGCGCGGTCACCATCAACGGTGGCATGCCGATGCGTGCGTGGTACGACATCGTCAGCATGGATTTCCGCAGCCGCGCCGACGCCAGCGGCGTGGCCGAATCGGTGGCGCAGGTGGAGGCGCTGATCGCACGCGAGCAGGCCCGCGGCATCGCACTGGACCACATCGTGCTGGCCGGCTTCTCCCAGGGCGGTGCGATCACCCTGTCGGCGGGCCTGCAGCGGCGTGCGCAACTGGCCGGGCTGGTGGCGCTGTCGACCTACCTGCCGGAAGTGGACGCCGCGGCCGACCAGTTGGCCGCCGGTGCCAACACGCAGCCGGTCTTCATGGCCCATGGCAGCGCCGATCCGGTGATCCCGGTGCAGGTCGCCGAGAACAGCGCCCAGGTGCTCAAGGCGCTGGGCTTCGAGCTGGAATGGCACCGCTATCCGATGGCACACCAGGTCTGCGCCGAGGAAATCCACGCGCTGGGCGACTGGCTGCAGGCGCGTTTCAGCGCGGGTTGAACAGGGCGTGGGGACGCCTTGTCCGGGGGTTGAACACAATGGCGGTGCGACGGCAGGGCTACCATGGCCATGCCGGCGTTCCATGGGGAGAGTGATATGAAGGTGGTCATTGCCGATGACGAGCCCTTGGCACGCGGGCGCCTGCGCGCATTGCTGGCCGGGCATGACGGGGTGGTGGTGCTGGCCGAGGCGGCCAACGGCGACGAGGCCCTGCAGGCCTGCGCGCAACACCAGCCGGACCTGCTGCTGCTCGACATCGCCATGCCCGGCATCGACGGGCTGGAGGTGGCCCGGCAGCTGGCGCGTGTCGAGCCGCGCCCGGCAGTGGTGTTCTGCACTGCCTTCGATGCGCACGCGCTGTCCGCGTTCGAGGCTGCGGCGATCGACTACCTGATGAAGCCGATACGCGCCGAGCGCCTGGCCGCGGCGCTGGAGCGGGCGCGCACTTTCCTTGCCGGGCGCGCCAGTCCCCCCGCCCATCAGCCGCGTCGCACCCTTAGCGCACGCCTGCGTGGCAGCCTGCGACTGGTGCCGGTGGAGGACATCCTGTACCTGCAGGCCGAGGAGAAGTACGTCGTGCTGCACCATACGCGGGGGCAGGATCTGGTCGAGGAATCGCTGCGCTCGCTGGAAGAGGAGTTCGGCTCGCGGTTCATCCGCATCCATCGCAACTGCCTGGTCGCCCGCGACCGCCTGCAGGAAGTGCGGCGCACGCCGGCCGGCCAGGTCCAGGCGGTGCTGCGCGGGGTCGAACAGCCCCTGGAGGTCAGCCGACGCTGCGTCGCCAATCTGCGGACCGAACTGGTCCGGCTGTGAGCGGGCGTCGCCAGCGGCGATAATGGCCGCATGACCATCCTGCGCATTGCTACCCGTAAGAGCCCGCTCGCCCTGTGGCAGAGCGAACACGTCGCTGACCGCCTGCGCCAGGCCCACCCGGGGCTGGCGGTGGAACTGGTGCCGATGAGCACCCGCGGCGACGAGGTGCTGGACCGCTCGCTGGCGGCCATCGGCGGCAAGGGCCTGTTCCTGAAGGAGCTGGAGCTGGCGATGCTGCGTGGCGAGGCCGACTGCGCGGTGCATTCGCTCAAGGACGTGCCGATGGAGCTGGAGGCACCGTTCGCGCTGCCTGCCATCCTCACCCGCGCCGATCCGGCCGATGCCTTCGTTTCCAACCAGTACGACACGCTGGACGACCTGCCGGCCGGCGCGGTGGTGGGCACGTCCTCGCTGCGCCGCCAGGCGCAGTTGCGCGCGCTGCGCCCGGACCTGCTCACCCGCGACCTGCGCGGCAACGTCAACACGCGTCTGGGCAAGCTCGACGCCGGCGAGTACGACGCCATCATCCTGGCCTGCGCGGGCCTGGAGCGGCTGGCGCTGGAAGCGCGCATCCGCAGCCGGCTGGTGGCGCCGCAATGGCTGCCGGCACCGGCGCAGGCCGCGGTGGCGATCGAATGCCGGGCCGATGCCGACGCGGTGATCGCGCTGGTGGCGGCGCTGGACGATGCGCCGACCCGCAGCTGCGTGGAGGCCGAGCGGGCGATGAACCGCGCCTTGGACGGCAGCTGCCACGTGCCGGTGGCCGGCCTGGCGCAATGGCGGGGCCAGGACCTGTGGTTGCAGGGGCTGGTGGGCGGCGTGGCCGATGGGCGCATCGTCCGTGCCGAAGGGCAGGGGCCGGCGACGGACCCGGAGGCATTGGGCCGCAGCGTGGCGAGCAGGCTGCTCGATGGTGGCGCGGGTGAACTGCTGCGTTGAGTGGCCCGCGTAGGCGCGGTCCCGGCCACGAAGTCGATACCCCGCCCCGTTGTCAGGAGCACCCCTCCCCAACCCTCCCCTGAGCTGCGCTCAAGGGCGGGGGCAGATCGCCGCGCTGTCGTCGGAACGGCCTTGGCCTCGAAGCCGATGGCGGTTCCGGTCGCGGAAGGCACACCTCCCAATCCTCCCCGGAGTCGCGCTCAAGGGAGGGGGCAGATCGCGGCGCTGTTGTCGGAACGGCCTTGGCCGCGAAGGCGATGATGGTTCCGGTCGCGAAAAGCACACCTCCCAATCCTCCCCGGAGTCGCGCTCAAGGGAGGGGCAGATCGCCGCGCTGTCGTAGGAGCGGTCTTGGCCGCGAAGCCGATGACGGTTCCGGTCGCGGAAGGCATCCCGCCCCAGCGCACCGCCGAGCCGCGCTCCAATGAAGGAGGGCAGCTCGACGCCCCATCCACCCACAGCACCCGCGCATGAAAAAGCCGGCGAAAGCCGGCTTCTTCAAGGATCCCGCGCGGTCGCTTACTTGAAGCTGTAAACCACGTTCATCGTGGTCAGCGTATCGGTCTTGCGCTTGTCTTCGGTGACGTCGCTGTTGTGGCGGGCCTGCCAGCCGGCCTTCAGCGCGAAGTGCTTGTTCATGTTCACCGACACGCCGAAATCATTCTGCGCGAAGGTGTTGTACGAGCCCGATTCCACCAGCAACGTGTTCACCAGCTCGGTGTTGTCGGTGATGGTGTACTTCAGGTCGAACAGGCCGCGGCCGATCAGGCCGACGCGGTTCTCGTCGGTATCGGCATTGTGGCTGCGGCGCACGCCGGGGCCGATCTGGGTGTCCAGGATCAGCCGCTCGCCGTCGATCAGGCGGGTACCGTAGCCGAGACCGAAGCTGGCCTGGCGGTCGTAGGTGGCGAAATCGTCCCGCTCATAGCGCCCGGTGGCGGTGATCTGGCGATGCTCGCCCAACTGCAGCGCACTGCCGGCGCTGGCCGTGTAGCGGTTGGCGGTGGTCTGGCGGGTGCGCTTGCTGGTGCCGTCGTCGCTGGTCTCGGTGTACTCGGAGCTGGAGCGCAGGCCGAACAGGTCCATGCTGTGCACCCAGTCATCGTCGGTGTAACGCAGCTTGAGGCGGCCGTTGAAGCTCTCGGTGTTGCTGTTGCCGTGGGCCGAGGCGAAACCCAGTTCGCCGCCGCTGCCGCTCCAGGGGGAGGTCATGGCTGCCAGGGTGGCCTCGTCGGGGGTCTGGCCGTCGTCGGCCCAGGCGGCCGGGGCGCACAGCAGCAACGGCAGGAGCAGGGAAACACGCAGGGACATCGATTGAATCTCCGGGGCCAAGGCGGGCAAGTAAACGGTTTCATGATACCGGATGGGTCCGGCGCCGGACCCGTGCCGATGGCCCTGCTTCAGACGCGGTTAGGCGGGCAGGAGCGGTTGCCGGACCCCAACCGGCGCTGAACTTCGGACATAATCGGGCCATGGACCGCTATGAACGCATCAATGCGCTGCATCGTCTGCTCAAGTCCGCCCGCTACCCCATCACGGTGGTGCGGCTGCAGGAGGAATTGGGCTGTTCCCGTGCCACGGTTTACCGCGATCTGGCCTTTCTGCGCGACGCGCTGATGGCGCCGGTGGAGGGCGACGGCGACGCCGGCTTCCGCTACCAGACCGCCGAAAGCGACCGTTTCGAGTTGCCCGGGCTGTGGCTCAGTTCCGAGGAGCTGCATGCGTTGCTGGCCTCCCAGCACCTGCTGGCGCGGACCAGTGGCGGCGTGCTGTCCTCGGTGCTGGCGCCGTTGCAGCAGCGCATCGAGAGCCTGCTCGCGGCCCAGGCCGGGGCGTCCTCCTGGCCGGTCGAGCGCGTCCGGGTCATCCCGCACCGCGGCCGCAAGCTGGACGAGGCCAGTTTCCGCACCGTGGCCTCGGGTGTGCTCGAGCGCAAGCAGCTGTCCTTCGAATACCGTGCCCGTTCCACCGACGAGGCCACCCGCCGCACGGTGTCACCGCAGCGCATCACCCATTACCGCGACAACTGGTACCTGGACGCCTGGGACCATACCCGCGAGGCGGTGCGCAGTTTCGCGGTGGACCGCATCCATCAGGCCCGGCTGCTCGAACAGCCGGCCCGCGACGTGCCGGATGAAGAGCTGAACGAGCAGCTGGCCGCCAGCTACGGCATCTTTTCCGGTGCCCCCAAGGGCTGGGCGACCATCGTGTTCAGTGCCAAGGCCGCCCGCTGGGTGGCCGACGAACACTGGCATTCCAAGCAGCAGGGGCGGTTCCTGCCGGATGGGCGTTATGAGCTGAAGGTGCCCTACAGCGTGTCGCGCGAGCTGCTGATGGACGTGCTGCATTACGGTTCGGACGCGGAAATCGTCGAGCCACAGTCGCTGCGCGAACAGGCCAAGGCGCTGTTGTCGCTGGCCCTGAGCAATTACGACTGACGTCAAACGCCGCACCGGGACGGATGCTGCGCCCCGGCTTCCGTGAGCACCCTGCGGCAGTGATCGCCAGGCAGTGCGCCGTGGCGTCGTGCAGGCCACGGCGAAGGGCGCGGGGGTTCCGGCGGCCGATCCGGCCAGCCGTGGCTACTTCTTGTTCGGTACCTCGAAGCCCAGCCTGTCCACCTGCGCCGGGTGTTGCGGCACGCGCTTGAGCTTGTCGGTGTTGACGTCGTACTTGTCGCGCAGGCGCAGTGCCAGCGCCCGGTAGGTAGCCGCATCCATGTCCGGCTGGCGGGCGAAGATCCAGGCCATCTCGCGGCCCGGGTAGCCGATCAGGGCCCAGGAATAGTCCGGTGCCACTTCCAGGATGCGCGAGTGGGTCGGCACGATCTTGTAGAACCAGGTGCGCCAGCGCCGGTTGCCACTGTCGTCATCAACCTTGGCGCGGATGTTGATCTCCTCCTCGGGCTCGTTGAAGCCGTCGCGGAACTGGTAGCGGATGGCGACCTTGTCCCCGTCCGTCAGCGAGTAGGTGTTGACGCTGGCCACGTGGCCACGCTCGACGAAATTGGGCACCCGGCCAATCACGTACCAGCGGCCCATGAAGCGCTGCAGGTCGATCGGGCCGTCGGCATCGCCCTCCACGACCGGGGCGGCGGCAGCCGGGTCCTGCGCATGTGCAGGGGCCAGCGGCAGGGTGAAGCTCAGCAGCAGGGCGGACAGGATCGCGGGAATGAGTCGCATTGCGTAGGACGCGCCATGGTTGATGACGGCAGCATGTTCGACGGGCAGCGATGGGCGCGTCAATGGCAGGTCGCAGTCCGTGAGATGGCCGATGGCGAGGATGCACGCCAACCCCCGTCCCATTGCCGGAGAACGTCATGTCCAAGCCTGCTGCTTCGTCATCCCGCCGTCACCCTGAGCCGACCTCCGATCCGCGGGTGCTGCGTTGCGTCAGGCAAGCCGTGATGGCAGGGCTGGCCCTGGTAGTGGTATGGCCGGCGGCGCGAGGCCACAGCGAGTGGATCGGCTGGTTGCCGTTGTGGCTGGTCGGCATGCCGTTGAGCGCATGGTGGGCCCTGTACCGCTTCCGCCTGCCCGCGCGCTGGCGCAACCGCCAGGCGGCACCGCGCCGCCGTGGCCCGCAGGCGCGCCGCGCACGCCGTCCGGTCCGGGCGCGCTGGTCGCAGGTGGCCTGACCTTCGACAGGGGGAGGTGGGGCAGGGCCTGTGCTAGCGTTCGCGGCCTATGTCCGCGTGGAGCACACATGTCCCGAATCACCTCCGCCTGCCTCGTTGCAGGCCTGATTTCCTCTGGCCTGGCCGGTGCCGCCATGGCCGCTGACGAACCCCAGGACAACTACGCCTGGCTGGAAGACGTCACCGGCGACAAGCCGCTGGCGTGGGTGAAGGAGCAGAACGCCCGTTCCGAGGGCCGCCTGGCGCAGACCCCGCAGTTCCGGCAGATGGAAGCCGGCATCCGCGAGGTGCTGGATTCGGACGCCAAGATCCCGGGCGTGGAGAAGATCGGCGACTACTACTACAACTTCTGGAAGGACAAGCAGCACGAGCGCGGCGTGTGGCGCCGGACCACGCTGGTGGAGTACCGCAAGGCCGAGCCGCTGTGGGAAACCGTGCTGGACCTGGACGCGCTGAACAAGGCCGAGGGCGAGAACTGGGTGTGGCATGGCGCCAACTGCCTGCGCCCGGAGTACACCCGCTGCCTGATCGCGCTTTCGCGCGGCGGCGCCGATGCCGACGTCACCCGCGAGTTCGACCTGTCCAGGAAGGACTGGATCAAGGACGGCTTCTTCCGTCCGGAAGCCAAGGGTGGCCTGGGCTGGATCGACCAGGACAACGTGTTCGTCTACACCGATTTCGGTGATGGCTCGATGACCACGTCCGGCTACCCGCGCGTGGTCAAGCAGTGGCGCCGCGGCACGCCGATGGCCTCGGCCACGACCGTGTACGAAGGCAAGCCGGAGGACATGTACATCGCCGCGATGCACGACGACACCCCGGGCTTCGAGCGCAACTACGTCAGCCGCACCATCGCCTTCTACAACAACGAGCTGTTCGTGCTCGGCGCCGACGGCAAGCTGACCAAGATCGATGCGCCGAACTCGGCCGAGAAGGGCGTGCGCCGCGAGTGGCTGACCCTGGAGCTGCGCGAGCCGTGGACCGTGGGTGGCAAGACCTACGCCGCCGGTTCGCTGCTGGCCACGAAGTTCGATGACTTCATGGCCGGCAAGCGCGAGTTCGACGTGCTGTTCGCACCGACCGAAACGACGTCGCTGGCTGGCATGTCCTGGACCAAGTCGCACGTGGTGCTGAACGTGCTGGACGACGTCAAGAACCGCCTGCAGGTGCTGACCCACGGTGCCAACGGCTGGACCACCGGTGATTTCACCGGCGCACCGGCGTTCGGCACCATTGGCATCGGCGCGGTCGACGCCGACGAAAGCGATGCGGTGTGGATGACCGTCACCGATTACCTGACCCCGACCACGCTGTCGCTGGCAGAGATCGGCCAGCAGCCGGAAGTGCTCAAGACCATGCCGGCGTTCTTCGACGCCAGCGGCAAGGTGATCGAGCAGCATTTCGCCGCCAGCAAGGACGGCACCCGCGTGCCGTACTTCGTGGTGCACGACAAGGCGATGAAGCTGGATGGCTCCAACCCGACCCTGCTGTACGGCTACGGTGGCTTCGAGATCTCGCTGACCCCGGGCTACTCCGGTGGCATGGGCCGCGCCTGGCTGGACAAGGGCGGCGTGTACGTGGTGGCCAACATCCGCGGCGGCGGCGAGTACGGCCCGCGCTGGCACCAGGCCGCGCTGAAGCAGAACCGCCACAAGGCCTACGAGGACATGGCGGCGGTGGCGCAGGACCTGGTCAGCCGCAACATCACCTCGGCCAGGCACCTGGGCGTGCAGGGCGGCAGCAACGGCGGCCTGCTGACCGGCAACATGCTGACCCAGTACCCGGAGCTGTTCGGTGCGGTGGTGGTGCAGGTGCCGCTGCTGGACATGAAGCGCTACAGCCACCTGCTGGCCGGCGCCTCGTGGATGGCCGAGTACGGCAACCCGGACACGGCTGACTGGGAGTTCATCAAGACCTTCTCGCCGTACCACCTGTTCGACCCGGCCAAGAGCTACCCGCCGGTGCTGTTCACCACCTCCACCCGCGATGACCGCGTGCATCCGGGCCATGCCCGCAAGATGGCGGCCAAGATGATCGACGCCGGCAAGGACGTGACCTACTACGAGAACATCGAAGGTGGCCACGGCGGCGCAGCCAACAACGCGCAGGCCGCGCACATGTCGGCACTGGCCTACAGCTTCCTGTGGGAGCAGCTGAGCAAGAAGTGATGCTCAGCTGGAGTTGATGCAGCGCTGGAGTTGATACACAACAAACGCCACCGGAAGGTGGCGTTTGTCGTATGAAGCCCCTCTCCCGCAGGCGGGAGAGGGGTTGGGGTGAGGGCAGGGGCGAAGCCCTGATGGTGAGCGGATATGAACGCCCTCGAAGTCCAAAGCCCCTCATCCGCCCTGCGGGCACCTTCTCCCGCAGGCGGGAGAAGGGAGTCATCAGGTCGTCTGTTGTCCCTGCCAGCGCTCCAACCCGCGCCCGATCCGCTGCACCGCCTCCTGCAGCCGGGCCACGTCCTGGGTGTAGGCGATGCGTACGTGCTGGTTGGCGCGGTGATGGCCGAAGTCCAGGCCGGGCGTGAACGCCACGTGCTCGGTCTCCAGGAAGTGCGCGCAGAAGGCCTGCGCGTCATCGGTGAATGCGCTCACGTCGCAATACAGGTAGAACGCCCCCTGCGGCTCAACGTCGATGCGGAAGCCCAACTCGCGCAGGGCGGGCAGCAGGTAGTCGCGACGCTGCTGGAACTGCGCGCGACGCTGCTCGAAGATGGCGATCGTCTCCGGCGCGAAGCAGGCCAGCGCGGCATGCTGCGCCATCGAGGGCGCGCTGATGTACAGGTTCTGCGCCAGCTTCTCCAGTTCCGGTACCGCGGCCGGGGGCGCAACCAGCCAACCCAGCCGCCAGCCGGTCATGCCGAAGTACTTGGAGAAGCTGTTCAGCACGAACGCCTCGTCGTCCACTTCCAGCACGCTGCGGGCGTCGAAGCCGTAGGTCAGGCCGTGGTAGATCTCGTCCACCACCAGGTGGCCGCCGCGTGCCTTCAAGGTGGCCGACAACGCGGCCAGCTGGGTCGCGTCCAGCGTGGTGCCGGTGGGGTTGGCGGGGGAGGCGACCAGCGCGCCGACGCTGTCGGCGTTCCAGTGCCCGGCGATCAGTTCGGGGGTGAGCTGGTAACCGCTGCCCGGGCCGACCGGCACCAGCTGCGCGGCGCCTTCCACCAGGCGCAGGAAATGGCGGTTGCACGGATAGCCGGGGTCGGCCAGCAGCCAGTGCCGGCCCGGGTCGACCAGCAGGCTGGAGGCCAGCAGCAGCGCGCCGGAACCGCCCGGGGTGACCAGGATGCGCTCCGGATCGATCTGCAACCGGTAGCGGTCCGCGTAGAAGCCGGCGATGGCCTCGCGCAGTGCCGGCAGGCCACGCGCGGCGGTGTAGCGGGTATGTCCGGCGGCGAGCGCGGCCTGGCCGGCGCGGATGACCGGCTCGGCGGTGGTGAAGTCAGGCTCGCCGATTTCCAGGTGGATCACATCGTGGCCGGCCTGCTCCAGCGCATTGGCGCGGGCCAACAGGGACATGACGTGGAACGGGGCGATCTCGTGGCTGCGCCGGCTGTAGCCGGACGGCGTGGGGGCTGGGGTGTTCATCGCCGACATCATAGGCCGCAAGGCCGGTGCTGGCAGCCGTACGTCGTCTCGAAGGGCTGCATCGCCCATGGCACACTGTCGGCATTGCGCGGGCATCCGCCCCGTCGATGGGAACCCCTCCGTGAAACCCACCCTTTGTCTGTTGGTAGCAAGCCTGATGATCAATTCCGCCATCGCCGCAACGCCCACTCCGCCGGATGTCGAGAAGCGTCCGCACACGGTCAAGGCGCCGTTCGGTGCGCAGCGCCAGGACGAGTACTACTGGCTGCGCGACGACAAGCGCGAGGATCCGGCCATGCTGGCCTACCTCAACGCCGAGAACGCCTACACCGATGCGTTGATGGCGCCGCTCAAGCCGCTGGAGGACAAGCTGTACGCCGAGATCGTCGGGCGCATCAAGCAGGACGATGCCAGCGTGCCGTACCGCGAGCGCGGCTACTGGTATTACACCCGCTACGAGACCGGCAAGGACTACCCCATCCATGCGCGCCGCAAGGGCGACATGCAGGCCCCGGAAGAGGTGCTGCTGGACCTCAACGCCATGGCCGAGGGCAAGGGCTTCTTCGATGTCGACGACATGGCGGTCAGCCAGGACAACCGCATCCTGGCCTGGGCCGAGGATGACGTGGGCCGTCGCCAGTACACGATCCGCTTCAAGGACCTGGGCACCGGCCAGCTGCTGCCGGACGTGATCACCGGGGTGTCGGCCAACGTGGTCTGGGCCGATGATAACCGCACCGTGTTCTACGTCGAGAACGACCCGGAAACCCTGCTCACCGTGCGGGTGAAGAAGCACGTGCTCGGCACCCCGGCCAGCAGCGACGTGCTGGTGTACGAGGAAACCGATGACAGCTTCTACATGGGCATCGGCCGTACCCGCGACGACAAGTTCATCACCATCGGCGTGGACAGCACCGTGTCCTCCGAGCTGCGTTACACCTCGGCCGCCAACCCGGGCACCTTCACCGTGCTCGCCCCGCGCGCGCGCGACGTGGAATACGACGCCGACCACTTCGACGGCCGCTGGGTGATCCGCACCAACGCCGATGGCGCGAAGAACTTCAAGCTGGTCACCGCGCCGGAAGGTGCCACCCGCCGCGACCAGTGGCAGGACTGGGTGGCGCACGACCCGCAGGTGCTGGTCGAGGGCTTCGAGCTGTTCAACGGCTACACCGCCATCGCCGAGCGCGCCGACGCGCTGGAGCGCGTGCGCCTGCTGTTTGCCGACGGCCGCAGCGAGTTCGTCAAGGCCGACGAGCCGGCGTATTCGATGGGCCTGTCGGTCAATGCCGAGCCCGACACCGACTGGCTGCGCTACGGCTACACCTCGCTGACCACGCCGGCCACTACCTACGAGCTCAACGTGAAGACCGGCGAGCGCCGCCAGCTCAAGCAGCAGCCGGTGATCGGCTACGACCCGTCGCTGTACCAGACCGAGCGGGTCTGGGTGACCGCGCGCGACGGCGCCAAGGTGCCGGTGTCGCTGGTCTACAAGAAGGGTTTCAAGAAGGATGGGAGCGCCGCGCTGTACCAGTACGCCTACGGCAGCTACGGCATGTCGATGGACCCCGGCTTCAACCAGAGCGTGATCAGCCTGCTTGATCGTGGCCTGGTCTACGCCATCGCGCACATCCGCGGCGGCGAGGAAATGGGCCGCAACTGGTACGAGGACGGCAAGCTGCTGCACAAGCAGAACACCTTCAATGACTTCGTCGACGTCACCCGCGCGCTGGTCGCGCAGGGCTATGCCGCCAAGGACCGCGTGGCCGCGTCCGGCGGCAGTGCCGGCGGCCTGCTGATGGGCGCGGTGGCCAACCAGGCCCCGGGCGACTACCGGGTGATGGTCGCCCAGGTGCCGTTCGTGGACGTGGTCACCACCATGCTCGACGCCAGCATCCCGCTGACCACCAACGAGTACGACGAGTGGGGCAACCCCGAGCAGAAGCCGTACTACGACTACATGCTGAGCTACTCGCCGTACGACAACGTGCGCGCCCAGGCCTATCCGTCGCTGTTCGTCGGTACCGGCCTGTGGGATTCGCAGGTGCAGTACTGGGAGCCGGCCAAGTGGGTGGCGCGCCTGCGCGACGTGAACACCGGCAGCCTGCCGATCGTGTTCCGCACCAACATGGAAGCCGGCCACGGTGGCAAGTCCGGTCGCTTCCAGCGTTACCACGAGCTGGCCGAGTCGTATGCCTTCGTGCTGTCGCAGCTGGGCGTGGCCCAGTAATGCCGAGCCGGTTGCTGGCCCGGGCGGCCCGCAACCATGACCGGTGCCTGCCCGGTTGCCCTGCAATGGGCAGGCCCTGCGCGGGATGGCCGACGGGAGCCAGTGGACGTGATCCATGGGTGACTGAACAGCCGCAGTTCCATCCGGACTTCATGGTCCAGTGGCTATACTCGGGGGATGAACATGACGTCCCGTTCCCTGTTGCTCATCCCGGTGGCCTGCGCGCTGCTGGCCCTCACCGCCTGCGGCAACAAAGGCCCGCTGGTGATGCCGCAGAAGCCGGTGCCGGTCGAAGAGCAGGAGGTGGTGCCGGAAGACGCACCGGCTGCCGACGATGCCGCCGCTGTCCCGCCGACCGACGGCACTGAGCCTGCGCAGGCCAGGAAGCCGGCCGAGGGTACCCAGCCGTAATGAGCATGTCCGTTTCAGGGCGCCTGCCGTTCACCAAGATGCACGGCGCCGGCAATGATTTCGTGGTGCTGGACCTGCGTGCCGGCATGGCCCCGCCGGACGCGGACCTTGCCGCGCGCCTGGCCGACCGCCACCGTGGCGTGGGTTGTGACCAGATCCTGACCATCGAGCCACCGCGCTCGGAAGCGTCCGTGGCGTCCTACCGGATCTGGAACTCCGATGGGTCCACTTCCCAGCAGTGCGGCAACGGCGCGCGCTGCGTGGCGGCCTGGCTGGTGCGCGATGGCGCCGCCCAGGGCGAGCACTTCCTGATCGACAGCCCGTTGCGCACGCACGCCGTGCAGCGGTTGGGCGGGGATCACTACGCCGTGGCCATGGGCAAGCCGGAGTTCGAGCCGGAGCGCATCCCGTTGGTCGGCTTCCCGCGCGCCCGCGAGGAATACGCGGTGTCGCTGCAGGGCGAGAACGTGCGGTTTGGCGCGGTGTCGATGGGCAACCCGCACGCGGTGCTGGAGGTCGGCTCGGCCGATGCCGCGCCGGTGGAGCGGGTCGGCCCGTTGCTGCAGCAGCATGCCTCGTTCCCGGAATCGGTCAATGTCGGCTTCGCCCAGGTGTTGGACAGCGGCCACGCCCGGCTGCGCGTGTTCGAGCGCGGTGTCGGCGAGACCCTGGCCTGCGGCAGCGGCGCCTGCGCGGCGGCCGTGGTGTTGATGCAGCGGGGGCGGCTGCGGCGCGATGCGGTGTTGTCGCTGCCCGGTGGCGACCTGCGTATCCAGTGGCCGGACGATGCGGCGGAAATCGTCATGTCCGGTCCGGCGGCATTCGTATTCGACGGAGAGTGGACAGGATGAACGACACGGCCGAAAAGATCGGGGCACACGAGGTGGCCGCTTGGCTGCGCCGGCACCCGACCTTCCTCAAGCAGTTCCCCGACCTGGCCCTGACCATGGTGGTGCCCCGCGACGATGGCCCGACCGCGTCGCTGGCCAGCTACCAGCTGGAAGTGCTGCGCGACAAGAACCGCGAGCTTGCACGGCGGCTGTCCGACCTGGGCGTCAACGCCCAGATCAATGAACGGCTGGCAGTGCGCACGCACCAGCTGACCCTGGCGTTGATGCGCCAGGCGTCGGCGGCGGACACGTTGCGTGCGATGGCGGCCTCGCTGGAGGAAGACTTCGCCGGGGACCTGGTCCGCATCATCAGCCTGCAGCCGGTCGAAGGGCTTGAGCAGGCGCCGTGGCTGCAGGTCATCGCCGCCGACAGCCCGCGCCTGGCGCCGTTCCACGACTGCCTGCAGGATGGCGAGCCGATCTGCGGCCGGCTGCAGTCGGAGAAGAACGACGTGCTCTACGGCGAACGGGTCGACGAAGTGGCATCCACCGCGTTGCTGCCGTTGCCGGGCGTAGGCCTGATCGCGGTCGGTAGCCATGACCCGAACCGTTTCTACCCGGGCATGGGCACGCTGTTCCTGCGCATGATGGGCGAGTCGCTGGTGGTCGGGCTGCAGCGCTTCAACGCGGCGTGAGCGGGGGCGTGCGGCGATGAGCGCCGTCCCGGCGTTCCTGTCCTACCTGCAGGTCGAGCGGCGCATGTCCGCGCATACGCTCGATGCCTACCAGCGTGACCTGGCCGCATTGTCGCAATGGTGCCAGGCTCATGGCATCGATGACCCGCAGGCGCTGGCCGCCGACCAGTTGCGTGAATTCATCGCCGCCGAGCACCGCCGCGGGCTGGCGGCCAAGAGCCTGCAGCGCCGCCTGTCGGCCTGCCGCAGCTTCTATGCGTGGCTGCTCAAGAACAACGTCATCGACACCAGCCCTGCCGCCGGCCTGCGCGCGCCCAAGGCGCCGCGCAAGTTGCCGCAGGTGCTCGATGCCGATGAAGCGGTGCAACTGGTCGAGCTGCCCACGGATGCACCGCTGGGCCTGCGCGATCGCGCGCTGCTGGAACTGTTCTATTCCTCCGGCCTGCGCCTGAGCGAGCTGTGCGCACTGCGCTGGCGTGACCTGGACATGGCCAGCGGCCTGGTGCTGGTGCATGGCAAGGGCAACCGGGAGCGCAGCGTGCCGGTGGGCACGCATGCGTTGAACGCACTGCAGGACTGGCGCAGGGACAGCGCGGGCAGCGGCGACAAGCCGGTGTTCCCGGGGCGCGCTGGCGGCCCGTTGAGCCAGCGGGCGGTGCAGATCCGCATCAAGCAGCTGGCGCAGCGGCAAGGGCTGTTCAAGAACGTACACCCGCACATGCTGCGGCACAGTTTCGCCAGCCACATCCTGGAGTCCTCCGGCGACCTGCGTGGCGTGCAGGAACTGCTCGGGCATTCGGACATCGCCACCACCCAGATCTACACGCACCTGGATTTCCAGCACCTGGCCAAGGTCTACGACGCGGCGCACCCGCGCGCCAAGCGCAAGCGCTGAACTGGCCGGTCAAGGCGCGGCGGCGCCATGATTGTGGTGTCCGGATGCGGCGAGCACGTCGCGGCGCGGATCGCCATGCTGCAGCTCCCCATTCCTGGTGCATGCACATGGCGTCCTTCATCTTGCGGGGCCTGGCCCCCGATACGTTTGCTCCGTTGTTCCTGCTCCCTGATGTCGTGCTCAGCGCCCGGCAGATGCAGCGGCTGACGGTTCCCGATACGGCGACGACGGGATTTCCCTGCCGGATCAGCCTGGTCGATGCCCGGCCGGGCGAACAGGTGCTGCTGTTGCCCTACCAGCACCAGCCGGCCGAATCGCCGTACCGCGCCAGCGGGCCGATCTTCGTGCGGCGCGGCGCACGCATTGCCGTGCTCGGGACGGACGAGGTACCGGCGACGATGCTGCGGCGGCTGCTGTCCGTGCGCGCCTACGATCATGCGCATCGGATCATCGCCGCCGAGGTCTGCGAAGGGACCGCGGTCGCGGCATGGCTGCAGGCCCGCTTCGATGACCCTGCGGTGGATTACGTGCATGTCCACCATGCCCGCTACGGTTGCTATTCCTGCCGCGCCGACCGCGCCGACCGCGCGTGAAGCCCGCGCCAGGCGCACGGAAGCCCGGCGCACGATCAGGCCGGGGATTGATCTGCGTCAGGGCCAGCCGCACGCCCGCGGCGCACACTGCGCCACGGATGGTCGTGGCGTTGCTGAAGATGGCGAAACCGTTCCCGCTCAAACCCAGTCATCCCGAGCGCATCTGCTGGGGATGCGACCGCTATTGCGCGAGCGACGCGCTGGCCTGTGGCAACGGATCGGGCCGCACCCTGCATCCGATCGAGACGCAGGGCGAGGACTGGTACGTGGCGTGGGGCATCGAGCCCGAACCGGATCGCCCGAATCTGGCCCGGCGGGTGCCTTAGGAGCCGGGATGGTGCTGCGTGGGTGCGGCCGACGCCTCCGGACCTGACCATTTTGCTGAACGCCGGCTGTCGCTGGTGGGGGAGGGGGCAGGCTTGATCGCCGCGCGTCTGGCCCCACTTCGGTTGGACAGTATCCCGGAGGCCACATGGACCCCAGTCAGAACCCCAATGTTTTCCACGCCACCACCATCTGCTGCGTGCGTCGCGGCGAGCACGTGGCGATCGCAGGTGATGGCCAGGTCACGCTGGGCCACACGGTGATGAAGGGCAATGCCCGCAAGGTGCGTCGACTGGGCCGCGATGGCCAGGTGCTGGCCGGTTTCGCTGGTGCGGCGGCCGATGCGTTCACCCTGTTCGAACTGTTCGAAGCCAAGCTCGAGAAGCATGGCCAGTTGACCCGTGCCGCGGTGGAACTGGCCAAGGACTGGCGCACCGACCGCCGCTACGGAAAGCTCGAGGCGCTGCTGGCGGTGGCCGACAGGGAAACCTCGCTGATCATCAGCGGCACCGGTGACGTCATCGAACCGGAAGACGGCATCATCGCCATCGGCTCCGGCGGTTCCTACGCGCTGAGCGCCGCGCGCGCGCTGCTCGCGCACACCGGGATGGATGCGAAGTCGGTTGCCATGGAGGCCATCAACATCGCCGGTGGCATCTGCATCTACACCAACACCAACGTGGTGGTTGAAGAGCTCTGAGCGCTTCGGCCAACGACTGCGAGTACCCCATGAACCACAAGATCGAAGTCTCTTCCGCCACCATGACCCCGCGCGAGATCGTGCAGGAGCTGGACCGGCACATCGTCGGCCAGCATGACGCCAAGCGTGCGGTCGCCATCGCCCTGCGCAACCGCTGGCGCCGCATGCAGCTGCCGGCCGACCTGCGCAACGAGGTGATGCCGAAGAACATCCTGATGATCGGCCCGACCGGTGTCGGCAAGACCGAAATCGCGCGCCGCCTGGCCACGCTGGCCAACGCGCCGTTCGTGAAGGTGGAAGCCACCCGCTTCACCGAGGTCGGCTACGTCGGCAAGGACGTGGAGCAGATCATCCGTGACCTGGCCGACACCGCGGTCAAGCTGTACCGCGAGCAGGCCAAGGTGCGCGTGCGCACCCAGGCCGAGGAGCGCGCCGAGGACCGCATCCTGGATGCGCTGCTGCCGCGTCGCAGCGTCGGCATCGGCTTCGATGCCGAGGCCGCGCGCAACGAGCCGTCCGCCGCCGACAACGAAACCCGCATCAAGTTCCGCCGCATGCTGCGTGCCGGCGAGCTGGACGAGCGCGAGATCGAGCTGGAAGTGGCGGCCAACGTCAGCATGGACATCATGACCCCGCCGGGCATGGAGGAAATGGGCCAGCAGCTGAAGTCGATGTTCGCCAACCTGGGCGGCAGCAAGTCGAACAAGCGCACGCTGACGATCAAGGCCGCACGTCCGCTGCTGGTCGAGGAAGAGGCCGGCAAGCTGGTCAACGAGGACGACATCCGCACCGCCGCCATCGAGGCCTGCGAGCAGCACGGCATCGTGTTCATCGACGAGATCGACAAGGTCGCCAAGCGCGGCGACAACGTCGGTGGCGGCGATGTCTCGCGCGAGGGCGTGCAGCGTGACCTGCTGCCGCTGGTGGAAGGCTCCAATGTTTCCACCAAGTACGGCACGGTGAAGACCGACCACATCCTGTTCATCGCCTCCGGTGCGTTCCACCTGGCCAAGCCCAGTGACCTGATCCCGGAACTGCAGGGCCGTTTCCCGATCCGCGTGGAACTGGGTGCGCTGAGCAAGCAGGATTTCGTGCGTATCCTCACCGAGCCGAAGGCCGCGCTGACCAAGCAGTACGAAGCGCTGCTGGCGACCGAGGGCGTCACGGTCAACTTCACCCCGGACGCGGTGGATCGCCTGGCCGAGATCGCCTTCCAGGTCAACGAGCGCCAGGAGAACATCGGTGCACGCCGCCTGCACACGGTGCTGGAGCGGCTGCTCGATTCGCTCAGCTACGAGGCGCCGGACCGTGACGGCGAGGCCATCGCGATCGACAGTGACTACGTGAACAAGCACCTGGGCGAACTGGTGCAGGACCCGGACCTGAGCCGCTACATCCTGTAAGCGAATCGGTCCGGTGTTCGAGGAAACGGCAGCACGTCAGTGCTGCCGTTTTTCGTTGGGGATTCGTGGCTGGGCTTGGCGCTGGGTTGCATCCCCGCCCATGCAGCGGTGATGGGCTCACCGCGCTGCACCCGCGCGTTTCAGTCGTGCTCGTCCGGGTCGGCCGGCGGCAAGGGCAGGGGATCGGCCCCCGGGGTGATGACGCCGGGTTTGACGTAGTAGGACAGCAGCGCATCCATCACCTCGCGGCTGTCGCGCTGCAGCTCGAACTGGCGGGGTTCGAGCATCGCGCTGTACAGCACGCCGGTCATGCCCGCATGCAGGATGCGCGAGACCACGGCCGTGTCGACACCCTCGCGCAGTTGGCCCAGCTCGCGGGCGCGTTCGAAGGCGCGGCGGAAGATCGCCATCTCCTCCTCGATGCTGTCGTGCTGCAATTGCTGCATCGCCTGGCTTTCGGCGCTGAGGTCGTTGCGCAGCATGATCTCCATCATGTCGCGCAGATGCGGCTCGGTGGCCAGTTCGCTGAGCGAGACCAGCATCGCCGAGCGCAGGTCCAGGATCGGCGTGTTGCGGTGGGGCGAGTAGGTGCGGCGCAGGCGCTTGATGAAGGGGACGCGCTCGCGGTTGATCATCGCTTCGAGCACTTCGGTCTTGTTCTTGAAGTGCCAGTACACCGCGCCGCGCGAATAGCCGGCACGCTCACCGATCGCCGCCAGCGAGGTGTTGGCGACGCCGTTCTCATGGAAGCAGGCCAGGGCCGCATCAAGGATGTGTTCGCGGGTGGCCTGGGCTTCTTCTTTGGTCTTTCTGGCCATGGCACTGCGCCGTTGCTGGATGAAACCGGGCTGAATTGTAGCCGTTTACAAACATGCGTGCATGTATGTATATTTCGCCGGCTTGCTTCGCAGGATGGCGCTGCTGTGCATTTGTAGTGGCGGTTCTCACGGGCCTCCACGTAAGTTATGCACACCGTGCGTGCCGGGCCCTTCGGGGGGCCGGCGCAGGTCCGCGAGCGCCACCTTTCCCATTGAGTCTTCCACATGTCTCGAATCCGCAGCTATCGCGTCGTCGCGCTTTCTCTTGCCCTTTCCGTTGCACTGGCCGCTTGCAAGGGCGGGGAAGCACCGCCGCAGGGCGGCCCGGGCCAGGTCACGGTCGTCACCCTCAAGACCGAGCCGGTCACCCTGACCCGCGAACTGGTCGGCCGCGCCAATGGCTACCAGGTGGCCGAGGTGCGCCCGCAGGTCAGCGGCATCGTGGCCAAGCGCCTGTTCACCGAAGGCAGCTTCGTCAAGGAAGGCCAGGCGCTCTACCAACTGGACGATGCGGCCTACCGCGCCCAGGCCAACAGCGCCCGCGCGCAGCTGGCCCGCGCCGAAGCCACCGCCAGCGCCGCACGGCTGGCGGCGCGCCGCAGCAGCGAGCTGGTCCGGAGCAAGGTGATCAGCGTGCAGGACGATGAGAACGCACAGGCCGCCTGGAAGCAGGCCGAGGCCGACGTCGGTGCCGCGCGCGCCTCGCTGGACGCGGCCAACGTGACGCTGGGCTACGCCCGCATCACCGCGCCGATCAGTGGCCAGATCGGCAAGTCCACCGTCACCCAGGGCGCGCTGGTCAGCGCGGGCCAGGCCGCGGCGCTGGCGACCATCAACCAGCTCGATCCGATCTACATCGATGTCACCCAGTCCTCGGCCGAGCTGCTGCAGCTGCGCCGCGAACTGGCCGAAGGCCGCCTGGAAGGCGCCTCCGAGCTGCCGGTGGACATCGTGCTGGAAGACGGCACCCCGTTCGCCCACAAGGGCACGCTGGAGTTCTCCGAGGTCAACGTCGACCCGTCCACCGGCAGCTACGGCCTGCGCGTGCGGGTGGAAAACCCCGACCACGTGCTGATGCCGGGCATGTTCGTGCGCGCGGTGCTGGGCAGCGGCGTGCGGCCGAACGGCCTGCTGGTGCCGATGCAGGGCATCGCCCGCGATGCCAAGGGCGACACCAGCGCGATGGTGGTCGACGGCGAAGGCAAGGTCGCCGTGCGTCCGGTCACCGTCAGCCGCACCATCGGTGACAAGTGGCTGGTCGAGAGCGGGCTGAAGGCCGGTGACAAGGTCATCGTC
Source organism: Stenotrophomonas sp. Steno-C18 (assembly GCF_056393195.1). Taxonomy (NCBI): domain Bacteria; kingdom Pseudomonadati; phylum Pseudomonadota; class Gammaproteobacteria; order Lysobacterales; family Lysobacteraceae; genus Stenotrophomonas; species Stenotrophomonas sp. Steno-C18. The sequence continues at coordinate 30,170 of NZ_JBWJOX010000002.1, read as the reverse complement.
GAAGGCCTGCAGAAGATCGGCCCGGGCATGCCGGTGCAGGCCACCGAGAAGGGTGCCCAAGCCGCCAAGCCCGCCGCCGCGCCCGACGCGACGGCGCCGGCGGCCAAGCAGTAAGCGGAGAACTCCATGGCACGCTTCTTTATCGACCGACCCATCTTCGCGTGGGTCATCGCCATCATCATCATGCTGGCTGGCGCCCTCGCCATGCTCAAGCTGCCGATCTCGATGTATCCGGAAGTGGCACCGCCTGCGGTGTCCATCTCGGCCAGCTACCCGGGCGCGTCGGCCAAGGTGGTCGAGGACTCGGTGACGCAGATCATCGAGCAGAACATGAAGGGCCTGGACGGGCTGATGTACTTCTCGTCCAACAGCTCCTCCAACGGCCAGGCCAGCATCACCCTGACCTTCGAGAGCGGCACCAACTCGGACATCGCCCAGGTGCAGGTGCAGAACAAGCTGCAGCTGGCCATGCCGTTGCTGCCGCAGGAAGTGCAGCGCCAGGGCATCAACGTCGCCAAGTCCAGCTCCGGCTTCCTCAACGTCATCGGCTTCGTGTCCGAGGACGGCAGCATGGACGAGAACGACATCTCCGACTACGTCGGCTCCAACGTCGTCGACCCGCTCAGCCGCGTGCCGGGCGTGGGTTCGATCCAGGTGTTCGGCGGCAAGTACGCCATGCGCATCTGGCTGGACCCGACCAAGCTGCAGACCTACAAGGTCTCCGTCGACGAGGTCACCGCCGCGGTGAAGGCGCAGAACGCGCAGGTCGCGGTGGGCCAGCTCGGCGGTGCGCCGGCGGTGAAGGGCCAGCAGCTCAACGCCACCATCAACGCGCAGGACCGGCTGCAGACGCCGGAGCAGTTCCGCAACATCGTGGTGCGCACCGAAGCCGACGGCTCGGCGCTGAAGCTCGGTGACGTGGCCCGCGTCGAACTGGGCGCGGAAACCTACGACTTCGTCACCCGCTTCAATGGCAAGCCGGCCTCCGGCCTGGCCGTGACCCTGGCCACCGGCGCCAACGCACTGGAGACCTCCGAGGGCGTGAGCCGCACGCTGGATGAGCTCAAGGCCAACTTCCCGGCCGGCATGAAGGCGGTGATCCCCTACGACACCACGCCGTTCGTGCGCGTGTCGATCAAGGGCGTGGTCAAGACGCTGCTGGAAGCCATCGTGCTGGTGTTCGTGGTGATGTACCTGTTCCTGCAGAACTTCCGCGCCACGCTTATCCCGACGATCGCCGTGCCGGTGGTGCTGCTGGGTACGTTCGGCATCCTCGCGGTGCTGGGCTTCTCGATCAACATGCTGACCATGTTCGCGATGGTGCTGGCCATCGGCCTGCTGGTGGACGATGCCATCGTGGTGGTGGAGAACGTCGAGCGCATCATGTCCGAGGAGGGCCTGTCGCCGCTGGAAGCCACCCGCAAGTCGATGAGCCAGATCACCGGCGCGCTGGTCGGCATCGGCCTGGTGCTGTCGGCGGTGTTCGTGCCGATGGCCTTCATGAGCGGCTCCACCGGCGTGATCTACCGCCAGTTCTCGGCCACCATCGTCTCGGCGATGGCGCTGTCGGTGCTGGTGGCGATCGTGCTGACCCCGGCGCTGTGCGCGACCATGCTCAAGCCGCTGAAGAAGGGCGAGCACCATGTTGCCCACACTGGCCTGCTGGGCCGCTTCTTCAATGGCTTCAACAACGGCTTCGACCGCACCAGCGGCACCTACCAGCGCGGGGTGAAGGGCATCCTGCTTCGCCCGGGCCGGTTCATGGCGGTGTTCCTGGCGCTGGCGGTGGTGATGGGCCTGCTGTTTGCACGCCTGCCCAGCTCGTTCCTGCCCAATGAAGACCAGGGCATCCTGATGGCGCTGGTGCAGGCACCGGTCGGCGCCACCCAGGAGCGCACGCTGGAGTCGATCTACAAGCTGGAAGACCACTTCCTCAACAACGAGAAGGACGCGGTCGAATCGGTGTTCTCGGTGCAGGGCTTCAGCTTCTCGGGCATGGGCCAGAACTCGGGCATGGCCTTCGTCAAGCTCAAGGACTGGGGCGAGCGCTCGGCCGACCAGGGCGTGGGCCCGATCACCGGCCGCGCGATGATGGCGCTGGGCCAGGTCAAGGACGCCTTCATCTTCGCCTTCCCGCCGCCGGCCATGCCGGAGCTGGGCATCGCCTCGGGTTACACCTTCTTCCTGAAGGACAACTCCGGGCAGGGCCATGAAGCGTTGGTCAACGCCCGCAACCAGCTGCTCGGCCTGGCCGGGAAGAGCCCGAAGCTGGCCAACGTGCGCCCGAACGGCCTGGATGACACCCCGCAGCTGCGCCTGGACATCGACGTGGCCAAGGCCGGCGCGCATGGCCTGTCGCTGGACACCATCAACAGCACGCTGGCAACGGCCTGGGGCTCGAGCTACATCGATGACTTCATCGACCGTGGCCGCGTCAAGCGCGTGTACGTGCAGGCCGATGACGGCTTCCGCATGAACCCGGAGGACTTCAGCCTGTGGACGGTGAAGAACAACGCCGGCGAGATGGTGCCGTTCTCGGCCTTCGCCAGCCAGCGTTGGGACTACGGTTCGCCGCGCCTGGAGCGTTACAACGGCGTCTCGGCGCTGGAAATCCAGGGTGAAGCCGCACCGGGCGTGGCCTCCGGCGACGCGATGCTGGAAGTGGAGCGCCTGTCCAAGGAACTGCCGCCGGGCTTCAGCATCGAATGGACCGCGGTGTCCTACCAGGAGCGCGAGGCCGGTTCGCAGACGCCGCTGCTGTACACGCTGTCGCTGCTGATCGTGTTCCTGTGCCTTGCCGCGCTGTACGAGAGCTGGAGCGTGCCGACCGCGGTGCTGCTGGTGGCGCCGCTGGGCATCCTCGGCGCGGTGCTGGCCAACACCCTACGTGGCATGGAGCGTGACGTGTACTTCCAGGTGGCGATGCTGACCACGGTCGGCCTGACCTCGAAGAACGCGATCCTGATCGTGGAGTTCGCCAAGGAGCACCTGGAGAAGGGCGCCGGCGTGATCGAAGCGACGATGCATGCGGTCCGTGACCGCCTGCGCCCGATCATCATGACCTCGCTGGCGTTCGGCCTGGGCGTGTTGCCGCTGGCCATCGCTTCCGGCGCCGGTTCCGGTGCGCAGCGCGCCATTGGTACCGGCGTGCTCGGCGGCATGGTGGTGGGCACCTTGCTGGGCCTGTTCTTCATCCCGTTGTTCTTCGTGGTGGTGCAGCGCCTGTTCAACCGCAAGCTGCGCGACAAGCCCGAAGACGCGGCGCACTGAGCGACCACGTGGTGAAACGGAAAACGCCGGGCAATGCCCGGCGTTTTTTTGCAGGAGCAGCCGTGGCCGCGAAGCAGGCAATGCCCGGAAGGCAAGCGTTTAGGTCATCTGCAGGCGCAATGGCCTCGCGGCCAAGGCCGCTCCTGCCAATGCGTGCGCAGGCACATCAGGCAGGCGGAGGATCTTCTTGGGGCAGGAGCGGCCTCGGCCGCGCAGCAGGCAACGGATGAAGGCAAACGTCGCAGACAAGAACACCGGGCAGTGCCCGGTGTTCCTGTTTCAATGCTCGAACTCGGCGGTTTCCAGCAACTGGGCCTTTTCAACCGCGCCCAGCCGCTGCGCGAAGACCGCCAACCGGTTGCACAACTCGGCCTGGTGCTCGGGGTAGGCCGCGACCAGCTCGCGCTGGACCTGCTGGTAGGCATCCCAGAACGGGGCCGAACTACGGTAACGCTGGTAATGCTGGCGTAGCCGTTCCCCAGCCTGTTGCAGAGAACGGCGACTGCTGGCTTGGATGGGCGCGATGAACATCGCTTCACCTCGTCAATGGCAGTGCCCCTGTCCGCGCAGCTTACGCTGCCAACTCTTACGATTGGGTTTCACTGTCTCACATTGGCGTGATACCAGTCATGCCGCAGTCAGCTGGCTTACTCGCCGATGTCTTCGTACCAGATCTCCGGATGGTCGGTGATGTAGCGGCCCATCATCTCGATGCAGCCGGCGTCGTTCAGGTCGATGACCTTGACCCCGTTCTCGCGCAGCCAGTCGATGCCGCCGCCGAAGCTGACCGATTCGCCGACCACCACGGTGCCGATGTTGAACTGGCGGACCAGCCCGCTGCAGTACCAGCACGGGGCCAGGGTGGTGACCATGATGGTGTCGCGGTAGCCACGCTGGCGGCCGGCCTTGCGGAAGGCATCGGTTTCGCCGTGGATGGACGGATCGCCTTCCTGGATGCGGCGGTTGTGGCCGCAGCCGAGCAGGCGGCCGTCGTTGTGGTACAGCGCCGCGCCGATCGGGATGCCACCCTCGGCCAGGCCCTGGCGGGCTTCGGCGATGGCGGTTTCGAGCAGGGCGCGGTAGTCGGGGGTGGTGATCATGCGGGGTCCTCAAGGCGCGTGGGCGCCGGTGCGGCCATGATAGCGGCGTGATTCAGGCGCCTGCCGCCGCAAGCGCGCCGGCGGTGCGATAATCGTGCTCATGAGCGAATCCCCCTACAAGACCGGCACCACCCACTTCGGCTTCCGCGACGTACCGGCCAAGGACAAGCAGAAGCTTGTCGGCCAGGTGTTCACCTCCGTGGCCGACAACTACGACCTGATGAATGACCTGATGAGCCTGGGCATCCATCGCTTGTGGAAGCGCTACTTCGTGGCCACCGCGCAGGTGAAGCCGGGTGACCGCGTGCTCGACCTGGCCGGTGGCACCGGGGACATCGCCGTGCTGCTGAAGGAGCGACTGGGGCCGGAGGGCAGCGTGGTGCTGGGCGACATCAACGCCGGCATGCTGTCGGTGGGGCGTGACCGCCTGACCAACCGCGGCCACGTGTCCGGCTTCGAGTGGGTGCAGCTCAACGCCGAGGCACTCCCGTTCCCGGACCAGAGCTTCGACCTGGTGACCATCTCCTTCGGCCTGCGCAACGTCACCGACAAGGACGCCGCGCTGCGCGAGATGTACCGCGTGCTCAAGGTCGGTGGCCAGGCGCGTGTGCTGGAGTTCTCCGAGGTGACCGTGGACTGGTTCAAGCCGATCTACGATTTCCATTCGTTCAAGGTGCTGCCGAAGCTGGGCAAGTTGTTCGCGCGTGGCGATGCCGACAGCTACCAGTACCTGGCCGAGAGCATCCGCAAGCACCCGCCGCAGGAGGAGCTGAAGGGGATGATGACCGAGGCCGGGTTCGGCCGCTGCCATTACAAGAACCTCAGTGCCGGCATCGTGTCGATCCATTCCGGCTACAAGCTCTGAGGCGGGTTCAGGATGCAGGGAAAAGGCGGCCAGGGGCCGCCTTTTTCATGGCCGCAAGGCGGTAGCAGCGGACTTGGCCGCGAAGCAGGCATTGCGTTCCGTCGTGGGGCTGCCGGCAATTGCAGATAAGCGGGTGGTTGGGGTGCCGTTGTAGGAGCGGCTTCAGCCGCGAAGCTGGCGATGCGGCCGCTGCCGGAAGGTCTGCAATTGCAGGTGGCGCCGTGTCGGAAACCTTGCCGGCTTCGCGACCAAGGTCGCTCCTACGGGGGGCCGAGGCGCTCCTACGGTGCACCGCCGCATCCGGCAAGGCGGTTCGGGTTTAAAATCGACGGCTGTTCCCTGAACCGGTTCTCTTCAGATGCGTTCTTCCCTGCTGATGCTGCCCCTGGCCGTGGCGCTTGTCGCCGGCTGTGCCAAGGAACCTGCCGCCCCCACCGCCGACCCCGTCGCCCAGAAGCCCGCCGCCGCCGTGAATACCGTCAGCCGCAGCCACGATGAAAGCTCCTACGCCGAGCCGGACAAGGTCGTCATCAAGGACCTGGCGCTGGACCTGAAGGTCGATTTCGACGCCAAGCAGATCGGTGGCACCGCCACCTACACGCTGGAGTGGAAGGACAAGGCCGCCAAGCAGCTGGTGCTGGACACCCGCGAGCTGACCGTGGAGAAGGTCGAGGCGATCGCCGCCGACGGTGCCGCCTCGCCGCTGCAGTTCGCCCTGGCCCCGGCCGACAAGGTGTTCGGCAGCAAGCTGAGCATCGAGACCCCGGATCAACCGGCCAGCGTGCGCATCACCTACCACACCGCACCAACCGCCTCGGGCCTGCAGTGGCTGGAGCCGTCGATGACCGAGGGCAAGAAGCTGCCCTTCATGTTCAGCCAGTCGCAGGCCATCCACGCCCGTTCGTGGGTACCGCTGCAGGACACCCCGAGCGTGCGCTTCACCTACAGCGCGCACGTGACCAGCCGCCCGGACGTGATGGTGCTGATGAGCGCCGACAACGACCCGAAGGCCGCGCGTGATGGCGATTACGCCTTCAAGATGCCGCAGCCGATCCCGTCCTACCTGCTGGCCATCGCCGCCGGTGACCTGGTGTTCCAGCCGATCTCCGAGCGTTCGGGCGTGTGGGCCGAGCCGACCATGGTTGGCAAGGCGACCAAGGAATTCGAGGACACCGAGAAGATGATCGGTGCCGCCGAGAACCTGTACGGCGAATACCGCTGGGGCCGCTACGACATGCTGGTGCTGCCGCCGTCGTTCCCGTTCGGCGGCATGGAGAACCCGCGCCTGACCTTCGCCACCCCGACCGTGATCGTCGGCGACAAGTCGCTGGTCTCGCTGGTGGCCCACGAACTGGCGCACAGCTGGTCGGGCAACCTGGTGACCAACGCGAGCTGGAAGGACATCTGGCTCAACGAAGGCTTCACCACCTACGTGCAGGCACGCATCACCGAGGCGCTGTACGGGCAGGAAATGGCCGAGATGGAGCGCGAGATCGACCAGACCGACCTGCTCAACGAAGTGAAGGACATGAGCCCGGCCGACCAGGCACTGGCGCTGCCGCCGCTCAACGAGCGTGACCCGGACGAAGCGCTGAGCAACGTTGCCTACGTCAAGGGCGCCTGGTTCCTGCAGTTCCTGGAACAGCGCTTCGGCCGCGAGGTGTTCGATCCGTTCCTGCGTGGCTGGTTCAACGACCATGCCTTCCAGAGCGCGAACACCGACCAGTTCGTCGAGTACATGAAGAAGCACCTGCTGCCGAAGAACCCCTCGGCGGTCACCGATGCCGAACTGAAGGCATGGCTGGAGGAGCCGGGCATCCCGGCCTTCGCCACCCGCGCCCGTTCGCGCAACTTCGCCGTGGTCGACACCGCCCGCATCGCCTACCTGGGCAGCGACACCGTGCCGAGCAACCAGGTCACCGGTGCGTGGGGCACGCAGGAGTGGGTGCGCTTCATCGACGGGCTGGGCGAGAAGCAGCCGGTGGAGAAGCTGGCACAGCTGGACAAGGCCTACCATTTCACCGGCACCGCCAATGGCGAGATCGCCATGCGCTGGTACCCGCTGGCCATCCGCAGCGGCTACAACGAAGCGCTGCCGGCGGCCGGTGAGTTCATCGAGAAGGTGGGCCGTCGCAAGCTGGTGCTGCCGATCTACGCCGAGCTGCTGAAGACCCCGGAAGGCCTGGCCTTCGCCAAGGACGTGTTCGCCAAGGCCAAGCCGGGCTACCACCCGATCACCACCGCCTCGGTGGAAGACATGATCGCCAAGGCGGAAGCTGCATCGACGCAGCAAGCTGCGCCCAAGCCGTAATCGGCCTCGGCAGGTTTCAAGGCAAACGGCGAGCTTCGGCTCGCCGTTTGTTCTTGTGCCGCTGTTGGCTTGCGGGCTGCGCATGCCCGCCTCCAACATCGATCACGGCGTTGGGGTGGGAGTCTTCAGCGTGGCCACCGGCAGGCCTTTCAACACCGACTTGTCGATCTTCGCGGCCACGCCCACACTGCGGCCGGCAAGATTGACCACGCTGTACTGCACTGCCACGCCGAGCACCTGGGTGGCCTGCGACATATCCAGTCCATGGGACTGGCGCAACCACTGCAGCATCCCCGACGTCGCCAGCCGCAGCGCATCGTCGCTGGAGCCTGCCTGCCCCAGGGTCATGATCTGCGTCGGTGATTCAACGCGTGGCGTGGCGATGGACTGCTTCTTGATCAGCTCCACTTTCAGTACCACGTCCAGTGATGTCTCCAGCGCCCATTGGCTGGTCTCGCCATCGCCCTGCAGGGCATGGCCATCGCCGACATACAGCAACGCGCCAGGTTGCTGGACCTGAAGGTAGACGGTGTTGCCTTCGACCACGGCATTGAAATCCATGTTGCCGCCGAAATCGCCGGCGTCGCCGGTGGAGAACGCGGGGTAACCGAAGCCCGGGGCAACGGCGAGGCCGCCGAGCATCGGTTTGACCGGGATCTGGAAGTGTTCCAATGCGCCGCTGGCACCCTGTGGGCGTGCCGTGCCACGTACGCGGTCCAGTTCCCAGCGCACCGGCTTTCCCAACGTCGCCGTTTCGGTGGCGATGCGCGGGGTCTTCAGGCGGCCGACGATGCCGTCGAGGCTGTCGGCGTAATCGCGGTTGAGTTTCAGCGAACGGATGGTGATTGCCAGCGTGTCGCCAGGCTCGGCACCGGCGACGAAGAACGGCCCGACCTGTGGGTTGCCGAACAAGGCGCGGGTGACGCCGTGCTCGTCGACACCGCCGGAATCCAGGGTCCTGGTCTGCACGGAGTCGCCGGGCCAGATCACCAGCGCCGGGGCGCGCTCTGCGCTGAAGGTATTGGAGTAGTCGCTCGGCGTGAAGTCGTGCAGACGCGGGATATTCCCTGGTCGTGACGGCACCCGCCATGCGCTGAAATCATGCGCTGCACGGGCATTGCGATTGTTGGTGTCCGGCTCGTCGCTGCGGCCCCACATGCGGTTGCCATCGATCTGGCCATCGTAGTGGTAGGCCTGGCCGTCGCTGCCGGTGGCGGTGAACTTCAGCTGCGCGCCGTTCAACGTGCCTTTGATCGGGTCGCCGCCCAGCGTTCCGCTGACACGCGAGCCCTGGACGTCCAGATTCAACGTCTGCCTGGCGCTGTTGCCCCATAGATCGGTGGCCAGGATCCATTGATCGCTGGCCAGGGCGGCGAGCGGAAATGCGGACAACAACAGCGAAGACCATTTCAGGCAGGTGCGCACGATGCGTGTCCGCGTAGGGCCCGGCGGGCGTGTTCGCGGAGTGTACGAATGGCGATGCTGCCGTCGCAGTGTCAAACGTAACGACACGTGTAGTCAGATCGGCCGCCGTGAAGCCGGGCGAGGACTGTGGCCGCTGGTGACCGATACCGGACCGGGCCGCACTCAGGGCTTGAGCGCACGCAGCGCCAGGAACATGTCCACGCAGTCTTCCATCAGGCGCTGCTGCGCGGCCTGGTCCAGGGGCGGCTGGCCCAGCGTGATCTGCGGCCAGAACGCGAAGGCCTTGACCATGCCCTGCAACTGGTGGGCCGCCTCGGCGGGCGCGATGTCCGCGCGCAGCCGGCCATCGGCCTGTGCGGCGCGCATCCAGGTGGTCATGCCTTCCTCCTTCTCGGCGAGCTTGTCCATCACCACGCGTGCGCGTTCCGGCGCGTGCACCAGTTCGGCGATGGCCACGCGCGAGAGGTCGATGAACCCCGGGTCGGCCAGCAGGCGCAGCTTCTGCGCCAGGAATGCCAGCAACTGGTCGCGCAGCGGGCGGGCCGGGTCGTACGCCACCCCTTCAAGCGCGCGGCTGGCCTCCCACAGCTGCAACAGGATCGCGACGAACAACTCGTCCTTGCTGCTGAAGTGGTTGTAGACCGTGCGCTTGGAGACATCGGCGGTCGCGGCGATGCGATCCATGCTGGTGCCGGCGAACCCGAACGCGCGGAACTCGGCCACGGCCGCCTGCAGGATGGCGGCGCGCTTGCGGTCGGTGAGCCGGGGAGGGCGGTTGCTGGTGGTCATGCCGTCGATTTTACACCGTTCAGTTTACTTTCTGGAAATTGGAAGTAGACTCGCCGGTGTACTTTCCATGGCAAGCCCCGATGAAGCGTCGCCTGCCCCGTTTCCTCCTCCTGATCACGGTACTGACTGCCATGTCCATTGGCCTGTTGACCTGCGGCGCGCACCCGGCCGCTTCCTATGACCAGTCGCCGCAATACGGCGATGGCCGCTTCCACAACGCGGCGGCGAAGAAGACCTCGCTGGGCGCGGCCCGAACGCTCGGCGTGCTGTGGCGGTTCCTGTTCGACAAGCCGGCCGATGCCACGCCGCAGGCCCCGATCCCGGTGCAGGCCCTGACCCGCCAGGCGCTGCTGGACGCGCCTGATGACAGCCTGTGGCGGCTTGGGCACTCGACCATGCTGCTCAAGCTGGACGGCCACTTCTGGCTGACCGACCCGGTGTTCTCCGAACGGGCCTCGCCGCTGTCGTTCATGGGGCCCAAGCGCTTCCACGCGCCGCCGCTGTCGATCGAGGCGCTGCCGCCGATCACCGGCGTGATCATCTCCCACGACCACTACGACCACCTCGACCATGCCGCGGTGTTGGCGCTGGCACCGAAGGTGCGCCAATTCGTGACGCCGCTGGGCGTGGGCGACCGGCTGATCGGCTGGGGCGTGCCGGCCTCGCAGGTGACGCAGCTGGACTGGTGGCAGGAGACGCGAGTGGAGGGGCTGAAAATCGTCGCCACCCCGGCGCAGCACTTCTCCGGGCGCGGGCTCTCCGATGGCAACCGCACGCTGTGGGCATCGTGGGTGATCGACAGCGGCCGGCTGCGCCTGTTCTTCAGCGGCGACAGTGGCTACTTCGATGGCTTCGCCCGCATTGGTGAACGGTATGGGCCGTTCGACCTGGCCATGGTCGAGACCGGTGCCTACGACGCGGACTGGCCCGACGTGCACATGCAGCCCGAGCAGAGCCTGCAGGCGCACCTGGATGTGCGTGGCAAGGTGCTGATGCCGATCCACAACGGCACCTTCGACCTCGCGTTGCATCCGTGGACCGAGCCGTTCGAGCGCATCACCGCGCTGGCGCAGCAGCAGGGCGTGGCCCTGACCGCACCGCGGATGGGCGAGCGCCTGGACCTGGGGGCACCGGCCCCGTCCACGCACTGGTGGCGCGGGGAAGCCGCGCAGCCCCTGCCGGCCGAGTGAGCCCACGCATGTGCAGCGGGCAGGGCGCAGGGCGAGCAATCACTGGCGTGGATGTTTAAAGTGGGCGGCGTCGCGCGGCCAGGTGCCGCGCCCTGTTTCCCTGGAGCTGCCTGATGAAACCCTTGATCCTTGGCGTGCTGTGCGTCGTTGCACTGGCCGGTTGTCGCGACCCGGAAGCCGAGCGCCAGCAACAGGAAGCCGCTGCCGCGCAGGAGCGCGCCAAGCGCGAGGCCGACGCCGAGGGCATTGCAAAGCTGTACGACGCAGCGGTGACCGGCACCGACTGGGAGAAGGCGAAGATCCACGGTGCCGCGCTGCTGGACCAGTTCCCCGATTCGGAGGCGGCCAAACGCATCGAGCCGGGCTTGGCCGAGGTGAGGGAGAAGGCCGACGCAGCACGCGAACTGCGCCGCATGCAGGGCCTGTGGAACTACAACCAGGTGGCGGTGAAGGGGGGCACCCAGCGTTCGGCGGCGATCTACAGCAAGGACCGCGTCGACGTGGATGGCACGGGTACCAAGCCGGTGCAGCTGGTGTTCCGCGACCACCCGGAATGGAAGCGGCATGCCTACCTGGTGCTGCAGTCCAGCGACTTCGCGCGCGCCTGCTACCGCAGCTGCCAGGTCACGGTGAGCGTGGACGGCGCCGCCCCGCGCAGCATGGCCGCGAACCGCCCGGATACCGACGAAGCCATCGCCATGTTCATCAATGACAACCGCGGCCTGTGGCGCCAGTTGCGCAAGGCCAAGGTGGTCGAGATCGACTTCCCGGTGAAGGCCGGCGGCACCCGCAAGGCGGTCTTCGAGGTCGGCGGCCTGGATGGCAGCCAGATGCCGAACTGGGATTGAGCGTGGGGCAGGGCATGGCAGCGCGGGCGCTGGCCCAGTCGCATCACTGGGTGTTCGACATGGACGGCACCCTCACCGAGCCGGTGCATGACTTCGCGCTGATCCGGCGCGCGCTGGATATCCCGGCCGAGGCCGACATCCTGCAGCACCTGGCGGCGTTGCCACCGCCGCGTGCCGCCGAAGGCCATGCCTGGCTGATGGAGCACGAGCATGCATTGGCGGTTGCCGCCACGCCCGCGCCGGGCGCGGTGGACCTGGTGCGGACCCTGCATGCCGAGGGCTGTCGGCTGGGCATCCTGACCCGCAATGCGCGCGCGTTGGCACAGGTGACGCTGGCGGCGATCGGCTTGGCCGATTGTTTCGCGCCGGAAGATATCCTGGGGCGTGACGAGGTCACGCCCAAGCCTTCCCCGGCTGGCCTGCAGTACTTCGCGCAGCGCTGGGCGGTGGCACCGGCGGTGATGCGGATGGTCGGCGACCACTACTACGACCTGGCCACCGCGCAGGCTGCGGGCGTGCCGGGCATTCTGGTCAACCAGCCCGGCGATCCGTGGCCGGGCATGGCGCAATGGCACGCCCGCGATTGCGCCGAGCTGCTGCGGCAGCGGCGTGCGCTGGCGGTGCCGGTGGCGTGATGCCGCTGAGCTAGCGATGACATGAAAACGCCGCCCGGAGGCGGCGTTTTCATGTCCAACGTACCGCAGGCGCTTACAGCTTGGCGCGCTGTTCCTGCAGGCCGGCCAGCTGGCTGTTCCAGTCAGCCAGGCGCACGCGCTCCTGCTCGACCACCGCCGCCGGCACCTTGTCGGTGAACTTGGACAGCTTGGTCTCGCTCTTTTCCTTCTCCGAGGAAACGCGGGCGATCTCCTTGTCCAGGCGCGCGCGTTCGGCATCCAGGTCAACCAGGCCTTCCAGCGGCACCAGCAGCTTGAGCTCGCCGACGATGGCGGCCGCGGCCGGCGGGGTCTGCGCGTCGGCAGCGAGCCATTGGATGCTTTCCAGCTTGAGCAGGAAGCGCAGCTGCGAGGTGAAGCGCTCCACGCGCGCCGGGTCCGTCGCCTGGCCACCCTGCAGCAGCAGGCGCACCTGCTTGGACGGCGGCACGTTGAGTTCGCTGCGCACGCGGCGCAGCGCGCTGACCATGCCCTTGAACCATTCCACGTCGGCTTCGGCCTGCGCGTAATCACCGGCGAACTCGGCGGCGGTCGGGTAGGCGCGCAGCGACAGCGTGTCGGCGGCGATGCCCAGGCGCGGGGCGACCTGCTGCCACAGCTGCTCGGTGACGAACGGGGTCAGCGGGTGCAGCAGGCGCAGCACGGCTTCCAGCACGTACAGCAGGGTGTGGCGGGTGCTGGCCGCATCGTCGGCGTTGTCGCCGTTGAGGGCCGGCTTGGTCAGCTCCAGGAACCAGTCGCAGAACTCGTTCCAGACGAACTCGTACAGGCACTGTGCCAACAGGTCGAAGCGGTAGTCGGCGAAGTTCTGCTGCGCTTCGGCCGAGACCTTGGCCAACCGCGACAGGATCCACTTCTCGGCATCGGTACGCGGCTGCGGCACGCCGCTGAAGCTGGACCCCTCGGTGTTCATCAGGGTGAAGCGGCTGGCGTTCCACAGCTTGTTGCAGAAGTTCTTGTAGCCCTCGGCGCGGCTCATGTCGAACTTGATGTCGCGGCCGTGGGTGGCCAGCGCGGCGATGGTGAAGCGCAGCGCGTCGGCGCCGTGGGCGATGATGCCGTCCGGGAATTCCTTGCGGGTGGCCTTCTCGATCTTCTCGGCCATCTTCGGCTGCATCAGGCCATGCGTACGCTTGGCGACCAGTTCGTCGATGGTGATGCCGTCGATGATGTCCAGCGGGTCGAGCACGTTGCCCTTGGACTTGGACATCTTCTGGCCCTGCGCATCGCGGATCAGGCCGGTGATGTAGACGTCCTTGAACGGGATCTGCCCGGTGAAGCTGTCGGTGGCCATGATCATGCGCGCCACCCAGAAGAAGATGATGTCGAAGCCGGTGATCAGCACGTTCGACGGCAGGTAGCGGTCGAAACCGCGCTCGGCCATGGCCGTTTCGTTCGGCCAGCCCAGCGTGGAGAACGGCCACAGCTGCGAGGAGAACCAGGTCTCCAGCACGTCGCTGTCCTGGGTCAGCACCACGTCATCGGCCAGGCCGGCCTTGGCGCGGGCTTCGGCCTCGTTGCGGCCCACGTAGCAGTTGCCCGCTTCGTCGAACCACGCCGGGATGCGGTGGCCCCACCACAACTGGCGGCTGATGCACCAATCCTGGATGTTCTCCATCCAGTGGCGGTAGGTGTTGATCCAGTTGCCCGGCACGAACGTGATCGAACCGTTCTCGACCAGTTCCAGGCCACGCTTGGCCAGGCTGTCCATCTTCACGAACCACTGGTCGGTCAGGTACGGCTCGATCACCTGGCCGGTGCGGTCGCCGCGCGGCACCTGCAGCTTGTGCGCCTTGGTCTCGACCAGGATGCCCAGGTCCTCCAGCTCGGCCAGGATCACCTTGCGTGCTTCGTAGCGGTCCAGCCCACGGTACTGCTCCGGCGCGTTCTCGTTGAGCGCGGCCACCGGGGTGAACAGGTTGATCATCGGCAGGCCGTGGCGCACGCCCACCTGGTAGTCGTTGAAGTCATGCGCCGGGGTGACCTTGACCACGCCGGTGCCGAACGCCTTGTCCACGTAGTCGTCGGCGATCACCGGCACGCGGCGGCCGGTCAGCGGCAGGGTGACGGTCTTGCCGACCAGGTGCGCGTAGCGGCTGTCCTCCGGGTGCACCATCACCGCGGTGTCGCCCAGCAGGGTTTCCGGGCGGGTGGTGGCCACGACCAGGTAGTTGCGGGTTTCGCGCAGGGTCTCGTTGCCGTCGGCATCGACCTCGACGTGCTCGTAGCTGGCGCCGTCTTCCAGCGCATAGGCGATCGACCACAGGAAGCCGTCTTCCTCGGCGCTTTCCACCTCCAGGTCGGAGATGGCGGTCTTCAGCACCGGGTCCCAGTTGACCAGGCGCTGGCCACGGTAGATCAGGCCCTGCTCGTGCCAGCGGATGAACGATTCGATCACCGCCTCGCTCGGGCCCGGGTCCATCGTGAAGGTGCTGCGCGACCAGTCGGCCGAGGTGCCGAGGCGGCGCATCTGGCCTTCGATCACGTTGCCCGAATGCGCCTTCCACTCCCACACCTTGTCGATGAAGCCATCACGGCCCAGCGAGTCGCGGGTTTCCCCCTTGCCTTCCAGCGCCAGGTTGCGGCTGACCACCATTTCGGTGGCGATGCCGGCGTGGTCGGTACCCACCTGCCACAGCGTGTCGTAGCCGCGCATGCGGTGGTAGCGGATCAGTGCGTCCATCAGCGTCTGCTGGAACGCATGGCCCATGTGCAGGGTGCCGGTCACGTTCGGCGGCGGCAGCACGATGGTGTACGGCTCGCCCTTGCCGGACGGCTTGAAGTGGCCGGCCTTCTCCCACGCGTCGTAGAGATCGGTTTCGAAGGATTTGGGGTCGTAGCTGGAGGCGAGTTGGGTCATGCGGGGAAACCGGGTCGAAGCGTGAAAAGGGGGATCAGCGGGCGCCGAGCGCGCGCTTGATCTTCTGGTCGGTGTGGTACTGGCTGACCGCGTATGCAGCCCAGATGGCGCCGGGCAGCCAGCCGATCAAGGTGATCTGCAGGATCAGACAGACAATGCCGGAAATGGGACGACCGATGGTGAAGAAGGCCAGCCAGGGCAGGAGGATGGCGATGAGCAGGCGCATGGTCGTTCCTTACATGTCGTGTTTGTTGAGCGCGTAGCCGGCGGCCTTGTACTGGCGCCAGCGCTCGCGCAGCGGTTCGCGGGCTTCCGGGTCGGCCGGCACCACTTCCAGCACGCGCTCGCAGGCGCCCAGCCAGGGTTCGTCGCGCAGGTTGATCACCAGCGGGCGTTCCGGCGCATCGGCACCGGGCACGGCGATCAGCACGATGGCTTCCTCCTCGTCCACGTCCTCGCCCACGATCTGGTGCGGGATGTAGGCATCCGGGTCGAACGACCACAGCAGCTCGTCCAGTTCCTCGGCCTGGGCGGCATCGCGCGCCAGTACGAGCGTGTACAGCCCGCCGTCGTTGGCCTTGCGGGCCAGCTCGCACACCAGCTTCAGCGGTTCGGTGAGGAAACGCGGCTTGGCGATCAGGTAGAAGTCGGCGCGGATGGTCAAGGCGGGGAACCGGGAAAGGGGAACGGGGAAGGACGGTGCGGAAGGCGGCGTGGGGAACCGGCGCGGAGCATTCGCATGCCCGGTTGCCGGCTCCCCGTTACCTGCCTCAGGCCACCCGGTCCAGCAGCCACTGGGTCAGCAGGCCCACCGGACGGCCGGTGGCCATGCCGCGCTTGCCTTCGTCGCTGGCCACGCCGGCGATGTCCAGGTGCGCCCAGCGCTGGCCTTCGGTGAAGCGCGACAGGAAGCAGCCAGCGGTGATGGCGCCGGCCCAGCGGCCGCCGATGTTGTAGACGTCGGCGAAGGTCGAATCCAGCATGCCCTGGTACTCGTCCCACAGCGGCAGGCGCCAGGCGCGGTCGAACACGTGCTCGCCGGCGGCGACCAGCTCATTGGCCAGGTCGTCGTGCTTGCTCATCAGGCCGGCGGTCTGGTGGCCCAGGGCGACCATGCAGGCACCGGTGAGGGTGGCCACGTCGACCAGCGCGGCCGGTTCGAAGCGCTGCGCGTAGGTCAGTGCGTCGCACAGGATCAGGCGGCCTTCGGCGTCGGTGTTGCCCACTTCGATGGTCTTGCCGGACATCGAGGTGATCACGTCGGACGGGCGGTAGGCATTGCCGTCGATGGCGTTTTCCACGGCCGGCACGACCACCACCAGGTTCAGCGGCAGCCTGGCCTTGACCGTGGCCACGAAGGTGCCGATGACGTTGGCGCCGCCGCACATGTCGTACTTCATCTCCTCGATGCCGCCCTGGGTCTTCAGGTTGACGCCGCCGGTATCGAAGGTGATGCCCTTGCCGACCAGCACGTAGGGCTTGGCGTCACCGCCGTTGTTCCACTTCAGCACCACCAGCCTGGGGCGGTTGGCCGAGCCGCGGGCCACGGCCAGCAGCGAGCCCATGCCCAGCGCTTCCATCTGCTGCTCGTCCAGGATCTCGGCTTCGGCGCCGTCGTGCTCGGCGGCGAAGGCGACCGAGGATTCGGCCAGGTAGGCCGGGGTGCACAGGTTCGGCGGCAGGTTGCCCAGTTCACGGGCGTACTCCACGCCGGCGGCGATGGCCTGGCCCTGCAGCAGCGCGGTGTCGTCCTGGCCGAGGATGGCCAGCGTCTCCAGGCCCGGGGCGTCCGGCTTCTTCTTGCCCAGGGTGGCGGTGTAGCGGTAGTTGGCGTGGTTGGCGGCGATCACGGCCTGGCGGATGTTCCAGGCGGCATCACGACCGCTTACGGCCAGTTCGGACAGGGTGAACAGGGCGCTGCGGGTGACGCCGCTCTTCAGGGCGCGGCCGGCGTCGCCGACCGCCTTGATGTACTGGGGCACACCGAACTTGGCCGGTTCGCCCAGCCCGACCACCAGCACGCGCGGCGCGGTGACGCCGGGCAGGTCGTGCAGCACGGTGGTATTGCCGGTCTTGCCGCCGACATCGCCACGCTCGACCAGGGTCGTGAGACGGCCGCCGCTGGCGGCGTCCAGGGCCTGGGCGGCCGGGCTCAGCGACTTGTCGGCGAAGGCGCCGACGATGATGCAATCGAAGCCGGCGGAGGCCGGGGCGGCGTGGTTCAGGGTGAATTCCAGAGACATTGATCAGATTCCGTTGCCAAATCCGTACAATCGCAGGCTGTTTACGTACGGTCCCATGGACCGGCGTGCCGCGGACGAAACCGAGAGTTTAAACCACCGACCCTATGGCGAAGCTTGACCGCTACCTGCTGAGCGACTTCCTCCAGAGCTTTCTGGCCACTTTGATCGTCCTGCTGGTGGTGAGTGTCGGCGGCGTGCTGGTCGACATCCTCGGCCGCATCGCCGACGGGCGCATGCCCGCCGGGCTGCTGCTGTCCCAGCTGGGCCTGCAGTTCGTGGTCTACCTGCCGATCATCGTGCCGCTGGCGCTGATGCTGGGCCTGGCGCTGGCCATCGCCCGGCTCTACCGCGACTCGGAAATGGCGGTGCTGACCGGCGTGGGCGTCGGCCCGCGGCGCCTGCTCAAGCCGATCCTGCTGCTGGTGGCGCCGGTCGTGGGGCTGGTGGCGCTGTGCTCGGTGTGGCTGGGCCCCTGGGCCGACCGCACCTCCGAGCAGATGATCGAGGAGGCCAGCCGCAGCGTCGTGGTGGCCGGGCTGGAGCCGGGCAAGTTCACCCAGGTGTCCGGCGGCGGCATCGTCTACCTGTCCTCGCTCAACGAGGACGGCACCCGGATGGGCAAGGTCTTCATGCAGCGCACCCGCGATGGCCGGATCGACGTGGTGTCGGCCAAGCAGGGCTCGATGTTCTTCGAGGGCGAGCGCCAGCGGTTCCTGCGTCTGGAGGACGGCTACCGGGTCGAGGGCCCGGAGAACGGGGCACTGGATTACCGCCTGATGCGCTACGCCAGCAACGAGATCGCCTTGCCCGACCGCGACGAGACGCGCGACAAGGACGACCCGGAAATGATGACCACCGGGCAACTGCTCGCGGACCCGCGGCCGGAGGCCAAGGCTCAGCTGCACTGGCGCATCACCCCGCCGCTGCTGGCGCTGGCCTTCGCCCTGCTGACCCTGCCACTGGCGCGCAGCGCGCCGCGTCAGCAGCGCTATGGCCGGATCATGATGGCGTTCCTGGCCTACATGGTGGGCGTGCAGCTGAGCATCCTCGGCCGGCAGTGGCTGGCCAAGGGCGACATCCCGGCCGGGCTGGGCATGTGGTGGCTGACCGTGCCGCTGCTGGCGCTGGCGCTCTGGCTGTATTTCCGTGATGGCCGGCTGGGTCGCCCGCGCGCAGGAGCAACGGCATGAGGCTGACCCCGCGCATCCATGACATCTACGTCGGCCGCAACGTGCTGGCGACCGTGCTGCTGGTCTGGTTGGTGCTGCTGGGGCTGGACGCCATCCTGGCGCTGTCCGGCGAGGCCAAGAACATCGGCGTGGGCAACTATACCTTCGGCCATTCGCTGGCCTGGACCGCCTACACCCTCCCGCGCCGTGCCTACACGCTGTTCCCGATGGCCGCGGTGATCGGTGCGCTGATGGGCCTGGGCCAGCTGGCGGCGACTTCCGAGCTGACCGCGCTGCGCGCGGTGGGCGTGTCGCGGCGGCGGATCGCCGGGTCGGTGGCGATCGCCTTGTCGCTGCTGACCGTGCTGATGGTGGTCAACGGCGAGACGCTGGCACCGTGGTCGCAAAACCGTGCCGACGCGCTCAAGACCAGCGCCAAGTACAACACCGACATGACCATGGCCCGTTATTCCGGGTTGTGGGCACGCGAGGGTGACACCTTCCTCAACGCGAAGAACGGCGAGGAGCTGCTCGACGAGGCGGGGCGCAGCCGCCTGGTGCTGAACGAGGTCCGGTTGTACACCCTCGACGCCGACGGCCGGCTGGCAACGCTGACCTATGCGGTGACTGCCACCCACAGCCCTGAAGGCTGGGTACTGGGCAAGGTCCGCCGCGACGTGTTCGGCGAACGCTCGGTGACCCGCGAAACCGCCGAGAGCGAAGTCTGGAAGTCGAACCTGGACGCCGCCGCGCTGGCGTCGGGCCTGGCGCGTCCGCGCAACCTCAGCGCGGGCGAGCTCAAGACCAGCATCGACTACCGCAAGCGCAACGGGCTGGACGCGCGGGACTACGAGGACACGTACTGGAGCCGCTGGTTCTACCCGTTGAACGTGCTGGCGCTGTGCCTGGCCGCGGTGCCGTTCGCGTTCGGTTCGCTGCGCAGCGGCGGCATGGGCAAGCGCCTGTTCCTGGGCATGCTGTTCGCGCTGGGCTTCCTGCTGCTGCAGATGTTCTTCGGCCGCATGGCCGGCGCGTTGAAGATCGACTACCGCATCGCCTATGCGCTGCCGCCGATCATGATGCTGGCCATCTCCGGCTGGCTGTCACGACGACGGGTCGGCTAGGCGCGGCCTTGGCCGGCAAGCCTGTACCCGTGACGCGGCCATTGATCCAAGGCCGGGATGGCGTCCCAACCTGCGTGAGCGTGCTCGCCTGCCGGTAGGCGGGGAGTTCGCGCAGCGGCTCCCGGCACGCATCCGCGTCGGGCGATCACGGCTTCGGCAGCTTCACCAGGCGCGTGCCGCTGGCACGGTCATGCCAGGTCAGGCGCTGGCGATCCACCAGCGCCCACCAGAACCCGAGGCCGCCACACAGCAGCGACAACGTGCCGACCGCGTAACGCACCCACAGCGCGCCGGTGCCGATCGGGCCGCCATCGATCGCGCGCAGGTGCAGGTGCCACGGGCGCATGCCCAGGGTCTGCCCGCCGCGTTTCCAGCTGGTGGTGGCGTAGATGCCAGCCACGATCCAGCAGCACAGCCACAGCAGCCATTGCAGGCCGCTGAAGGGATGGATGTTCTCGCGTGCGGCATGACCGGCCAGGGTGTAGCCGGCGGTGAACACCGCCGAGACCAGCATCCACAACGCCAATGTCGGCCAGAAGTCGTAGAACAGCGCCGCCAGCCGACGTGGCAGCAGGGCGGAAGGGCGGGCGGGAGGAGCGTCGGCGGCGATCGTCATGTGCCGAGCATACGGGCTGGGACGGCGACGATGCATGGGCAGCGGCACGGCCAGCCCCTATGCTTGCGCCGATGTCCGCCGCATTGACGCCCGCCGAACGCCGCCAGATGGTGCAGCAGCTGCCGCCGCTGCGCGATGCCGATGCCCGCCTGATCCAGCGTTTCCTGGATGCGATCTGGGCCGAGCAGGGCCTGGCCCGGGCATCGCTGGACAGCTACCGCCGTGATCTGGAAGGGCTGGCGCGGTGGCGTGACGGCGCCGGCGATGGCCTGGCTGGCATCGATCGCGCGGGCCTGTTCGATTACCTGGCCTGGCGTACCCGGCATGGCTGGACGGCCCGCAGCAATGCACGGCTGCTGTCGGCGTTGCGGGCGTTCTTCGGATATGGCCTCAAGCGCGGTGAGCGGCATGACGATCCGTCCGCCCTGCTGGAGCCGCCCAAGCTGCCGCGCTCGCTGCCCAAGGCCTTGGCCGAAAGCCAGATCGATGCGCTGCTGGCCACGCCGGACGTGGAGACCGCCGAAGGCCTGCGCGACCGCGCGATGCTGGAGCTGATGTACGCCGCCGGCCTGCGCGTGAGCGAACTGGTCAACCTGCCGGCCAATGCGGTCAACCTGCGCCAGGGCGTGCTGCGGGTGACCGGCAAGGGCAGCAAGGAACGGCTGGTGCCATTGGGCGAGGAGTCCCAGCACTGGCTGGAGCGCTACCTGGCGCAGGCGCGCCCGCAGTTGACCGGCGGCAAGGCGGTGCAGGCCACGCCGGACGGGCAGGTGCCGTTGTTCGTCGGCAACGAGCGCAAGCCCTTGAGTCGGCAGCAGTTCTGGGCCTTGGTGAAGGCCAGTGCAGCGGTCGCGGGCATCGACCCGGGCAAGATCAGCCCGCACGGCCTGCGCCACAGCTTCGCCACCCACCTGCTCAACCATGGCGCGGACCTGCGCGCGCTGCAGATGCTGCTGGGCCACAGCTCGCTGTCCACCACCCAGATCTACACGCTGGTGGCGCGCGAGCACCTGCAGAAGCTGCACCGCAGGCATCACCCGCGCGGTTGAGGGGTTTTCCACAACCGGTGTGCGGCAGTGGCCGCACAAGCTGTGGATAAATGCCGGTACCCCTTGCCCCGCCAGCGTTTCCGGCGGCTGGTGAATATTTGTCCAGATGCCCCGTGGCAGGTTGCCGGCTGCCCGCACGGCGCGTTGCAGGGGCGTATGCGAGAATCGGCCGGATATTTCTTCCCACGGGTTGCCGATGTACCGAATTGCCATTGCCGCGCTGCTGGGCGCGATCAGCCTTACCGCCTGTGCGCAGCAGGCCTCGCCGACCGTCGCCGCCCCTGCGCCGCAGGTCGCCGAAGGCCCGGTCGAGCAGACCGTGCGCGATGCGCTCAAGCAGCTCGACCCGAACTTCAGCCCCGACTACATCGGCGCCGCGCCGTTCCCGGGTTTCCGCGAGGTGATCGTGTCCGGCCAGGTGCTGTACGTCACCGATGACGGTCGCTACCTGATGCAGTCGCAGCCGTATGACATCCAGAAGAAGGCCATGGCCACCAGCGCCGGGCTGCTGCAGTACCGCCGCGGGTTGCTGGCGACCCTGCCGCACGCGGACCGCATCGTGTTCGCCCCGCCGAATGCCAAGTACACCATCAGCGTGTTCACCGACATCGAGTGTGGTTACTGCCGCAAGCTGCATCAGGACATCGCCGAGCTCAACCGCAACGGCATCGCGGTCGAGTACTTGGCGTTCCCGCGCATGGGCCTGGGCAGCAAGGACTACACCGACATGATCTCGGTCTGGTGCGCCAGCGACCGCAAGGCCGCGCTGACCGCGGCCAAGTCCGGCCAGCCGGTGTCCCCGAAGACCTGCACCAACCCGGTCGCCATGCAGTACAACCTCGGCCAGCAGCTGGGCATCAACGGTACCCCGGCGATCTTCGCCGCCGATGGCAGCCAGCTCGGCGGCTACCTGCCGCCGGCGCAGTTGAAGGCCGCGCTGGAGCGCATCGACGCGGCCGGTGGCGGTCGCTGATCCAGGCACCGATCGTCCGCGTCTGATGCAGGAAGCCCCTCCCGTGGAGGGGCTTCCTGTTTGCGGGCGTGCCGCTTACTTCAGGCCGCGGTCCAGCGCGTTGACCATCGTGCCCTGGGCATCGTCACCGCTGAACTCCCAGAAGAACGCGCCGCCCAGGCCCTGGGCCTTCACGTAGGCCATCTTCTCGATGAGCATCTCCGGCGTGTCGACGCTCCAGAACGTGCTGCCGTCGTACAGCCACGTCGCCTTGGCGGTGCGGTCGGTATGCACCGGCCAGCCCAGGTCCTTGAGCACCTTCCAGTCCTCGATGCCGGCTTCGTATCTGCCAGCCGCCGGGCGTCCAGGCTGGTACAGGCCGTTGTTGGTCGGCACCACGTTGGTCCAGCCGCGGCCGTAGAAGCCCACGCCCAGGTTCAACTTGTGGGCCGGCACGCCGCGGGCAAGGTAGGCCTCGATCGCGTCATTGCTGTTGTACAGGCGCTCGTCCCCGCTGGACGGGTCGGCCGGCGAATCGAACAGGGCCGAATGGTGGTTGGTACGTGGTGCCCAGGCACCGTGGAAGTCGTAGGTCATCACGTTGATGAAATCCAGGTAGCGGTGGTACTCCCCCGGGTCGGTCACGCGGATCTTGTCGATGCCGGCACCCACGGCCACGGTCAGCAGCAGGCCGGGGCGTACTGCATCGAGCTGGCGACGGAACTCGGCCAGCAGTGCGGTGAAATTCTGCCGGTCGGCCGGGCTGCCGCAGCCCAGGCCGCAGGCGGCCGGGTACTCCCAGTCCAGGTCGATGCCGTCGAAGATGCCCGCGGCCACGCCCGGCCCGCCCGCGTTGTCGGTGAACGGCAGGTTGCCCTTGATGTAGGCATCGATGCACGAGGCCACGAAGGCGGCGCGGTTCCGTGGTTGCGCGGCGCTGGAGAAGCCGCGTGACCAGGTCCAGCCACCGAGCGAGATCAGCACCTTCAGGTGCGGATGCCTGGCCTTGAGCTGGCGCAGCTGGTTCCAGTTGCCGCGCAGCGGCTGGTTCCAGGTATCGCCACGGCCGCTGACGCTTTCGGCCGCGCCGAAGGAACGGGTGTAGTCGGCATAGGCATCGCCGCCGCTGCCGGTGCCCGGGTTCGCGGCCTGGGTGATGCCGACCTCGCAGCGGTTGTTGCGCACGTTGCCGAAGGCGTAGTTGAGGTGGGTCAACCTGGCCGCCGAGCCGCTGCTGTCGATCTGCTTGACCTTGTAGTTGCGGCCGTAGATGCCCCACTGGGTGAAGTAGCCGATGAGCCGCCTGGCGCCCGGGTCGTCGCCGTCGGTGTCGGCAGACGGGGTGCGCACGTCCACCGGTGCGCTGCGGGCCGAAGCATTGCCGGCCACGTCGCGGGCCCGCACGGCGTAGCGGTAGGCGGTGTCAGGTGCCAGGCCGCTGTCCAGGTAGGAGGGGGTGGTGGGCGAGGCGACCAGGTGGTCATCGCGGTACAGGTCGTAGCCGGCCAGCCCGCCACCACCGGGATTGTCGCTGGACGGATTCCAGCGCAGCTGGACGCGGTTCGGGTCCAACGCCTGGGCCGACACTGCGGCGGGGACGGTGGGTGCGGTGGTATCCGTGTCCTCGTGGGGAGCGGATGTGACGATGAGGGTGACCGTGGCCGAGCGCGTGCTCGCATTGCGGTCGTCGGTGGCCAGGGCGCTGAGCACATGGGTGCCGGCTGGAACCGCTTGCCAATGCAGGGTGTACGGGGCCTGGAGGTCCACGCCCAGCGACCTGCCGTCATGGAAGAACTCGACCTTGCGGATACTGCCATCGCGATCGGAGGCATCGGCGCGGAGCGTGACCGTGCTGCCGGCGGCAAAGCGGCTGCCGGCCGAAGGGGCGGTCAGCCGGACCTGCGGCGCCTGGTTGGCCGGCGGCGGGGAAGGCGGTGGCGGATTACCGGCGCCGCCCTCGCAACGGCCAAGGGAGCGGTAGTAGCGCCGGCCGGCGGGATGGTCCGGCGCGGCGTTCCAGATCCGTTGCTGGACCTGGTAGAGGACCCCGTCCTTCTGCAGGGTCTGCCCGGGCGAGTAGATCGTGGTGGCGATCCAGGGCTTCACGCCGGTGCAATCGGCGGCCTGGGCCGCTGGCAGCGCGGCCAGGCCCATTACCGTGGCCAGGAGGAGGCCGGTGCGGGTGCGACCGCGCCGGTGGGGCGGGCGGTGGTTGGGATGATCCGTCATGGTCAATCTCCTTTGGGGGCGGCCGGCGCGGGGCATGCCTTCGGCATGGCAGGCGCATCAAGCGCCTGGCCGGGGCCGGGTTGGGGGAGTTCCGTTGGCGAGCGGGAAGGCGGGCGGACGGGCCGGGGCAGCGCCACCGGCTGAATGAGCATAGCGAGGGGGGAACCGTAACCCCGCTTTCCCTCCACACCGGGCGATTGCCGCTGGCGCCCGGCCAGCGCCTGCCCGCGCTGAACCGGAAATCAGGGGAGCGGCGGCGGACTCCGGTACAATGCCGGGCCCGATTCCTAACCATGGTTTCCCGGACATGATCGTCCTCGAGGGCGCAGCTGCCCTTTCGCCGTTCCGTCGCGAACGTCTTGAATCCCGCCTGCAGTCCATCGCCGCCGACCTGCGTATCACCGGTGCCTGGCATGTCTATTTCACCCAAGCTGCCGATGCCGGCGCGGTCGACCTGACCACGCTGGGCCGCATCGTGCAGGGCCAGCCGCAGGCGGCCGAACGCGCCGACGGCGCGGTGTCGCGCTACGTGGTGCCCCGCCTGGGCACGCTGTCGCCGTGGTCGAGCAAGGCCACCGAGCTGGTGCGCGGCGCCGGCCTGGCGATCCAGCGCGTGGAGCGCGGTACCCGCATTGACCTGAGCGGCTGGCCGGCCGACCCGGCCCAGCAGGCCGCCGTGGCCAAGCTGCTGCACGACCCGATGACGCAGTCGCTGCTGACCGACATCGGGCAGGCACAGGCATTGTTCACCAGCCTGGCGCGTGGCCAGCTGGAGCGCATCGCCCTGGCCGACCTGGAAAGCGCCAACAAGCGACTGGGCCTGGCCCTGGCCGAGGACGAGATCGAGTACCTGCGCCAGCGCTACACCGAGCTGGGCCGCGATCCGTCCGACGTCGAGCTGATGATGTTCGCGCAGGCCAACTCCGAGCACTGCCGCCACAAGATCTTCAACGCCAGCTGGACCATCGACGGACAGGCGCAGGACCGCTCGCTGTTCAAGATGATCAAGAACACCCACCAGCAGACCCCGCAGCATACGCTCAGCGCGTACAGCGACAACGCTGCGGTGATCGAGGGTGAACCGGCTGCGCGTTACCGCCCGGACCCGGCCAGCGGCAAGTACCGCAGCGAAGCGGTGGTGCCCAGCGCCTTCCAGATCAAGGTGGAAACCCACAACCATCCGACCGCGATCGCGCCGTTCCCGGGTGCCTCGACCGGTGCCGGTGGCGAAATCCGCGACGAAGGCGCGACCGGCCGCGGCGGCAAGCCCAAGGCGGGCCTGACCGGTTTCTCGGTCTCGCACCTGCGTATCCCGACCCTGCCGCAGCCGTGGGAAGCGCCGCGCGCGCTGAACCCGCGCATGGCGCCGGCGCTGGACATCATGCTCGACGGCCCGCTCGGCGGCGCCGCGTTCAACAACGAGTTCGGCCGCCCGAACCTGCTGGGTTACTTCCGCAGCTTCGAACTGCCGGAAGGCGAGATCACCCGCGCCTATGACAAGCCGATCATGCTGGCCGGTGGCCTGGGCGCGATCGACCGCGTGCAGGTGGACAAGCTGCGCCTGCAGGACGGTGACATCGTCATCGTGCTCGGCGGCCCGGCGATGCTGATCGGCCTGGGCGGCGGTGCCGCCTCGTCGGTGGCCTCCGGCGAGAGCGCCGAGGACCTGGATTTCGCCAGCGTGCAGCGCGACAACCCGGAAATGGAGCGCCGCTGCCAGGAAGTGATCGACCGTTGCGTGGCCATGGGCACCGACAACCCGATCAAGTTCTTCCATGACGTCGGTGCCGGTGGCCTGTCCAACGCCATCCCGGAACTGCTGCACGACTCCGGCGTGGGTGGCGTGATCGATATGGGCAAGGTGCCCACCGACGATCCGTCGCTGTCGCCGCTGGAACTGTGGTGCAACGAATCGCAGGAACGCTACGTGCTGGGCATCCCGGCCGAGCGCCTGGCCGAGTTCACCGACATCTGCGCACGCGAGCGTTGCCCGTTCGCCGCGGTCGGCATCGCCACCGCCGAGGAACGCCTGGTTGTCGCTTACGGCGCTACGCCGGGCAACATCCCGGCCGATGCACCGATCGATCTGCCGATGGACGTGCTGTTCGGCAAGGCGCCGAAGATGCATCGCGACACCACGCATCCGGCTGCACCGCGTTGGCCGCAGCTCAAGACCGCCGGCATCGACCTGCATGACGCCGGCCTGCGCGTGTTGGCGCATCCGACCGTTGCTTCCAAGAGCTTCCTGGTCACCATCGGTGACCGCAGCGTCGGCGGCCTGACCGCGCGCGAGCAGATGATCGGCCCGTGGCAGCTGCCGATGGCCGATGTCGCCATTACCCTGGCCGGTTTCGACACCTACGCCGGTGAAGCGATGTCGCTGGGCGAGCGTACCCCGCTGGCCCTGCTCAACGCCGCCGCCTCGGCGCGCATGGCGGTGGGTGAAGCCATCACCAACCTGTGCGCCGCGCCGGTGACCTCGCTGGACACGGTCAAGCTGTCGGCCAACTGGATGGCCGCCTGCGGCCACGACGGCGAAGACGCGCTGCTGTACGACGCGGTCAAGGCGGTGGGCATGGAGCTGTGCCCGCAGCTGGACATCAGCATCCCGGTGGGCAAGGACTCGCTGTCGATGCAGGCGCAGTGGCAGGCTGACGGCAAGGCCGAGAAGTCGGTGTCGCCGGTGTCTCTGGTGATCTCGGCGTTCGCGCCGGTGGTCGATGCGCGCCAGCAGCTGACCCCGCTGCTCGACCGTGAAACCGAAAGCGAGTTGTGGCTGATTGGCCTGGGTGCTGGCAAGCAGCGCCTGGGGGGCTCGATCCTGGCCCAGACTCAGGCCGACCACAGCGCCTTGCCGGCGTTTGCCGGTGAAGTGCCGGACCTGGACGATCCCGAGCGCCTGCGTGGGTTCTTCGAACTGATCCGCGATGCACGTGAAGCCGGCCTGCTGCTGGCCTATCACGACCGCAGCGACGGTGGTGCGTTCGCCGCGCTGTGCGAGATGTCCTTCGCCTCGCGTCAGGGCCTGGACATTGTGCTCGATGCCTGGGGCGATGACCCGTTCCGCAGCCTGTTCAATGAAGAACTCGGCGCCGTGGTGCAGATCGCCAGGGAAGACCGCGCCGCGTTCGCCGACCTGGTCGAACGCCATGCGCTGACAGAGTGCGCGCAGCGCATCGCCCGCCCGACCACCGCGCCGGTGGTGCGGGTGCAACTGGGCGGCGAAAGCCTGGCCGAGTGGCGCTGGGAAGACCTGTTCGACGCCTGGTGGTCGGTGACCCACGCCATGCAGAAGCTGCGTGACAACCCGGAAGCGGCCGACCAGGAACGCGCGCTGGCCCGCAACTTCAACGCCCCGGGCCTGAAGCCGAAGCTGAGCTTCGACCCGGCCGAGGACGTGGCGGCACCGTTCATCGCCACCGGTGCGCGGCCGAAGATCGCGATCCTGCGCGAGCAGGGCGTCAACGGCCAGATCGAGATGGCCAACATCTTCGAGCGCGTGGGTTTTGATGCCTACGACGTGCACATGAGCGACCTGATCGCCGGCCGCGTGCAGCTGTCCGATTTCCGCGGCCTGGCCGCGTGCGGCGGCTTCAGCTACGGCGACGTGCTCGGTGCCGGCCGTGGCTGGGCGACTTCGATCCTGGAGCGACCGGCGCTGCGTGAGGCCTTCGCCGCCTTCTTCGCCCGCCCGGATACCTTCGCGCTGGGCGTGTGCAACGGCTGCCAGATGATCAGCCAGCTCAAGGCCATCATCCCCGGTGCCGAGCACTGGCCGACCTTCCTGCGCAACCGCAGCGAGCAGTTCGAGGCACGCACCGCCCTGCTGGAAGTGCAGGAGTCGCCGTCGATCCTGCTGCGTGGCATGGCCGGTTCGCGCCTGCCGGTGGCCGTGGCCCACGGCGAAGGCCGCGCCGAGTTCGACAGTGCGGTGGACCAGGCCGCCGCCAGCATCGCGTTGCGTTACGTCGATGGTGATGGCCGCGTGGCCGAGCAGTACCCGCTGAACCCGAACGGTTCGCCGGACGGCATCACCGGCCTGACCACCAGCGATGGCCGCGTCACCATCCTGATGCCGCACCCGGAGCGCACCCCGCGCACCGTCAACCTGAGCTGGGCGCCGGCGCGTTGGGGCGAGGATTCGCCGTGGCTGCGGATGTTCCGCAATGCCCGCGTATGGTGTGGCTGAGTAACGCTGGGAAATGGCCCCGACCCTGTCGGGGCCGTCCGGGAAAGCCCGTGGCCGCTGCCGCGGGCTTTTTTGTTGGGGTGGACAGGCCGGTGGCGGGCAGGTCCCGGATGCGGGGTTCAGGTGGCCGGGTATCCGGTGGCGGTGGCAGGCTGCCCGGGACGGTTTGGCGCGCGTCCGGCGCTGCGGTCATTCCTGCAGCGCAAAAAAAGTCGTCCTGAACACGCGTCGCCATCGGGATCGGGTCCCCCGCCCGAAGATTGGCTGGAAACGCCCGTGGGACAAGGCCCGGGGCTGCCCGTCGGCCGGGCCCGTCATGCCTGCAGAGCGTGCGGCGATGGCTTGGGGACAACACACGCATCCGTTTGTTTCATAAGAAATTTCCCAAAAATCATCTCCTTTGGGAGGGAGATTTGTGCGGCGCATCTCAAAAGTCGTTATGCAGCCGGAAACTTGACGCTAGATAAATCGTCGATTAACACTCGAACCATCCTGTAGCGCCTCGACACGTACGGAACCGTGGTTACACATCCGTACGGGCGAGAGCCGCCACGGCAGGCGTGAGCCTCGCGTGCCCGGTTGTCCGGGAGACAGGATCCACAACACCTCAGGGGGATCGTTGGACGCGTTCAGTCCAGCGATGGCCGTTTCTGCAAGCGGAATAAACCACCCCACTTGAGGAGCTGTGACGATGAATCGGATTTATCGCAAGGTGTGGAACAAGGCATTGGGGCAGCTGGTCGTGGCATCGGAGTTGGCCACTTCCAACGCGTCGGGCGTCGTCGTCGATGAGCGACGCGCCGGCAGCCATCGGCTGCAGGCCTTGTCCCTGGCCATCGCCCTGGGACTGGGCGCAGGAACGGTTACCGCCGTACAGGCGCAATCGGTCGAAGTGGGCGGCAGCGGGCAGTGCATGGTGCTGGGCAGCGCGACCCTGGTGGATTGCGCGACGTCCGGTGACGCGCAGGCCACGGGCAGCAACGCGGTGGCCATTGGCGCCGGCACGGTCGCCTCGGCCGACGGCAGCGTGGCACTGGGTGCCGGCTCGGTCGCCGACCGCGCCAACAGCGTTTCGGTGGGCACGTCGGGCAGCGAGCGGCAGGTCACCCACGTGGCCGCCGGCACCGAGGCCACCGATGCGGTGAACAAGGCGCAGTTGGATGCCGTGGCGGCCGCCGGCGAGAACGTGCAGCGCTACTTCAAGGCCAACGGTGCCGGCGACGGCAGCGACGACGCGGTGGCCAGCGGCGACGGTGCCACGGCGGCA
>NZ_JBWJOX010000019.1:0-4577 GCF_056393195.1 Stenotrophomonas sp. Steno-C18 | reverse complement strand
ATGTATATTATGTTCGTCTTGTTCGGACATTGGTGGCCAGCTCGATGGCACGGCTCCTGCTGCGACGACGGCCCCCGACATGGAGTTTGCAACATGCGTGATCGCAAACTGACCGGCCCTTGGGCCGGTTTCGCGTTTAAGGGTGGCCGTCTCGTAACGCCCGAGGGCCGTGAGCTGCTGCCGGAAGACCTTGCGTGGCTCGGCCTGACTGCTGCACTTGCCCAGGAGTACCGCCGCCTGCTCGATCAGGAAAAGCGCGGTTTGCGTGGTGGTGTGCGTCACAACGCGGAGCCATGCCCGGTGGTCCCGATGCTACCGGCGCTGAAACGCTCTGCACGCGGGTGAAGCGTGGAGCGTCACCGTAGGGGCTGCTCGCCCCTACACCCCCGGCTACAATGCGCGCAGGACGAAATCTAGGGGGTTTCATGGAACGAGAACGGCCAGAATACTTGCCGCCGATCAAGTCACGCCGCTGGAGCTTTCCGTGGCTGACGTTCATCGCCGCAATCCTGCTCACGTTGGCAGCCTTCACAATCAAGCAGCACGTGGACACGCAAGTCGCATGGAACCAGCGTTTTGCCCAGCCAAAGCCGGCCCCGGCAGTTTCCGCTCAAACTCTGGCACGGGCCGAGGCCGACGCGCGCGCCCATGAGGCCGAAATCCAGCTGATCGTTGCCGCACGTAAAGCCGAGTTAGCTAGGTGGCTGGAAGAACAGGAGCGCGAACGCAAAACGTGGCGCTGCATCGACCATATCCCGTTCCGTAAAGTGAACGGCGCATGGGAAAACGTCCCGGGCGAACGCTGTTAATTTAGTGACACGTCACTTTAAAGGGTGGACGTTGCCGGCGTGTACGTCCCAATCGTGACCGCCGGATTCCGCGGAAACACGTCCGCACGCTGGCCCGCTGCATGCCGAATGGTCACGCCCGGCGCAGCGGTGCCGGCCTCACTCGCTCCGCTCGCAATGCCAGCACCGCCGCTTGGGCTGAGGTTGTAAAGCCGCTGCTCGCTCTCACGGACGGGTGTCTTGTGCGGCCACGGCGTGGCGATGATGACGTGGCTGCCGGCTTCCAACCGCACGCCATACGGTGCCCAGGACACGATGTAGCCGAGCGCCTCAACCGCAGCCACGTCCATGTACTCAATGGTCTCTCCGGAGTTGTCTATCCACTCCACCCAGCCGCGGGTGCGCTCCCCGACGTCGGCACGGGCAGCCAAGCGCACGCGCCCGCGCTCCTTCAGCTCGGCGATATAGCGCTGATCCGGCGTCAGATCCTTGTACGGATCCGGCTTGACCTTCTCCACGGCATTGGCCCCTGCCGCCACTACCCCGCCCTGCCCCTCAGTGCGCACGTACTGGCCGTTCTCATCGAACACCAGCACCGGGTCAGCCTGAGTCTCGGCGACCGCCTCAGCGGGCTTCTCCTTCGCCTTGCCGAAGTCGAAAAAGAAGCTCAGGAAGAAGTAAGCGCCCACAATGCCGGCAATGCCGAACATCGCCGCCTTGGGTGCCATGGCCAACCACACGTTGGTTGCGCCTTCCTCGTAGACCTCGGTGTTTTCCGAGCCCGGCGCGTAGCCGTGATAGAGCGGATAGATGGCCGGGTCGTACTTCTCCGTCTTACCGCCCACGCGCTCGTACTTGCCCGGGCTGGTGGTGTGGAAGTAGGTGACGCGGTACTTGTTCTTGAAGCCGATCGCGGTCAGCTTCTGGAACACGTTCTTGCGCTCGATGCGAGCCCGGATGGCCTGATGCACCCGGTTAATCCACTGGGTCATGATGACCGCATCGCCACCGTTTTGACCCAGCAGCGCCCAAAAATTCTCGATGGGTGCCGGCAGCGGCAAGCGCTCATTGACGTAGAACTCGTGGACCTCATCGATCACGACCAATGCGTCTTTGAACTCATCAGGGATGCACCATTTGCCCGTGTCGTCCTGGACACAGGCGAACATGGTCCGCACATCCTTGGTATCCACCAGCGTGAGCAGCGCATCCACGTCGGACAGCTGCATTTTCAGGTACTCGGCGATCTTGGGCTTATCCAACCCATTGAGCCTTGCGAACACCCTACGGCCCTTCTTCAGGCTGGGCAGGATATGGCTCTTTACCGCGTCATAGCTCTTGCCGGCGCGCGGCACGCCTTCGTTGAATACGAGCATGTCACCACTTCCCGAACGTAACGATCTTGCGCGTGATCTTGAACACCGCGCCTCCGGCGAGAATCGCCATGCACTCCGAAATCTTGAAGGTCTGGACGAACCACCCAACAGTCGGGCCGGCGTTGCCCAGGAGCGTGCCGATGTTGTACTGGGTCATGAAGTCCGGCACCGGCAACGATTCGAACGCCAGCGCAACCACCTCCAGCACCTTCGAAATGGCAATGACGATCAGGTCATTGCCGAAGTCCTCAATGGCTTTCCAGAACTTCTGCGCGAGCTCACGCAGCCAGTTCGTGAAGTCGGTAAGCCAACCTGCCTGCATCGGGATCATGACAATGCCCAGTACGCCGCAGCGAGCGCCGCGATAGCCATCAACACCCAGCCAATGGAACGCAGCGCCGCTAGGAAGTCACCCGAGCAGTGCGCGTCATAGGTCATGGACTCCCAATAGGCGGAAGCCGGCACGGTGAACACAGGGCATCCACCAGATGCATTCACGGTAAAGAACGCTCGGGTGGCCGCGATCAATGGCGAGTTGCCGACACGGGCTTTGAACTCGCCGAATACGCCGGCAACGGTCTTGCCACTGTTGGTATAGAGGTCACCAACGCCCTGTCCCGGTGCGCCCGCACCATCACCGTCGCCGCCCTCCCCATCCCCGTTGCCGCTCCCCGTTCCATCGCCAGAGCCGCCATTACCTTCCCCGCTGGCACCGTTGCCCGATGCGCCATTTCCGCCAC
The DNA here is from genome assembly GCF_056393195.1 of Stenotrophomonas sp. Steno-C18. Classification (NCBI taxonomy): domain Bacteria; kingdom Pseudomonadati; phylum Pseudomonadota; class Gammaproteobacteria; order Lysobacterales; family Lysobacteraceae; genus Stenotrophomonas; species Stenotrophomonas sp. Steno-C18. Next base: position 1,673 of record NZ_JBWJOX010000019.1, on the reverse strand, counting down.
CGCCGTAGCTGGATTCGTAGTTGTTCAAGGTGCTGTTGTTGGTGGTGCTATTGCCGCTCTTGTTCTCGGCGATTGTCACTAACGCATCAGCGACCTTCTCCCACTCGCCCCCGTTTTTTGGGGCCACCGGAGGCAGGTTCGCGTTCTTCCCTTCCGGCACTAGCGAGGCCGCTTCGTTACCCGAGGTCTTGATGCCGTGCTCACCCGGCGACCAGCAGAACTGTTTGTTCTTGCCGGCGCAGATGGTCCCATCCTGCTTGACGCACTGGGTCAGCTTGGGGTCCTGAAAGCACTGATCGTCACCGTTGAACACTTCGGGCGTTTCCTTGCTGACGGTGCAGGCCTCGCCCGTGGGGGCCATGCGATCCGCCTTTGTCACCTCGTATGAGCCACCCGTGCTGGACTTCACCTTCACAACACGATTGCTCTCCCCTGCCCCAATCACAGGCGCATACGTGCAGCCACCGGAGCACATGGAACCGCCGCCGTTGTATCGGACATTGAGCATATCGGTGCGCGTCGAGCATGCTCCCGACTGCTGCCACTTGAAGATTTCCGGGTAGTCCTTGTCACAAGGAAAGCCGCCCGACAGCCCGACACGACAGCGATAGAACGGATCAGTGCTCGCGGCAGCTTGGATCGTGCACTTGCCGTCAGCCGTCAAATAGCCTTCATACCCCTTCGCTATTGCAAGCTGCTTGGCGGCCAAACAGGCCGAATACGCCGCGCCCTGATCCGGGTAGCGAAAGGTTCCCGTTTGAGCAGATGCCGCCGGCACGACCGCCATGCCAGCAAGGGCCATCAGCATCACCAGAACGAACCGGATCATGCGTCCAGCCCCTTCACGGCGGCAACGCCGCAGGCCATGCCCAGGAATCCGCAGAACAGGCAAAGAATCACAGCTTCCCCCTGACGTAGCGTGTGGTGAAGAAGCGAGCCACCTTCGGGGCAGCCCACAAGAAAAAACTGATCTGCGCATAGATGGCCGCAGCACCCAACACGGCCAGCGCGGCCACAGCCGGTTCCACGCTCGCGTAGATGCTCTGGAAATCCATACGTCCTCCCAAAAAGAAGGGGGCGGCGAACCGCCCCCGGTGGATCAGCGACCGAAGAAACCGGCCACCTTCTTCGACGCCCAGCCGGCGAAGCCGACCAGTGCGATCAGTGCGGCAGCGCCGATGATCGCGGTGGTTGCGGTGGTGGCCGACAGGCCGTCCAAAATGCCCGAAAAATCCATTGCTCTTCTCCTGATTGATGCCGGCTACTTGAAGAAAGCCGCCACGCGGCCGGCGATGCGCGCGACGACAAACCATCCGATGACCGCGCCGGCAGAGCCGACGAACCAACCCGCTGCCTGTTCCGGCGTGGGCATCGCAAATGCTTGGTTGATGAGCCCGTAAACAGCGTGTTCGCTGCTGGACAACAGCACGTAGCCCGTGCACTCCCCCACCGGTTGCCCGGTTGGGATCAACGTGCCGTCCTGGGCGAGGGCTACGCACAGGGCCATGGGTTAGCTCGCCTTGGCGAGCGCAGGAGCCTTCACGGCCTCCCAATGCTTGGCACGGGTGCTGATCGAAAGCGCACCGAAATCGCCCACCCAGTAGGCCGACGGCTTGGGCTCGTACTTACCCACCGGCAGAGCCTTGTCGCCTTCCTCGTGCTGCAGCGTGATA
>NZ_JBWJOX010000018.1:0-5317 GCF_056393195.1 Stenotrophomonas sp. Steno-C18 | reverse complement strand
TATGCGAAATTGCATACTGAGGCGGCTCCGCTGGGTCTGGCTCTGGATCACTTCCTGCTTGCCTCAACGTCCACCACGCAAGGACGAGATCGAAGCATGAAGCACGACCCGCACGAACGTATCGAACTGACCGGCCCTTGGGCCGGTTTCGGTTTCCAAGGCGGCCATATGTGGACCCCCGAGGGTCACACGCTCTATCCCGAGGATATGACCTGGTGGTCGCTGACCTGCAACATCGCACGGGAATGGCGATCGATGATGGCAGCTGGTCGACCAGGTGTTAGTCGATCGGTACTTTCTGGAAACCCTTGCAGCACAAGGGATTCCAAGGTGATTTTCCTGCAGGACGTGCTCCGGCGCCGGCAAGAACAGCGGTCATCGGGAGTGGCTGGCGCGAGGTTCGCCGCCCGGGCAACTGTGGTCCGGGCTACCCGTGGGCCTTCACGCCATCGGCGCGGGTGAAGCGTCTCCGTAGGGGCTGCCCGCCCCTACACCCCAGCTACTTGCAGGCGTTGTACACGGCGTCATCCATCGCCCTGGACAAAGCAAAAGATCGCCGGTGACCAGCAGCGTTATAGACAGCCGACCGTTGTTGCTTGGCCCCCTCACAGGCCGCGGAACCTGTGGTTGAAATCGAACGGGTTGAAGCCCTCGATCCGGTATAAGAGCCACCGCCAGTAGACGCGACATAAGGGCGCTGCGCGGCACGACGCTGCCTCACCTCCCGATCCATCTGTGCCAGCCTGGCACGTAGATAGGGGTTATCAGGATCAGGAACGGCATCCCAAGCTCTAACTGCTTGCCCAGGGCAAGGCTGTGATTGATACGACACCGGCTTACCGGGCACGACGCACTTGAAAACCTGTTGAGCTGATGCGCCCGCCGTCGTCCCCATCAACAACACAAAAAGAATCCCCCTGTACATACCCGGGCTCCTTGCTGGACATGAGCTACGGATAATACAGGAGGGCGAAATCGCGTCATTTTAGTGACGGATCACGAAATAAAGGCGAGCAATCCGATATGAGCCACGTAGTAGCCGTAAAACGCCCCGCGGGCTCGCGGCAGCGCCCAGGTGCTTTGACCAAGAGCCATCAGCGGTAGCGCAAGCAATGCCCAGGCGTTGCCGTTGTAGAAGCACAGCGGCACGAATCCGAGCGCACCCAGCCAGAAGTTCCGGCCGACATCACCAGACCGAAACACCCACCACCACGACAGCACCATCGCAAGGCCAGACCATTGGTAATCCACGAACAGTGGTAACGGGCCAGCGAGCAACGCCAATGGCAGCCAGCGTCGATTCTGGGCGCACAGAACGCACGCAGCGGCCAACGCGAAGCTGAGCAGTACGTTGACCGGTAAAACGACGTCGAAGGCCCACGCGTACACCGGCTGCGCGAAGCAGCCCCACATCGCAAGGCGCTTGATCGACTTGGCAACATCAGCACCTGGCTGCGCCAAGTTATAGGCCATGACCATGGCAAAGACCGGAAAAGCGGCGCGGCCCAGCTCGGACACCACTGGAACGTACCCGCCAACCAGCAGTGCGACCGCATGATCACCGGTCATCAGGATGACTGCCAGCCACTTCAACAACTCACGCCCTGCACTGGTCATAGCTGAAAATCCGTCGCCGGCGTAACCGTGCTGGTCGTGTAGCCGGGGGACTGTGGAAACGTGCCCTGGGCACGCTGACCGCGACTGATCATCGCATTGCCCTGCCGGTCCGCAATCTGCTCCCTGCCCCGCTCCAGCTGGGTAGGGCCATCCACGTAGCGATCGTTGCGTTCATCCCTGTAGGGCTCGTACTGGCCGCGGCGAGCCACGAAGCGGCAGGTAGAAGAATCCACCTCGTAGCTGGTGCCCTGCTCCGTCAAGCATGTACACGACGGCTCAGCAACCTTGCCCTGGGCATTAAGCCCGTCCATGGACGACATGCAGAACAACCGAGGCGCTTCCGTCGGCAGCGTCAGCACGTCATCGTAAGCCGGTGCACTCCACGGTTCGGAAGCGATACGCGGCAAGAACCTGCGGGCGTAATCTGCCGGCATCACATCATCGCTCTTTGCAGCCGCCCCGCCCGCCGTCGCTGGCGCTCCGTCGCGCAGGGCCGCCGCATTCGCAGCCTGCGCGCTGGCATTAACGTCCTCGCCACCAAGCCGCTTCCCCATGTTGCCGAACGTGTAATACATCAGGAACAGACCGAGCGCCGCTGCAATAGGAAGCGCGACGTAGTACCAAGGGATCTTGCGCTCCGTCGTATCCATCTCAGTGGATTTGTAAGTGCCCATTGGGCGCTTGGGCAAAGCCTTGCGACGCGTGACCAACGGCGTCGCCTTCTCCGGCCGCGCTTCGAACCTATCGAACTCACGCAAGTGCACGAACTTCGTTCCGAACCTGCGACGGACATGAACATGCCGCTCGATCAGGTCATGAACGAACTGGTCACACTGCTTGTCCGGCGATTGGCTGACGAAGATGAAGTCCAAGCCACGGTGACGATGCTTGGCAAGCTGTTCAACGTGATGCGGCACCTTTGAGCCGGGCGGCCGCTTGGGCAGCATCCCATGCTCGTAGGCCTCATCGACCAGGGCGACAGCGCCGTCCGGCAAGAAGTTCGGCCAGTCGTTGAACTGGTCCGGGGTCATCTCCAGCACACCGGTCTTCGCGTAGTCGAATTCGCGGATATTGCAGGCGTAGACGATGCGCCCCTGATCCTTGAACTCCAGCAAGCGATCGATCGCGTGCAGCGTTTTGCCGTGCCCGGGCTGACCGGTATACCAGTAAATCATTGCCCACCCCCGCCAAGCTGGTCAGCAATCGTCTTCGGCACGATGAACACCTTCCATGCCATGCGCACGGTCAACGCGGAGAGAATCATCGACATAGCCTGACCCACCCCGAGATACCCCAACAGGTCGGCTGCCTGCCCCGTAATTCCGCCGGTGAACTGAAGCACGTAGGCTTTCAGATTGGGCAACACCGCCTCAAAGGAAACCGTGGTGAGCCCGAACGTTGCCAGTACCTTTCCGACGATGCCAGACGCAGCATCCTTCAACTTGCCGATAAGGTGCACAACACCCTTGGCGATCCATTCCCACACCATGCCGCCCATATCAGAACCCCCAGCCCATCAGGATTTTCAAAGCAGTGAACGCACCGAAGATCAGCACCAAGCCACGTAGAATCGCCATGGCTTGGCACCAATAAGGAAAGTCGGACCCGCTCACGGTTGAACCCATGAGCTTGAATGTCGGTGGCTGCGGACACGATCCGCCGCCAAAAATGTTGTCCTGGTCGAGCAGGCTGGTCGACACGCCAATGCCGAACCGCTTAGCCCCGGCAACGTCGCCTTGACCATCGCCAGCATCGGTAACGTCGCCAATGCCCTCCAGTGCATCAGGAACGCCATTGCCATTGGCATCAGAAGCATCGCTATCCGCTCCCTCCTTTCTAGCCAACTTTTCCACCGCGCACGTAGTGCGCCACTGCTGCATGAGCTGCGCATACTCCATGGCGTTACACCCCTTTCCGGTACAGATCGGAACCGCGTCGCAGGTTCCGCCGCTGATATTCACCTGACGCCTTGTATTGCAGTCAATGCGCCACTGAATCTTTACCTGCATGCACTGGATGGCGTTGCCGTTGCAGGTAGGCGGCGCATCGCAGCTATCACCGCCAGAGGCAGAATCCGTGTTGGGATCATCCTCCCCCTCTTCGCTATCGGGCGTACCGTCGTTATCAGAATCGCGCTTGCACGTCCCATCCTTGCCCTTAGCTTCACCCGCCGCACACTGCCCATCACCGGGCAGGCATTGACCGGAAGACGACTTGATCATGCCTGCCGGACATTCGTTCTCCTTCGGCTTGCAATAGAGCGAACCCTGCTGAACTGCGCCCGGGGTAGTGCCTTGCACAGCAATCATCCCCTCAGGACACTTTCCATCGGGAACGCATTGTCCACCCTCCTTCTTCTGCCCTTCCGGACACGGCTTGTCTACGGGCTCGCACACACCCATGTAACCATTCCAATACGTGCCGGAAGGGCAATTGTTCTTGTAATCACGCTCGTTACATGTTGCGCCGGTCGTACTGCGCGTGCTTGTTTCATCGACATTCTGCGCATACACAACCTCGCATCCAAGGTTGCAACCTTTAGAGCCGGACACCGGAAGGAACTTGGTAGTGCTCGATTGCAGGCCAGAGCATGCCGTTTTCCACCGAAACACCTCTGGATACGCATTGTCACAACGGAAGCCGGACGAAATGCCTACACGGCAACGGTACAACTGACCATTGGCAGGCGAACCCTGAATATTGCATTTGCCGTCACTGGTGAGATAGGCCTCGGTATAGCCCTTTGCCGCCGCAGCAGCCTTAGCACTTTGACATGCTGCGTAAGCCTGACCTTGATTATCGTAAGTAAAGTCGCCCGTCACCTGAGCCTGAGAAGGTCCAGCCCACGACAGCAACCATGCAAGCATCAAAATCGCGACTGCGAACCTACGACTACGAACAATGGGTGGAATTCCGAGGGTGTGCATCACATCCCCTCAAACGCGAGCCAGCAGGCCCCGCAGACAGCGATGATCACGAAGTACCCCATAGCGTCTATCTCCTCAGAAAAAAGGGGCGCCCATAGCTGTGCGCCCCCTCCGAACTACCCTGCCCCGCCGATCAGCGAGCCTTCTTGACGTAGCCCCAGAGGATGATCGCGCCCAGGATCACCGCGGCAGCTGCCACCACCAGCATCACATCCGACTTGCCGCCGGCCAGCTCGCCGGCAATGGCAGCACCGGGCGAACTGGAGCCGCTGGCGAAAGCCGCACCCGAGGCCAGCAGGGCGGAGGCACCGGCACCGACCTTGCCGGCAGTGGTCGATGCGAAACGACGTGCAACGTTCATGTACTTCATAAAACACCTCTTTGGTTGATGCCCCTACGTACGCGCCGCGCGGAATACGAGACGCGCTTTCAAGCCGATAGCCCACACGCTAACGATCGCGAAGGCCACTACGCTTCCATCAGCCAAGTCCAGGGGCGGCAAAATTGGCTGGTGGTATGGCATCCAGACCGGAACCGTGCACGTCCCGTCCTGCTGCACGTTCTCAGCAGCGCAGCCGACGACATACAGCGGCTCCGATCCAGACATGACTTAGCTCGCCTTCGCGAGCGCAGGAGCCTTCACGGCCTCCCAGTGCTTGGCACGGGTGCTGATCGAAAGCGCACCGAAGTCGCCCACCCAGTAGGCCGATGGCTTGGGCTCGTACTTGCCCACCGGCAGAGCCTTGTCGCCTTCCTCGTGCTGGAGCGTGATC
>NZ_JBWJOX010000017.1:2500-5396 GCF_056393195.1 Stenotrophomonas sp. Steno-C18 | reverse complement strand
CAAACCCCTGCAGCGCGGGCTGCAGGGGTTTGGGAATAAAACCTTGGCGATGACCTACTCTCGCACAGCTTGAGCTGCACTACCATCGGCGCAGCTGCGTTTCACTTCCGAGTTCGGGATGGGATCGGGTGGTTCCACAGCGCTAATTTCACCAAGGAGACGGTTGGGACGTCGCCATCCAAGAAAACGGATGAGGCGCCAGTCTCGCAGAGGTCTTGTGACGTAGCGTGCACTTGGATCTATCGACATGTCATGTCGGCCAAGGCAACTTGAGGTTATATGGTCAAGCCGCACGGATCATTAGTATCAGTTAGCTCAATGCATTGCTGCACTTACACACCTGACCTATCAACCACGTAGTCTACATGGTTCCTTTAGGGGGCTTGTGCCCCGGGAAGTCTCATCTTGAGGCGCGCTTCCCGCTTAGATGCTTTCAGCGGTTATCGCTTCCGAACATAGCTACCCGGCAATGCCACTGGCGTGACAACCGGAACACCAGAGGTTCGTCCACTCCGGTCCTCTCGTACTAGGAGCAGCCCCTCTCAAACTTCCAACGCCCATGGCAGATAGGGACCGAACTGTCTCACGACGTTCTGAACCCAGCTCGCGTACCACTTTAAATGGCGAACAGCCATACCCTTGGGACCGACTACAGCCCCAGGATGTGATGAGCCGACATCGAGGTGCCAAACACCGCCGTCGATATGAACTCTTGGGCGGTATCAGCCTGTTATCCCCGGAGTACCTTTTATCCGTTGAGCGATGGCCCTTCCATACAGAACCACCGGATCACTAAGTCCTAGTTTCCTACCTGCTTGATCCGTCGATCTTGCAGTCAAGCACGCTTATGCCTTTGCACACAGTGCGCGATGTCCGACCGCGCTGAGCGTACCTTCGAGCTCCTCCGTTACTCTTTAGGAGGAGACCGCCCCAGTCAAACTACCCACCATACACGGTCCCCGATCCAGATAATGGACCTAGGTTAGAACGTCAAGCACGACAGGGTGGTATTTCAAGGATGGCTCCACTGCAGCTAGCGCCACAGTTTCATAGCCTCCCACCTATCCTACACAGACGAACTCAACGTTCAGTGTAAAGCTATAGTAAAGGTTCACGGGGTCTTTCCGTCTTGCCACGGGAACGCTGCATCTTCACAGCGATTTCAATTTCACTGAGTCTCGGGTGGAGACAGCGCCGCTGTCGTTACGCCATTCGTGCAGGTCGGAACTTACCCGACAAGGAATTTCGCTACCTTAGGACCGTTATAGTTACGGCCGCCGTTTACTGGGGCTTCGATCAAGAGCTTCGCCTTGCGGCTGACCCCATCAATTAACCTTCCAGCACCGGGCAGGCGTCACACCCTATACGTCCACTTTCGTGTTTGCAGAGTGCTGTGTTTTTGATAAACAGTCGCAGCGGCCTGGTTACTGCGACCCTCTTCAGCTATAGCTCGCATGAGCCACCAAAAAGGGTGCACCTTCTCCCGAAGTTACGGTGCCATGTTGCCTAGTTCCTTCACCCGAGTTCTCTCAAGCGCCTGAGAATTCTCATCCTACCCACCTGTGTCGGTTTACGGTACGGTCTGCGTAAGCTGAAGCTTAGGAGCTTTTCCTGGAAGCGTGGTATCAGTGACTTCGTCTAAAAGACTCGTCTCGGTGCTCGGTCTTAAAGGATCCCGGATTTGCCAAAGATCCAAACCTACCGCCTTTCCCCGGGACAACCAACGCCCGGTACACCTAACCTTCTCCGTCCCTCCATCGCACTTACGCGAGGTGCAGGAATATTAACCTGCTTCCCATCGACTACGCATTTCTGCCTCGCCTTAGGGGCCGACTCACCCTGCGCCGATTAACGTTGCGCAAGGAAACCTTGGGCTTTCGGCGTGCGGGTTTTTCACCCGCATTATCGTTACTCATGTCAGCATTCGCACTTCCGATACCTCCAGCAAGCTTCTCAACTCACCTTCACAGGCTTACGGAACGCTCCTCTACCGCGCATAACAAAGTTATGCACCCCAAGCTTCGGTTCTGTGCTTAGCCCCGTTAAATCTTCCCCGCAGACCGACTCGACCAGTGAGCTATTACGCTTTCTTTAAAGGGTGGCTGCTTCTAAGCCAACCTCCTGGCTGTCTGTGCCTTTCCACATGGTTTTCCACTTAGCACAAAATTTGGGACCTTAGCTGTGGGTCTGGGTTGTTTCCCTTTTCACGACGGACGTTAGCACCCGCCGTGTGTCTCCCATACAGTCCGTCTCGGTATTCGGAGTTTGCAATGGTTTGGTAAGTCGCGATGACCCCCTAGCCATAACAGTGCTCTACCCCCGAGAGGATACATATGAGGCGCTACCTAAATAGCTTTCGAGGAGAACCAGCTATCTCCGGGTTCGATTAGCTTTTCACTCCTAATCACACCTCATCCCCTACCTTTGCAACGGGAGTGGGTTCGGGCCTCCAGTGCGTGTTACCGCACCTTCACCCTGGGCATGACTAGATCACCCGGTTTCGGGTCTACTGCCCGCGACTATGCGCCCTTATCAGACTCGGTTTCCCTTCGCCTCCCCTATACGGTTAAGCTTGCCACGAACAGTAAGTCGCTGACCCATTATACAAAAGGTACGCAGTCACTCTTTCGAGCTCCTACTGCTTGTACGCACACGGTTTCAGGTTCTATTTCACTCCCCTCTCCGGGGTTCTTTTCGCCTTTCCCTCACGGTACTGGTTCACTATCGGTCGGTCAGTAGTATTTAGCCTTGGAGGATGGTCCCCCCATGTTCAGACAGGGTTTCACGTGCCCCGCCCTACTCGTCTTCACTGATATGGCCCTTTCAAATACAGGGCTATCACCTTCTATGGCCGGCTTTTCCAAACCGTTTTTCTAAAACCATATCAGCTTAAGGG
>NZ_JBWJOX010000016.1:0-13385 GCF_056393195.1 Stenotrophomonas sp. Steno-C18 | reverse complement strand
CCAGGGGTTTGATCCGATAAATAGAGATCAAATGATTGATGGCGTTGGAAATGGCTATATGAAAGAGTACGGGAAGCATGGAGAAAAGCTTCTTGGGGCGTTTCCAAAGGGGCATTCAGTTGCATCTCTGGGTAATATGGATGCGGCGACGTCGCCCAACGGAGACAATGAGACGAAGCACGGGCTGTCCAATCCAATGGATCCGATATCACGGGTATAGTTTGATATCGGATGCAAGGAAGCAAGTGCGCGTGGACGGTTCACCGAACGGAAACAATGACACCGATGCGTGGGAGTAGCCGTAGCATGTTGTTTGGGATGCGCCATCTTCCGGACAGGAGTGGTGGGTGGGGACAGCTACTGGGCGTCGGGCGCGATGAAGGGAGCGCCGAACCCGCCTCTCTGAATGCCATCCAGTCGATCAATGATTCTTTCATGACGTTCTCACCTGCCGTGGAAACTTCAGGCCGGGGATTTACGTTCATCCTGGGCTTGGTGATCGGATGTGCCGGCGTGAGCATGGTTCTGTCGCGGGTAGTGATTGGAGGAATACTCTCAAGGGCGGATTTTTGGCCTTACCTCGTGGGTGTCTATGGAGTCATCCTGCTGTTTGCGGGTGCGTTCTTTGCTTGGTCGATTTCCTCTGCAACACGTCTCTCTGCGCCTCCCGTGGTGCTGAGCAGGCGGCTAAGAAAGTTCTTCTGTTGGGTTGACCGGAAGAACGGCTGGGTCAGCATCGACTACGATGCGGCGCAGCCGATCTCCATGGTCTCCAGGAGCTACAGCCTGGCCGGCGCCGCCACCGGCTATGTGCTTGCCGTGGTCGATATTGAGGCGTCCGATCGTCGTATCCGTTCGTACGTTCCCCTGGCACAACCGTATCGTGATGATCGTGCGCCCGGGATGATCTGGGAATTTATTCGTCATTACATGGACGGCGACCCGGAAACATTGCCGCCTGCGGACCCGCTACCGCCTGCGGATGATGCCCGGGCGGACCATGTGCTGCTGGATCGGCGGTTGTTCGACGGGTTGGTGGATGCGCATCACCGCGTCAAGCCGGGCGCGTTTCCGATGACGTATGTGTGTGTGGCAGGTGCCCTGATGTACTGGTTCGAGCGCGCCGGGCTCTGGATATGGCGCATCGCCCCCAGGCCGGAGTGGCCGCCGGAGATCCGTGCCGAGATGTCGATGCCCGCGCCCGCGAGCTCGTTCCGGACGCGGCCTCTCACCGAGGCGGAGCGTCTTGCGTATGCGGGCAAGCTTGGCTATCTGAACCGACGTTGGTTCGTGCTCGGCGCCATTTGCACGGTGATCGTGTTCATGATGTTTGCTGTTCTGGGCATCCCACCATGGTTTGCATCACCGAATTGATTGATTCGATTTGGAGCTTTGGGATGATTGAAGTGGAATTCAGGCTGATAGAACGAGTTAACTGGATTTGGATTTCGGTTGATTCTTGAATTTTTACGCAATGTGCGGGCTTGATTCCTGTTAGGTAAATTTCAATAGATGGGACTGTAGGCCTGGTCGACGCAGACGCGGCCGTTCTTCAATCAAATGCAATGAGGAACATGCGCATGGATAGCTCACTGGATGGAAACAATGACACCGATGCGTGGGAGTAGCCGCAGCATGTTGTTTGGGATGAGTCATCTTCCGGATAAGAGCGGAGGGTGGGGGTGGTTGTTGAAAGCGCACGATGGAGCCGATTCCGCCGTGCCGGCCTCTCTTAACGCCATACACTCGATCAATAACTCTTACATGGCGTTTTCACCGGCTGGTGAAGCCTCAAGCAGGGGGTTTGCATTTGTTCTTGGGTTGGTGATTGGAGGTGTTGGCATCAGCATGTTTCTTGCCGACGTTGTGCTTGGAGGCGTCATTTCCAGGGAGGATTTCTGGCCAAATCTTGCTATAGGCTACGCAGTCCTGCTTGCGATTGCCGGTGCTTTCATCGCTTGGTCGATGTTCTCTTTGAGACGCACTGCAGCGCCTCCCGTGGTGCTGAGCAGACGGCTAAGAAAGTTCTTCTGCTGGATTGACCGGAAGAACGGCTGGGTCAGCATCGACTACGATGCGGCGCAGCCGATCTCCATGGTTTCCAGGAGCTACAGCCTGGCCGGCGCCGCCACCGGCTATGTGCTTGCCGTGGTCGATATTGAGGCGTCCGATCGTCGTATCCGTTCGTACGTTCCCCTGGCACAACCGTATCGTGATGATCGCGCGCCCGGGATGATCTGGGAATTTATTCGTCATTACATGGACGGCGACCCGGAAACGTTGCCGCCTGCGGATCCACTACCGCCTGCGGATGATGCGCGGGCGGACTATGTGCTGCTGGATCGGCGGTTGTTCGGCGGCTTGGTGGATGCGCATCATCGCGTCAAACCGGGCGCGTTTCCGATGACGTATGTGTGTGTGGTAGGTGCCCTGATGTACTGGTTCGAGCGCGCCGGGCTCTGGATATGGCGCATCGCCCCCAGGCCGGAGTGGCCGCCGGAGATCCGTGCCGAGATGTCGATCGCCGCGCCCGCGAGCTCGTTCCGGACGCGGCCGCTGACCGAGGCGGAGCGTCTCGCGTACGCGGGCAAGCTTGGCTATCTGAACCGACGTTGGTTCGTGCTCGGCGCCATTTGCACGGTGATCGTGTTCATGATGTTTGCCGTGCCTGGCATCCCGCCGTGGTTCTCGGAGCTGAACCGCTGACTGTGCCCAGGCGTGCCCAGACAACCCTCCGTGTGGTGGTGATCATCACGATTGCCATCCCGACGATCACGGATGCCCAACGGGAACGTTATCCGCACCCGCATTGACGTGCTTCGCCGGGTCGCGTTCAGCAGGGTAGGCCGAGCGTGCCAGCGAACGCATTGCGATGAAAGCTTGGGCTTTGCGCTTCGCGCGTGACCTGCTGCAGCTCACGCCTTTACATCGCGGGGCAGGCCGGATCCTTCCCGGTGACGTTGGCACAGACGCGGCGGCGACATTCCAGGCCTTGCAGGGTATTGGCGCCCGGACAGCGGCGCAGCTGTGCCTGGATGCCGGACTCGGTCGAGGCCGACTTCTTGCTGGCGACCTGGTCGAAGGCGGTGCGCTCGTCTTCGGCACGCTGTTGCTGGTCGGCTTCGATCTTGGCGATCAGGTCGTCCATGGTGCGCGGTTGCTGCGCTGCCGGCTTGGGCTTTTCATCTTCCTTGATGATGCCGAGCAACGTGCCGAGCAGGTTGTCGTTTTCCTTGCCCTTGGTGCCGGCACGCGTCGCTGGTTGCGCCCTGCGCGCAGGCGCAGATGCAGTCCGGCTGGCGGTTGCGGGGGAGGGCGTGGCGCCGGCTGCCGCCGGTGCCGCAGTGTTGCCGGGGTCGGCGAGCGCATCGAGCGGGTTGCCCTGCGCGGTGCCATCGGTGTCAGGGGCATCGACGATCATGGCCGCGCCATCGTTGGGCGCAGCAACAGGTGCGATGGGATGGCCGGTCGGGGCGCTGCTCTCGGGTGTCAGCGAGTACTCGTCCTGGTCCATGCCGGCACCGCCGCGCATCAGCGCCCACGCCAACAGCGCCACGATGACCAGCACCGTGGCGGAGACAATCCACCACCACTTGCGATGGCCATTGCTGCTGGCAACACTGGGCGCACGCGGCGACGCGGCAGCCTGCCGGCCTTCCATGTCAGCCAGGATCCGTCCCGAATTCGGGGCTTGGGCCTTGGTCTGCTCTCCCCCTGAGAGAAGACTTGGCCGGTTGATTCCGCCATTATTCAAGTGCATCCAGCCCTTGGTTTGAGTCGGCTTCCGCCGAAGCGAATGGTGCATTCTTAGGGCATGCTTTTCGGCGCGTCAACCTGTCGGTTTCCATGGAGGATCAGTGTCAGTAGTTGCCGGTGTAGCGATTGCGGCTTTTTTGTTGGCGGCCTTGGTGTGTTGGGCACTGCTGTTTCCGGATGCAGTTGCGCGATTGCGCGAGCGCTTCCGAGCAAAGCAGATCAAGTCTCACAGCGTGGGTGCGGTTCGTCAGACAAAGGATGAGACGCCCATCGCCAAATCACGTATTTCATTTCGTGAAGAGCGACATGGTCTGCGGGGTTGGTTGATGCGGCATTGGGTCGTCCTGACAACTGCGCTTGCGTTGTTGGCGGTGCCGCCGCTGGTCATCCTGTTGTCGCGGCAGACCGTCGTGCTTGCGGATTTCCGCGGCGACGACCTGTCCGAGTCCGGCTCGATGGTGGCGCAGCTGCTGCGGGGAGAGCGCCTGACACCGCCACCGCCGCCGCCGCCCGAGGTCTTCACGACGCAGGAAGTCCGTCGTCTACGCCCCGAGATCGTGACCGCGGACCGCAAGTGGGAGCAGATCGACGCCGATCTGCAGCAGCGCGTGTTGGCCATCTACGAGGTCATGCGGCGCCAGTACGGCTACGAGATGGTGTTGATCGAGGGATACCGCAGTCCCGAGCGCCAGGCCGAGCTGATGGCCGGTGGCAAGGCCACGCGTGCCGGTGCCTGGCAGAGTTGCCATCAATACGGGCTTGGCGTGGACAGCGCGCCCATCCGCGATGGCAAGCTGCAGTGGGACATGAACGATGAATGGACACGCCGTGGGTATTATCTATACGGCGAGCTGGCTGAACAGGCAGGGCTTGATTGGGGCGGCAACTGGCGGAGCATCAAGGACTACGTTCACGTCGAGATGTCTGACAGATGCAAGGCAGCAAGGGCCATCAAACGTGCGGAGTTGTCTCAGCAAGGGTGATAAGAACACCTGACTGCTGGTATCGTTTCGCGAGGATGAGTCGGGTTGCTGCGACGCGGCGATGGAAAGACCGGTTCACACAGGATCAGGGAGCGTGATGTATGGCACGACCTTTCATAGTTGTCGGTGACAAGCTGTCCCATGGCGGCAGCGTGGTCTCTGGCGCGGAACACACCGACGTCGCGGGAAAGCCGGTGTCGCGGGTGACCGACCGCGCCGTCTGTGCGGTTCATGGGGCAACCACCATCGTCAGTGGCGATGACACCGTCATCATCGACGGTCAAGCGGTGGCGCGTGAAGGCGACAGCACCGCCTGTGGGGCAACATTGATTTCCTCGCAGACCACGACTGGCCTGGGTTGAACCCGGCGATCACAGGAGCGCGCATGGAGCATAGCGACTGATGGCGGGATGGACGGGCAAGGCTGCTTCGGTGCTGCTGGTATTCATTGCCACCTGGGGCAGCGCGATCATGTATTGGCGCAGCACCGGTGCCACGCCGAGCGGCATGGACATGCTGCTGTACCTGGGGCTGTTGCCGGCGGGCGTGAGCAGTGCCGGCTTCATGGCGACCGGCTTGCTTCGGCAAGGGGCCGACAAGGCCTTGGAGAAGGCCACCCGCAGCCCTGACAACGATGCGGCGCCGGTTGCGCGTGAGGATGGCGTGAAGGCGGCTGCCGCCGCCGCGTTGACCGCCGGCCAGATCAACCTGGGCGTGGGCCTGGATGCGCCGGCATTGCTTGCGGCTGCAGCTGCACCGCCGCGTCCTGCCTTGAGTGCACGGTTCCGTGATGGCCAGAACCTGCCGGTGCGCGTGAGCGAGGCCGCGCAGCTCGATGAGTTGGAAGTGCTCGGCGAGCGCGAGCAGGGCATCGATACCACCCCACGCGAGCGCCGGGCGCTGGCCCTGCTTGCGCCGGTTCTGGATGAGCTGTTGGGCGAGGCGGCGATGGCATTGCCCGTGCTCGAGGCCCGCGAGGAAGTGGTGGTCGCCGGGCTGCGCCGCAACGATGAAGGTCGCGTGGACAACGTGCTCACCATCGAGTTGCTGGTCGCGCATGGCTGGTCCGATGCGTTGCTGCATTGGGTGCGCGATTGGCTGATGCAACGGGTGCTCGAGTTCGGCGTCGATGGACGCCGGTTCGACGTGGCCGTCACCATGGTCGGGGATGACAATCAGGCGTGGCGCCACCTGCATCGGCTTGCCGATGCCTTGTCGCGAACACCTGACCGATGGCACCTGCTGCTGGCGTGTGACTCCTGCATCGACCCGGACGTCATCCAGGGCTGGCTGGCCAATGGCGTGCTGGCCACGGCCCGTCACCCGGAAGGCCGGACGCCGGGCGAAGGCGCCGCCGGCGTGCTGCTCGCAGGTCCCGGCATGGCCACCGAAGGCAACGGTTGCCTGTGGCCGCCGCTTGCGCTGGAGGCCGATGCCACGCAGGTGGCGCGGCCGGCCGAACGTCGGCGCCACCTGACCACTGCGGCGAGCCAATGGAAGCAGTCCTTGCCGCAGGACGAACACAGCGTGCAGTTCGTCCTGCACGATGCGCGGCAGGGCAGTGACGGCGTGGTGGATGCCGCGCTGGCGGCGTCGGCCTTGAACCCGGACCTGGAATTCGGCGCGGGCAACCTGTCGCTGCCGGCCAGCGCGGGCGAGCTGGGGCCGGTGCTGCCAGTGGCGATGCTCGCGCTGGCATTGGAACAGACACGACGAAACACCGGGCCGGTGCTGCTACTGGCCGGCACCGAAGCGCAACAGCGTGTGCTGGCACTGGTCAGTGCCGGCAGCACACCTCAGGCGGCTGATCTGCCGTCGACTACTTGAACCTGGATTCCCCCGCATGAGTTTGAGCAACTTCAGCTATTACCTGCGCGACTACCGGCTATGGATGTTGGTGGGCCTGATCGGCGCAGGCGGACTGGCCTGGTACGGCGAGGCCGAGGCGCGCGAGATCGGCATCTGGGTGGCGATCGTGCTGGGCGCGCTGCTGTTGCTGGCGTTGATCGTGTGGATCATCAAGCGGATATTGGCGCGGCGCGCGGCCCGGAAGGTCGAGGCGCTGGTGCAAGGCGAGGCCGACCGTGCGGTTGCCAACGCCCAGCCCGCGCAACGCGGTGACACCGAGGCGCTGCGGCAGCGGATGATGGATGCCGTGAAGCAGATCAAGTCCTCGCGCATGGGCGTGCTGAAGGGCAGTGCGGCGCTGTACGAGCTGCCGTGGTACGTGATCATCGGCAACCCCGCCGCCGGCAAGAGTTCGGCCATCCTCAACTCGGGGCTGCAGTTCCCCTTCGAGGACAACCGCAGCAACGTCGTGCAGGGCATCGGCGGAACGCGCAACTGCGACTGGTACTTCACGACCAACGGCATCGTGCTCGATACCGCCGGCCGATACTCGGTGAGCTCGGAAGACCGGATGGAATGGCTGACGTTCCTCGGCCTGCTGAAGAAGAACCGCCCGCGCGCACCGATCAACGGCGTGATCATCGCCGCCAGCATCGCCGAGCTGTCCGGCGGGAAGCCCGAGTTCGCGATGGAGCTGGCCAAGAACCTGCGCCAGCGCGTGCAGGAGATCACCGAGCAGCTGGAAGTGTTCGCACCGGTGTACGTGCTGTTCACCAAGGCCGACCTGATCGCCGGTTTCAGCGAGTTCTTCCGCAACCTTGACCCGGGTGAGCGCGAGCATGTGTGGGGGGCGACGCTGCCGTTCGATGCGCACCAGCAGACCGACGCCTTGGCCGCCTTCGACACGCACTTCGATGAGCTGGCCGATGGCATGAAGGAAATGGGCCTGACCCACATGGCCATGCAGCGCGGCCGCGAGGTATCCCCGGGCCTGCTGTCGTTGCCGCTGGAGTTCGTGGGCATCAAGCCGGCGCTGCGCACCTTCATCGCCACGCTGTTCGAGGACAACCCCTACCAGTTCAAGCCGGTGTTCCGCGGCTTCTACTTCAGCAGCGCGTTGCAGGAAGGCCGCTCGGTCCACCATGCCTCCGAACGCGTGGGCCGGCAGTTCGGCCTGCAGCGTGGCTCGAACGAGGACGTCGCGCCCACCGGGCAGACGGCGTTCTTCCTGAAGGACCTGTTCCGCAAGGTGATCTTCGCCGACCGTGAACTGGTGCGGCAGTACTCCAGCCCGCACCAGAACCGCCTGCGCTACGGCGTGTTCCTCGGTGCGGTCGGCGTGCTGGCCTTGGCGCTGGGCATGTGGACCTGGTCGTACACCACCAACGCGCAGCTGGTGGAGAACGCCACCAAGGACCTGCAGCAGGCCGTGCAGGTGCAGAAGGACCGGCTGGACCTGAAGTCGCGCATCGATGCGTTGCTGCTGCTGCAGGACCGCATGGAACAGCTGGACCGTTACCGCAAGGAAGGCGGCATCACCACCAGCCTGGGGCTGTACCAGGGCGATGCGATCCGCGAGAAGCTGCTGCGCGAATACAACCACGGCATGCAGCAGGTCATGCTGGCGCCGACGGTGTCCAACCTGGAGAACTACCTGGGCCAGGTGGTCGCGCAGCGCGACAAGCTGGGACAGGCCGGGCCGGCGGTCGCCGACGGCGAGGTGCTCTACCAGAATGCATCGCCGACCAATACCAATGACGCGTACAACGCGCTCAAGACCTATCTGATGCTGGGTAATCCCAAGTATGTGGAAGGCGCGCACCTGTCACAGCAGCTCACCCTGTTCTGGCGCAACTGGCTCGATGCGAACCGCGGCCAGATGAGCCGCGAGGAGATGGTGCGTTCGGCCGAGAAGCTGATGACCTTCTACGTGGCGCAGGCCGACAAGCCGGGCTGGCCGCAGGTCCAGAACCGGGTCACGCTGGTGTCGGACAGCCGCGAGGCGCTGGGCCAGGTGATGAAGGGCCAACCGGCGATGGAGCGCGTGTTCGCGCAGATCAAGGCGCGTGCCGGCGCGCGCTTCGGCACGGTCACGGTGGACAGCCTGATTGGTGAGGAGCGCAACGGGCGCCTGATCAACGGCAACTACGCGATTTCCGGTGCCTTCACCCGCAAGGCATGGGAAGACTACGTGCAGGACGCCATCAAGGAAGCGGCCAACACGCAGCTGAGCACCACCGATTGGGTGCTGGGCACCACCGAGCAGAGCGACCTGTCGCTGGCGGGCAGCCCTGAGCATGTCTCGCGTGAACTGGTGGGCCTGTACAAGCAGGAGTACGCCCGCGAGTGGGGCAAGTTCGTGAAGGGGCTGAGCATCGCCGAGTTCACCACCTTCGACCAGGCTGCGGCCAGCATCAACCGCCTGGGCGATGCCAGCACCTCGCCGTTGCGGGTCCTGCTGGAGCGCATCAACGAGGAGACCGTGTGGGATAACCCCGCCGCGCAGGCGCAGTCCAGCAAGGCCCGCAAGGGCTTCGTGGCGTGGTTCCAGCGCACCATCCTGCGCAAGGACCCGGCCGCCGCTGCCGCGGCGCAGCCGGTCGGGCCGATCGGCAAGGCGTTCGAGGGCATTGCCCGCCTGACCACCGAGCGTGGTGACCAGCCGGCCGTGATCAAGGCCTATTTCGAAGCGCTGGGCAAGCTGCGCGCCCGCCTGAACGCAATCAAGAGCCAGGGCGACATCGGCGTTGGCGCGCGCAAGTTGATGCAGGACACGCTGAGCAACGAGGGCTCGGACCTGAGCACGGCGCTGGCACTGGTGGACGAGCAGGTGTTGACCGGGTTGGACGACAGCCAGCGCGAGGCGCTGCGTCCGTTGCTGTTGCGTCCGTTGACGCAGACCTTCGGTGCCTTGGTGGCGCCGACCGAGGCGGAGGTCAACAAGACCTGGAAGGCGCAGGTGTACGACCCGTTCAAGGCGCGCATCGGCCAGCAGTATCCGTTCAACCTCAATTCCGACGTGGATGCGGCGGCCAGTGACGTGGCCACCATCTTCGGCGCCAGCGGCAGCATCGCCAGCTTCAACAAGGAGGCGCTGGGGACGCTGGTCATCCAGCGCGGCCCGTTGCTGGAAGCGCGCCGCTGGGCCGGGCAGGGCATCAACCTGTCGGCCGAACTGGTGGCCAACTACGGCAACTGGGTGGGCGGTTCGGTGGCGGGTGCCGCGCAGGACAGCACCATCTTCGAGATCCTGCCGTCGCCGGCGGCCGGCGCGGTCGAATACACCATCGAGATCGATGGGCAGTCGCTGCGCTATCGCAACACGCCGCCGCAATGGACCACCATGCAGTACCCGAACGTGGGCCAGATCCCGGGCGTGAAGATATCGGCGGTGACCGGTGACGGGCGCACCGTGGAAGTGTTCAACGCACCGGGCACCAATGGCTTCAAGCGCCTGATGTCCGAGGGCAAGTACGAGCGCCTGGATGACTCCAGCCGCATCACCTGGGAAAGCGACGGCGTGGCGGTGACGGTGGAGATGCGCATCGTGCGGCGCGCCGGTGCCGGCACCGATGGCGGCGATTGGCAGCGTGGGTTGCAGCTGCCGGAGACGGTGGCGGGCGGCATGCCCGCCGCGCGGCCGGCGGCACAACCGGCGGCGGCAACGACGGCGGTGCCACAACAAGGAGGTGGGCAATGAGTCGCGCGGTGAATGCCGGGGTTTCCTATTTCGGGAAGGTGCCCTCGCGGGGAGACTTCGTCCGCACCACGGACAACCACCAGTTGCTGGGCTGGCTCGACCGCTGGGCGGGCGAGAGCCTGGAACTGCTGAGCCAGAGCCCGGACTGGAAGCAGCGCTATGACGCGGCGCCGGATATCCACTACGCCTTCCTGGGCTCGCGCAGCAAGACCGTGCTGTGCGGTCACCTGCTGGCCAGCCGCGATGCATCGGAACGTCGTTTCCCGTTGTTGTCGGTGGTTCGCCTGGATGCAACCGACCCGTTGCCGTTCATCGGGCGCAGCCCCTTGGCGATGTCCAACGCGTGGTCCGGGCTGGCGCGGTTGGCGCGCCAGGCCTACCAGGACGATGACGCCACCGAGGCGCTGTCCAGGCTGGGCGAGGCACGTTTCAGCATCAGCACCGAGGTGGGCGACTACAACGGCAGCTTCCAGGACTTCCTGGAAGGCTGCACGGTGGGGGAGCTGGAACAGCGCCTGCGCGAGGCCGGCCACGGCGACGTATCGCTGAAGCACATGCTGCCGGCGATGGGCATGCTGCTGCAGCCGGTGCTCAGCGGTGGCGACGTGAACATCGACAAGGCGCTGGTGCTGCCGCTGGCACGCGACGCGGTCTACCGCCCGCTCATCGCCGCGTTCTGGCTGGACATGATCTCCAGCTTCGTCAGCCGCGGTGACTTCGAATTGTCGGTGCTGGTGCGCAACGATGCGACGCCCACGATGGTGGTGGGCTTCAACGGCGCCGACCGCCAGGTGCTGCGCGCGGTGCTCGACCCCAGCGACGACAGCGGGTTCCTGATCCACCTCAAGCATGCCGAATGGGTGGAGGAATACCTCGGCAGCGACTACAACCTCAACCGGTTGGGCAGCTTCCTGGACCGCGATGACCTGGCCTTGGCCACCGCGCGCAAGCTGTTCGGCGAGACTTTCCTGGGAACCTGACGATGGCCTCTTTCAGAAACACCGGCGTGGCGATGCTCCTGATGCTCGCGGCTGCGCCCTTGCTGGCGCAGAACCCGGCGCCGCCCGCCACCTCCACCGGGGAGCGGCCGGTCGTCATCGAAGGCGTCGTGCCCGACCAGGCCACCAAGGCCAAGCTGCTCACCAACCTGCGCGCGGTGTATGGCGCCGACCGAGTGGTCGACCGCATCCAGGTGGAAAGCATCGCCACGCCGCCGAACTGGGGCGATTACGTGGCCGGGATGATCAACCCGGGCCTCAAGCGCGTGTCGCCCGGCAAGCTGGAAGTGAACGGGCAGGCCGTGCGCATCAGTGGCGAGGTCGGCAACGAAGCCCTGCGGCAGCAGGTGGTCAGCGACCTCAGCCTGGCCAGCAATACCTCGTACACGGTGACCAACGGCCTGAAGGTGGGCTCACAGCAGAGCGTGCTCGACCAGACGCTGGCCAACCGCATCATCGAGTTCCAGAGCGGCAGCGCGAAGCTCACGCCGTTCGGCATGAGCATCCTGGATGAAATGGTGGCCAAGATGGCGCAGATGCCGGACAGCCGCTTCCTGATCATTGGCCACACCGACAACGTCGGCCAGCGCGAATCCAACCTGGCGCTGAGCCATGCGCGTGCGTTGGCGGTGAAGAACTACATGATGGGCAAGGGCATTCCGTCCAGCCACATGGACGTGCTGGGCAAGGGGCCGGACGAACCGGTGGCTGACAACACCAGCAACGACGGTCGCGCACGCAACCGTCGCATCGAGTTCAAGATCCAGTAAGACTTCGGTGACGCGGAGGGCTCAGTAGCCCTCCGTGTCCTGGTTGACGTCGAGCATCTCTTCCATCTGGTCCAGCGTGGACTGGTCCTTGACCACGCGCTTGAGCCATACGTGCAGCGGCATTTCGCCCCAGCGCGCCGCCTTCTCGGCTAGGTAGGCCACGGGACTGTGCGGCTCGGTGCGGCGGAAGAACTCGGCCACCTGGCGCAGCTGCTGCAGGGCTTCCTTGCGCGTCGTGGGCGCGCCACCGACGGGGCGGGGTGCCTGGCTGGCCGGGGCCTGGGCGGTGGGAGCCGCTTGGGCGAACACATCGTGGTCGCCATCGTCGGGGGCGTGGACCTCGCCGTCGAGCAGCATGCCCGCATCACGCGCGAAGCGCTGCGCGGTGCGCTGGATATGGTCGAGCTGTTCCCGTACGGCGCTGAAACTCGGGCCGTCCATGCCGAGGCGGTTGTCCACCGCGGTCTGCAGGTCGGACAGCGCCGCCGTGCATTCGGGCAGGGTTTCGATCAGCTGGCGGTAGAAGTCATGGCTGGTGTCGCGGCGCGCGGCCTCGAGCAGGTCGAGGCTGGGGCGGCCGTCATCCGGTTCGCCACTGTTGGCGCGGGCGTGGGCATGTTCGTAGTCGGCGATGCTGAAACGGCCCTGCGGTGCAGCCACGATCGGAACGATGCGAAGCCATTGCAGCGAGTTGGCAAGAAGCCAACTCAAGTTGCCAATGCGTTCTTCCTGGTCGCCATCGTAGGCCAGCGGGTGCACGTCATCCCAATAGCGGTCACACAGGCCCGCGATGGTGCGGAAGCCGCCCGAAAGACCTACGAAGCCATTCAACTGGGTATTGGCTTCACACAGCCAGCCGGCCAGGCGCAGGTCCTTGGTACGTGTCTGCAGCAGATCGGTGCAGTCGCGCAACACGCCCTGCCAATCCGCGTACTTGATGTCTGTTTGCCATGCCCCCTGGTCCAATGTGGGGTCATCGGCGCGACGTTTCTCGATGATCCGGTCAAATTCGGCCGAGAAGGAAAGGTCTTCGCCCGTCGGCGCGTGGTCCGAAATCGGGGCCAGCAGGGCATCCTGATCCAGCATGGCAAGTCTCGCTATGGGTTGTCAGGCGATTCTAGCGTGGGCTGTCGGGTTGAGTGCTAGGGTGTCACCGGATAGCGATGCTCTGCACGAAGCGTGGGTGTCACTTCTTTTCGCCTGTTCAGTGATTTGAAATTTCCGTGAAGAGTGCTCGTACATCCGTATGTCGCGAGTTCTGGTAAGTTTCGCGGCAGGACTCCGACAATGTTCCGCTGGAAGCGGGGATTGTCATGACATATGGACACGA
>NZ_JBWJOX010000015.1:0-16412 GCF_056393195.1 Stenotrophomonas sp. Steno-C18 | reverse complement strand
AGCCTGCAGTACCCAGCGGTAACTCTGCTGCTGGTTACGCGAACGGCGGGCCGGGAACCTCGGTCCGCCTTCGCCGTCTAAGGGACGTGTAAACAAGTCAAGTCATACGCCAGTAGCTCAATTGGCAGAGCAGCGGTCTCCAAAACCGCAGGTTGGGGGTTCGAGTCCCTCCTGGCGTGCCACTTGCACCTCTCTATCCAGTGACCTTGGTCGCACCAGCAACAAGAGTCGGATGAACAGCAAGATCGAACATTCCAAGTCCGCTGCTTCCGGCGGCGATATGGTCAAGTATGTTGGCGCCGCGCTGCTGGTGCTGGCGGGTCTGTTCGTCTGGTTCTGGTTCTCCTCGCCGGAAAAGGCGGCTCAGCTGGGTGCCTGGTCGGGCCAGCTGCGTGCTCTGGCCGTGGTGGTGGGGCTGGTCGCCGGTGGCGCCGTGTTCATGCTGACCGCCAAGGGCCGTCAGACGCGTGAATTCCTTTCCGAATCCCGTTTCGAGCTGCGCAAGGTCGTGTGGCCGACCCGCCAGGAGGCCATCCGCATGACGTGGGTGGTGATCGTGGTGGTGATCGTGTTGAGCCTGCTGCTGGGTGGGTTCGACTTCGCGATCCAGAAGCTGACCCAGTGGTTCCTGGGTCGTTGAGGAGATAACAGTGAAGCGTTGGTACGTCGTTCACGCCTATTCAGGTTTTGAGAAGTCCGTGGCGCAGGCATTGCGCGATCGCATTGTGCGCGACGAGATGCAGGACCGCTTCGGCGACGTGCTCGTCCCGACCGAAGAAGTGGTCGAAATGCGCTCCGGCCAGAAGCGCCGTTCCGAGCGCAAGTTCTTCCCGGGTTACGTGCTGGTCCAGATCGAGACCCACGAAGAAGCCGGCATCCCGCGCATCGACAACGAAAGCTGGCACCTGGTGAAGGACACTTCCAAGGTGATGGGCTTCATCGGTGGCACTGCCGACCGTCCGCTGCCGATCCGTGACGAAGAGGCCGCAGCCATCCTGGATCGCGTTCAGGAAGGTGTCGAGAAGCCGCGTCCGAAGATCCTGTTCGAGCCGGGCCAGATGGTCCGTGTCACCGAAGGTCCCTTCAACGACTTCAACGGCGTGGTGGAAGAGGTCAACTACGAGAAGAGCCGCCTGCGCGTCTCGGTGCTGATCTTCGGTCGCGCTACCCCGGTCGAGCTCGAGTTCGGCCAGGTCGAAAAGGCGGTCTGAGTTCGCGGCCTGGCCTGTTCAGGTTGAGGTCGAAAAAACTGCTAGAATTGCTGGCTCCCTGTCATGGGGCTGAATCGAAGGCTGCCGCGAGGTGGCCTTTGGTGCGATTCAAGGATTTCAAAACGCGAATGCCGGGACGCGTGATTCCCGGTCCGATGGGGAGCCTGTTGTCGAAAGGCGCTAGCACCCGGAGAGCATAAAAATGGCAAAGAAAGTTGTCGGTTACATTAAGCTGCAGGTGAAGGCCGGTCAGGCCAATCCGTCGCCGCCGGTGGGTCCTGCGCTGGGTCAGCGCGGCCTGAACATCATGGAATTCTGCAAGGCGTTCAATGCCGCCACGCAGAAGCTGGAGCCGGGTATCCCGGTGCCGGTGATCATCACGGCCTACTCGGACCGTACCTTCACCTTCATCACCAAGAGCACCCCGGCCACCGTGCTGCTCAAGAAGGCTGCCGGTATCACCTCCGGTTCCAAGCGCCCGAACACCGACAAGGTGGGCAAGGTCACCCGCAAGCAGCTTGAAGAAATCTGCAAGGCGAAGGAGCCGGATCTGACGGCTGCTGACCTGGACGCCGCCGTGCGTACGATCGCGGGCTCTGCCCGTTCCATGGGCCTGGTGGTGGAGGGTTAATCTGATGGCACAGACCAAGCGTGAGAAGGCCATCAAGGCCGCCGTCGTTCCGGGCAAGGCCTACGCCTTCGAAGAAGCGATCAACATCCTGAAGACCGCCGCCAAGGCCAAGTTCGTCGAGTCGATCGACGTGGCCGTGCGTCTGGGCGTGGATGCCAAGAAGTCCGACCAGCAGGTGCGCGGTTCGACCGTGCTGCCGGCGGGTACCGGCAAGTCGGTCCGCGTCGCCGTGTTCGCACCGGCCGGTGCCAAGGCTGACGAAGCCCTGGCCGCTGGTGCCGAAGCCGTCGGCATGGATGACCTGGCCGAGAAGATGCAGGCCGGCGATCTGAACTATGACGTGGTCATCGCGACCCCGGACGCAATGCGCGTCGTGGGTAAGCTGGGTACCGTGCTGGGCCCGCGCGGCCTGATGCCGAACCCGAAGGTTGGCACCGTGTCGCCGAACCCGGCCGAAGCCGTGAAGAATGCCAAGTCGGGTCAGGTGCGTTACCGCACCGACAAGGCCGGCATCATCCACTGCACCATCGGCAAGGCCAGCTTCGACAACGCCGCGCTGCAGTCGAACCTGCAGGCGCTGCTGCTGGACCTGATCAAGGCCAAGCCGGCCACCTCGAAGGGCACCTACCTGCAGAAGGTTTCGGTCAGCTCGACGATGGGCCCGGGCGTCACCGTCGACCAGTCGTCGCTGACCCTGAAGTGATGTGGTGGCCCGCGTGCCTGCCGGCACGCGGCGCCATGAATGCAGTACCTCCGCGGTAGCAGCACCCGAGCCCGGACATGCCGCCGGATGCTGCTTCCACGGGACCGCAACAGCAGTGTCACCCGTCAGGGCGATGCTGGACATTTGAAGGCATCGCGCCGGTCCGCCGACGCGATAGCCGTCAAAGACCGCAGGCGCGGTCAGCGCATACCGGCGACGGGCACGGAAGCTCGATCTGGCAAGGAGTCGCCGCCGGCATAGCGGGATCGCTTAATCGATCCACTCGTGGATCACCCTGCGTAGATGGTGATGCCCTTCTGGAGTTTTCTGGTTTAACGCACGTCTGGGGTAACCCGGGTTGGCCCACTCCAGGTCTAGAACGGCCACCACAGGAGCATCGTTCCGATGTTCCCGGCGTCCAGGAAGGATGCTGCCATGGACCGTAAGCGGCAGGGAGCCGTGAGCGGAGTTTGTTTGAAGCAGGGATTCGGGATTCGATGTGGGTGCGGTGTGGAGGCGGCTTCGCTTCCGGCCGAAACCGGATCACCCTTCCCGGTCCCCGCTTTAACGGAGGAGTGCAATGGCTCTCAATCTGTCCCAGAAGCAAGAAGTAGTCGCCGAACTGGCAGACGTCGCCGCCAAGGCCCACTCCTTGATCGCAGCCGAATACGCTGGCACCACGGTCGCCCAGATGACCGCGATGCGCAAGCAGGCCCGCGAAACCGGCGTTTTCTTGAAGGTTGTCAAGAACACGCTGGCCGCGCGCGCCGTTGAAGGCACCGATTTCGCAGTTGCAAAGGACCAGATGGTCGGTCCGCTGCTGTACGCGTTTTCGCTCGAGGAGCCCGGCGCAGCCGGTCGCCTGATCAAGGATGCAGCCAAGGGCAACGACAAGCTGAAGGCGAAGGTCGTGGCAATCGGCGGGGAAATCTTCCCGGCCAGCCACGTCGAAGTGCTGGCATCGCTGCCGACCCGTGATCAGGCCCTGGCCATGCTGGCCCGCGTCCTGACCGAGCCGGTCACCATGTTCGCGCGCGCCGTCAAGGCTGTCGGTGAAAAGCAGGACGGTGGTGCAGCAGCAGCTGCCGAGCCGGCCGCTGAAACCGCCTAAGTTCGACGTCCCCGTGGTTCCGTCCGGAACCTCAATCCAGAATATTTTCCAAAGGTAATCAAAATGTCCCTTACCAACGAACAGATCGTCGACGCCATCGCCGAGAAGTCCCTGATGGAAGTGATGGAGCTGGTCAAGGCCATCGAAGAGAAGTTCGGCGTCTCCGCCGCTGCCCCGGTTGCCGTTGCCGTTGCCGGCCCGGCCGCTGTGGTTGAAGAGCAGACCGAATTCAACGTCATCCTGAAGGACGCCGGCGCCAAGAAGGTCGACGTCATCAAGGCCGTCCGCGCCATCACCGGCCTGGGCCTGAAGGAAGCCAAGGACCTGACCGAAGCCGGTGGCGTCGTGAAGGAAGGCGCTTCGAAGGAAGAAGCCGACAAGTTCAAGAAGGAACTGGAAGCCGCCGGCGCGACCGTCGAGCTGAAGTAATCAGTTCCTTGCGTCGCCATTGTTTCGCGGCGATGCAGCTAGGGCTGGGGGTGTAAACCCCCGGCCTTTGGTCGTTTCAAACGTTGTGATGCCGGGCTTGGCCGGGCACCAGGACGGGTAGGGCCGGGCCACGCCCGGCAGGCAGTAGATGTAGAAAGTCCAACGTGGCAGGTGTCCGTCGCCGCCTCCTCCGGGAATGAGCGAACACGGGCGCAAGCGAGTTGGCAGTTGGAAGTAGCGGGAGAAGGCGTGCTGGTGCCGGCAATACCAGCGACTTCCAACTGACAATTTCAAGTTTCCCTACGGGTCGTGGACGCACGGCCCGCACAACAAGGTGGAAGACCTCATGACGTCCTATTCGTACACCGAAAAAAAGCGCATCCGCAAGGATTTCGGCAAGCAGCGCTCGATCCTCGAGGTGCCGTTCCTGTTGGCCATCCAGGTCGACTCGTACCGCGATTTCCTGCAGGAAAACGTCGACCCGGCCAAGCGCACCGACCACGGCCTGCACGCCGCGCTGAAGTCGGTGTTCCCGATTTCCAGCTACAGCGGCAATGCCGCCCTGGAGTACGTGGGCTACAAGCTGGGCGACCCGGTGTTCGACGAGCGTGAATGCCGCCAGCGCGGCATGAGCTACGGCGCGCCGCTGCGCGTGACCGTGCGCCTGGTCATCTACGACCGCGAGTCGTCCACCAAGGCGATCAAGTACGTGAAGGAGCAGGAGGTCTATCTGGGCGAGATCCCGCTGATGACCGAAAACGGCACCTTCATCGTCAACGGTACCGAGCGCGTCATCGTGTCGCAGCTGCACCGTTCGCCGGGTGTGTTCTTCGACCACGACCGCGGCAAGACCCACAGCTCGGGCAAGCTGTTGTACAGCGCCCGCATCATTCCTTACCGCGGCTCCTGGCTGGACTTCGAGTTCGACCCGAAGGACGCGCTGTTCACCCGTATCGACCGTCGCCGCAAGCTGCCGGTGTCGATCCTGCTGCGCGCGCTTGGCTACAGCAACGAAGAGATGCTGGCCGAGTTCTTCGAGATCAACACGTTCCACATCAACCCGGACGAAGGCGTGCAGCTGGAGCTGGTGCCGGAGCGCCTGCGTGGTGAAACCCTGGGCTTCGACCTGGCCGACGGTGACAAGGTCATCGTGGAAGCCGGCAAGCGCATCACCGCGCGCCACATCAAGCAGCTGCAGGCCTCGGGCATCGCCGCCCTGGCCGTGCCGGACGACTACCTGGTCGGCCGCATCCTGTCGCACGACGTGGTCGATGCGAACACCGGTGAACTGCTGGCCCAGGCCAACGACGAGATCAGCGACGAGCAGCTGCAGAACTTCCGCAAGGCGGGCGTTGACGCGGTCGGCACCCTGTGGGTGAACGACCTGGACCGTGGCGCGTACCTGTCCAACACCCTGCGCATCGACCCGACCAAGACCCAGCTGGAAGCCCTGGTCGAGATCTACCGCATGATGCGCCCGGGCGAGCCGCCGACCAAGGACGCCGCGCAGAACCTGTTCCACAACCTGTTCTTCACCTTCGAGCGCTACGACCTGTCCACGGTCGGCCGCATGAAGTTCAACCGCCGTGTCGGCCGCAAGGAAGTCACCGGCGAAGCCGTGCTGTACGACAGCAAGTACTTCGGCGAGCGCAACGACGAGGAATCCAAGCGCCTGGTCGGCGCCCACGGCGAATCGTCCGACATCCTGGACGTGATCAAGGTGCTGACCGAGATCCGCAACGGCCGTGGCGTGGTGGATGACATCGACCACCTGGGCAACCGTCGCGTGCGTTCGGTCGGCGAAATGGCCGAGAACGTGTTCCGCGTGGGCCTGGTCCGCGTCGAGCGCGCGGTCAAGGAGCGCCTGTCGATGGCCGAGTCCGAAGGCCTGACCCCGCAGGAGCTGATCAACGCCAAGCCGGTCGCCGCTGCCATCAAGGAATTCTTCGGTTCCTCGCAGCTGTCGCAGTTCATGGACCAGAACAACCCGCTGTCGGAAGTGACGCACAAGCGCCGCGTCTCGGCACTGGGCCCGGGCGGCCTGACCCGCGAGCGCGCCGGCTTCGAAGTGCGCGACGTGCACCCGACCCATTACGGCCGCGTCTGCACCATCGAAACGCCGGAAGGCCCGAACATCGGCCTGATCAACTCGCTGGCCGTGTTCGCACGCACCAACAAGTACGGCTTCCTGGAAACCCCGTACCGCAAGGTCGTGGACGGCAAGGTCACCGACGACGTCGAGTACCTGTCGGCGATCGAGGAAAACGAGTACGTGATCGCCCAGGCCAACGCCCTGACCGACGCCAAGAACATGCTCACCGAGCTGTTCGTGCCGTGCCGTTACCAGGGGGAGTCGCTGCTCAAGCCGCCGGCGGAAGTCCACTTCATGGACGTCTCGCCGATGCAGACCGTGTCCGTCGCCGCGGCGCTGGTCCCGTTCCTGGAGCACGATGACGCAAACCGCGCACTGATGGGCGCGAACATGCAGCGCCAGGCCGTGCCGACCCTGCGTTCGCAGAAGCCGCTGGTGGGTACCGGCATCGAGCGCGCCGTGGCGCGTGACTCGGGCGTGACCGTGAACGCCCGTCGTGGTGGCGAGATCGTGCAGATCGACGCCGGCCGCATCGTGGTCAAGGTCAACGAGAACGAGATCACCGACGCCGCCGACGCCGGCGTGGACATCTACAACCTGATCAAGTACACCCGCTCGAACCAGAACACCTGCATCAACCAGCGTCCGCTGGTGAACGTGGGTGACGTGATCGCGCGTGGCGACGTGCTGGCCGACGGCCCGTCGACCGACATCGGTGAACTGGCGCTGGGCCAGAACATGCTGATCGCGTTCATGCCGTGGAACGGCTACAACTTCGAAGACTCCATCCTGCTTTCCGAGCGCGTGGTGGAAGAGGATCGCTACACCACGATCCACATCGAAGAGCTGACCTGCGTTGCGCGTGACACCAAGCTGGGGCCGGAGGAAATCTCGGCCGACATCCCGAACGTCTCCGAGCAGGCGCTGAACCGCCTGGACGAGAGCGGCGTGGTGTACATCGGTGCCGAAGTGCGCGCCGGCGACATCATGGTCGGCAAGGTCACCCCGAAGGGCGAAAGCCAGCTGACCCCGGAAGAGAAGCTGCTGCGCGCCATCTTCGGCGAGAAGGCTTCGGACGTTAAGGACAGCTCGCTGCGCGTTCCGCCGGGCATGGACGGCACCGTCATCGACGTGCAGGTCTTTACCCGCGACGGCATCGAGAAGGACAAGCGCGCCCGCCAGATCGAAGAGAACGAGATCAAGCGCGTCAAGAAGGACTTCGACGACCAGTTCCGCATCCTGGAAGGCGCCATCTACGCCCGTCTGCGTTCGCAGATCGTGGGCAAGGTGGTCAACGGCGGCGCCGGCCTGAAGAAGGGCGACGTGATCTCCGACGCGTTCCTGGACGGCCTGAAGAAGTCCGACTGGTTCACCCTGCGCATGAAGGACGACGACGCAGCCGAAGCCATCGAGCGTGCCCAGATGCAGATCCAGGCACACGAGAAGGAATTCGAGCGCCGCTTCGCCGACAAGCGCGGCAAGATCACCCAGGGCGACGACCTGGCACCGGGCGTGCTGAAGATGGTCAAGGTGTTCCTGGCCGTGAAGCGTCGCATCCAGCCGGGTGACAAGATGGCAGGCCGCCACGGCAACAAGGGTGTGGTCTCCAACGTGGTGCCGGTCGAAGACATGCCGTACATGGCCGATGGCACCTCGGTGGACATCTGCTTGAACCCGCTGGGCGTGCCGTCGCGTATGAACATCGGCCAGATCCTGGAAGTGCACCTTGGCTGGGCCGCGAAGGGCCTGGGCAAGCGCATCCAGCGCATGCTGGAGCAGCAGCGCGCCGTCAGCGAGCTGCGTGAGTTCCTGGGCAAGGTCTACAACCACGACTCGGCCCTGGCCGGTGAGCGCGTCGACCTGACGCAGTTCAGCGACGAGGAACTGATCAACCTGGCCAAGAACCTGACCGACGGCGTGCCGATGGCAACCCCGGTGTTCGACGGTGCGCTGGAAGACGAGATCCGCGAAATGCTGAACCTCGCCTACCCGGACGGTGCCCCGGAGACCGAGGTGCTGGGCTTCAACGGCAGCAAGACCCAGATGCAGCTGTTCGACGGCCGCACCGGCGAAGCATTCGACCGCAAGACCACCGTCGGCTACATGCACTACCTGAAGCTGAACCACCTGGTCGACGACAAGATGCACGCCCGTTCGACCGGCCCGTACTCGCTCGTCACCCAGCAGCCGCTGGGCGGCAAGGCGCAGTTCGGTGGCCAGCGCTTCGGTGAAATGGAAGTCTGGGCGCTGGAAGCCTACGGCGCGGCCTACACCCTGCAGGAAATGCTGACGGTGAAGTCCGACGACGTGCAGGGCCGCAACCAGATGTACAAGAACATCGTCGACGGCGAGCACGAGATGGTCGCGGGCATGCCGGAATCCTTCAACGTGTTGGTGAAGGAAATCCGCTCGCTGGCCATCAACATGGAACTGGAAGACAACTGATCGGGCAGGCGCTGCTGCAGTGATGCAGCAGCGCCGCCAGCAGCGACCTGACAGCCCATCGACAAAGATTTCCTCCTTTCGGAGAACACCATGAAAGACCTGCTCAACCTCTTCAACCAGCAGCGCCAGACGCTGGACTTCGACGCGATCAAGATCGCGCTGGCCTCGCCGGACCTGATCCGTTCGTGGTCCTTCGGCGAAGTGAAGAAGCCGGAAACCATCAACTACCGTACCTTCAAGCCGGAGCGTGACGGCCTGTTCTGCGCCGCCATCTTCGGACCGGTCAAGGACTACGAGTGCCTGTGCGGCAAGTACAAGCGCATGAAGCACCGCGGCGTGGTCTGCGAGAAGTGCGGCACCGAAGTGACCCTGGCCAAGGTGCGCCGCGAGCGCATGGGCCACATCGACCTGGCTTCGCCGGTCGCCCACATCTGGTTCCTCAAGTCGCTGCCGTCGCGCATCGGCCTGATGCTGGACATGACCCTGCGCGACATCGAGCGCGTGCTGTACTTCGAAGCCTACGTGGTGACCGAGCCGGGCCTGACCGCCCTGGAGCGCCGCCAGCTGCTGACCGAAGAACAGTACCTGCAGGCCCGCCAGGAGCACGGTGATGACTTCGACGCCGCCATGGGCGCCGAGGCCGTCTACGAGCTGCTGCGCACCATCGACCTGCAGGCCGAGATGGTCCGCCTGCGCGAGGAAATCGCCTCGACCGGTTCGGAAACCAAGCTCAAGCGCCTGACCAAGCGCATCAAGCTGGTCGAAGCCTTCCTGGAATCGGGCAACCGCCCGGAATGGATGGTGATGACCGTGCTGCCGGTGCTGCCGCCGGACCTGCGTCCGCTGGTGCCGCTGGACGGTGGCCGCTTCGCGACCTCCGACCTGAACGACCTGTACCGCCGCGTCATCAACCGCAACAACCGCCTGCGCCGCCTGCTGGAGCTCAACGCGCCGGACATCATCGTGCGCAACGAAAAGCGCATGCTGCAGGAATCGGTTGACGCCCTGCTGGACAACGGCCGTCGCGGCCGTGCCATCACCGGCACCAACAAGCGCCCGCTCAAGTCGCTGGCCGACATGATCAAGGGCAAGCAGGGTCGCTTCCGCCAGAACCTGCTGGGCAAGCGCGTGGACTACTCCGGCCGTTCGGTGATCACCGTCGGTCCGTACCTCAAGCTGCACCAGTGCGGCCTGCCGAAGAAGATGGCGCTGGAGCTGTTCAAGCCGTTCGTCTTCGCCAAGCTGCAGCGTCGTGGCCTGGCCACCACCATCAAGGCCGCCAAGAAGCTGGTCGAGCGCGAGGAAGGCGAAGTCTGGGACGTCCTGGAAGAAGTCATCCGCGAGCATCCGGTGCTGCTGAACCGCGCGCCGACCCTGCACCGTCTGGGCATCCAGGCGTTCGAACCGCTGCTGATCGAAGGCAAGGCCATCCAGCTGCACCCGCTGGTCTGTACTGCGTTCAACGCCGACTTCGACGGTGACCAGATGGCCGTCCACGTGCCGCTCTCGCTGGAAGCCCAGCTCGAAGCGCGTGCGCTGATGATGTCCACCAACAACATCCTGTCACCGGCCAACGGCGAGCCGATCATCGTGCCGTCGCAGGACGTGGTGTTGGGCCTGTACTACATGAGCCGCGCCCTGGTGAACAAGAAGGGCGAGGGCATGGTGTTCGCCAACACCGACGAAGTGAAGCGCGCCTACGACAACCGTCTGGTCGAGCTGCACGCCAAGGTGAAGGTGCGCATCACCCAGGTCGAGCGCGACGAGGAAGGCAACAAGGTCACCAAGACCTCGATCCAGGACACGACCGTCGGCCGTGCGCTGCTGAGCGAGATCATGCCCGAGGGCCTGCCGTTCGAGCTGTGCAACACCGAGATGACCAAGAAGAACATCTCGCGCCTGATCAACCAGAGCTACCGTCTGCTTGGCCTGAAGGACACCGTGGTGTTCGCCGACAAGCTGATGTACACCGGTTATGCCTACGCAACCCGCGCCGGCGTGTCGATCGGTATCGACGACATGCTGATCCCGGACGAGAAGAAGGGCATCCTGGGCGAAGCCGAGCAGGAAGTGCTGGAAATCCAGGAGCAGTACCAGTCCGGTCTGGTCACCGCGGGCGAGCGCTACAACAAGGTGGTCGACATCTGGTCGCGCACCAACGAGCGCATCGCCAAGGCGATGATGGAAACCATCGGTACCGAGAAGGTCGAGGATTCGGAAGGCAA
Organism: Stenotrophomonas sp. Steno-C18; assembly: GCF_056393195.1. Taxonomy (NCBI): domain Bacteria; kingdom Pseudomonadati; phylum Pseudomonadota; class Gammaproteobacteria; order Lysobacterales; family Lysobacteraceae; genus Stenotrophomonas; species Stenotrophomonas sp. Steno-C18. The sequence goes on along the minus strand of NZ_JBWJOX010000015.1, from coordinate 5,565 downwards.
GATCGTCGACCAGAAGTCGATGAACTCGCTGTACATCATGGCCGACTCCGGCGCGCGTGGTAGCCAGGCGCAGATCCGTCAGCTGGCCGGCATGCGCGGCCTGATGGCCCGCCCGGACGGCTCGATCATCGAGACGCCCATCAAGGCGAACTTCCGCGAAGGCCTGAACGTGCAGGAGTACTTCAACTCCACCCACGGTGCCCGTAAGGGTCTGGCCGATACCGCGCTGAAGACGGCGAACTCGGGTTACCTGACCCGTCGTCTGGTCGACGTGGCGCAGGACGTGGTGATCACCGAAGTCGACTGCGGCACCGTCGAAGGCCTGACCATGACCCCGATCGTGGAAGGTGGCGACGTGGTCGAGCCGTTGAAGGACCGCGTGCTGGGCCGCGTGGTTGCCGAGGACGTGTTCCTGCCGGGCAACGACGAGGATCCGATCGTGACCCGCAACACGCTGCTCGACGAGCAGTGGGTGAACAAGCTGGAAGAAGCCGGCGTGCAGACCATCAAGGTCCGCTCGACGATCACCTGCGAGTCGGCGTTCGGCGTGTGCTCGCGCTGCTACGGCCGCGATCTGGCCCGTGGCCACATCGTCAACATCGGTGAAGCGGTCGGCGTCATCGCCGCGCAGTCGATCGGTGAGCCGGGTACCCAGCTGACCATGCGTACGTTCCACATCGGTGGTGCGGCATCGCGTGCGGCGGCGGTGGACAACATCACCGTCAAGACCACCGGTTCGGTCAAGTTCAACAACCTCAAGCACGTCGAGCAGGTCAGCGGTTCGCTGGTCGCGGTGTCGCGCTCGGGCGAAATCTCCGTGCTCGACCCGCACGGCCGTGAGCGCGAGCGCTACAAGCTGCCGTACGGCGCCACCATCACCGTCAAGGATGGTGCCGAGATCAAGGCTGGCCAGACCGTGGCCAACTGGGATCCGCATAACCACCCGATCGTGTCGGAAGTGGCTGGCTTCGTGCGCTTCATCGACTTCGTCGACGGCATCACCGTCATCGAGAAGACCGATGAACTGACCGGCCTGGCTTCGCGTGAAATCACCGACCCGAAGCGTCGTGGCTCGCAGGCCAAGGACCTGCGTCCGCTGGTCCGCATCGTCGATGGCAAGGGCAATGACCTGACCATCCCGGGCACCGACCTGCCGGCGCAGTACCTGTTGCCGCCGCGTTCGATCGTCAACCTGCAGGACGGCGCCCCGGTGGGCGTGGGCGACGTGGTCGCCAAGATCCCGCAGGAAGCGTCCAAGACCCGCGACATCACCGGTGGTCTGCCGCGCGTTGCCGACCTGTTCGAAGCGCGCAAGCCGAAGGATCCGGCGATCCTGGCCGAGCGTTCGGGCATCATCAGCTTCGGCAAGGACACCAAGGGCAAGCAGCGCCTGATCATCAAGGACACCGATGGTTCCGAGCACGAAGAGCTGATCCCGAAGTACCGCCAGATCATCGTGTTCGAAGGCGAGCACGTGACCCGCGGCGAAACCATCGTGGACGGCGAGCCGAGCCCGCAGGACATCCTGCGCCTGAAGGGCGTGGAAGAGCTGGCGCGCTACCTGGTCAAGGAAATCCAGGACGTGTACCGCCTGCAGGGCGTGAAGATCAACGACAAGCACATCGAAGTGATCTCGCGTCAGATGCTGCGCAAGGTTGAAATCACCGACCAGGGCAACAGCAAGTTCCTGAACGGCGAGCAGGCTGAACGCCAGCGCGTCATCGAGGAAAATGCCAAGCTGGCCACCCGCAACGAGCTGCCGGCGCAGTTCGATCCGGTCCTACTGGGCATCACCAAGGCCTCGCTGGCAACCGAATCGTTCATCTCGGCCGCGTCGTTCCAGGAAACCACCCGCGTGTTGACCGAGGCTGCCGTGCGCGGCACCGCCGACAACCTGCGCGGCCTGAAGGAAAACGTGATCGTCGGCCGCCTGATCCCGGCCGGTACCGGCCTGGCGTACCACGCCAAGCGCCGTCGCGGTGCCTCGGGCCTGACGGAATCGGAAATCCAGACCCTGGCCGGCACGGCAGCGGTTGCCGATGTTGAAACCGCGTCGCCGGAAGCCGAGCAGGCAACGGGCGGCGAGGAGTAAGATAGTGGGGCTGGCCGGTCCGCTCGCGGGCCGGCCCGCTCAACCTGAACGGGGTACATGGAGGCGCCCCTGTAACAGTCCTGGATCAGGGCTGGCTTGGAGGGTGGGTGTTTGACTGCCTACTTGACAAGTTGCTACAATCGTCTGTCTCAGCAGGCCAAAAATTTGGCCTGCTTTACATTTTCCGCATCCTTGGCCGTTTTTACGGCCCCAATCAGAAGAACCTACTGATGGCGACGATCAACCAGCTGGTACGCAAGCCTCGGCAAGCGACCACCTACAAGAGTGCCTCCCCGGCCCTCGACAAGTGCCCGCAGCGCCGTGGCGTCTGCACCCGTGTCTACACCACCACTCCGAAGAAGCCGAACTCGGCTCTGCGCAAGGTTGCCAAGGTCCGCCTGACCAACCAGGAAGAAGTGATTTCCTACATCGGTGGTGAAGGCCACAACCTGCAGGAGCACTCCGTGGTCCTGATCCGCGGCGGTCGCGTCAAGGACCTGCCGGGTGTGCGTTACCACACCGTCCGTGGCTCGCTCGACGCCGCTGGCGTTGCCAAGCGTCGCCAGGCGCGTTCCAAGTACGGCGCCAAGCGTCCGAAGGCCTGAGGAGTAAGACATGTCCCGTAAAGGTAATACCCCCCAGCGTTCGGTCCTGCCCGATCCGAAGCACGGAAGTGAAACCATCGCCCGCTTCATCAACATGGTGATGCTGAGCGGCAAGAAGTCCGTTGCTGAAAAGATCGTCTATGGCGCCATGGATGTGATCAGCGAGAAGAACCAGAACGCCGTTGAGCTGGTGCAGAAGGCACTGGACAACGTCGCTCCGGGCGTCGAAGTGAAGTCCCGTCGCGTCGGTGGTGCCACCTACCAGGTGCCGGTCGAAGTGCGCGCTTCGCGCAAGATGGCCCTGGCCATGCGTTGGCTGATCGACTCGGCTCGCAAGCGTGGTGAGAACACCATGCCGCGCAAGCTGGCAGCCGAGCTGCTGGACGCGTCGGAAAACCGTGGCGGCGCCATCAAGAAGCGTGAAGAAACCCACCGTATGGCGGAAGCGAACAAGGCGTTCGCCCACTACCGCTGGTGATTTCGAAGGGGCCTTGGAAACAGGGCCCCTGACACCCATCTGGTGTCACTTGTGGCGCTTTGAGCGCCGCTTCAATCCGAAGGCCGCCGCAAGGCGGCGTTCGGCCATCCGAATTCCAAGAAATTTGAGAGGCTCCCCGTGGCCCGTACTACTCCCATCGAGCGTTACCGCAACTTCGGCATCATGGCTCACATCGATGCCGGCAAGACCACCACGTCCGAGCGCATCCTGTTCTACACCGGCAAGAGCCACAAGCTCGGTGAAGTGCATGACGGTGCCGCCACCATGGACTGGATGGAGCAGGAGCAGGAGCGTGGCATCACGATCCAGTCTGCTGCCACCACCGCGTTCTGGAAGGGCATGGACAAGTCCCTGCCGGAGCACCGCTTCAACATCATCGACACCCCCGGGCACGTTGACTTCACCATCGAAGTCGAGCGCTCGCTGCGCGTGCTCGACGGTGCCGTGTTCGTGCTGTGCGCCGTCGGTGGCGTCCAGCCGCAGTCGGAAACCGTGTGGCGCCAGGCCAACAAGTACCACGTGCCGCGCATCGCGTTCGTCAACAAGATGGACCGTACCGGTGCCAACTTCTTCAAGGTCCGTGACCAGCTGAAGGCCAAGCTGGGCGCCGTGCCGGTGCCGATGCAGGTGCCGATCGGTGCCGAGGAAGGCTTCAAGGGCGTGGTCGACCTGCTCAAGATGAAGGCCATCCATTGGGATGAGGCTTCGCAGGGCATGAAGTTCGAGTACGGCGACATCCCGGCCGACCTGGTGGAGAAGGCTGAAGAAGCCCGCACCTTCATGATCGAGACCGCGGCCGAAGCCAGCGAAGAGCTGATGGAAAAGTACCTGGGCGGCGAAGAGCTGGCCGAGGCTGAAATCATCGAGGCGCTGCGCGTTCGTACTCTGGCCACCGAGATCGTGCCGATGTTCTGCGGCTCGGCGTTCAAGAACAAGGGCGTGCAGGCCATGCTCGACGGCGTGATCCAGCTGCTGCCGTCGCCGGTCGACGTGCCGGACGTGAAAGGCGTGGACGTCGACGACGACACCATCGAGATGACCCGCAAGTCGGACGACAAGGCTCCGTTCTCGTCGCTGGCGTTCAAGATCATCACCGACCCGTTCGTCGGCGCGCTGACCTTCTTCCGCGTCTACTCCGGCGTGCTGACCGGTGGCGACACCGTGCTGAACTCGGTGAAGAACAAGAAGGAGCGCATCGGCCGCATCCTGCAGATGCACTCGAACAACCGCGAGGAAATCAAGGAAGTTCTGGCTGGTGACATCGCTGCTGCCGTGGGCCTGAAGGACACCACCACCGGTGACACGCTGTGCTCGATCGATGCACCGATCGTGCTTGAGCGCATGACCTTCCCGGAGCCGGTGATCTCGATGGCGGTCGAGCCGAAGACCAAGTCGGACCAGGAAAAGATGGGTCTGGCACTGGGCCGCCTGGCGCAGGAAGATCCGTCGTTCCGCGTGAAGACCGACGAAGAATCCGGCCAGACGATCATCTCGGGCATGGGCGAGCTGCACCTGGACATCATCGTTGACCGCCTCAAGCGCGAGTTCAACGTTGAAGCCAACGTCGGCAAGCCGCAGGTCGCGTACCGCGAGACCATCCAGCAGGCTGACGTCAAGTCGGATTACAAGCACGCCAAGCAGTCCGGTGGTAAGGGTCAGTACGGTCACGTCGTGATCGAGCTGTCGCCGATCACCGCTGAAGACCGCGCCGATCCGAAGCTGGCTGCCGCCATCAAGGACGACTTCCTGTTCATCAACGACATCACCGGCGGCGTGATCCCGAAGGAATTCATTCCTTCCGTGGAAAAGGGCCTGCGCGAAACCATCACCAGCGGTCCGCTGGCTGGCTTCCCGGTGGTGGACGTCAAGGTCAAGCTGGTGTTCGGCTCGTACCACGACGTCGACTCCTCGGAAATGGCGTTCAAGCTCGCCTCGTCGATGGCCTTCAAGCAGGGCTTCGCCAAGGCCAAGCCGGTGCTGCTGGAGCCGATCATGAAGGTCGAGATCGTGACCCCGGAGGATTACCAGGGTGACGTGATGGGCGACGTGAGCCGCCGTCGTGGCGTGCTGCAGGGTTCGGGCACCACCGGTGACGGTTCGGCCAGCATCATCAACGCGATGATCCCGCTGGGCGAAATGTTCGGTTACGCCACCGCGCTGCGTTCGCAGACCCAGGGTCGCGCGACCTTCACGATGGAATTCGACCATTACGAGCCGGCGCCGACCAACATCGCCGAAACTGTCATGAAGAAGGCCTGAGTCATCTGACTCAGGCTCTCCAAACAAAAATCAGCTAATCAAGGAATAGAAACATGTCCAAGGGCAAGTTCGAACGTACCAAGCCGCACGTCAACGTCGGCACCATCGGC
>NZ_JBWJOX010000014.1:0-58640 GCF_056393195.1 Stenotrophomonas sp. Steno-C18 | reverse complement strand
ACCGATGGTGCCGACGTTGACGTGCGGCTTGGTACGCTCGAACTTACCCTTGGACATGGCTGCTTCTTCTCGGTAACAAGTTGGTTATGGCATTTACAGCAAGATGGTGCTCACGAAAGGAATCGAACCTTCGACCTCCTCCTTACCAAGGAGGTGCTCTACCGACTGAGCTACGTGAGCGAGTTGTCTATTATGGCAGCTTTTTCATAATGTTCAATGGAGCGGGAGACGGGAATCGAACCCGCACCATCAGCTTGGAAGGCTGAGGTTCTACCATTGAACTACTCCCGCAAGGGAACTGCCACAACGTAAAACTGGTGGAGGGAGGTGGATTCGAACCACCGAAGGCGTAAGCCAGCAGATTTACAGTCTGCCCCCGTTGGCCGCTTGGGTATCCCTCCGCACCACTCCCTTGTCTAGGACCTTGGCCGAACCGGTCAGGGGTGGGTGAGCCCGCTATTCTGGTGATATGCCCTCATGCTGTCAACAGAAATCTTCACATCCGTTGAAGTTTTTTGGCGCCACCTACCCTGCCCCGTCATTCGCCCGGCATCTTGAGTTTTTCGTCCGCGAAGATGGCCACGTGCGGCACGCCGTCGGCACCGATCCAGCCCCGGTACATGCCTTCGGTATTGAAGGGCGTGGCCGCCTTGCCGTCGGCGGACAGCACGATGGCGCCACCATCGCCCCCCAGCTCCGGCACACGCTTCACCACGACCTCGTCACCGGCCTGGGCGGGGCTCTCGTGCAGGTACTTCATGCGCGAACAGACTTCATGGGCCACCGACAGACGGATGTAGAACTCGCCCCAACCGGTGCCGGACACCGCGCACTGGTCGCTGGCGTACGTCCCGGCGCCGATGATCGGCGAGTCACCCACGCGACCGTAGCGCTTGTTGGTCATGCCACCGGTGGAGGTGCCCGCCGCCAGCTTGCCCTGGGCATCCAGGGCCACCGCGCCCACGGTGCCGAAGTGCTTGGCGGTCTCCAGGTTGGCGTGCGCCTGCCCCGCCGCCTCCTCCTTCAGTGCTTCCTGCAGCTGCTGCCAGCGCTTCTCGGTGCGGAAATAGGACGGATCGACCAGTTCGATCTTCTGCTCGGCCGCAAACAACTCGGCACCCTCCCCGACCATCATCACGTGCGGCGACTGCTCCATCACCGCACGCGCCAGCAGGATCGGATTCTTCACCGTATGCACGCCGGCCACGGCACCGGCGCGCAGGGTGGCGCCGTCCATCAGCGAGGCATCCAGCTCGTTCTTTCCGTCGTGGGTGAAGACGGCACCGCGTCCTGCATTGAACGTGGGATCGTTTTCCAGCACGGTGATCGCGGCGGTCACCGCATCCATCGCCGGCTTGCCCGCCATCAACGCCTCATGGCCGCGGCGCAGCGCTTCGGTCAATGCCGCACGTGCCGCACGTTCTTCTTCCGCACTGAAACCCTTGCGCTCCACGCCGGCACCGCCATGGATGACCAGCAGGGGGGAGGCCGGCGCCGCCCAGGCAGCCCCCGCAGACAACGACGCCAGGCCCAGCAGTACCGCGGAAGTCAGCTTCATGTTTCATCACTCCAGGTAGGAACGGCGATTCTAGGCACGCCTTCGACAGGCTGAACAGTGACCCACGAAAAAGGGGCCCGAGGCCCCTTCTTTCCGGTCAATCGCACCGCAGCTTCAGTTCGGGCGCAGTTGCAGCTCACCATCGACCACGCTGGCCACCGCGGTGAAGGCCGCGTTGTCCACCTTGAAGCCGTCCAGGTGCAGGCGGCTGCCGGCACCCACGCCGGTCACCGGGATGGCAGTGAACTCCAGCGGCGTGCCGTCGCTGAGCCGCTCGGCGGCGCGCTGCGGCATCACCAGCCAGGCGTAGCCCCCGTTGAGCGAATACACCCGCGCACGCCCGTCAGCTTCCACACACAGGGCCGTATCCTCGTCCACGCCGATCCCGACGATGTCGCCCTTGCCGCTGTCCTGGGCCGCACGGGCGACGAAGACAATCAGCCGACCCAAGCGGTCGCGCTTGGCGAAATGGGTGTCGGTCACGACATTGGACAGGAAAGGCATGGTGAGGAAATCCTTGTCCATGGTGACTTCGCTGCCCATCGGGTCGCCCAGTGCGGATACCGAATCGACGCTCCCGCCATCCAGCGCGCCATAGGCATAGGCCCCGAGGATGGCCAGCCCGGCACTGGTGCCGCCAATCGGCTTGCCCGCCCGCACATGCGCGTTCAGTGCGTCATTGAGCTGCGTTCCCTTCCAGAAACGGATGTAACGCGCCTGGTCACCGCCGGCGATGAAGATCGCGTCGGCGCCACGCACCACGCGCAACACCTCCGGATCATCGGCGGCGGCGCGATTGTCGAACACCAGCGTCTGCACCGCGGTCACGCCACCGACGTCGTTGAATAGTTCCTTCTGCAACTCATCGTCGCCCGAAGCCCGCAGGATCACCACCCGTCCATGGCCGGCACGCTCGACCCACCAGTGGAATGCCTCCGGGGCCCAGTCGCCGCCGCCCATCAGCAGCATCGCCGCCTCCGTCTTGCCCGGGCGCGGCGCGTCGAGGTTGCCGATCTCGTAATAGCGGTAACCGTTCTGCGATGCAGCACCGGCCTGTGCCACGGCGGTACCGGCGATGCCCAGCGCCAACAGCACCAGCGCCAGCCGCCCAAGGCAGAAATTCACGCGTTTCATCCCCATCATCCACCGATCACATGTAATCGCTTTCAGGCGTAATGCCAGACTTTTCGGCAGTGGTCAAGCATGTAAAAAAGGTGTTAGATGCAGGAACCCCATTCACAGTTTCTGACAGGGGTAGGCGGCATTTCCTGACAGGAACTGCCGGGGGGATTTCCAGAACACTTTTCATCAGAGAGCTGATTCATGCGTAAGCACGCAATGGTGTGTTCGATACAGCTGGCCCTGCTCGCCATGACCGCACCGGCCATGGCCCAAACCACTTCGGGGAGCCAGCCCCAACAACTGGATACCGTGCAGGTCACCGGTTCGCGCATCCCGCGCGCACAGGTGGAGGGGCCCGCACCCATCAGTGTCATCAATGCCGAACAGATCAAGGCCGCCGGCCTGACCTCGGTACCCGATGTACTTCGCGCGCTCAGCCAGAACAACGGCTACACGCAGGGACAGCAGAACACCACCGGCGCACAGTCCACGCCCGGCGCACAGGCCGTGGACCTGCGCGGACTCGGACCGAATCACACGCTGGTGCTGATCAACGGCCGTCGCATCGCCGACTTCCCCCTCCCGCTCAACGGCAAGAGCAACTTCACCGACGTCGGCAACATTCCGCTGGGAATGATCGACCGCATCGAAGTGCTCACCGGCAGCGCCTCGGCCGTGTACGGCTCCGACGCGATGGCTGGCGTGATCAACTTCATCCTGAAGAAATCCACCGATGGCACCACCATCGACTACCGCTACGGCGACACCAGTCGCGGCGGCGGTGAATCGCATGACCTGACCCTGACGACCGGCTTTGACCGCGGCAACTTCACCGGCATCGTCGGCGTGGAACTGATCAACAAGCGTCCGCTGTGGGGCAGCGATCGCAAGGCCCAGGATTCCACGTTCGACGGCCCGACCGAGCGCAGCCGGCTGCCGCACCTGGTGGCCCGTCGCTATGACGTGGACGATGACGTGGCGATGGACCCGGAAGGCGCATGCGCGAACCTGGGGGCGCTCAATGGCGGCAGCACCACGCTGGCCGCCGACCGCTATGGCGAGCCGTACTGCGGCAGCGACCGCGTCGTCGGCTATCGCACCATCGTCAACGAGCGCAAGGGCGCCACCGCCTACGGTTCGTTCGAGTACCGCTTCAACGACGCGCTGTCGTGGTTCGCCGATGTCCAGCTGGGCCACCAGAAGGTCAAGCTGATGACCGGCAACGGCGGCAACAATGCGGTCAGCGACAACATGGGCTGGGAGTTCCACGACCCCGCCTCGACCGACAACAACGACAAGGTGTTCTACAACGCCGGCACCGGCCACTACGAGATCTGGCAGCGGCAGTTCAGCCCCGAGGAAGTCGGCGGCCTGGGCAACCGCATGAACACCACCACCCAAAAGACACTGGCGGTGACCACCGGCCTGAAGGGCATGTTCGGCGAGAACTGGAACTGGGAAGCGGCCTACAACCATTCCCAGTACAAGGCCGACGTGAAGATGCCGCGCATCAAGGCCGACGCCGCCAACCGCTTCTTCCTGGGCGAACGCCTGGGTTACGACGCCGATGGCTATGCGATCTACAACCCCGATCCCGCCCGCCTGTACACCCCGCTGACGGCGGCGCAGTTTGCCTCGTTCGCCGCCATGTCCACCTTCCGCCCCGAGGCGAAGAACGACAACGTCAGCTTCACCGCCGACAATGGCTCGCTGTTCTCGTTGCCGGCCGGTGACGTGGGCTTTGCCGGCGTCATCGAGTACGGCCGCCAGTCGTACGCGATCAATCCCGATCCGCTGGCATTGACCGCCGATGCCTACTACGGCCCGCAGTACGGCGATGGCGATGGCAGCCGCAACCGCTGGAGCGCGGCGGGCGAACTGCGCGTGCCGGTGACCTCGAACCTGGAAGCCAGCCTGGCCGGCCGCTATGACCGCTACAGCTTCGGCAACCGTAACCCCGGCAAGTTCACCTACAGCGCCGGCCTGGAATGGCGTCCGTTCGACACCCTGCTGGTGCGCGGCTCGTACGGCACCGGCTTCCGCGCGCCGGACATGCACTACCTGTTCGCCGGCGATGATTTCTACCGCAAGGTTTCCACCGATTACTACCAGTGCCGTACCGATGAACCCGGCTTCAACAACGGCAAGTGCTACGACGAGGGCGACTGGGACACCAACACCCTCGACGTCTATGCCGGCAACGAGGAGCTGGACGTGGAGACCAGCAAGTCGTTCACGGCCGGCTTCGTGTGGTCGCCGATCGACGGCCTGGACCTGGCGGTGGACTACTACAAGATCAAGGTGATGAACCAGGTGCAGTCGCAGGACCGCGAGGTGCTGCGCATCACCGAAGCCAACTGCCGGCTGGGCGTGACCGACAGTGGTGCAGCGGTGGACATCAACTCGCCGACCTGCGTCGATGCGCTGGCCCGTGTCATCCGGGACGCCGACGGCACCATCACCAGCGTCCACTTCGCGCCGATCAACATCGCCCGCGAGGAGACCTCGGGCGTGGACGTGACCGCCAACTACCGCCTGCCGACCACCCGCATCGGCAACTTCAACCTCAGCGGCAGCTACACCTGGGCACGCAACCACACCCGCCAGCAGTATCCCGGCGACCCGACCGAGGACATGCTGGCCGTCACCTTCGTCGACACCACCATGCCGCGCGTGAAGTCCAACCTGGGCGTGAGCTGGGACCGTGACCAGTGGGGTGCCAGCCTGTTCGGCAACTACCTGGGCCGCGTCGCCAACTACGACAACGACGCGTGGACCGAGGCCACCTGGCGCTTCAACGCCGCGGCGCGGTATGACATCACCGACCACCTGCGGGTGTCGCTGACGGTCAACAACCTGTTCGACAAGATGCCGCCGAAGGATGCCACCTGGGCGGCCTATCCGTACTACAACACCTCGTGGTTCGACACCATCGGCCGCAGCTACTTCGTGCAGGTGACCTGGAAGCTGGGCGGCAAGCCGCTGTGATCATCAACTGACCTGCCGTACCCGAAGCCCGCCGCAAGGCGGGCTTCGTTTTTCCGCCATCCACCGGCGCCTCCTGTCCTCGGATGGCATTTTAGGAATCCACTGATGTGCGCGTCAGTGACCGCTCCCTAGCATGCAGCGATGCACCGCCTTCTTCCCCGGCGTCATGCCATGGACGCCCCCGTGGTCGCCGCCAGCGTCCTGCTGCGCGCACTCTCGCTGTGTGTGCTGTTGTGCCTGCTCGGAACCGCCGTCTTCTACCTGTTGGGCCAGCTGGACGAAGCAGTGTCGCAGCACCGTCGCGACATGAACGCCCGCGCCTACCGCACCCAGCTCTACTTCGACCAGCGCGAAGCATTGCTGAACTACCTGGCCGATTCGGTCGTGCAGGTGCCCTTGCCGGAGGATGCCCGCCTCCCGGTGATCGAAGGCGCGGTCCGGCACCTGCCGCTGGGCCAGGTTGGCAGCCGCCAGCAGTTGCAGCTGCTGCTGCCCGCGCGAGCCGAGCGCACCTTGCGGGAACTGGGGGTGCGGCTGATCCACGTGGGCCCGGGCACTGATGCCTCCGGGCGCTGGCTCTCCCCGGTCAACACCGAAACCGCAGGCGTCCCCATCGGCGTGGATGCAACCCGCCTGCGCCTGCATGCCGGGCCCGGTCAGAGCCCGCCACAGGTGCAATGGCTGGCCTCGCCCCAGGCGCCCGGCATGATCCACCTCTATCGCGCCATCGATGATGCCGCCGTACCGCAGCACTGGCTGGTACTGGCGCTGGATGCCGCCGCATCCGCCGCCGTCATCGGTTGCGGCACCACCAGCGCCTGCGCGCTGCTCGATGCCAGTGGACAGCCAGTGCCGGCCACGAACCCCGACCAGGGAGCGCCGCCCTCCCCATGGCTGCGCGAACTGCAGGGCGATCGCTTCGGCTTCGCATGGCTGCACGGGCTGTCATTGCTGAAGGGGATCGGCCAGGACGACTGGCGATTGGTACAGCATGTCCGTCCAGCGCGGCTGCTGAAGGACATCGGCCTGCCCCTGGCGGTGACCCTGCTGTTGTGCGCGGCGGCGGCCGTCACCCTGCGCGCGCTGACGCTGAAGCTCGACCGCCAGATCATCGGCCCGGCACGTGACCAGCACCGGCAGCTGTTGGAGAGTTTCCATTTCGGCAGCACGGTCGTGGAGATGGCGCCGGTCGGCATCTGCGTGCTGCGCTGCCACGATGGCCAGATCATGCTGGAGAACCAACTGGCACGCGACTGGTTGGGCGCAGACCACCGCGGCGAGGACTGGAATGCGGCGTGGCGCAACATCGCCCGCAGCAGCCATGCGTCCACCGCGGCCCGGCAGGCGCGCGACTTCACCACCCACGATGGCCGCGAGCTGCAGGTGCTGTACAGCGCCACCCGCTACCACAATGAAGACGTACTGCTGTGCGTGTTCAACGACATCAGCCGCCACCGCCAGATCCAGGCCGCGCTGGCCAATGCAAAGTTGGCCGCCGACAACGCCAGCAAGGCCAAGAGCGCATTCGTGGCGACGATGAGCCATGAGATCCGCACGCCGCTGCATGGCCTGCTTGGCACGCTGGAACTGCTTGCCGGCACCTCGCTGGATCCACGGCAGGCACGCCTGCTGGAAACCCTGCAGCAGTCCTCGGCGGTCCTGCTGCAGCTGATCAGCAACGTACTGGACGTCTCGCGCATCGAATCAGGACAGCTCGGCATCCGTCCGGCGCCGTTCTGCCCGCTGGACCTGGCCGAGACGACGCTGCGCGGCTATGCCGATGCAGCACTGCGCAAGCAGCTGCAGATCATGGTCTGCACCGACCCGACCCTGCCGATGCATGTCACCGGCGACGCCGACCGCATCCGCCAGATCCTGGGCAACCTGCTGAGCAATGCGATCAAGTTCACCGACAGCGGGCGGATCGTGATGCGGGTCTGGCCCGAGCAGGACGAGGCCGGCACGCAGCGCATCTGCTGGCAGGTCACCGACACCGGCGTGGGCATCCCCGTAGCGGCCCAGGCACACCTGTTCAAGCCGTTCCAGCAGGTCGAAGGCCAGCATCGCGCGGAGGGCAGCGGGCTGGGGCTGTCGATCAGTCGCCATCTGGTCGACCAGATGCACGGCGAGCTGCAACTGGTCAGCGCCCCCGGATTGGGCAGCAGCTTCACCATCCGCCTGCCGCTGCCCAGCACCGCCGAAGAGGACGGAAACACGCCGCGCCTGCTCGCCGAACCGGTGGTGTATGTGCGCTGCCCGGTGCTGGAGCTGACCGAGAGCGCCTGCCAATGGCTGCAGCGCTGGGGCGCCACGGCGCGACCATGGCCGGGACTGATGCAGGCCATTGAACCCGGCGCCATCCTGGTGGACAGCGATCCCGGCGGTGCAGCGCCCCTGTCCTGGTCCGGCCCGCGCGTGGTCGCCACGCCCGATGCCGGTGACCAGCCCATCGCTCATCCGGCGCGGCCGGATGAACGCATCGTCAGCCTCTTCAGCATCCGCGCCATCGCCGCCGGCGTGGCACAACTGCAGCAGAGGGTGCTTTTGCCTGCGCCCACCGCTGCTTCCCGTCATGGACATGCCCTCGGGTTGCAGGTGCTGGTGGTCGAGGACAACCCCATCAACCGCCTGCTGCTCCAGGAGCAGCTCGAAGTGCTCGGCTGCCAGCCGACCCTGGCCGCCGATGGCCGCGAGGCATTGGCCTGCTGCCGCGCACGCGACTTCGACGTGATCCTGAGCGACATCAACATGCCGCGGCTCGACGGCTACGCGTTGGCGCGTCGGCTGCGCGCGGTCGGCATCTCCACGCCGATCATCGGCGCCACCGCCAACGCCACGCCCGAAGTCCGCGTGCTCTGCCACGAGGCAGGCATGGACGACTGCCTGTTCAAGCCCATCACCCTGCAAGCCTTGCAGGCGAAGCTGGTGACGCTTGGCCTGCCCGCCCGGCCTGCGGTGCGGGAACCCGCCCTCACGCCTGCTTCCTGCACGGCCACGGAGGCGTTGCAGGTGCCAGCGGACGTACTGCAGGTGTTCCTCGACACGATGCATTCGGACATCGGCCAACTGGGTGTGGCGATGGCCGATGCCGAGCGCCCGCTGGCCTCACAGTTGCTGCACCGGATCCGAGGCGCGCTGGTGGTGGTCTCGGCCGTCGGCCTGGCCGATGCCGCCCAGCTCGCCGAGCAGCAGGTGGCCGGTGCTGCGCCCTGGGCCGATGCCATCGATTCAACCAACACATTCGTCTTCCGGCTGGAGGGCGCGCTGCGCCAGCTGGAGACGGCCGGCCCGGCAGCGTCGCCACCTGCGCCGATGCCCGCAGCAGGGACGGAGGACGCTGATGCACGCAACCGTAGTGATCGCTGACGATCACCCGATCGTCCTGGCCGGCATCCGCCACGCCATCGAGCGCGACCCCCGGCTGGAAGTGGTCGGCCAGGCGCAGGACCCCTCCTCGCTGGTGGCGCTGATGCATGCGCATGCCCCGGACATCGTCATCACCGACTACAACATGCCGGGTAACGACGCACTGGGCGATGGAATCAAGCTGGTCTCCTATCTGCTGCGGCATTTCCCGCACAGCCGCCTGCTGGTGCTGACCATGGTGTCCAACCCGTCGATCATCGCTGCGATGTATCGCGCCGGTGCCGGTGGCGTGGTGCGGAAAAGCGGTGACTCCGCCGAACTGGGGCTCGCGCTGTCCGCGCTGCTGGCACGCCGCATCTACCGACCGGTGGAGCAGACATGGGCTGACCGCGCCGCGGTATCCATGACGCCTGCCGCGCGGTTGTCGCCACGCGAGTTCGAAGTGCTGCGCCTGTTCGCCAACGGCCGCTCGGTGGGGGATATCGCGCGCCTGCTCAGCCGCAGCATCAAGACGGTCAGCACGCAGAAGGTCAGCGCCATGCGCAAGCTGGGTACGCGCACCGACCAGGAACTGATCTCGTTCTGCCTGGCGTCGGATCTGTTCCGGTGATCGCAGTCTGCGTTGTCGCGTACCAGGCGGGAACCTGCCGCTGATCACGGCGTGGACGCTGCATTGCCGGGGGAAACCGTGGTGCGCATGCAGTTTTCCACATGGCATGTGGAGAGTGATGGGAGAAGCGTGTGGATAACCGCGTGCAGCCCCTGCGCTGCAAGGGTTTCGAAAGCGTGATCATATTTTCGCCAGCGTGCAATCCCGGCACCGGCAGCGAGCGCCTCGTCCCCCGCCCTCCCCTTGGTTTCGCCAGAGGGAGGGGATGGATGCCAGCACTCGGACGGTTTTCCACACCCCATGTGGAAAGCGATGGGAGAAGCATGTGGATAAGTGCTTGCAACCCTTGCGCGACAAGGCGCTTCAACCACTGATCAATAATTCGCCATATCGTGCGCGGGCACCATCGGGCAGAAACAACAAGGCCCCGCGGTGCGGGGCCTTGTGATGCGGCAAACGTCCGCGAATCAGACGTTGAAGCGGAAATGCAGGATGTCGCCTTCCTGCACACGGTATTCCTTGCCTTCCAGCCGCAGGCGACCGGCTTCCTTGGCACCGGCTTCACCGCGGTACTTGATGAAGTCGGCGTAGGAAATGGTTTCCGCGCGAATGAAGCCCTTTTCGAAATCGGTATGGATCACCGCCGCGGCCTGCGGTGCGGTGGCACCCTTGCGTACGGTCCATGCACGGACTTCCTTCACGCCAGCGGTGAAGTAGGTCTGCAGGCCCAGCAGGTTGTAGGCGGCACGGATCACGCGATTCAGGCCCGGCTCTTCCAGGCCCAGGTCGGCCAGGAAGGTGTCACGGTCTTCGTCGTCCAGCTGCGACAGCTCTTCCTCGATGGCCGCCGACACCGGCACCACTTCGGCACCTTCGGTGGCGGCACGCGCACGCACGGCCTCCAGGTGCGGGTTGTTGTCGAAGCCATCCTCCAGCACGTTGGCGATGTACATCACCGGCTTGAGGGTGAGCAGGAACAGGTCGCGCACCAGCGCCTTTTCTTCATCGTCCAGCCCGACGCTGCGGCCGGACTTGCCGTCGGACAGCGCCGCCTGCAGCTTGGCCAGCACCGGCTTGCGCGCGGTCGCTTCCTTGTCGCCGCCCTTGGCGGCACGCTCGGCGCGGTTGAGCGCCTTCTCGACGCTGTCCAGGTCGGCCAGCGCCAGTTCCAGGTCGATGGTGTCGATGTCGGCGATCGGATCGACGCGGCCGGCGACGTGGATGATGTCGGTGTGTTCGAAGCAACGCACCACATGGGTGATCGCGTCCACTTCGCGGATGTGGGCCAGGAACTTGTTGCCCAGGCCTTCACCGCTGGCGGCACCGGCCACCAGGCCGGCGATGTCGACGAACTCAACCGCGGTCGGCACGACCTTCTGCGGGTTGATGATGCCGGCCAGTTCGTTCAGACGCTGATCCGGTACCGGCACGATGCCGACGTTCGGTTCGATCGTGCAGAACGGGAAATTGGCCGCGGCGATGCCCGCCTTGGTCAGTGCATTGAACAGGGTCGACTTGCCGACGTTGGGCAGACCGACGATGCCGCATTTGATACCCATGCTAACTCCACGATTCGAGATTCCGGCTTGCGCTCTCCCGCGGGCCATCGCCCGGGAAACCGCAAGCCGCAATCATGGCCGGGCGGTATGCAACCGCTTCATGGCCTCATTGAAATCCCCTGCCACCGCCA
Source organism: Stenotrophomonas sp. Steno-C18 (assembly GCF_056393195.1). Classification (NCBI taxonomy): domain Bacteria; kingdom Pseudomonadati; phylum Pseudomonadota; class Gammaproteobacteria; order Lysobacterales; family Lysobacteraceae; genus Stenotrophomonas; species Stenotrophomonas sp. Steno-C18. The sequence continues at coordinate 47,306 of NZ_JBWJOX010000014.1, read as the reverse complement.
ACGGCATCACGTCGATGGCCGCATCGATGGCCTGGTCCATCAGCACCGCATCCTGCGGCGACGGGCGGTTCAACACCCAGCCCACCACGCGGTCCTTGTGGCCGGGATGGCCGATGCCCAGGCGCAGGCGATGGAACTTGCCGTGACCGAGCAGGCGGATGGTGTCACGCAGGCCGTTCTGGCCACCGTGGCCGCCATCGAACTTGAGCCGTGCCACGCCGGGCGGCATGTCCAGTTCATCGTGCGCGACCAGGGTCTGTTCGGGCTCGATCTTCCAGAAGCGCTGTGCGGCGGTGATCGACTTGCCGGAAAGATTCATGAACGTCGACGGCTTGAGCAGCCAGACCGACTGGCCACCGATCTCGACCTTGGCCACTTCGCCGAACAACTTGCTTTCCAGCGTCCAGCGCGCGCCCTGCCGCTGTGCCAGGGCCTCTACGAAATGAAACCCGGCATTGTGCCGGGTCCGGGCGTGCTCGGGGCCGGGGTTACCCAGGCCGACGATCAATCGCAATCCAGTCATCTGTACGAATCATCTGCCTGGCCCGCCCCGAAGGGCGGACCGGGCATTGCCGATTACTCGGCCGATGCTTCTTCAGCGCCGGCGGTCTTGGCGATGACCACGGCGTCGTCGTGGCTCTTGCCCAGCTTCAGCGCCGGGATTTCCACACCGGCCGGCAGCTTCAGGCCCGACAGGTAGATGATGTCGCCAGCCTTCAGCTCGCCCAGGTCGACTTCGATCGACTCCGGCAGGTCCTTCGGCAAGCAGGCGATGCTCACTTCCTTCAGTTCGTGGGTGACCAGCACGTCGGCGGACTTGCCGGCCGGCGAGGTGTCTTCGTTGATGAAGGTCAGCGGCACCGAGGCGTGCAGCACTTCGTTGTCGTTCACGCGCTGGAAGTCCAGGTGCATGACCAGCTGCTTGTACGGGTGACGCTGCATGTCACGCAGCAGCACCTTGTGGATGGTGCCGTCGAGGTTCAGGTCGATGATCGACGAGTAGAACCAATCGTTGAACTGGGCCAGCCAGATTTCGTTGTGGTTGAACTGAACCTTCACCGGTTCGCGATCACCACCGTAAACGATGCCCGGCACCACGCCAGCGTGACGCAGGCGGCGGCTCGCACCCTGACCTTGCACGTCACGACGGGCGACCTTGATTTCGTGAGACTTTGCCATTGTTGACTACTCTAGGTTGATGCACCGCCTCGCGGCGCTGCGTAAAGACTCTTCCGCGACCAGAAGAGCCTGTTGTGATCCCCGGCGGGTGCCAGGGACCGGAAAATCAATCCACGTACATCGAGCTGACCGACTCACCGAAGGCGATGCGGCGCATCGTCTCGGCCAGCATCTCGGCCACGCTGATCTGGCGGATCTTGGGACAGACGCGGGCCACCTCGGACAGCGGGATCGTGTCGGTCACCACCAGCTCGTCGAGCTGGGAGTTGTTCAGGTTGTCCACCGCCGGGCCGGAGAGCACGGCGTGGGTGCAGTACGCGGCGACCTTCAGCGCGCCACGCGCCTTGAGGGCGGCAGCGGCGGCGCACAGGGTGCCGGCGGTGTCGACGATGTCGTCGACCATCACGCAGGTCTTGCCCTCGACGTCACCGATGATGTTCATCACGGTGGCGACGTTGGCACGCGGACGGCGCTTGTCGATGATGGCCAGGTCGGCATCATCCAGGCGCTTTGCCACGGCGCGGGCGCGTACCACGCCGCCGACGTCCGGGCTGACCACGATCAGGTTGTCGGTGCCGTAGGCGCGCCAGATGTCGGCGAGCAGCAGCGGCGAGGCGTACACGTTGTCCACGGGCATGTCGAAGAAGCCCTGGATCTGGTCGGCGTGCAGGTCGACCGTGAGGATCTGGTCGGTGTTCACGGCCGAGAACATCTTGGCGGCGACCTTGGCGGTGATCGGCACGCGCGAGGAACGCATGCGGCGATCCTGGCGGGCGTAGCCGAAGTACGGCACCACCGCGGTGACGGAGGCGGCGCTCGCGCGCTTGAGCGCGTCGATGATCACCAGCAGTTCCATCAGGTTTTCCGCGCTCGGCGCGCTGGTCGGCTGCACCACGAAAACGTCCTGCTTGCGGACGTTTTCCTGGATCTCGACCTGTACTTCACCGTCGGAGAACTTCGACACCAGGGCCTTGCCCGGGCGGACCCCCAGCTCCTTGCAGATGCTTTGCGCAAGGCGCTTGTTGGCATTGCCGGAAAAGACCAGCAGGTTCGGGGAGTCTTGCATGACAGCTCTCTCGGGCGGGGGACGAGTAGCGAAAGGATCGGCGGGTTACTGCAGAGATGATGCGTGTTCCGGGGCGCGCACATCCGTTGCGCTTACAACCACAGGGAAAGGAATGGCAGGGGCGGTAGGATTCGAACCTACGAATGCCAGGATCAAAACCTGGTGCCTTGGGCCTCTTGGCGACGCCCCTGCATCAAACTATTCCCGTCGTCTCCAGCGCATCGAGCAGTGGCGAGTGGTCAACACCCGCGGCCACCCAAGCCCGCAGTTCCTTCGGCAACTCCGCCAATGCCTGCTCTGCGGCAGCGCGCGTGGCGAACTCGACGAAACAACCGCTTCCCGACCCCGTGAGCCGTGCCCGACCGATACCTGACAGGGCCAGGAACGCCGCCTCGATGGCAGGTTCCCGACGCCGCAGCACCGGTTCGAACGCATTCCCGAGGACGGTCCCGGAAGCGAAGTCCGCTATTTTCACGGGCGCGGCATCCCGCGTCAAATCCGGCGAACGGAAAAGTTCAGCCGTGGGCACGTGAACCCCCGGATCGGCCAGCACGTACCAGGCCTGCGGCAGCCGGATCGGCAGCAGTTCCTCGCCCACGCCCTCGGCCCAGGCGCTGCGGCCGCGCACGAACACGGGCACGTCGGCACCCAGCGCCAGACCGAGGGTGGCCAGCGCATCCTCGTCCAGCCCCGTGCCCCACAGCGCATTCAGGGCGACCAGCACGGTGGCGGCATCGGATGAGCCACCGCCGAACCCACCGCCCGCAGGAATGCGCTTTTCAACGCGGATATCGACACCTTTGGCGCAATTGGCGGCACTTTTAAGCGCGAGCGCCGCGCGCACCACCAGATCATCGACCTCGGCCACACCCGGCACCGAGGGCCCCTCGCGGTGAACCTGACCATCTTCACGCACGCGCAGGCCGATGTGGTCACCCCAGTCCAGCAGCCGGAACACGGTCTGCAGCACGTGGTAACCGTCGGGGCGGCGCCCGGTGATGTGAAGAAACAGGTTCAGCTTGGCCGGGGCCGGCCAGAACGACCAGCCTGCGGCGTCGGGACGAAGGCTCATGGTGCGCCGATGCTCCATTCATCGACGATCAGGCGCACCTTGGCGTCGCCATTGACCGCTTCGATGCGGCGCGGCAGTGCAGGCCGGCCGGCTTCGGCCGGGTACCAGTCCAGGTAATCGACCTGCCAGCCCTGCTGCCGCAGCACGCGCGGGCGCCCTTCGGCATCGAACCCCAGGTGTTCCGGGGCGATGGCCCCTTGTGCAGGCAAACCTCGCACCCAGTCCGGCAACTGCTCGACCGGGATCTCCCAGCCGGTCGCCTCGGCCAGCACCTGGCCGGCGTCGTCACCACTGCGCGGACCACCGTCCAGCCCTTCCAGGCGGGCCGGCTGACCGTCACCACCGCTCAGCTGCCAGCTCTGCCGGGTCACCGGCGCGGCGAGGCTGATCTGGTAACCGCCCCCCTGCTGCTGCCAGTCGATCCGACCATTGCCGCCGTTACGGCCCTTGCTGATCGCCACGCGCCCCTGGAACGCCCAGGCCGGCTGCGCGCGCAGCGCATCGCGCCGGGCCTGCTCGGCGGCCTGCGCCTGCGCCGACACCTCGGCCACTTCCGGCGTGACCGGCGATGCCTGCCGCGTTGAAACCGAGCCACAGGCGCTGAGCACCCCGGCCATCACCAGCACCCACGGCGCCCGCCACGTCATCTGATTCATACACCCAGTTTCTCGATCGCGCGCAGCAGCGCGCGGTTGTCCGGATCCAGCTTGCGGGCCTCGTCGAAGAAGCGCCGCGCCTCTTCCTTCTGCCCCGTCACCCACAGCACTTCACCCACGTGCGCGGCCACTTCCGGATCCTTGGTCAGGCTCCAGGCGCGGCGCAGCTGCACCAGGGCCTCTTCGTTGCGTCCCAGCCGGTACAGCACCCAGCCATAGCTGTCGATGATGGCCGAGTTGTCCGGCTCGGCGACGCGCGCACGCTCGATCAGCTCCAGCGCCTCCTGATAGCGATGGGTGCGATCGGCCAGGGTGTAGCCCAGCGCATTGAGCGCGGCCACGCTTTCCGGCTCGGCGACCAGGATCTTGCGCAGGTCCGCCTCGGCGCGCGGCACGTCGTCCTTGCGCTCCCAGGCCAATGCACGCGCATACAGCAGCGCGCTGTCATCCGGGTAGGCGGACAGGCCGCGGGTCAGCACGTCCACCTCGGCGGCGCTGTCGCCGTCACGCTGCTGCAGGTCCGATTCGAGCAGGTAGGCGTCCCGGCGAACGTCATCGTCGACGGAAGCATCACCCTGCACCTCATGCACTTCCTTGAAGGCCTGGGCCTTCTCGCCCATCAGATGCAGCGCGTTGACCGCGCGCAGCTGCGCCTCGCCACGCTGGTCGCCGCCGGGCACGCCGTGGTACCAGTCCACCGCCTCCTGGTACCGCTTGAGGTACTCGGCGATCTTGCCCAGCAGCAGGCGCTGCTCCGGGTCCGGCTTGCTGGCCTTGGCCGAGATGTCCTCGTACAGCGCGAGCAGCGCGGCATCGTCCTTCTGCTTGGCCATCAGCGAGGCACGCATGCCCCAGCTGTGCAGGTCCTGCTCGCCCTGCGCCAGCACCTGTTCGGCGGCCTTGGGCTCGCCGAGCGCGTCGTAGGCGATGGCCAGCGCATTGCGCAGCTCGACGTCGGCCGCGGCCTTGGGCTCGATGTCCTTGAGCAGCGCCAGCGCCTCCTCCTTCTTGCCCGCCTGGTTCAACTGCGTGGCGTGCAGCAGCACCACCCGCGGCTCTTCGGGAAAACGCCTGACCACTTCGCCCACCATCCGCTGGGCCAGCTCCGGGCGCTCCATGCGCAGCGCCAGGCGGCCGAACTCCTGCCAGGCCTCCAGGTCCTCGGGAATCGCATTGGCATCGATCAGCATGCCCAGCACCTGCGCCGGCACCGCCGGGTCACGCCCACCGGTGGCCAGCGCCAGCAGGGCGTTGCGCCAGGCGTTCGGCTCGGGGGAACGCAGCACCACCAGCAGTTCCTTGCGCGCGGTTTCGACATCGCCCTTGCGCATGGCCAGCGAGGCCCGGGTGGCACGTACCGCGATCGCGCCCGGATCACGCTGCGCCCACAGCGCCAGCGCCTGGGTGGCGCGCTCGTCGTCACCGGCCAGCATGGCGATGCGGGTGGCCCGTTCAGCCAGCCCCACGTCGCCGCGCGCTTCCTGCGCGGCCTGCAGGTACCAGCGGGCGGCATCGGGCAACTTGCCGGCCTGCAAGGAAAATTCACCGGCAAGGACCGGTGTCAGCGGCGGCGCGGCTTCGACCACCGGCCGCGCCTGGGCGGCCTTGGCCGGGGCCGCCGACAGCGGGAAAACCGGCAGGGAAAGCAACAGAACGGTGCATATGCGATGGAATACGGGCATCTGGCGCAACCGGGCCGTAAAATGGCGGCCTTCAACAGCCAGCAGCTTATCGCAAGCAACTGAACAGATGACCCTCTGGGTGCTCGGACTGAATCACCACACTGCGCCGGTGGAACTGCGCGAACGCGCCGCCTTCGGTGGCGACGTGCTGCCGCGCGCGATGGATTCACTGCGCCGGAGCCCGCAGCTGTCCGAGGCGGTCCTGCTGTCCACCTGCAACCGCACCGAGCTGTACGCGGTGGCCGAGGATGGCCAGGCCCTGCAGCAGTGGCTGGAGCAGCATGCCGGCGACCTGCAGGGCTACCTGTACCAGCACGCCGACGCCGAAGCGGTGCGCCACCTGTTCCGCGTCGCCACCGGGTTGGACTCGATGGTGCTCGGCGAGCCGCAGATCCTGGGCCAGGTGAAGGACGCCTGGTCGCTGGCCCACGACAGCGGCGCCATCGGCCACCAGCTGGACAAGCTGTTCCAGCAGACCTTCTCCGTGGCCAAGCGCGCACGCACCGATACCCGCGTGGGCGCCAACCCCATCTCGGTGGCTTCCACCGCGGTACGGCTGGCGCAGGACTCGTTCGCACGCATGGACGAATCCACCGTGCTGCTGGTCGGCGCCGGCGAGACCATCGAGCTGGCCGCCAAGCATCTGGGCGAAGCCCGGGTGAAGCGCCTGCTGATCGCCAACCGCACCCTGGCCCATGCGCAGGACCTGGCCACCCGCCACGGTGGCGTGGCGTTGCCGCTGACCGAGCTGGAACGCCACCTCGGCGAGGCGGACGTGGTGTTCTCCGCCACCGCCGCGCGCGAGCCGGTGATCCTGCACCGCCAGGTCGCCAGCGCCCTGCGCAGCCGCAAGCACAAGCCGATGCTGTTGTTCGACCTGGCGGTACCACGCGACATCGAGGCCGAGGTGGGCACGCTGTCCGACGCCTACCTGTACACGGTCGATGACATGGAGCGTGCCGTCGAGGAAAACCGCCGTAGCCGCCGTGAGGCCGCCGCCGAGGCCGAGGCGATCATCGACCTGCAGGTCTCGCGCTACCAGGACAACCTGCGCGCGGCCAGCCTGCAGGCCCCGATGCGCCAGCTGCGCGCCTTCGGCGAGGCCACCCGCGCCGAACTGCTGGCCAAGGCCCGGCAGCAGCTGGCCCATGGCAAAGAGGCCGATGAAGTCCTCGAGCAACTGGCGCACGGCCTGACCAACCGCCTGCTGCACCCGCCCACCGCGGCGCTTCGCCAGGCCGCGCTGGAAGGCGATACTGACCTTACCCGCGCCGCCGAGCGCCTGTTCCCGGCCACGCCCGGGTACCACCACCCCGTAGCGAGAACCGATGACGCCGACCCTGCGCCGTAAGTTGCTGGCCCTGGCCGAGCGCCGTGAAGAACTGGAACGTCTGCTGGCCGACCCTTCGGTGGTCGCCGACAACGAACGCTTCCGCAATTTCTCCCGCGAGTTCGCACAACTGGAGCCGGTGGCCAACGCGCTGGCCGAGGAGTCGCGCGCCAAGGCCGACCTGGCCTCGGCCGAGGCCATGCGCGGCGACCCGGAACTGCGCGAGCTGGCCGAGGAGGAAATCAACGCTGCCCAGCAGCGCCTGCACGCTCTGGACGAGGAACTGGCGCTGCTGCTGGTGCCGCGCGACCCGCGCGATGAAGGCAACCTGTTCCTGGAAGTGCGCGCCGGCACCGGTGGCGACGAGGCGGCGATCTTCGCTGGCGACCTGTTCCGCATGTACGCCCGCTACGCCGAGCGACAGGGCTGGAAGGTGGAGATCGAGTCGGACAACCCCGGCGAGCACGGCGGCTACAAGGAAGTGGTGGCACGCGTGGTCGGCCGCGGCGCCTACTCGCGGCTGAAGTTCGAATCCGGCACGCACCGCGTGCAACGCGTGCCCGCCACCGAATCGCAGGGGCGCATCCATACCTCGGCGGCGACGGTGGCGATCATCCCCGAAGCCGACGACGTGGAAGACATCACCCTCAACCCGGCCGACCTGAAGGTGGACACGTTCCGCTCCTCGGGCGCCGGCGGCCAGCACGTCAACAAGACCGAATCGGCCATCCGCATCACCCACGTCCCGAGCGGCGTGGTGGTCGAATGCCAGACCGAGCGCAGCCAGCACGCCAACCGCGACAAGGCGATGAAGCGACTGAAGGCGCAGCTGCTGGACGCCGAGCGCAGCAAACAGGCCGCGGCGCAGGCGGAAAGCCGACGCCTGCAGGTCGGCAGCGGGGACCGCAGCCAGCGCATCCGCACCTACAACTTCCCGCAGGGCCGCATCACCGACCACCGCGTGGAAGGGCTGACGCTGTACGACCTGCCCAACATCATCGAAGGCGAGTTGGATGCGTTGGTGAGCCGCCTGCAGCACGAGCACCAGGTGGACGAGCTGGCGCGGTTGGCCGAAGGCAGCTGAGGCCTTGTTCTACGGCCTCGCGTGAGGCTGCGGAGACGGTTTCGAAGCAAACGCGGAACACCCCTCCCCAACCCTCCCCTTCGCTACGCGAAAGGGAGGGGGCCGACGCGTCGACTGCCGGCTGGCTTCCCGCTGTTGCTGTTGCCCTGCCCTCTCCCGCACGCGGGATGGCTGGGGTGAGGGCAGCCTTTGCTTCAAAGCCTCCTTCACTGCGCCAAACGATGGAGATCGAACAGCAACGCGCGGGTGACCTTCTTGCACGACCCGGGCGACCCAAGCAAAAACCACGCAGGCACGGCAGAATCCCCTGCAGTACCGTCCGTCGCCGTTGATCCCATGTCCCACGCTTCCAGCGAACGCGCGCAACTGCGCGCCGCCGTCACCCGCCAACCCGCGGACTTCATTGCCTGGGTCATGCTGGCCGATGCCGAACTCGGTGCCGGTGACATCCAGGCCGGCGAGCAGGCCGCGCAACGTGCCCTGCGCCTGCGACCGGACCACCCCGAAGCCCTCGCCCGCCTCGGCCGTGCGCGCTGGATGCAGAACCAGCATCAACAGGCGGCCGAACTACTGCAGCGCGCCTGCCAGCTCGCCCCGCACCATCCGGGCATGGCGCTGTGGCTGGGCCATGTCCTTGAGGATGCCAACCAGCCGGAGGCTGCCGCCGAGGCGTATCGGCGCGCACACGCGCTCGCCCCCGACGAGCCCTACATGGCAGCACAGTTGTTGAACTGGCAACGCCGCCTGTGTGATTGGCGCAACCTCGACGCGCTGTCACGCCAGGTGCGTGATGCGGTCGCACACGGCAACCCCGCCGTCGAGCCATTCGCCTTCCTCAGCGAGGACGCCAGCCCCGCCGAACAGTTGGCCTGCGCGCGCCAACGCGCACAGGTGCTGGCGCAATCCGTTCCGCGCCTGCCGCCACGCCCGCTGCGCAGCCACGGCCCGTTGCAGGTGGGCTTTCTTTCCAATGGCTTCGGCGCGCATCCCACCGGCCTGCTGACGGTGGCGCTGTTCGAACAGCTGCGCCGGCAACCGCAGCTGCAGGTACAGCTGTTTGCCCTCAACGCCGATGACGGCAGCCCGATCCGGCGACGCCTGCAGGCCGCCGCGCACGTGCTGCATGTGCTTGCAGGCCAACCGCATGCCGCCATCGCGCAGCAGATCCGCGCGGCCGACATCGACATCCTGTTCGACCTGCGCGGCTGGGGCGGTGGCGGCACCCCGGAAGTACTGGCGATGCGGCCGGCGCCACTGCAGGTCAACTGGCTCGCCTACCCCGGCAGCTCCGGCGCGCCGTGGATCGACTACCTGCTGGCCGACGGCTTCGTCGTGCCGCACACGGCCGAAGCGGGCTTCAGCGAGAAGGTGCTGCGCCTGCCGCGCGCCTTCCAGCCCTCGGACAACACCCGCAAGGTGGAGCCCGCGCCGACGCGCGCCGAGTGCGGGTTGCCCGCACAGGGCGTGGTGTTCTGCTGCTTCAACAACAGCTACAAGCTCAATCCGCGCAGCGTCGCCCGGTTCTTGCAGGTGCTGGCCGGCGTGCCCGGCAGCGTGCTGTGGTTGCTGTCCGGCCCCGGCCAGGCCGATCAGCGCCTGCGCCAGGTTGCCCGCCAGCAGGGCATTGATCCGGAGCGGCTGGTGTTCATGCCCAAGTTGCCGCATCCGCAGTACCTGGCCCGCTACCGCCACGCCAACCTGTTCCTGGACACACACCCCTACAACGCACACACCACGGCCTCCGATGCACTGTGGGCCGGCTGCCCGGTGCTGACCACGCCCGGGCAGACCTTCGCCGCGCGGGTGGCCGGCAGCCTCAACCATCACCTCGGGCTGGACGCGATGAACGTCGCCGATGACGCCACCTTCGTCGCCACCGCCATCGCGCTGGGCAATGACCCGGACGCACTGCAGGCAGTGCGCGGGCAGCTGGCGATCGCCCGCGAGCAATCCGGCCTGTTCGACATGGCCGCGTTTGCCGAGGACTTCACCGCCCTGCTGCACGGCCTGGCCCATGGGCATGGCTGGCAGGGCGATGACGCCGGCTGACACAGGGCTGCGCTAGTCTCGGCATTCCAGACCGGGAGCCATCATGGGCAAGCTCAAGCGCAAGGATTACGAACAGCTGCTGGAACCGATGCAGCTGGAACTGGCGAACATGGCCCGCTGGGCCCAGCATTGCGGGCAGCGCATCCTGGTGCTGTTCGAGGGCCGCGACACCGCCGGCAAGGGCGGCGTCATCCAGGACGTGGCCAAGCACCTGAACCCACGGCAATGCCGCGTGGTCGCCCTGCCCAAGCCCACCGAGCGCGAGGACACGCAGTGGTACTTCCAGCGCCACGTCGCGCACCTGCCGGCCGCCGGCGAGATCGTGCTGATGGACCGCAGCTGGTACAACCGCGCCGGCGTGGAAAAGGTGATGGGCTATTGCACCCAGGCCCAGTACCACGCCTTCCTGCAGCAGACGCCGGTGTTCGAGAAGCTGCTGGTGGACGACGGCATCCTGCTGTTCAAGTACTGGCTGTGCGTGGACCAGGTGCAGCAGGAGAAGCGCTTCGCCGAGCGCCGCGAGGATCCGCTCAAGGGCTGGAAGCTCTCGCCGGTGGACCTGAAGTCACGGCTTGCCTATGCCGACTACACCACGGCACGCGAAGCCATGCTGCAGGCCACCCATACCGCCCACGCGCCGTGGACGCTGGTGGATTTCAACGACCAGAAACATGGCCGCCTGACCCTGATCCGCGACCTGCTCGACCGGCTGCCCGACACCCGCGTCGACGAGCCGCTGGTCGCGCTGCCGCCGCTGCCGGGCAAGCCGAAGAAGGAAAAGTACGGCGTGGTGAAGCCGATCGCGTCGGTGCCGATCGGCATCGATTGAGGCCTGCCGGCAACCGCATCGCCCCCGCCATGGCACATGGGCGGGGTTGGGAACCCGGCCTACGTCGGCGCGTTCCGCGGGCCGGGTCAGGCCGCCTTGCCGCCGGCCGCGCTGATGGCCTGCTCGATCTCCTGCGCGTTGACCGGGCCAACGAACTGCTTGGCCACCTTTCCGTCCGGTGCGATCAGGTAGGTCATCGGCAGGCCACGCGGGGTCGCGAAGTCCTTGGGCGGGTCGTAGACATCGAGGATGGCGATGGGATAAGCCACCGGCCGCGCCTTGAGAAAGCCCTGCATCTCGTCCAGCTCGATGTCCTCGTAGGCCAGCCCCACCACCTCGACGTTGCTGCGCATGGCGTGCAATGCCGACAGCTCCGGCATTTCCTGCAGGCACGGCGCGCACCACGTCGCCCAGAAGTTGACCACCACCCACTTGCCGCGGTGGCTGGCCAGGTCGTAGGTCTTGCCGTCGACGGTGGCGACCTGCAACTGCGGGAACTCCGCGGTCTGCTGCACCGCTTCGACCGGCGCGTTGGCCGGTGCAGCCGGTGCGGCCGGAGCAGGTGTCGCCGCCTCCGGCGCGGCGGTGGGCGCCTGCGGCGTGCAGCCGGCCAGCACCAGTGCCAGCACGGCGAACGGAACGAGGGTGCGGTTCATCAGGTTTCTCCGGAAGATGTATAGATATCGTCGACGCGGCGCTTGAGCAGGGTGCGCAGCGGTACGCGCAGCTCATCCAGCGCGCGGCATGCGGCCTGCCCGAGCAGGTCATCGCGGAATGGCAGGTATTCCTCGGCCACGGGGATGCGCAGCTGCGAGCTTTCGTACAGCTCGGCCAGGCTGAGGCCATCCAGGTCGCGCGCCAGCAGCCACTGCCCGCGCTCGTCGCGGCGCAGCAGGTCGATGCGCTCCATCTGCTCGAGCAGCTGCTGCAGCAGCGAGTCGGTCAGCATCGGTTCGAGCAGCAGGATCTGTTCCTCGTCCAGCCCCTTGCCGTCCTGGCGCGCCTCGCGGAACCGACCGATCAGGCGCAGCAGGCCGTACAGCTCGCAGCCCTGCGGCAGGCGCAGCGCCACCGGCTGGTAACGGAAGGCAGCGATCGAGGAGGCCAGCGAGGCCCCCATCAGCACCGATACCCAGCCCAGGTAGATCCACAACAACAGGATCGGCACGAAGGCCACCGTGCCATACAGCTTCTGGTAGGACTGGAAGCTGCCCAGGTACAGCCCCATGCCCCACTTCACCAGCTCCAGCATCACCACCGCCAGCAATGCGCCGGGGATGGCATGCCGCCACTTCACCGAGTGGTGCGGCACCACCCGGTAGATCAGCATCACGCAGGCCAATTCGATCAGCACCGGCGCCAGGCGCAGGCCCAGGTCGGCCAGCCAACGCCCTTCGTTGGTCCCGAACAGGGGCAGCGACAGCACCTTGGCCGAAACGGCCAACGACGCCGCCGCCAGCAAGGCGCCCAGCGTCAACACCGTCCAGTACACCAGGAAGCGGGTCAACTGCGGGCGTGCCGAAGCCACCCGCCAGATGCGGTTGAAGGTCTGCTCGATGCTGTTGAGGGTGATCAGCAGCGATGCCACCAGGGCGATGAAGCCGGCCGCGGTCAGCTGCCCGGCGCTGGCCGAGAACTGGCGCAGGTAGCCTTCGGCGGCACGCGCGGCCGAGGGCACGAAATTGGAGAACACGTAGTCGCTGAGCGCTTCGCTCCAGCGGTCGAACATGGGGAATGCGGACAGCACGCCGAACACGACGATCGCCAGCGGCACCAGGGCGAACACCGTGGTGTAGGCCAGCGAGCCGGCGGCCTGGAACAGGCGGTCGTCGATGAAGCGGCGCCACAGGAAGCGTGCGAAGGTCGCCGTACGCGCCCGGTCACGCAGCCGCTCCGTCCATAGATTGAGTGAATCCAGAGGTTCCATTGGGGAAGGGTACCCGATGCAAAGCGCGGCCCGCATCGCCGATACTGCGGACTCCTGCGTGATGAATGGATGGTGTGATGGCGGAAATTCTGGTGCTGTACTACAGCCGCGGCGGTTCGGTGGCCCGGCTGGCCCGGCAGATCGCCCGTGGTATCGGCGAGGTGCCCGGCATGAGCGCCCGACTGCGCACGGTGCCGCCGGTGGCCGCCGTCACCCAGACCAGCGCCCCGCCGGTGCCCGAGGACGGCGCGCCCTACGTGGAGATCGCCGACCTGGCCGAATGCGATGGCATCGTGCTCGGCAGCCCCACCCGGTTCGGCAACATGGCCGCGCCGGTCAAGCACTTCCTCGATGGCCTGGGCGCGGAATGGGTGAACGGTACGCTGGCCGGCAAGCCGGCGGCGGTGTTCACCTCCACCGCCTCGATGCACGGCGGCCAGGAATCGACGCTGCTGTCGATGCAGGTGCCACTGCTGCACCACGGTTGCCTGATCGTCGGCATCCCGTTCACCGAACCGGCGCTCAGCCATACCACCACCGGTGGCACGCCCTACGGCGCCAGCCACGTCGCCGGTGCACAGGACGACCCGCAGCCCAGCGATGACGAAGCCCACCTGGCCCGCGTGCTGGGCCGGCGCGTGGCCGACATCGCGCGGCGGTTGGCCGCGCCATGAAGGCGCGGGCGCGCGACGGGGTCCTGGGCCTGGCGCTGCTGGCGCTGGCGGCCCTGTACGGCGTGTGGTTCCGGGCCGACCGTCATCTGGTCGCGGTGCTGCTGGTGTTCGTGGCCCCGCCGCTGCTCCTGCTGGCCGGTGTCATCGCCCGGCGCGCCGGTGCCCGTTTCTGGGCCGGTGTACTGGCCCTGTTCTGGTTCAGCCATGGCGTGATGAGCGCCTGGGCGCACCGCGAGCTCGCGTTGTACGCCTGGCTGGAGATCGGCCTGTCGCTGCTGGTGATCGGGCTGGTGAGCGTGCCCGGGGTACGCGCGCGGTTCGCGCGGAAGACACCGCGATAGCCGCTGGCACCGGGCCCTGCCCGGGTGGCGGCTTGGATTATCATGCGCAGCATCGCGGCATGGCGCCGCTGGCAGTCACCGCAAGGATTTACCGCAATGATGGAAGAACTCCTGGTCGTCACCACCGGCGGCACCATCGACAAGATCTACTTCGACGACAAGTCCGATTACCAGATCGGCGACCCGCAGATCGGCATGATCCTGCGCGAGCTCGGCGTGACCTTCCGCTTCAACGTGATCCCGATCCTGCGCAAGGACTCGCTGCACATCACCGACGATGACCGCGAGCTGATCCGCGCCACCATCGCCGCCCAGCCCACCCGCCACGTGCTGGTCACCCATGGCACCGATTCGATGGTGGCCACCGGCAAGGTGCTGCAGACCATCGCCGACAAGACCATCGTGATGACCGGCGCACTCAGCCCGGCGCGGTTCCGCGGCTCCGATGCCGAGTTCAACATCGGATGCGCGATCGGTGCGGTGCAGTCGCTGCCGCCCGGCGTCTACATCGCCATGAATGGCCGTATCTGGGACCCGACCAAGGTCCGCAAGAACGTGGACGCGAACCGCTTCGAAGCCGTCTGATGGCCAAGGGCACCCGCGCCACCGCGGCACTGGACAAGGCCGGCATCGTCCATGGGCTGCACGCCTACGATTACTCGGCCGACGTCGACAGCAAGGGCCTGGCGGCGGCGCAGGCGCTGGGCATCGACCCGGCGCGCATGTTCAAGACGTTGATGGCGTGGGTGGACAAGCAACCGGTGATCGCGGTGATCCCCAGCGACCGCCGGCTGTCGCTGAAGAAGCTTGCCGCCTGTTGCGGGGGCAAGCATGCACAGATGATGGACATCCCCGAGGCCGAACGGCGCAGCGGCTACAAGGTGGGCGGCATCAGCCCGTTCGCCCAGCAGCGCCCGGCCGGGGTGGTGTTCGCCCAGGACGCGCGGCTGCACGAGCGCCTGTACATCAATGCCGGACAACGCGGGCTGCTGCTGGACATCGCGCCCGACGCTGCCGTGCGTTTCCTGCAGGCCTCCCTGGTCGATGTCTGCGAAGACTGAGCCCTCGCACCAGCATCGCTGCACGCCCGACGCGTAAAAACGGCCCCGGCGGTGCCGGGGCCGTTACCTCATGCGCGTTGAGGACGGCGCCACCGAGGGCGCCGTCGTTGCCGCCGGATCAGAACGTGATCGACCAGCGGTTGATCCTGCCGGTATCACCACTGGCCTTGTCGTTCACCCGCAGCTTCCAGGTGCCGTTGAGGGCTTCGCTGGACAGGTTCACGTTGAAGGTCTGCTTGATGTCGTCGGCGCTGCCGCCGGCGTAGTTGCTCAGCACGTACACGCTGCCGTCCGGCGCCACCAGGTCCACCTTCAGGTCCCCCTTCCAGGTGTGGCTGATGTCCACCGCCACCGGCGTCGATGCGGGCGCATTGCCGCTGCGCCCGGACACGCTGATCGCGCTTTCCACCGTGGCGTTGTCGACGATGTTCACCGCCGTGGCGTTGCTGTAGGTCTGCGCACCCCCGGCTCCGCCGCCGGCGCTCCAGCTGGCCTGCAGGGTCACCCCCGAATAGGCCGCGTAGGCGTTGAGCATCACGTGGTAGGTACCAGCCGTGGGCGTGGCGAACGTGCAGCTTTCCGCATTGCCGCTCTTGTACGGCCGGCAATCGTAGGTGGAGGTGGTCGGCTGGCTGCCGGCACGCACGTACAGGTCGGCATCTCCACTGCCACCGGAGCTGGCGATCACCAGGTTGCTGGCACCGGCAGGTACCTGCACGGTGTAGTACTGGCTGCTGCCGGCGGCGCCGGACTGGCCGGTCAACGGCACGCCGTTGCCAAGCACCGTGCCACCCGGGTTCGGCGTGGTCCCGCCATTGACCGCATCCACCACCGCCTTGGCATTGAGGATGCCCGGGCCGATGGACTGCGACGGGGTCGACGGGAACGCGGTCACGTTGGCCTTGATCAGCGCCTCCACCTGGGCCGGCGTCTTCGGCGTGGTGGCCACCGCCTGGATCAGCGCCACCACGCCAGCCACGTGCGGGGTGGCCATCGAGGTGCCGTTGTAGGCCGCGTAGGTTTCCGTGCCCGGCGTGGTGCTGCCGGTGTTGAGCGTGGACAGGATGTTCGAACCCGGCGCGGCGATGTCGATCAGCGCCCCGTAGTTGGAGAAGCTCGAACGCGCGCCGGTGCTGGTGATCGAGGCCACCGCGATGACGTTGTTGCAGTTGGCCGGCGAGGCGTTGGACACGTTGACGTTGTCGTTGCCGGCGGCGATGACCAGGGTGGTGCCACGGCCGACCGCGCTGTTGATCGCGTTCTGGGTGGTGGTGCCGCAGGCACCGGAGCCGCCGAGGCTGAGATTGATCACCTCGGCCGGGTTGGCATTGGCCGGCACGCCGGACACGGTGCCACCCGAGGCCCAGACGATGGCATCGGCGATGTCCGAGTCATAGCCGCCGCAGGTGCCGAGCACGCGCACCGGCACGATCTTGGCGCCGTAGGCCACGCCGGCCACGCCCTTGGCATTGTTGGTCACCGCCGCGATGGTGCCGGCGACGTGGGTCCCGTGCCAGCTCGACCCCTGCGCGGCATGGATGCCACCGCACTGGTTGGCGCTGACCCAGTCGCCCGGGTCGCTGGGGTCGCTGTCGCGGCCGTCACCGTCGTTGGAAACGCTGGTGTCGTTGATGAAGTCGTAGCCGGGCAGCAGGTTGGCGTTGAGGTCGCTGTGGTTGGTGATGCCGGTGTCGAGCACCGCCACCACCGAGCCGGCCCCGTTGGTCACGTCCCAGGCCTGGTTGGCCTTGATGCCGTAGGTGCCGGAGTAGCCCCACTGCTCGCTGTAGCGCGTGTCATTGGGCGTCAGGCGGACCGTGTTGAGACGATCGACCTCCACGTATTCCACGTTCGGGTCGGCGGCGAGCTTGCGCATCAGCGTCTCGGCGTCGGCACGGTCAAGCTGGGCATCGGCGCGGATCACGTCCGCCCCCACCGCCAGCCGGCGCAGGTGCTGCACGCCCACGCCCTTGCCGGCACGCACCGGCAGCGCACGCGCCGCCGACCCCAGGGTCCGCTGCAGGGCGGCCTCGCCGGCAAGCTGCCGGCTGTCCTGCTTGTACTTGACGATGAAGCGCTGGTGCGTGGGCGCGCTGTCCAAGCCGGCCAGGTGGACATCACCGGCGAAGGCCGGCGTACACAACAACAGGGAGGACAACGACACCGTGCCTGCTACAACCAACCCACGGCCAAGCCTACGGTCTGATTTGCGTGACATTGATGAGCCCTTCTGCAAGAGGATGCCGCGTTGCGCGGCCAAGGTCCTGCCCGGGCTCCAGACATCGGTGGGGAAGCGTGTATTGCCCGGGTAGGACTACCCGAACCAGTCCCCTGTAACCGATCCGTCGGCCGAGAGTAAACGCCGGATAAACCCCTGCCAAGAGGGTTGCAGGCGAAACCATCGCTTCCGCCACTGCCATAAGTCGCTGTTTCACAAAACAAATGCGATGTAGTTCTCAGATTCTGGCAATGAAAAACCCGCCCGGGCACAGGGCCCGGGCGGGTTGGGATCGGTCACGCCGTGGCGGATCAGGCCAGGCGCACCAACCAGCCGTGGCGGTCCGGCAAGCGGCCGTACTGGATGTCGGTCAGTTCCTTGCGCAGCGACATGGTCACCTCGCCGGCCGGGGCGGCCAGGTCACCCACCGAGAAGCCTTCGCCCTTGAGCTGGCCGATCGGGGTGATGACCGCGGCGGTACCGCAGGCGAACACTTCGGTGATCTCGCCGGAGGTCACGCCCTGCTTCCACTCGTCGATGGACACCTTGCGCTCTTCCACGGTCATGCCGCGGTCGCGCGCCAACTGCAGGATCGACTCGCGGGTGATGCCTTCCAGGATGCTGCCCGACAGTGCCGGGGTGACCAGCGTGTTGGTCTTGCCGTAGACCAGGAACACGTTCATGCCGCCCAGCTCTTCAAGGTACTTGCCCTCGACCGGGTCCAGGAACAGCACCTGGGAGCAGCCCTGCGCCTGCGCCTGCTGTTGCGGCAGCAGCGAGGCAGCGTAGTTGCCACCGCACTTGGCCGCGCCGGTACCGCCCTTGGCGGCGCGGGCGTAATCGGTGGACAGCCAGATCGCCACCGGCGCCACGCCCTTGGCGAAGTACGGGCCGGCCGGGCTGGCGATCACGTAGTAGGTGGCCTTGTGCGCGCCGCGCACGCCGAGGAAGGCCTCGTCGCCGATCATGAACGGACGGAAGTACAGGCTGGCCTCGTCCGCGTCGGACACCCAGTCCTTGTCGACCGCGGTGATCTGCTTGAGTGACTCGACGAAGATTTCCACCGGCAGCTCCGGCAGCGCCAGGCGACGTGCCGAGCGCTGCAGGCGCGCACCGTTGGCTTCCGGACGGAAGGTCCAGATCGAGCCGTCGGCGTGGCGGTAGGCCTTGATGCCTTCGAAGATCTCCTGGCCGTAGTGCAGCACCGCTGCGGCCGGGTCCAGCGAGATCGGGCCGTACGGCGTGACCGCCGCATCGTGCCAGCCGGTGTCCTTGTCCCAGCGTACGGCCACCATGTGGTCGGTGAAGTACAGGCCGAAGCCCGGCTTTTCCAGGATCTTGGCGCGCTCTTCTGCGCTGCGCGGATGGTCCGAACGGGTGACGGCAAAACTCGGGGAAGACTGGGACACCGGATGATTCCTTCCAGATTGCGGGATGGGACACAACGCCGGCGCGGGGGGGTCACCGGTTCCAACGCGTCCGGCCGGCGGCAGCTGCGGTACGGGAAATGCCGGTACCGCAGGCACGCAGGCCAGCCGTTACAGCATGCCAGTTTCCAGACGGGCCGCCTCGGACATCATGTGACGCCCCCACGGCGGGTCGAACACCAGCTCGACGTCGGCCTGGGCCACCGTCGGGATCATTTCCAGCTTGCTGCGCACGTCGTCGACCAGGATCTCGCCCATGCCGCAGCCCGGCGCGGTCAGCGTCATCTTGACGTCCACCTCGCGCTGGCCGTCGTCCAGGTGCCTGAGGTCCACCTCGTAGATGAGCCCCAGGTCAACGATGTTGAACGGGATCTCGGGGTCGAAGCAGGTGCGCAGCTGCTGCCAGACCAGCTTTTCGACATCCTCGTCGCCGGCGTCGTCCGGCAGTTCCAGCCCCGGCGGCGGCTCCTTACCGATCGCGTCGCCGTCCTTGCCGGCGATGCGGAACAGGTTGCCTTCGACAAACACGGTATAGCTGCCACCCAGCGCCTGGGTGATGTAGCCATAGCTGCCGGCGGGCAGGGTCACGCTGTCGCCCTGCGGCACCATCACGGCCGGGCAATCACGTTCGAAATGGACGGGTTCGCTGCTACGGGAATACATGTGGATCGATATGGGGACGCGGTCGCTACCCGCAAGACGGCCATTTTATCCGACTGGGCGCGTCGCCCGCTGAAGGGCTATGCTGCGGGACCTGTCCGGGAATGCTCATGTCCTCCGTTTCCTCGTCGGCGCGCGCCGTCCACCACTGGCTTTGGCCGCTGTTGCTGCTGCTGGGAAGCATCACCCTGACCGTATTGTGGCTGCTGGTTGCCCTGTCGCTGGGCACCCAGGCCGGCTGGATGGCGATCGTCGCCGCGCTGGAAGCCGCGTGGATGCTGCGTCTTGGCGGTTTGCCCGGCGGCCGGGCGCGGGTCCTGATCACCCTGGCGGCCACCGTGCTGATCGCCGCAGCCACCAACTGGCTGATCGCCTCGGCCTACATGGGCGGGCCGATGGGGCTCACTCCGTGGGAATCTGCGTTGCGCATGGGGCCCCATCTGGCCTGGACCCTGCTGTCCATGGCCAACGGCCTGGCCGAGGGTATCTGGCTGCTGATCGCCCTGGTGGTCGGCTGGCGCATGGCCCGCTGAGACCCGCGGCCGGCAACTCCTGCTCGCCGTAGTATCCCCCTCCTCCATACCCCTGCCGACATGCCCGACGCCGCCGACGGCAGGTCGTTGCGGGGGCCGACCTTGCCTGCGCGCACGCCATGTGACGCCACGATCTCGCAATGTTTCAGACACTGCGAGACAAAATGTCAGTTCCGGCACATGGTTCCCTGCCGGAGACGCACATTTGTTGGAGTTAATAATTCGTAATTTCAAGGCTCCCCCGCACCAGCCAAGCGGAGTTGCCCGTGAGCATCAAGCCCCTGAGTCAGGCCGTACGTAGTGCACTGCTCCCCCTTTCCACCGCCGCCCTCGCATTGGGGGCCGCAGGCAGCGTCCTGGCCCAGGACACACCGCCCAAGGAGGAAGCCACCAACCTGG
The DNA here is from genome assembly GCF_056393195.1 of Stenotrophomonas sp. Steno-C18. Lineage (NCBI taxonomy): Bacteria > Pseudomonadati > Pseudomonadota > Gammaproteobacteria > Lysobacterales > Lysobacteraceae > Stenotrophomonas > Stenotrophomonas sp. Steno-C18. Next base: position 27,119 of record NZ_JBWJOX010000014.1, on the reverse strand, counting down.
ACCGCATCCAGGTCACCGGCTCGCGCATCAAGCGCGCCGACCTGGAGACCTCCAGCCCCGTCTTCACGATCGACCGCCAGAACATCGAAAGCTCCGGTGCGGCCACGGTCGGTGAGTTCCTGCAACGCACGCCGGCCATTGCCGGTGCGGCCACCAACCCCCAGGTCAACAACGGTGGCGGTGCCGGCGCGGCGACCGTGGACCTGCGCGGCCTGGGCGTGAACCGCTCGCTGGTGCTGGTCGACGGCAAGCGCTGGATCGGCACCATCTCCAACGCCAACGGCGCGGTGGACGTGAACTCCATCCCGATGGCGCTGATCGAACGCGTGGAAGTGCTCAAGGACGGCGCCTCGGCGATCTACGGCTCCGACGCCATCGGCGGCGTGGTCAACTTCATCCTGCGCAAGGACTTCCAGGGACTGGAAGCCAGCGCCTTCTATGGCATTTCCTCGCGCGGTGACGCCGATACCCAGCGTTTCGACGCCACCTTCGGCATGCATGGCGACAAGGGCCGGCTGATGCTCGGCGCCAGCTATGACAAGGAAGACTCGGTCAGCGCCGCCGACCGCACCTACTCCAGCCAGCCTTACCAGCTGTATGCCGGCGAAAAGGGCATCGGCGGCACCAGCCGCATCCTGACCGGCCGCTACGTGGTGCCGCGCACCGCCGCCGGCGGCGTGGACCTGAGCGACCCGAACTGCGGCACTGGCGACAACGTCACCCTGACCCGCATCGATGGCCGCCCGGGCACGTCGCAATCGGACTTCCGCTGCTTCAACGCGGCCACCGACGTCTACAACTTCCAGGCCGACGGCAACCTCAACCTGACCCCACAGGAGCGCACCTCGCTGTTCATGAGCGGCAACTACCAGCTCACCGACAACATCGAGGGCTTCCTGCTGGGTTCGTGGCTGCGCACCGAATCCTCGTTCTTCATCGCGCCGCTGCCGTTCGACGGCCGCGCGGCGGTGGACAACGTGCCGATCAGCGCGGACAGCATGTACAACCCGTTCGGCGTGGACATCACCGACGCACGCCTGCGCCTGCGTGACTTCATCCCGACCCGCACCACCCGCTTTGAAACCGAGACCTACCAGATCACCGCCGGCCTGCGCGGTGCCTTCGGCGACAGCAGCTGGAGCTGGGACGCCTCCTATGGCTACGGCCGCACCCCGCAGACCACCGCGGTCCGCGGCTACCTGTACAGCCCGGGTCTGACCGACGCACTGGGCCCCTCGATGGTCGACCCGGCCACCGGCAACCCGATCTGCGTGCGCACGCCCGGCGACCCGGCCACCGCCATCGCCGGCTGCCTGCCGGTCAACTTCCTTGGCCCGCCGCCGGACCCGAGCACCGCCGCCGGCCAGGCCCAGCTGGCCGCGCTGGAGCTGATCAACCCGACCATCCACAGCAGCAGCGAGAACGACCTGAAGGTCTTCAATGCCAACGTCACCGGCGACCTGTTCCAGTTGCCGGCCGGCGCCGTCTCGCTGGCGGTGGGCGTGGAACGCCGCGAGGAATCGGCCAGCTCCAGCAGTGATTTCCTGACCATCATCCCGCCGGGCGAGACGGTCTGCCTGATCACCCAGGAAGCCTGTACGTTCGGCGACATCAACGGCAAGTTCGACGTCAACGAGATCTACGCCGAAGCACTGATCCCCCTGCTGGCCGATGCGCCGTTCGCCGAGAAGCTCAACGTCTCGCTCGGCACGCGTTACTCGGACTACTCCAACTTCGGCGGCACCACCAATTCCAAGATCGGCATGGAATGGAAGCCGTTCGCCGACCTGCTGATCCGCGCCACCTATGCCGACGTGTTCCGCGCCCCGACCATCGGTGACCTGTACGCCCCCACCGTGCCCAGCGCCAGCACCTACACCGACCCCTGCAACGGCTACACCGGCGGCAACCCCAACGCCTGTACCGGCGTCCCCACCGACGGCTCGTTCCGGCAGAGCAACAACCAGGTCACCTCCTTCCAGGTGGCCAACCCGGACCTGCTCCCGGAAGAAGGCGACGTGCTCACCTACGGCTTCGTCTACAGCCCGAGCTGGCTGGAAGGCTTCAGCATCACCGCCGACTACTGGCGCGTGAAGCTGGACCAGTTCATCACCAACCTGCCGGAGAACGTGCTGCTCAACCAGTGCTTCAACTTCGGCCGCTTCTGCGACACCTTCGTCCGCGACGATGCCGGTGACGTGGCGCAGATGACCAACGTCACCGGCAACTTCGGCACGCTGAAGACCGCGGGCATGGACATCGGCTTCCGCTACCTGTTCCCGGAAAGCGCATGGGGCAAGTTCAGCTGGAACCTGGATACCACCTACCTGGCCCAGTACGACGTGCAACTGCTGTCCGGCGACCCGAGCAGCAACGTCGGCGCTTTCCCGGGCATTCCGGGCAGCACCGGCCTGGCCGGCACGTTCGTCGACAACGCCTCCTCGGGCTTCGGCAACATGGCCCGCTGGCGTGCACTCAACGACATCAGCTGGTCGCGCGGCAACCTCAGTGCCAGCCTCACCACCCGCTACGTACACCACGTGTACGAAGCACCGGACGTGGCCGATGTCACCGAGCCCGGCTACGTGGCCAGGCGCCGGGTGCCGTCCTTCACCCAGACCGACCTGCAGATCGGCTACCGCTTCGAGGACCTGAACAACAGTTCGATCCAGATCGGCGTGCGCAACCTTACTGACCGTCAGCCGCCGTTGATCTATTCTGGCTTCAACGCCTCGACGGACATGCGGACCTACGATGCAATCGGACGTTACTACTGGATGCGCTGGACAGCCCGCTTCTGATCCCGCAGCCGTCACCACCCCTTCCGCCGCGGCCCCGGCCGCGGCGGAAGGACACGGCGGCGACCTTCGCCACTACATCCGCACCTACGATGACAGCCTGCCAGCGGAGATGTGCGGCAAGTTGATCGCGTCGTTCAACGCATTGGGCCGCTTCCAGCAACGCAACGGGCGTGGCGTGCGCGTCGGGCTCGAACAAAGCGCCTGGACCGAGCTGGACATCAGCCGGCTCTCCGATGCGCCGTTCCTGGCCTTCTTCCGGCAGCTGATCAGCCAGTCGCTGCAGCGCTACAACGCCGACGTCGGGCTGCCACTGGCCCTCCCCGACAGCCCCCTGCTCAGCCCGCTCATCCTCAAGCGCTACCGCGCCGGTGGCGATGAGAAGTTCCAGACACACTTCGATGCCATCAACGAGGTCTGCGACCGCTACCTGGTGTTCCTGTGGTACCTCAACGACGTCGGGCACGGCGGCCAGACCTGGTTTCCCGGCCTGCACACCGGCGTGGCCCCGCGTGCCGGCCGCCTGCTGATGTTTCCGCCGTACTGGATGTACGCCCACCAGGGCCAACCGTCGCCGGACCAGGACAAGTACATCCTGTCGACCTACCTGCGCTTCCCGCAGCGTCACTCCATCGTGTAGCCGTACCGTATTGCCCACGGCTCCAGTTCGGCCAGCACGGCATCGCCAAAGAAGGCGCGGTAGCGCTTCCAACGGCCCACCGCGTTGGCATTCACCGGCTCGATCACCTGCGAATAGCTGGGTGTGTTGATGCGCCGGCTGCGCTGCGCCGCGGCATGGTGCGACTGCAGCTGCGCGGCCTGCATCGGCAGCGACAGGAAGCCCATCAGCGCCTCCAGATGCTGCGCCCTGGCCTGCACCAGATCCTCGTAGCGCAGCACATGCACGCGCGCCGGCACCCATTCGCGCTGCGCATGCCACCATTCCATCACCCGGACGTAGGTGTGCGCCGTGGACGCCAGCGATTCGAAGGCCAGCGCGCCGCCGTTCAAGCCGAATGCCTGCATGTGGCAGCTGAGCACGCAATCACAGGGGTGGCGCAACAGCAGCAGCCAATCGGCCTGCGGAAATAGACGGGCCACGTACGGCAGCCGCGTCATCGTCAGTGGGTACTTGTCCACCAGCCGCCCCTGCGGCACGAGGTGGCGATGGACCTGTTGCCAATAGTCGGCGCGCGCCTGGTCCACCGCGGCGCCGGGAAGACCATCCAGCGATGCATCCAGTGCCGCGTCACGCCAGCCATCGCGCCTGCGCAGGTTCTCGATCATCACTTCCAGCGCTGGCCGCTCATCGAGCACGTCCAGCGCGCTGTGCGCATCGAGCATGCGCTCCAGCAACGTCGTACCGGAACGCGGGAACCCCACCAGGAACACCGGATCGGGCGGCCCCTGCCGCTTGCCTGCATCGACCGCCACGGCCGGCGCGTGCCGCCGGCGCTGGTCCAGCCAGCCCAGCACGGCCGGCAATACCGTTTCCGGCCAGCGTGCCTGGAACGCAAGGCGAGCCTGTGCGTGCGCGTGTTCGAGCGCATGGATCGCAGCAGCCGCGTCGCCTTCCTGATCATGGTCCTTCGCCATCTCGAACCAGAGCTGGGCGCGCATGGCCGGGTCGGCCCCGGACGGCAATGCGGCCTGCGCTAGCGCGGCCGCCGTGCGCGGCTGCCCGCTGCGTCGCGCGATCCGTGCCGACGCCAGTGCCAGCATCGCCCGCCCGTCATCCGACGCCGGTGGTGGCAGACCGGCCAACACCTGCGCCGCCTCGTCCACGCGGTTGAGCCGTTCCAGCAACAGCGCCAGCTGGATACGCGGTTCCGCATCCTCCGGCATCTGCCCGATCAACCCGATGTACAGCGCCAACGCCGCCTCGTCCTGGCCGCACTGCATCTGCAGCCACGCCAATGCCTTGCGCTGCTGCCCGCCCAGGTGGCCGGCTTCCAGCCCCGCCAGCACCTGCGCCGCGTCGTCAAAGCGTTCGAACTCGACCAGGCAGCGTGCGTAGGCCAGGCGTACGTCCGCCGCCTCCGGTTCCAGCGCATACGCCTGCACAAGCAACTGGCGCGCAGGGGCGAACCCGCCCTTGCCGAGGCAGGCCAGCCCATGCCCGAGCAGGTAGGCCACTCCCTCCGCGCCCTGGCGGCGCGCGTTCTCGAATGCCTGCACGGCCGCGTCGATGTCATCCAGTTCCAGGCAGGCGTTGCCGAGATTGATCCAGGCCTCGACCAGGTCCGGCTGCAGGCGCAACGCGTGTTCGAGCAGCGGCCGGGCATGCCTGGCCTGGCCATGCTGGAGATGGAACGTCGCCAACAGCGCCAGGCCGGGCGCGAATGCCGGCGCCACCTGTACCAACCGTCGAGCCAATGCTTCGGACTGTGCGCACTGGCCGTCATGCCACAACGCCAACGCCTGCTCGTAGAGATCGCGCACCTGTCATCGCCCCTGGAAGTTGCATGGGAAATCATCACAACGCTCGACGCGGAATCGCAATAAATGCAAATCAAGCTGCAAACCCATGCACGCGCGGCTTGCGCCTGCGAGTTCAGCATGGGCCATCCGGCCTCCTGGCAACTCTCTCCCAGGCGAGACCTTCCTCAGCCCCCGGCGTAATGGGGAAAGCAGGGCCAAAAAAACCGGATCTGCCCGGCTCGTCCGGGCTATTTTTTTTCCTGCGATTTGGTCATACGCTACACCCGATTGATGTCGCGGGCAGAAACACGCAAGGGCATTCCCAGCAGCGCTGCTTTTCACGTTGAAGCCATCCATCCACGACACGGTCGGGACTCCCGACGGTGGAGGCGCAGTGAAGATCCGGCACCACCAGCTCCACGGATCGCAGGCCATGAGCCTGCCTTCCGGTCCCAGCGACAGCGTGCATGTTGTCGCCAGTTCAGGACGCGGGACACGCCTGCAGGTGCCGGCAGGCTGGGTAAGCGTAACGGCCATTCTGCATGGCGAACTCGAGCTCTCCAGCAATGACACGCCCTGGCTGCTGCCTTCGCGCCACGTGCAGGTCTGGCTGGAGGGCGGGCTGCGGCATCACAGCCGCAGCCATGCGCGCTGGATGTGCATCACCGCCCCGCTGCAGACGTGGCGCCAAGCACACCCCGGCCCGCTGCCGGGCAGTGCGTTGATCCCACGCCAGGAACCCTGTCCGCACGCCCTCGCCCGCCCGATCGTGCACCTCACGCGCACGCGCTGGTTCCCGACCGACGCCGATACCCCCGAGGTAGCCGATGCGTTCATGCAGCTGCACGACGCCCTCATCGAGCAGCAGCAGGCACTGCAGGGCGAACTGGAACGCTGCAGCGGGCGTACCGCCGCGCGCCGGCACCAGACGCTGCTGCGCCTGCTCAAGGTGCAGCACCTGATCCGCTGCAACGTCGACGACCGGCTGGATCTTTCGCGACTGGCGGCGATCGCCAACTACTCGCCCACGCACCTGATCCGCGTCTACCGCGAGGTGTTCGGCGAAACGCCGAGCGAGTACGCCATCCGCCTGCGCCAGCAACGTGCGTGGGAGCTGGTCCAGGGCACCGGACTCTCCGTCTGCGAGATTGCCGAATCGCTCGGCTTCGAGAGCGAGAGCGCGTTCTGCCGGGCGTTCAAGCATGCCTTCGGTTGCACCACGTCCGAAGCGCGACGCCGCCAAGGCGCCGGCCCGCTGCAAACCGCCCGACCACCATCCTGCGCGGATGCGGCATCTGCCGACCAACGGGCACCTGCCCTGGCGCCTTGACGCGGGCACGCTGCCTCACCACCGCCATGCGCGCTGGATCGACGGCCAATGTTCCGGATGATGAAATGGCGGGCTCAGTGCCCGCCGTCGAGCGCCTTCAACTCACTGACCAGCGCGCTTGCCGCTTCGGCACCGTCGCCGTACAGCATGCGCGTGTTGTCGGCGTAGAACAGCGCGTTTTCGATGCCGGCAAAGCCGGTGCCCTTGCCGCGCTTGATGACGATGGTGTTCTTCGAATTGACCACGTCCAGGATCGGCATACCGTAGATCGGGCTGCTGGGATCGGTCTTGGCCACCGGGTTGACCACGTCGTTGGCACCGATCACCAGCGAGACGTCGGTGGTGGCGAACTCGGGGTTGATGTCGTCCATGTCGGCGATCAGGTCGTAGGGCACGCCGGCCTCGGCCAACAGCACGTTCATGTGCCCGGGCATGCGTCCGGCCACCGGGTGGATGGCGAACTTCACCTTCACCCCGCGCTCGGTCAGCCGCTGCGCCAGTTCCCAGATCTTGTGCTGGGCCTGCGCCACCGCCATGCCGTAGCCGGGCACGATCACCACGCGCTCGGCGAAGGCCATCATCGCCGCCACGTCGGCCGCTTCGATCGGCTTCTGGCTGCCGCTGATCTCCGCGCCCTGGCCGCCGCCACCAAAGTTGGAGAACAGCACGCCACTGATCGGCCGGTTCATCGCCTTGGCCATCAACCGGGTCAGCAGGATGCCGGCCGCGCCGACCATCATGCCGGCGATGATCAATGCCTCGTTGCCGAGCACGTAGCCCTCGAAAGCCACCGCCAGGCCGGTGAAGGCGTTGTACAGCGAGATCACCACCGGCATGTCGGCACCGCCGATCGGCAAGGTCATCAGCACGCCCAGCGCCAGCGCCACCACGAAGAAGCTGATGATCGCCACCGGCTGCAGGCTCACCGCCGCCCACGCGCCCAGCCCCACCATCGCCACCGCCATCAACAGGTTGAACGCCTGCTGGCCGGGGAAGGTGACGCGCTTGTCCAGCCGGCCGTCCAGCTTGGCCCAGGCAATGATCGAGCCCGACAGCGATACCGCGCCGATCGCCGAACCGATCACCGCCAGCGCCAGCACCGTCGCCGACGGCTGTCGTGCGGCAAGCGCGGCGATGGCCTCGGCACTCCAGTGGCTGGTGTCGCGACCAGCAACATCGGAAAAACGCAGCAGTTCAACCGCGCCGATGGCCGCCGCCGAGCCGCCGCCCATGCCGTTGTACAGCGCCACCATCTGCGGCATGTCGGTGATGGCCACCTTCTTGGCCGACACCCAGGCCAGGCCGGTGCCCAGCAACAGCGCTACCGCGATCAGGCCCAGGTTGTGCAGCCCCGGCAGCAGGAAGGTGGCGGCAGTGGCGATCAACATGCCCGCTCCGGCCCAGTGGATGCCGCTGCGCGCGGTCCTGGGCGAGGCCATGCGCTGCAGGCCGAGCAGGAACAGCGTCGCAGCCACCAGGTAACTCACCTTCACCAGCACCGTCATGCTCATGCAGCCTTCTCCAGAACCGTTGTGTCTTGAGCGGCAACCCGCCGATCACGGCGGTGGTGTTCCCGCATCTCGATGGCCGTCTTCAGCAGGCCGATCATGCCCAGCCCGAACGCCACCAGCCCCAGCGACAACTGCGACAGCGCCGTCGACGCGGCCAACGCGGTACCCGCCAACCCGAGAAGGATCGGCAGCAACGCCTGCACGGTCAGCAGCCACAGCATCCAGTAGCCCTTGCGCGGGTCTTCCCAGACCTTGCGCGAGACTTCGTTCTGGGTACGGGTCGGATCCTGCAACGAGGACATGCCGATGCCCACGCCGGCGTACAACAGCGCGTTGTTCAGCGCCTCCAGCAGCCCGCCCAGGCCCGTGAAGAACGGCGAAGCGACGTAGTACAGCGCAACCAGCATGGCCGGGTACTGCAGGTAGCTCAGCCACTGGAACACCTGCCGGGCGTCGAACCGGCGGGATGGCGATGGCCCGGTCACCGGCCCTTCCCGTCCGGCTTCTTGGAACTCTTGAACATTTCCAGCATGCGCTCGGTGACCACATAGCCACCGGCGGCATTGCCCGCGCCCAGGGCCACGGCGATGAAGCCGATGGCCTTCTCCAGCGTGGTATCGGCGTGGCCGAGCACCACCATGGCACCGATCAGCACGATGCCGTGGATGAAGTTTGAACCGGACATCAACGGCGTGTGCAGGATCACCGGCACCCGCGAAATGATCACGTGGCCGGCGATCGCCGCCAGCATGAAGATGTACAACGCCACGAACCCGTCGCTCATTGCTGCTCTCTCCAGGGCTGGAACCGCCCGCACGGCATCATAACCACGGCGACCGAGCGGATGCGACGGTTGCGCTGTCAACCAATGCCCGGCCCGTGCGTTTACACCATCAGACCCCCGCCGGAACGCTACCCTGTGCTGGTGACCAGCCCGCCCCTGACGTCCACAGCCACGCCTGCCTCGCTGGAAGCCTTCCTCGCCGGCGTGGGGCCGCGCGCCTTCCGCTTCGCCGAGGCCGGGCTGCGCCAGCGCGAGGATGCGCTGGACGCCGTGCAGGACGCGATGGAGCGCATGCTCGGCTACGCCGACCAACCGCCGGAAGAATGGACGCCGCTGTTCTGGAGCATCCTGCGCCGGCGCATCATCGACCTGCAGCGGCGCCGCAGCTTCCGCCTGAAGTTCTGGGCCCCGCAGGACGATCAGGACCAGGACAGCGCGATCGACTGGGCCGACGAAGCCGCCGGCCCGGCCCGGCAGCATGAGCAGCAGCAGGACTATGCGCGGCTGGTGCGGGCCCTGCGGCAACTGCCGGCGCGGCAACGCGAGGCCTTCAGCCTGCGGGTCCTGCAGGAACTGGACGTTGCCACCACCGCCAGGGCGATGGGCTGTTCGGAAGGCTCGGTAAAAACCCACCTGTCGCGCGCGCGCGACGCATTGCAGAAACAACTGGAGGCCTCGCGGTGAACCGCCTGCCCACATCGCCGGATGATTTCGACCGCTCCCTGCGGCAACTGCAGCAGCAGGCCGAGGGCGCGCTGTCGCCCGCCACGCTCGCCCGGCTGCGCCAGGCACGGCAGCAGGCCGGGACGGCCAGCGCGCCCTGGCGTCGCCGTGGCCTGTGGCTGGCCACCGCCTGTTCGGCGGTGCTGGCCGTGACCTTCGCGCTACGCTTCAACGGCACCGATGCACCGGTGGCCGCACCGGCCACAGCCACGGCAGCGGCCACGGTCGACAGCGACGATGCGATCGATGCGCCCCTGCCGTTCGATGAGAGCCCCGAGCTGTACCTGTGGCTGGGCTCGGACAACCTGGCGATGGAATGACCCTGATGAACGCCCTGATCCCCCGCGTGTTGCCCCTGCTGCTAGTCCTGGCCGCGATCCCGGCGCTGGCCCAGCAATCCCCGCCATTGCCCGAATGGGACCAGCTGACGCCGGCCCAGCGCGAAACCCTGATCACGCCGATGCGTGACCGCTGGAACGCCTCGCCGGACCGCCGCCAGCGCATCTATGACCATGCCCGCAGCTGGCAGCAGATGACCCCGGAACAGCGTGAGCAGGCGCGCCGTGGCATGCACCGCTTCGAACACATGTCACCGCAGCAGCGCCGCGAGGCACAGGCGCTGTTCGCCAGGATGCGCGGCCTGGACAGGACCCAGCGCCAGCAGCTGCACGACCAGTGGGTGAAGATGACGCCCGAGCAACGCCGGCAATGGGTGGAAGCCAATCCGCCACCGGCCCGTCCGCAGCGGTAGAGCGTCAAAGGCCCGCCCTCATCCGCCCCTGCGGGGCACCTTCTCCCGCCCACGGGAGAAGGGATGGGTTCGCCGCAACCTGAGCCCGCCCGTGAACCGGAAGTCCGCATGACACGTCCTTCTCCCGCTTGCGGGAGAAGGTGCCCCGCAGGGGCGGATGAGGGGGCTTTGGATTTCCGCCTCCCCCCACCCCGCGAGACCCACCTCACACCGGCGGGATCTCGCCGCCCGCCGGACGCTGCGGCCACACCGTCCTGACCAGCAGTTCGTCGCTCCAGTCCAGGCGCAGCGCGCCCTCCTTCAGGAACAGCGACACGAAGTTGTAGACGTTGCGCGCATACATCTCGCTGGCATGGATGGCCCCCATGCTGGCCAGGTCCAGCGGACCGGCCACGGTGACGCCCCCCACCTCGACGGTCTCACCCGGACGGGTGGCCTCGCAGTTGCCACCGGTCTCGGCGGCAAGATCGACGATCACGCTGCCCGGCCGCATGCCGGACACCATCGCCGCGGTGATGATCTTCGGCGCCGGGCGCCCGGGTACCGCGGCGGTACAGATCACCACATCCACACCCTTCAGGTGCTCGGCCAGCCGCCGCTGCTGCTCGGCGCGCTCGTCCTCGGTCAGCTGGCGCGCATAACCGCCCTCGCCCGCCGCACTGACACCCAGGTCCAGGAACTTGCCGCCCAACGATTCGATCTGCTCGCGGGTTTCCGGGCGCACGTCGAAGCCCTCCACTGCCGCGCCCAGCCGCTTGGCGGTCGCCACCGCCTGCAGGCCGGCCACGCCGGCACCGACCACCAGCACCTTGGACGGGCGGATCGTGCCGGCGGCAGTGGTCAGCATCGGGAAGAAGCGCGGGGTCAGCTGCGCGGCGATCAGCGTGGCCTTGTAGCCGGCCATGCCGGCCTGCGAGCTGAGCACGTCCATGGCCTGCGCGCGGGTGGTGCGCGGCAGGCGCTCCAGCGGGAAGCACTGTACCTGCCGGGCCTGCAACGCCGCCGTACGTGCCGGCTCGGCCTGTGGATGCAGCATGCCAACCAGCACCACGCCGGCCTTGAAACGCTCGATCATCGCCACCGGCGGTGGCTGCACGCACAGCACCAGGTCGGCGGTCTCCACGGCTTCGTCCAGTGTCGCCCCCGCTTCCAGATAGGCCTGGTCGGTGAAGCCGGCGGCCACGCCGGCACCGGGCTGCACCCGTACGCTGGCACCGGTGGCCAGCAGCTTCCTGACCGTCTCCGGCGTGGCGGCGACACGCCGCTCGCCCTGGGCGGCTTCCTTCAGAACACGTACATCAACGGCCATTCCAGTCCCCGATGCGCAGTGGATCAACTGCCCGGATCGTAGCAAAGCCCCGAACGTGCGCGGCGATCAGCCGACCGCGGCCGGCTGCGGCTCCAGGCGGTCGATCACGCCCTGCATGGCGCTGTCGAAGGCGCCATCGTCCACGTGCGGACGCAGGCGGCCCAGCCGCACCATCACCGCCAGTTCTTCCGGCGAGGCCACGCAGAAGCGGATGCCGCGGCGGTTGACGAACAGCAGGCGCGAGGAAATCGGGCTCACCCAGGACAACTTGCCGGCCTGCAGCTTGCCGTCCTTGTCGATGAAGTCCAGCCAGGTGCCGATCTCCATCCGACGGAAGCGCTCGGCATCACTGTCGTCGAAGTCCTCGGCCTTGGCCGTGCTGCCGAAGTCGATGGCCGGGGCTTCCTGCGCCGGCGGGGTCGGCAGCGCCACCTGCGGCAGTTCGGGCAGCGCGCGCTCCAGCTCCGGCCGCACTTCGGCGATCGACTGCAGGGTGTCGTGCAGGGCATCGATGGCCGCCGTCCCCGCATCGCCATGGACACCGACGCTGGCGAACACCTTGCGCAGCCCCGGCTGGCAGGACTGCAGCCACGGCTTGCCGACGATATGACGGCGCGCCTCGGCAACTTCCTCCAGCACCTCGTCGGCCAGCTTCAGGGCCTCGGTGACGCCCTCGCCCTCTTCGCCTTCGCGCAGCAGGGTCAGGGTCAGGTGGTGGTTCCATGGCTGGCGCAGGAAATCGTCGATGGCCTTGGGCAGGCCCTGGTCGGCGACCCGACGTTCCAGCTCGAGGGCGGCGCGGCTGCGCGCGACCTCCAGTTTCTCCTGGCCACGCTGCGTTTCGGCGGCGCGGCGCTCGGCGATCTCGATGCGGCGGCGGTGCTGGGCCAGGAATTCGCGGAACTCCTCCTCCAGCGTCAGGAAGATGGCCAGGTTCTCGTTGAACTCGGCCGTCAACCTCTCGATGATTTCCTCGACCTTGCCCATCAGCGCGCGCTCGGACTGGCTCTCGCCCGCGTTGCCCTCGCAGGCCTCAGCCAGCGAGTTGAGCAGGCGCCGCGCCGGGTGGGTCTTCTGCACGAACATGCGACGGTCGAGCATGGCGACCTTGACGAACGGCACCACCAGCCGGCCGATCAGCTCGCGCGAACGGCCTTCCAGGTCACGTTCGTCGAGCATCACGTCGAACAGCATGCCAACCAGGTCGATGGCATCTTCGTCCTGCGGATCCAGGTGCGCCTGCGCCGGGTCCACGCCCAGCCGGGTCGCGCCGGCCAGCACTTCACTCTTGAGCCGCTGCGCCAACGATTCGCCGTCTTCGCCGACGGCCGCGCGCAGGGTGGCACTGGGCGTGGCCTGCAGCAGCGACAGCACCGACATCATCTCGCGCTGGTTCAAGGCGCGCTGCAGGCCTGGCTCACCGCCGTGGCCGGCGGCAGCGCCGCCGATGCCACTGGCGGCTGCGCCGCGCGCCTGCCGCGACTGCACCAGCAGCTCATGCAACGCCTCGAGCACCATGCCCTGCTGGGTGGCGCCATCGACTTCGAATCCGCCACCGCCCTGCGCGTATCCCTCGCCCTGGGCTTCGCCCATGCGGCCGAGGTTGGCGCGCTGCTGCGCGAAGCGTTCGGAGAAGCGTCGTGCCCAGCCCGGTGCCCCGCCCTGCGGGTCGAAGCCATCCTCGTCCGGGGCATCAGCGTCCGGTACCGCCGCCGGCCGCCGCGGCGGCTGGCGGCGCGGCGCACCCAGTTCAGGGGCTGCGCCGGCCTGGGCCAGGCGCTCGTCCAGCGCCTCGTACAACTTGCCGATACTGCCGGCCAGTTCCCGTTCGCACAGCTTGAACAGCACCAGGCGCACTTCCGGGGTCAGGTCACACGGGGCGAAGGCCTCGTGCAGGGCGACGCCGATATGTTCGGGACTGATCGGATTGGTGTCGGCATTGAGTTCCTGACCGCCGGCAACCCAGCCCAGGCGATGGTCCAGCCGCGCCAGCACCTGCTTGTACTCACGCAGCAGCACGGTGGCCAGGTTGCGCACCGCCAGCCGCGACTCCAGGACGTGTTCGGGCACCAGCGCCAGCCCACCCTCGCCGGCACCGGCCATGACGCTTTCCGCCGACTGCGGCGCACCCGATTCCAGCGCGGCCCAGGCCTGCTGCAGGTGGCTGGAGAAAAGACGGGAAACCTCGTCGCGGCGGCGGCGCAGCTCGCGCATGCCGTCGAGGAAGGCCATCTGCGAGGCGCCGGCACTTCCGGCCCGATCGAACAACGCATCGTCGAACCCGGCCAGGACCTTGTCGAACAGCTTGGACAGCGCCGGCAATGCCGCTTCACGCGCCACGGCCAGAAGGTTCTGGTTACGACCGGGCTGGCCCGGGACTTGCGGGTTGGACATCATGCGCAAAGGCTCCACACCCGTGAAGGCGCTGGACTTTTGATAGACGGGTTAGGACAAGCGGACGCGGCCCCTGTTTCCGCCCGTGGATGGTAGGGCGAGTAGCTGAACAGGGTCAGTGATGCAGTAAGCACTTCAAACCTCATGACCGGCATCCCGGCACGGCCGTCTATGCTAAGCGGGCCGCGGAATATTGGCGAATTTCACCGCCCTTCCAGGGCGATGATGGCAATCACAGTTTGCGCTACCCAAGGTGTCATCGTCCCGCCGTCTATAATCCCCGACCGTGTTTTGCCCCCGGTGAGTCATGTCCGACAACTGTTTCCTGCACGCCTTGAACCAGCGCGTTTCGGTTCCGTCCAAGCAACTGGGCGAACCCGCCCCGGACCCGGCCACCCTGCTGCGCATGCTTGAAGCCGCCGTGCGCGTACCCGACCACGGCAAGCTGGTCCCGTTCAGATTCCTGCAGATCCGCGGCGATGCCCGTCACGCTTTGGGCGCGTTCCTCGCCCGGCGCAGCCGTGAGCGCGACCCGCACGCCGCCGAAGCGGTGATCGAGAAGGACCGCCTGCGCTTCTCGCATGCGCCGCTGATCGTGACCGTCATCGCCCACCTGCAACCCGACCACAAGGTGCCGGTGCAGGAACAACTGCTGACCGCCGGTTGCGTCTGCTTCGCGCTGCTGCAGGCCGCGCAGGGGTTCGGCTTCGGCGCGCAGTGGCTGACTGCCTGGATGGCCTATGACGCCGCAGTCGCCGACCACCTTGGCCTGGGCCAGGACGAGCACATCGTCGGCTTCATCCATGTCGGCACGCCGAAGCTGCAGGTGCCCGACCGTGACCGCCCGGACCCGGCCGCGCTGCTGCAGGACTACCGGCCGTGAGCACCGCCCCGGCCAGCGCGCCGCTGTACCTGGTCGACGCCAGCCTGTACGTGTTCCGCGCCTGGCATTCGATGCCGGACGAGTTCCAGGACAGCCAGGGCTGGCCGGTCAATGCCGTGCACGGCTTTGCCCGCTTCCTGCTGGACCTGCTCGAACGCGAACGCCCGCGGCATATCGCCGTGGCCTTCGACGAGGCACTGGACAGCTGCTTCCGCCACCGCATCTACCCGGCCTACAAGGCCAACCGCGACCCCGCCCCGGATGAACTGCGCCGCCAGTTCGCGCACTGCAAGGCGTTGTGCGCGGCGCTGGGCCTGGACGTGCTGGCCGACCGCGAGTACGAGGCCGACGACCTCATCGGCACGGCGCTGCACGCCGGCCGCGGGCATGGCCTGCGCGGGGTGATCGTCTCGGCCGACAAGGATCTCTCGCAGTTGCTGCTCGAACACGACGAGCAATGGGACTACGCGCGCAACCAGCGCTGGGGCGCGGCCGGGGTGAAGGCGCGCCACGGCGTGCACGCACACCAGATCGCCGACTACCTGGCGCTGTGCGGCGATGCGGTGGACAACATCCCCGGCGTGTCCGGCATCGGCACCAAGTCGGCGGCGGTGCTGTTGTCGCACTTCGGCAGCCTCGACGCCCTGCTCGAACGCATCGACGAAGTGCCGTTCCTGCGCCTGCGCGGTGCGGCGACCATGGCCGTGCGCCTGCGCGAGCAGCGCGAACTGGCCCTGCTGTTCCGCCAGCTGACCACCATCGCGGTGGACGCACCGCTGGCCACCGCGCGCCCCGGCTTCACCCGCGGCAATGCCGACGCGGACATGCTGGGCGGGCTGTGCGATGCACTGCGCTTCGGCCCGATGACCCGGCGCCGGTTGCTGTCGGCCGCGGGCATCGAAACGTCCTCTCCTTCCGCCAACGAGTTCGCATGAGCCAGAACACCGCAGCCCCCCGCGTCGTCTACGAAGGCAAGTACCAGCGCATGGTCGTGCGCGGCACCTGGGAGTACAGCGAGCGCACCCACGCCGGTGGCCTGGCCGCGATCATCATCGCAGTCACCCCGCAGGACGAGGTGCTGTTCGTCGAACAGTTCCGCGTGCCGCTGCAGGCACGCACCATCGAGATGCCGGCAGGCCTGGTCGGTGACGTCACCGCCGGCGAGTCCATCGAGGAGTCGGCGGTGCGCGAACTGGAAGAGGAAACCGGCTGGACCGCCGACCACGCCGAAGTACTGATGATCGGCCCGACGTCATCCGGCGCCAGCAACGAGAAGATCGCCTTCGTGCGCGCCACCGGCCTGCGCAAAGTTGGCAACGGCGGTGGCGACGACAGCGAGGACATCACCGTGCACAGCATCCCGCGTGCGCGTGCCGCGGCATGGCTGGTCGAGAAGATGGGCGAAGGCTACGAGCTGGACGCCAAGCTCTGGGCCGGCCTGTGGATGATCGAGCACCACCTCGACGGGAGGCCGCGTGGCTGATTCCGGAGAGCAGGCATTGCCGCCGCTGCTTGATGCCGGCGACCCGGCGATCTTCACCGTGCACCACCCGCACGGGCGCTCGCCGTTCGTGCTGCTGGCCGATCATGCCGGCCAGCAGGTGCCCGCAGCCTTGCACGACCTCGGCCTGCCGCAGGCGGAGCTGGACCGGCATATCGGCTGGGACATCGGCATCGCCGGCACCACCCGCGCACTGGCCAAGCGGCTGGATGCCTGGGCGATCGAACAGACCTATTCGCGCCTGCTGATCGACTGCAACCGCCCGCTCGCCTCGCCGACGCTGATCCCCGAGGTCAGCGACGGCACGCTGATCCCCGGCAACGCCGGCCTGAGCGCCGCGCAGCGCCAGCAACGCATCGACGCCATCCATGCGCCCTACCACGCGCGCATCAGCGCCGAGCTGGACCGTCGCCGTGAGGCCGGCATCCCCACCGTGCTGGTGATGATGCACAGCTTCACCCCGGCGATGAACGGTATGCAGCGCCCGTGGCACGCGGGTGTGCTCTACCACCAGGACACCCGCTTCGCACATGCACTGCTGCAGGCGCTGCGCGCCGAAGGCGACCTGGTGGTTGGCGACAACGAGCCGTATTCGGTCAACCGCAACAGCGACTACGCCGTGCCGGTGCATGGCGAAGGCCGCGGACTGGTGCACGTGGAGCTGGAGATCCGCCAGGACCTGATCGCCGATGCCGCCGGCCAACAGGCCTGGGCCGAACGGCTGGAACGCATCTTCCGCACGTTGCAGCCCAGCCTGACCAGGTAGGAGCGCGTTCAAGGGCGAAGCAGGTGCGTCGTCAGATGTGGGGCTGACCGCGACCGGATGACCTGCCGGCTTCGCGGCCGAGGCCGCTCCTGCGTTCAACGCCTGTAGTGGCGGGTGACCTCGAAACGCGCGCCCGGACGCGGCACCGGGCCTTCGGCCAGTATGTCCACGCGCAACACGCCAGCAGCCTCATCGCGGTAGCGATAGTTGACGCGGATGCCGTTGGAGGTGGTGACCTCCACGCGCAGCCCATCGGGCACATCATGCAGGCGGGCTTCCACGCCCGGGGCAATGCTCACCGCCGCACCCGACAAGGGCAGCATCACCACGTCAGTGGTGTCCTTGCGCCCGAACAGCACCGATTCACGGCTGCGGTACAGCACCAGCGTGTCTTCCAGCGGCGCGGCGAATTCCATCTCCGGGCGCAGCATCGATGCCGGCGTCGCATGGCCCGCACCGGCAGCACCCGGACCGCCCGTGCCATGGCCGCCTCGACCACCACGGCCACCGCCCATCCCGCCGCCATCGGGGCCACCGCCCATGCCACCGGGTGGACCTCCACCCCCGCGGCCGCCAGGACCACGCGGACCCGCTTCCGCATCCGGCCCCGCATCACCTGTACCGGTTGGACGATCCGCGCCGCGCGGCGGCGAAGCCTGCCCGGCGGCCCTTTCCGCGGCCTTCTGTGCCTGGCGGTTGCCCGAGGCATCGGCCTTCCATTCCACCGGCGGATCACCGGCCACCTGCTGCGCTGCCGCCGGTGCGATCACCAGCACGCAGGCAAGCACCCATCCACCCTTTGCATGCAACACCACGATGCAGATCCTGTCCGGTAACACCGGCGACCATGCTGCACGGCGACCGGCGGCGTGATGTGTCAACACCGACACATCACGCCAGCGACCGCTGCACCGTTCAGCCGGCCGATGGTGTCCCGTCGCAGGCCGGTTGGGGTCGCCGCGCCAGCATCACCAGCACCACGCCGAGCAGCGCGAATGCCGCTGCGCCGAACTCGGCGCGCACCAGGCCGGCCAGGGCCGGTGCCGTCCCCGGCTCGCCGCCCGCGGCGTTGGCCAGCATCACCAGCACCGCCAGACCCAGCGCACCACCAATCTGCTGGGCGGTGGCGGCCATGCCCGAGGCCACGCCCTGCTGTGCCGCCGGCACGCCCTGCCCGGCCACGATCCACATCGCCGTCCAGGTCATGCCCTGGCCGATGCTCAGCAGCACCACGCCCGGCAGCAGTGGCCAGAAACCCGCTCCCTGCGGCAGCAATGCCGCAACCAGCGCGATACCCGCCGCGCCCAGTCCCAACCCCCATACCAACACCTGCTCCACCCGCAGCCGCTGCAGCGCGCGCTCGGCGATCCGGATGCCGAAGGTGCACACCGCGGTGGCCGGCAGGAATGCCAAGCCGGCCTGCAACGGGCTCCAGCCATAGCCATCCTGGAAGTACAGCGCCAGGAAGTAGTACTGCACGCCATAGCTGCTCATGAACAGGAAGGTCAGCCCCATCGCCAGGCGCAGGCCGGGCAGGCGCAACAGGCTGAACTGCATCAGCGGGTCATGGCTGCGCCGCTCGATCCACACGAAGGCCGCCAGCAACACGGCCGCCATTGCCAGGCAAAGCACGGTGCGCGGTGCCAGCCAGCCCCATTCCGGCCCCTGCACCAGGGTGGCCACCAGCAGGCTGCCGCCGACGGTGACGGTCAGGCAGCCGGCCAGGTCGAACGAACGCCCGCGCGGCATTTCGCCGTCACGTGGCAGCCAGGCCCCGCCCAGCACCGCGCAGGCCGTGGCAAACGGCACGATCACCCACAGCACCGAGGACCAGCCGAACACCTGGGTCAGCACACCGCCCAGCAGGGTGCCCAGCGCCAGCCCGAGCGCGCTGGCCATGCTCCAGATCGCCAGCGCGCGGTTGCGCACCGGGCCTTCGGCATACAGCGTGTTGATCAACGCCAGCGTGGCCGGGAACAGCAATGCCGCTCCCACGCCCTGCGCCGCCCGCGCGGCGACCAGCCCACCGACGCTGCCGGCGAACCCGCCCAACAGCGAGGCCAGCGCGAACACGATCATGCCCAGCCGGTAGATGCGGCGGCGCCCCAGCAGGTCGGCCGCGCGCCCACCCAGCAGCAGGCAGCCGCCAAAGGCCACGGTGTAGCCGCTGACGATCCATTGCAGTTGTTGGGCGTTGACCTGCAACGCCCGGCCCATGTCGTGCAGGGCGACGAAGATGATGGTGGCGTCCAGCGCGATGATCAGCTGGGCCATCGCCAGCAGGCTCAGCGCCAGCCGCGGGTATCGAAGAGGGGGCATGACGGCCTCGCTCAAAAGGGGCTGGCAGTGTCATTGATGCGCATGAATGCATAAACCACCTAATGTCGATTTCTGCGATGATTTTTCGCATGAATGACATTCCCTTCGATCTCAACGCGGTGCGGATGCTGGTGCAGGTGGCCGAGGCCCGCAGCTTCACCGTGGCCGCCGGGCAACTGGGGCTGAGCCAGTCCGGGCTGTCACGGGCGATCAGCCGCCTGGAGGCCGGGCTGGGGGTCAAGCTGCTGCAGCGGAACACCCGCAACGTCGGCCTGACCCCGGACGGCCGCCAGTTCATCGACCAGGTCACGCCGCTGCTGTGCGGGCTGGAAGATGCGCGCCGCCAGCTCGGCGACCGCCCATGCACGCCCTCGGGCACGCTCAAGATCACCGCCCCGTCGATGTTCGGGCGCAAGGTGCTGGTGCCCCTGGCCGGGCAGCTGATGGCCAGGTACCCGCAGCTGCAGATCGAGGCGGTGCTGAGTGACCGCCTGGTCGACCTGTTCGAGGAAGGTTTCGACGCGGCCCTGCGCACCGGCCCGGTCGCCGACCAGCGCATGATCGCGCGACGGCTGCGGCCGCTGCGCTGGGTGACGGTGGCCAGCCCGGCCTACCTGGCCCAGCACGGTGCGCCGGACAGCGTGCAGGCGTTGCGCGAACACCGCTGCCTGGCGGTGCGCAACCTGCGCAGCGGGCGGCTGGTGGACTGGCAGTTCCGTGATGCGGACGGCCAGCTGCGCGAGTTCACGCCGCCGGCGCGGATGGTGTTCGACAGCGGCGACCCGCTGGTGGAAGCCGCGCTGGCCGGCATCGGCATCGTGCAGGTGATGGACTTCGCGGTGGCCGACGCACTCGCCGATGGTCGCCTGCAGCGCGTGTTGCAGGCCGCCGAAGGGCGCAGCCGCGAGCTGTCGTTGATCTACCCGCCCTCGCGGCAATGCTCGCCCAAGCTGCAGGTGTTGGCCGATGCACTGCTGGCCGGGGAATGGTGAGGCCGGCGACGGAAACAGAACGGGCGGCCTGCGCCGCCCGTCCATGCCACATGATCGAGCAGCTCAGCCGGCGAACGAATCGGTGGCGCGCACCAGCGCATCCACGTTCTCGGCCTCGAACGCCGAGTGGCCCGAGGCCGGCGTGATCTGCAGCTGGGCCTTCGGCCACACCTTGTGCAGGTCCCACGCATTGGCCAGCGGGCACACCACGTCGTAGCGGCCGTGCACGATCACGCCCGGGATATGGGCGATCTTGTGCGCGTCGCGCAGCAGCTGGTCTTCCACCTCGAAGAAGCCGCCGTTGACGAAATAGTGGTTCTCGATGCGCGCGAACGCCAGCGCGAACTGCGGGTCCTCGTGGCTGTTGATGAAGTCATCGTCCACGTGCAGGAAGCTGGTGGCGCCTTCCCACACGCTCCACGCCCTGGCCGCGCCCAGACGGGTGGCCTCGTCATCGCTGGTCAGGCGGCGATGGAAGGCCGAGATCAGGTCGGCGCGTTCCACTTCCGGGATCGGCTTGAGGTAGTGCTCCCAGGCGTCCGGGAACAGGCGGTTGGCGCCTTCCTGGTAGAACCATTCCAGTTCCCAGCGGCGCAGCATGAAGATGCCGCGCAGCACCAGCTCGGTCACGCGCTGCGGATGGGTTTGCGCATAGGCCAGCGCCAGCGTCGAGCCCCAGCTGCCGCCGAACACCTGCCAGCGGTCGATACCCAGCTGCGCGCGCAGCTTCTCGATGTCGGCCACCAGGTCCCAGGTGGTGTTGTCCACCAGGTCGGCATGCGGCGTGGAGCGGCCCGAACCGCGCTGGTCGAACAGGATGATCCGGTACTTGGACGGGTCGTGGAATTGGCGCATCTTCGGCGTGCAGCCGCCGCCGGGGCCACCGTGCAGCATCACCACCGGCTTGCCGTCCGGGTTGCCGCATTGTTCGAAGTACAGGGTGTGGCGGTCATCGACCTTGAGCGTGCCGGTTTCGTACGGCTCGATGGCGGGGTAAAGCGTGCGCATGGCGACCTCACGGGAACAGAAGCGGCAGTTTAGCGCAGCGCTGTTTTGTTCTTGTCGGCGCACGCCGGTGGAGCGCAGCCCTGCCGCGCGGGGCGTTGCCGGGAAGGTCGCTTGCCGAGCGTGGCTCGGCACTGCCGCTGCGGGGGCCTATGCGGGCAGGCGGCCCAGCGTTACCCGGTCGCGCTGTTCCAGGTCCTGCACGGTCTGCGCGTCGACGAAGCCGGCCTGCTCCAGCAGTGCGCGGATCGCTTCCCCCTGGTCCCAACCGTGTTCCAGCAGCAACCAGCCTCCGGGCACCAGGTGCTCGGGCGCGCCGGCCACGATCTCGCGGATCGCGTCCAGCCCGTCGGCACCCGATGCCAGGGCCGGTGGCGGCTCGAAGCGCAGGTCGCCCTGCGCCAGGTGCGGGTCACCGGCGGCGATGTACGGCGGGTTGCTGACGATCATGTCGAAACGGTCCGCCCCCAGCGCCACGAACCAATGCCCACGACGGAACCAGACGTTCTCCAGGCCATGTGCCTGCGCGTTCTTCACTGCCACCGCCAAAGCCGGGCCAAGCACGTCGGTGGCCATCACCGTGGCCAACGGCCGCTCGCTGGCGATGGACAGAGCCACCGCACCGCTGCCGGTGCCCATGTCGGCCACCCGCACCATGTCGTCGTCGGGCAACCGGGCCAGCGCCTGCTCGACCAGCAGCTCGGTTTCCGGGCGCGGGATCAGGGTGGCGGTGTTGACCTGCAGGTCCAGCGTCCAGAACCCGCGCCGGCCGACCAGGTAGGCCAGCGGGTGGCCTTCGGCCCGGCGTGTGACCAGCAGCTCGAAGCGCTGCCGCGCGTCCTGGTCCACCGCGTCGGTGGCATGGGCGAACAGCCAGGCACGTTCCACGCCCAGCACGTGCAGCAGCAACTGCTCGGCCTCGTGGCGGGCATCGGCACCGGACAGGCGCCCGGCAGCTTCCCGCAACAGCTCGGCAACGTTCACCGTGGACACTTCACTACCTCTTCGCGGGATGTTTTCAGGACGGCGAGGATAGTCACCGCGCTCCGGCCTGCCTACCTCGGTCGGCATAACCGTTGCCTATGTGAATCGATTCATGTTCATCCGGCCCCGGCTTGCGAACCGGGCAAAAGCCCCGATATCCGGACGTATCGGCATTTCACGCCGCTGAACGATAGTCAAAATCTATTGATGCGATGCATCCAATTCATTTGTTTTATTAGTTTTTGCCTATTAGTCTTCTTTCCAACGCTTCACCCCCGCCCCTTCAACCAAGAGGAAGTTCCATGTCCCTGATCAACACCCAGGTCCAGCCGTTCAAGGCCAACGCTTACCACAACGGCAAGTTCATCGAAGTCACCGAGGCCTCGCTGAAGGGCAAGTGGTCCGTCCTGATCTTCATGCCGGCAGCGTTCACCTTCAACTGCCCGACCGAGATCGAAGACGCCGCCGAGCACTACGCCGAGTTCCAGAAGGCCGGCGCCGAGGTCTACATCGTCACCACCGACACCCACTTCTCGCACAAGGTGTGGCACGAAACCTCGCCGGCCGTCGGCAAGGCCCAGTTCCCGCTGGTCGGCGACCCGACCCACCAGCTGACCAACGCCTTCGGCGTGCACATTCCGGAAGAAGGCCTGGCCCTGCGTGGCACCTTCGTGATCAACCCGGAAGGCGTGATCAAGACCCTGGAGATCCACTCCAACGAGATCGCCCGTGACGTGTCCGAGACCCTGCGCAAGCTGAAGGCCGCCCAGTTCACCGCCGCCAACCCGAACCAGGTCTGCCCGGCCAAGTGGAAGGAAGGCGAGAAGACCCTGACCCCGTCGCTGGACCTGGTCGGCAAGATCTAAGCCGCAACACGCCGGTCGGGATGCGCCAGGCCTCTGGCCCATCTCCCCGGCACTCCCACCCCGCCTTCGCGGCGGGCGTGGGGGTGAACCGCAGCGTGTTGATGCCAGCCAGCATCACGCAAGCAAGCCCGACAGCCCGCTGCGGTTCACCCCTACTTTTCCGGCGCGTTGCCCAGGCAACCGCGTCCTCCCCCCGTTTTGCCTCGTTCAAGGAGTTGCGCCGTGCTTGACGACACCCTCAAGACCCAGTTGCAGCAGTACATGGGCCTGCTGCGCCAACCGTTGCGCCTGATCGCCTCGCTCGATGACAGCGCCGCCGCCCAGGAAATGCGTGGCCTGCTGGACGACATCGTCGCCGCCGGCAACGGCAAGATCACCCTGGACGCCTCCGGCACCGACACCCGTCGTCCCTCGTTCGTGGTTGCCCGCGAAGGCCAGGACCATGGCGTGCGTTTCGCCGGCCTGCCGCTGGGCCACGAATTCGAATCGCTGGTGCTGACCCTGCTGTGGACCGGCGGCCATCCGCCCAAGGTTGCCGAGGAGGTGCTGGACAGCATCAAGGCGATCCATGGCACGTTCGACTTCGACGTCTACATGTCGCTGACCTGCCACAACTGCCCGGACGTGGTGCAGGCGCTGGCGCTGATGGCCATCGTCAACCCGAACATCCGCACCACCGTGATCGAAGGCGGTGCGTTCCAGCAGGAAGTGGAGCAGCGCCAGGTGATGGCCGTGCCGATGGTGTTCCAGGGTGGCCAGATGTTCGACTCCGGGCGCATGAGCCTGGAGCAGATCATCGCCAAGCTCGACACCGGCGCCGCCGCCCGCGATGCCGAGAAGATCAACGCCAAGGACGCGTTCGACGTACTGGTGGTTGGCGGTGGCCCGGCCGGTTCGGCCGCGGCGATCTATGCCGCCCGCAAGGGCATCCGCACCGGCGTGGCCGCCGAGCGTTTCGGTGGCCAGGTGCTGGACACCATGGCCATCGAGAACTTCATCTCGGTGCAGCACACCGAGGGCCCGAAGCTGGCCAGCGCGCTGGAAGCCCACGTGCGTGAGTACGAGGTGGACATCATGAACCTGCAGCGCGCCACCGAACTGGTGCCGGCCGGTGCCGATGGCCTGGTCGAAGTGAAGCTGGAGAACGGTGCCTCGCTGAAGTCCAGGACGGTGATCCTGTCCACCGGCGCACGCTGGCGGCAGATGAACGTCCCGGGCGAGGACGCGTACCGCAACAAGGGCGTGGCCTACTGCCCGCACTGCGACGGCCCGCTGTTCAAGGGCAAGCGCGTGGCGGTGATCGGCGGCGGCAACTCCGGCGTCGAGGCGGCCATCGACCTGGCCGGCATCGTCAGCCACGTCACCGTGTTCGAGTTCGACAGCAAGCTGCGCGCCGACCAGGTGCTGCAGGCCAAGCTCAACAGCCTGCCCAACGTGAAGGTGGTGCTCAACGCACAGACCACCGAGGTGCTGGGCGACGGCCAGAAGGTCAACGGGCTGGTCTACACCGACCGCGTCGGTGGCGATTCGCACCGTGTCGAGCTGGAAGGCATCTTCGTGCAGATCGGCCTGCTGCCGAACACCGAGTGGCTGCGTGGCACGGTGGAACTGAGCAACCGCGGCGAGATCGTCATCGACGACCGCGGCCAGACCAACGTGCCGGGCGTGTTCGCTGCCGGTGACTGCACCACGGTGCCGTACAAGCAGATCATCATCGCCATGGGCGCCGGCTCGACCGCCGCGCTGAGCGCGTTCGACCACCTGATCCGTACCCCGGCCCCGGCGGTTGCCAAGGCCGAAGTGGCTGAAACCGCCTGACCTCAGGCGTCTGCCCGAACAGGAGCGAGGGGAACACTGCCCTTCGCTCCTGTTGCCGTTGCGTCCATTGACCGGAGTCCGCCATGAACCTGCGTGACCTGAAGTACCTGGTGGCACTGGCCGAGCACAAGCACTTCGGCCGCGCGGCGGCGGCGTGTTTCGTCAGCCAGCCGACGCTGTCCACCCAGATCAAGAAGCTGGAAGAGGAACTGGGCGTGCCGCTGGTCGAGCGTGCGCCGCGCAAGGTGATGCTGACCCCGGCCGGGCGCGAGGCCGCGATGCGCGCGCGCGGCATCGTCGCCGAGGTCGAGCAGATGAAGGAAGCCGCGCGCCGCAGCCGCGACCCGGAAGCCGGCACGGTGCGGCTGGGCATCTTCCCCACGCTCGGCCCCTACCTGCTGCCGCACGTGGTGCCGGCGATCCGCCAGCGCTTCCCGCAGCTGGAGATGCTGCTGGTCGAGGAAAAGAGCGACGTGCTGATGGCACAGCTGCGCAATGGCCAGCTCGACGCCGCGCTGCTGGCGTTGCCGGTCAACGATGAGCAGCTGCACACCGAGTTCCTGTTCGAGGAACCGTTCGTGCTGGCCGCGCCGGAAGGCCACCCGCTGGCCGCGCACGACACGCTGCGGCTGGACGACCTGTCCGACCAGCGCCTGCTGCTGCTGCAGGACGGCCATTGCCTGCGCGACCAGGCGCTGGATGTCTGCCACCTGGCCGGCGCCCTGGAGAAGTCCGAATTCCAGGCCACCAGCCTGGAAACCCTGCGGCAGATGGTGGCCGCCAACGTCGGCGTCACGCTGTTGCCGATGCTCGCGGTCAAGCCGCCGGTGGCGCGCTCGGAGAACATCCAGCTGGTGCCCTTCCAGGGCGACCCCCAGCCCAACCGGCGCATCGCCATGGTCTGGCGGCGCAGCTCGGCGATGGGCGCCTTCCTGGAGCAGTTCGCGCAGTTGTTCAAGCAACTGCCGGCGGGGTTGTTGCGGTTGCACTGAGGGCTGGGGCTTTACCCCTCGCCCCCCCCTCCCCTGCGCGATGCGCGAGGGAGGGGGCGGAAGCGGCGTTGGCTGCAATCTGAAGGACCCCGCGGAACCGCTCCCTCCCTTTGGCGCAGCCAAGGGGAGAGTTGGGGAGGGGTACAGCCCCAACCCGCAATCTGAACAGTCCCCCGCCCCACATTGCATCCCGGCCGTGGCGGCCCCATCATCCTGAAAGGGTCGCAAGCGACCCCTGACATCTGCACAATAGTGCCCGGGCGGCGCCGGCAAGGCGTCGCCTTTTGCTTGCATTTTTTCTTCATTAGATAAGGAACATCCCATGACCAGCCACAGCGGTCTCCCGCCATCGATCATCGTTTCCACCCGCGACATGGCCCGCCTCGAGGCCCTGCTCGACTCCCCGGCCCTGAGCCGGCACCCGGCCGCCGTCGCCCTCTCGCAGGAGCTTGAACGCGCCCAGGTGTTGCCGCCGGAGGAAATCCCGGCCGGTATCGTCACCATGCACTCCCGCGTGGACTGCGAAGACGAACTGCACGACGAAAAGCATTCCCTGACCCTGGTCTATCCGCACGAGGCGGATTTCGACAAGGGCCGCGTGTCCGTGCTGGCACCGGTTGGCAGCGCCCTGCTGGGCCTGTCGGTCGGCCAGACCATCGACTGGACCGCCCCCGGTGGCCGCCAGCTGCGCCTGCGCGTGATCGCCGTCCACTACCAGCCCGAAGCTGCGGGCGATTTCCACCGCTGAGCGCCTCGCGCCGGCCTGTACCAGGAACCTGCAATGACCCAGCCCCGCTCCAAGCTCGCCCAGCTGCGTGAACTGTCCGTCGTCGTCGCCGATACCGGTGACTACGAGGCCATCAAGCGCCTGCGTCCGGTGGACTGCACCACCAACCCGACCCTGGTGAAGAAAGCCCTCGACCTGCCGGTCTATGCCGCGTTGATCGAGCGCGAGCTGCAGTGGGGCCGCAA
>NZ_JBWJOX010000013.1:0-74345 GCF_056393195.1 Stenotrophomonas sp. Steno-C18 | reverse complement strand
CGCGACGTTTCCGTCGTAGCGAGCCGCCCATTATAGCCGGCTTTTCCGTTTCGTCAATACCCCGTTTCGAGGAAGTTGACTCAACTGCTTCTCCGTAAGCCCGAAGGCATCTCGTTGAAGCGAGCCGCCTACTTTAGCAGGCTTTTCGTTTCCGTCAACACCTTTTTGCGAGGCGATGACTTCGAACTTTCCCTGCGCTGCGCCTCTTGCGAGGCCCCTGCGTCAGGGGAGGGAAAGTATGTGCTTCTTTCGCGGCTTTGTGAAGGGGGTGTGGAGGCTTTTTCTTACTTTTTTTGGGCGGCCTGTTTTGAGGCCGCCCAAGGCGGTGAGGCAGTGCCTGCTCCCCCTACACATATAAGGAGCGCTACGACCCTCCCCTCACCCCAACCCCTCTCCCGCTTGCGGGAGAGGGGTCTTTCTGCCGCGAGCCGGGAGATCACGAGCCCGGAGATCCCTGGCGTGCTGGGTTCGGGCTCAGCCGGCGACCAGCAGGACGCGGGCGAAGGTGCGCTTGCCCACCTGCAGCAGGCCTTCGAAGCCCGGCTGCAGGACGGTCTGTGCGTCTTCGATCACTTCGCCATCCACCTTGACCGCACGTTCCTTGAGCTTGCGCGAGGCTTCGGAGTTGCTGGGGGTCAGGCCCGCAGCGGTCAGCAAGGCGCCGATACGCAGGCCTTCGGCCGGCACGGTGACTTCCTGCAGCGGCAGCTGGGTGATGTCGCCCTGCCCGGTCACCGCCGCGTTCCAACCGGCAATGGCCTGCTCGGCGGCGGCGGCATCATGGAAACGGGTAGTCAGTTCGCGCGCCAGACGCAGCTTGATCTCGCGCGGATTGATCGTGCCGGCTTCAACGTCGGCACGCAGCTGCTGCGCTTCGGCAATGGAGATGTCGAAGCTGAGCAGGTCGATCCAGCGCCACATCAAGGTGTCATCCACCTTCATGGTCTTGGTGACGATGTCGATGGCCGGTTCGCTGATGCCGATGTAATTGCCCAGCGACTTGGACATCTTGTTGACGCCGTCCAGGCCTTCCAGCAGCGGCATGGTCAGCACGATCTGCGGCTTCTGGCCGTAGTGCTCCTGCAGGCCACGGCCCATCAGCAGGTTGAACTTCTGGTCGGTGCCGCCGAGTTCGACGTCCGCCTCCAGCGCCACCGAGTCGTAGCCCTGCACCAGCGGGTAGAGGAACTCATGGATGGCGATGGATTGCTGGGCGGCATAGCGCTTGGCGAAGTCGTCGCGCTCGAGCATGCGCGCGACGGTGTGCTGGCCGGCCAGGCGGATCATGTCCGCCGCGCCCATCTTGCCGAACCACTCCGAGTTGAAGCGGACTTCGGTCTTGTCGCGGTCCAGCACCTTGAACACCTGCTCCTCATAGGTGCGGGCGTTGGCGAGCACGTCTTCCTTGCTGAGCGGCTTGCGGGTCAGGCTCTTGCCGGAGGGGTCGCCGATCATGCCGGTGAAGTCGCCGATCAGGAAAATGACCTGGTGGCCGAGGTCCTGGAACTGGCGCAGCTTGTTGAGCAGCACGGTGTGGCCCAGGTGCAGGTCCGGGGCGGTGGGATCGAAGCCAGCCTTCACGCGCAACGGGCGACCACTCTCCAGGCGCTGGCGCAATTCATCCAACTTGAGGATTTCATCGGCTCCGCGGCCGATCATGGCAAGGGCTTCATCAATGGGGGACACGCTAAAACTCCCGGCTTCGCCGTTAAAAACATGAATGGTGTTAAGTGCAAGTTAACCACGCCGGCAGATCGAAAAGCCATATGGCTCAATGGTTTGACGCGGTATTGATAGGTGTCTATGTTACCCCCGTTTGAGCCCGCGCTCCGGGCCGGTCAGAGAAACCACCGATGGCACAATCCGATCATGGCGATGCGCGCAAGCAGCGCATCCAGGAACGACGCAACGTCCTGCACGACACGGCCCTGCATCGGAGGCTCAAGGATCATCTTCCCGCCGCGTTCAACGAACGCTGGACACGGCGCCATTGGATCCACGCCAGCCTGTTCGTGACCATCGGCGCGCTCGCCGCGACGATCGTGCCGGGGTTCTCCAATTCCATCGACAACCCCCTGCCCGCCTCGCATGCCTCGTTGGCGCTGCCCTTGCCGCCGCTGGCGCTGGCACGCCAGGGCGAAACGCCCGGGGACAGCTGGCAGATCCTGCGCGTGCAGCGTGGCCAGACCCTGAGCGACCTGTTCGAAGCGGCCGGCGTGCCGGCCACGGTGATGCACCGCGTGCTGGAACACCCCGGCACCCGCGAGGTGCTGACCCGGCTCAAGCCCGGCACCGAGCTGGCGTTCGACCTGCCGGTGAACGGCAGCCTGCGCACCCTCCGGTTTGACCGTGATGCCAGCCACCGCGTCGAACTCTCCCTGCGCGATGACCAGATCAGCGAGAAGGTGACCGAGCGGGCGACGAGCACCCGGACGGTGGTCGCCAGCGGCGAGATCACCAGTTCGCTGTACGCCTCCGCGCGCCGCGCCGGGCTCTCGCCCTCGGCCATCGCCACGATGACCGACGAGATCTTCAAGTACGACATCGACTTCTCCAAGGACCTGCAGCCGGGCGACCGCTTCAGCGTGGTGATGGACGAGACCTGGCGCGAAGGCGAGCGCATCGACACCAGCAAGATCCTGGCGGCCACGTTCAACACCGGGGGCAAGACCTACACCGGATTCCGCTTCGAGCGCGGCGGCAAGTTCGAGTACTACGACATCAACGGGCGGCCGCTGAAGAAGAGCTTCATCCGCATGCCGATCCCGTTCGCGCGGTTGAGCTCCAACTTCGGCGCGCGCCGGCACCCGGTGCTGGGCACCATGCGCATGCACAAGGGCGTGGACTATGCCGCGCGCACCGGCACCCCGATCATGGCCGCCGGTGATGCCCGCGTGCAGTTCGCCGGCACCCAGCGCGGTTATGGCAACGTGGTGATCCTGGACCACGGGCGCGGCTACACCACGCTGTACGGCCACATGTCGCGCCTGGGCAGCTACCGCACCGGGGCGCGCGTGCCGCAGGGCGCGGTGATCGGCTACGTCGGCTCGACCGGCCTGGCCACCGGCCCGCACCTGCACTACGAATTCCGCGTCAATGGCCAGCACCGCAACCCGCTGTCGGTGACGATGCCGCCGCCGGAACCGCTCAAGGGCGCTGAACTGGCGGCGTTCCGTGCGCAGACCGCGCCGGCCATGGCGCGGATCCGCGGCATGGAGGAAGCCATCTACGCCGATGCCGGCAGCGCCACGCCGGCGCCGACGCAGACCGCCAGCGCGGCAGCACCGACCGGCAAGCGCGGCTGATCCAACCGCCGCGCGTTGACGCCACGGGCAGGGGGCTTGAAGCTTCCCTGCCCGTTTTCATCCGGCTTCCGCCATGACCGCCATTGATCCCCGCCTGCCGTTGTTCCTTGGCCTGATGTCCGGCACCAGTGCCGATGGCATCGATGCCGCGTTGGTGCAGTTCCCGACCGAAGGCGGGTGCCATTTCGTGCAAGGCCATACCCATGACTGGGAGGCGGACACGCGGGCGGCACTGATCGCGTTGGGCCAGGGCCATGAGCCGGACTCGCTGGATACGCTGGGGCAACTGG
Organism: Stenotrophomonas sp. Steno-C18; assembly: GCF_056393195.1. Taxonomy (NCBI): domain Bacteria; kingdom Pseudomonadati; phylum Pseudomonadota; class Gammaproteobacteria; order Lysobacterales; family Lysobacteraceae; genus Stenotrophomonas; species Stenotrophomonas sp. Steno-C18. The sequence continues at coordinate 70,750 of NZ_JBWJOX010000013.1, read as the reverse complement.
ATGCACAGGTCGGGATGGCGTTCGCCGCGGCTGCCAACCGGTTGCTGGCCAGTGCCGGCGTGGACGCCAGGCAGGTGCGCGCGATCGGCTCGCATGGGCAGACCATCCGCCACCGGCCACTGGCCGCGCCGGGGTTCACCTGGCAGATCGGCGATGCCAACCGCATCGCGGAGTTGACCGGCATCACCACGGTGGCCGACTTCCGCCGCCGCGACGTGGCCGCCGGTGGCCACGGCGCGCCGCTGATGCCGGCCTTCCACCTGGCCATGCTGGGCAGCACCGACGAAGACCGTGCCGTGCTGAACCTGGGGGGCATCGGCAACCTGAGCCTGATCGCCCGCGACGGCAGCCTTCGGGGCTTCGACACCGGACCGGCCAACGCGCTGCTCGATGGTTGGTGCCAACGGCACCTGGGACAGACCTTCGATGCCGACGGCGCGTTCGCGGCCAGCGGCCAGGTCGATGAAGGCCTGCTGGCGCGCCTGCTGGCCGAACCGTGGTTTGCCCTGCCACCGCCGAAAAGCACCGGCCGCGAACAGTTCCACCTGGCCTGGGTGGAGGCGCGCTTCGACGGCCGGCCACTGGCACCGGCCGACGTCCAGGCCACCTTGCTGGAACTGACCGCGGCCACCGTGGCGGACGCGTTGCTGGCCCACCTGCCGCAGGTGCGGCGCCTGCTGGTCTGCGGGGGCGGTGTGCGCAACCCGCAGTTGCTGCGCCGGTTGCAGGCTCGCTTGCCGGGGGTGGTGATCGGCTCCAGTGCCGAACAGGGGCTGGACCCGGATTACATGGAAGCGATGGGCTTTGCGTGGCTGGCGCAGCAGACGCTGGCGGGGTTGCCGGGCAACCTGCCCAGCGTCAGCGGGGCCCGTGGGCCGCGGATCCTGGGCGCGATCCATCCGGCCTGAGGCGGCTTGACTGGGCGGGGATTGCATCCACGCCAATGCGCGGGGGAAGCGCTGCCGGCCAGCCCGCGGGCTACAGGTCGGCGCCGGCGGGCAGTTCGTGCAGGGCCTTGATGGCTTCGGTGAGGACGTCGACTTCGCGGTTCTCGAAGCCGCTGCGGACTTCATGCTCGCTGGAGAACAGCCCCTGTTCGAGCAGGATCAGGCAGGTCTGCTCATGGGTCCAGCCCCGCGCCACCGCCAGACGGCGGATGCGCTCAAACAACAGCGGGTCGATATCCCGCAAGGTCACTTCGGCCATGTCCACCACGTCAACGGTCCGGTGGATCCCCCGGCGGCATCATCAGCGAGGCGGCCGGGGGATTCAATACGAACCGGCCGGCGGTTCAGCCGGCCTCGACAACCCGGGTGGTGGCATCCACCTCGCGGCGCAGCCACCAGGCCATCAGCAGGCCCGGCATGCCGACCACCACCGAGACCAGGAAGAACACCTGCCAGCCATAGGCATCGGCCAGGACACCGGCGAACGGCCCGACGAACACCCGCCCCAGCGTGGCGAAGGCCGACAACAGCGCGTAATGGGTCGCCGAGAAGCGGGTGCCGCACAGGCCACTGAGCAGCGCCACGAACGCCGCCGTGCCCATGCCGCCGGCGAAGTTGTCCAGGCTCAGCGCGAACAGCAGCAGGCCGTCCATCGGCGTGGGCGTGTCCAGGTGCACGATCAGCAGGTTGAAGGCGGGCACTTCCACCGTACCCCAGGCGCCTGCGCCCTCGCGGGCCAGCAGGTAGAACCCCAGGTTGGAGACCAGCTGCAGCACCCCGAAGGCGATCACCGCCGTGGACAGGCGCAGGCGCAGCAGGAAGAAGCCGCCGACGATGGCGCCGACGATGGTCATCAGCAGGCCGATGGTCTTGTTGGCCAGCCCCACCTCGGCCTGGCTGAAGTGCATGCCCTTGAGCAGGAACGGCGTGGACAGGCTCAGCGCGAAGGCGTCGCCGACCTTGTACAGCACCACCAGCGCGAGGAAGGCGCCGGCACCGCGCATGCCGAAATAGCTGCGCAGCGAGGCGTTGAGGGTTTCGAAGCGCACCCAGCGGGTGACCCCCAGGCCCAGCACCATCGCCGCGGCGATCTGGGTGATGACGAACACCAGCCGCACCCAGCGGTCGCTGCTGTCCGGGTCCAGCCCGACCAGCACCAGCAGCTGGTGTGCCAGCCAGGCCCCCGCCGCCACGCCAAGCACCAGCGCCAGGAACCCCCACACTTCACTGCTGGCCTTGGAGACCGGAGCCTTGAAGCGCGCCGGCAGCGGCGGCATCAGCACCAGCGCCAGCACGCCGACCACGGCCGCCAGGCTCGCCATGACCCGGTACACCTGCGGCCAGCTCTGCCATTGCTCGGCCCAGATCAGGGTGATGCCACCGGACAGGACCATGGCCAGTCGATAGCCAAGGACGGTCAGCGAGCCGCCCAGGCCGCGTTCGGCCGGCTGCAGGAGGTCGGTGCGGTAGGCATCGATCACCACGTCCAGGGTGGCCGACAGGCAGGCCACCACCACCGCCACGGAAGCGAACAGGCCCAGGTTGCGCGAGGGCGAGAGTGAACTCATCACCAGCAGCGCCGCGGCCAGGGCGAACAGCATCAGCACGATCCAGCCGCGCCGGCGGCCGAGCAACGGCAGGTCGAAGCGGTCGATCAGCGGCGCCCACAGGAACTTGAACGTGTACGGGATGCCGATCAGGGACAGGAAGCCCAGGGTGACCAGGTCCAGGCCTTCCACCGTAAGCCACGCCTGCATGGCGCCGCCGGTCAGCGCCAGTGGCAGGCCGGAGGCGAAGCCCAGCAGCAGGATCACGAACAGGCGGCGCAGCCGCGGCAGGCCGCGATGCGGGGCCTCCACCAGCGCTTCGGTCACAGGTCGTAGTCCACGCTGAACGGGGCGTGGTCGGAGAATCGCTGGCCGGTGTAGATCGAGCAGCCGCGCAGGCGATCACGCAGCCCCGGGGTGACGAACTGGTAGTCGATGCGCCAACCGACATTGTTGGCCCGGGCCGCGCCGCGGTTGCTCCACCAGGTGTAGTCCTCGCCGGTGGGGTTCAGCGCGCGGTAGGCGTCCACCCAGCCGCGGCCGGTGGCCGGGTCGGCGTGCTCGGGCAGGTCGGCGCACAGGCCGTTCAGCCAGTCGCGCTCCTCCGGCAGGCAGCCGGAGTTCTTCTGGTTGGACTTCCAGTTCTTGATGTCCAGCGCGCTGCGCACGATGTTCCAGTCCCCGCACAGCACGTAGTCCCGGCCGCTGGCCAGCCACTGGTCCAGCACCGGGCGCAGCCACTCCATGACCTCGAACTTGAAGCCCTGGCGCAGCTCGCCGGAGGAACCGGAGGGGATGTAGAAGGACACCACGCTCAGGTTGCCGAAGCGGGCCTCGATGTAGCGGCCCTCGTCGTCGAACGGCGCCCAGCCCAGCCCGGTGCGCACCTCGTCCGGTTCGCGCCGGCTCCAGATCGCCACGCCGCTGTAGCCCTTCTTGGTGATGGCGTCGCGGTAGAAGCAGTGGTGGCCGTCCGGGCGGAACAGCGCGTCGGTCAGCTGCGACTCCTGCGCCTTGGTCTCCTGGATGCAGAGCACGTCGGACTGCTGCCCCAGGAACCACTCGCTGAAGCCCTTGGTGGTTGCCGAACGGATGCCGTTGGCGTTGAAGCTGGTGATACGCATAGCTGGCCTATGTTGTTGTTTTATCGAGCCTAATCAGGCCATCTGGCGCCGATGCCGGCACCGCGGCCGCCTTCAGACCGAAAGAAGCACAAAGAATGGGCATCATGCCTTGCCGCTGCTTTCATTTGCCAGCGCCAGCGGGGCACGACGGCGCAGGGGATGTCGCGCGGGGGCCGCGCCGCTACAGCGGCCACGAAGCATGTGGGAGAGAGAGCAGTATCTATTCAGCGCTGGGGTGAGGAGTCCCATGGATTCCCGCACAGTCCCGCACAGTCCCGCTGAGTCCCGCTGAGTCCCGCTGAGTCCCGCTGAGTCCCGTGGATTCCCGCAGAGTCACATGTACTCCCGATAAGTCCACGGAATAGGTGGATTCCCGCGGGGTCAAACCACGCCTCGCCTGAGGCTGCAGGAGTGGCCAGAGAAAAATCCAAATCAATTCAAATATCTATTCAAATATTTATTCTTGTGCACGTAGAATGATTCCATGAACTCGCCTCCTGCCACGCTTGCGACATTGCTGGCCTATCTTCGCACCCAGTCTTCGGCCAGTGCGGCGGAGATCGGTGCCGCGCTGGGCGTAAGCCAACCCACGGTGTCGCGCCTGATCGCAGCAGCGGCCGACCAGGTAGCCCGTATCGGCAAGGCCCGCAGCACCCGCTATGCGGCCACCCGACAGGTCGGCCGCAACGGCAGCATTTGGCCCCTGTACCGGCTGGATGCGACGAGCAAAGGTGTGCGGCTGGGCCAACTGCAGGCGCTGCACGGCGGCGGCTACCTGTTCATCGCCGATATGCCCTGCCCGGCGTTCTTCATCGGCGATTTCCGTGACGGCCGCTATCCCGGGCTGCCCTGGTTCATCGATGACCAACGCCCGCAGGGTTTCCTCGGGCGCGCGTTCGCACGTCGGATCGCGGATGACATCCACGTGGATGCGGTGCTGGACCACTGGACGCCCGACGATTACGTCATTGCCATCCTGCAGTACGGAACCGACCCACCGGGCGACCTTGTGCTGGGTGATGTCGCCTATCGACGTGCGGTGCAGCAGATCTTCGAGCCCACCCACGTCATTGCGGATGAAGCGCGGGAGCAGGCCTACCTGCACCTGGCGGATGAGGCGATGGCCGGTGACGCGCCGGGCTCCTCGGCCGGTGGCGAACAGCCCAAGTTCACCGTCACCCTGAAGAGCGGCGAGCAGTTGCGCGCAGCCATCGTCAAGTTCAGCGAACGCGCAGACACCGATGCGGCGCGACGCTGGGCCGACCTGTTGCGCTGCGAACACATCGCCGGCCAAGTGATGCGCAAGCACGGCCTGCCAGCAGCCAGCAGCCAGCGCATCGAGGCCGGCGGACGGGTGTTCCTGGAGTCCGAGCGCTTCGATCGAGGCCCGGAATTGTGGCGCCGTGGGTTTGTTTCGCTGGCCGCGCTGGACGCCGATTTCTATGGCCACGGGCGCATCCACTGGTGGCGGTTCGCCGGTCAGCTGCAGCGGGACGGCTGGATCGGCGCGGACGATGCACGCCTGCTGACCATCGCCTCGCTGTTCGGTGAGCTGATCGGCAACACCGACATGCACCTGGGCAATGCGGCGCTGGTGCTGGACGTCGATCGTCCGCTCGCCCTCGCGCCGATGTACGACATGCTGCCCATGCTGTTCCGGCCGGGCAGCGGCGGCGAGATCGTTCCACGCGAGCTCGAGATCCGCCCGCCGCTTCCCGAGCAGCGGGCGGAATGGTTGGCCGCCGCCGCCGCGGCGGAGGACTTCTGGAGCCAGGTGATTGCCTGCCAGCAGGTGACCGAAGGCTTCCGCCCGATCGCACGGCAGGCATGGGCCAAGGTGGCGCGTGCCCGCGAACTGCTGGCCTGAGCCCACCCCGTCCCCCTCAGGCAACCGCCAGCAAGGCCTCCGTCGCCAGCATTCGCCGTAGCCATGCATTAACCTAGTGCCCTTCAAACGACGACTAGAAAGTGGATTTTCATGAGTGACCACCGTTCCCGCTTCCTGCAGCTGGCGCTGAATGCCGACGCCCTGCGTTTTGGCCAGTTCACCCTCAAGTCCGGCCGCTCCAGCCCGTACTTCTTCAACGCCGGCCGTTTCGACACCGGCCTGGCCCTGGCCCAGCTGGGCAACTGCTATGCCGATGCCATCGAGGCGTCCGGGGTGGCCTACGATCAGCTGTTCGGGCCGGCCTACAAGGGTATCCCGCTGGCCACCGCCATCGCCTGCGAGTTCTCCCATCGCGGCCGCGACCTGCCGCTGACCTTCAACCGCAAGGAGGCCAAGGATCACGGCGAGGGCGGCAGCCTGATCGGCGCCGACATGGCCGGCCGCCGCATCCTGATCGTCGATGACGTGATCACCGCCGGCACCGCCATCCGCGAGGCGCTGGCCATCATCCGCGAGGCCAACGGCATCCCGGCCGGCATCGTGGTGGCCCTGGACCGCCAGGAGATCGCCTCGGAAGAAGACCGCCGCTCGGCCGCCCAGGCCGTGGCCGCTGAAACCGGCATTCCGGTGATCGCGGTGGCCAACCTGGCCGACCTGCTTGCATTCGCCTCCGGGAACCCGGAACTTGTCGGCTATCGCGAACCGTTGCTGGCCTACCGTGCCCGCTACGGGAGCAATCCGACAGGCTGATCGCAGGGGGCTGCCATGACGCTGATTCCTTCCCGGACAGGTACCACCGCACTGGCGCTGCTGGCAGCGCTGGCGCTGCCGGTGTCCGCGCAGAACAAGCCGGCCGACGCCGGCAAGAAGCTGTATTGCTGGAACCAGGGGGGCGAACGCATCTGCTCGGACACGCTGCCGAGCGAGGCGGTCAACAGCGCGCGCGAGGAATTCAACGCACGCAGCGGCACCCGCAGTGCCGAGGTCCAGCGTGCGCTCACCGCCGAGGAACGCGCCGATGCGGCACTGGCGCGGGCCCAGGCGGAGGTGGACGCCGCCGCGGTGGAAACGCGCAAGCGCACCGAGCAGGCGATGCTGTCCACCTATGGCAGCGAGGATGCGTTGCGCCGCGTGTTCAACGAGCGCGTCGCCATCGTCGACAACAACATCAAGACCGCGGCCTACAACGTGACCAGCCTGCGCGAAGCGCTGGCGGCGCAGCTGGCATCGGCCGGCAACAAGGAACTGGCCGGGCAGAAGGTGGCCGACAAGCAGGCCCAGGACATCCGCCAGCGCCATGGCGAACTGCTGGCCCAGCTGCGCCTGCAGGGGGCCTTCGAGGCCCAGCGCAGGGCGCTGGACGTGGAGATCGCCCAGACCCTGGCCCGCTACCGTGAGCTCAAGGGCATCACCGCGCCGGCCGACGCGCCGCCGGCACCGGCCGCCGCCCCGGCACCGGCGCAGGGATGACCGACGCGTCCTGAGTCATGTGAACCCAAGCGGCCTTCGGGCCGCTTTTCTTTTGCCCGGCCGAAGGTGCCCGCTCCCCTCGATGGGGTGCATCGCACCCGGCAGGAGCGTGGGGCGCGGTGACCACATCGCGCGCCCTGCCAGACCATGCGGCGTCTTCCCCCCACTTTTTATGCGGTTTTTACGCCAATCCCTGCCCGTCGGCGTCGAACGTTTACGCCCTGCGGGAGGACGATGCCGGCCTTGAACGGGGTGATCGGCGTATCCAAGACCGGTGCCCTGCCCTTCCATCAACGGGCATCGGCCATCCGGTGCCCCTACCGAGGTGTTCCATGCCCGGCTGGCTTTCCCTGTTGTGCGGCGTGGTGGTGCTGATCGCCGCCGCCTACCTGCTGTACGCGGTCCTGCGACCCGAGTCGTTCTGAGGACCGCGCCATGACCGAAACCCTTGTCATCCTGTTGGCCGGCATCGCGCTGGCCTGGCCGTTGGGGCTGTACCTGGCGCGGCTGATGCGCGGCACGCCCATGCGCATCGACATCCTGTTCCACTGGATCGAGAAGCCGCTGTACCGCGTGCTCGGCGTGGACCCGGCCCATTCCATGTCCTGGCGTGGCTACGTGCTCGCCTTCCTGATCAGCAACCTGGTGCTGGCCGTGCTGACCCAGGCGGTGTTCATGACCCAGGCCTGGCTGCCGTTCAACCCGGACAATATCCCCAACCTGCGCTGGGACACCGCGCTGCACACGATGGTGTCGTTCCTGACCAACACCAACCAGCAGCACTACAGCGGCCAGGCACAGCTGTCCTACCTGTCGCAGATGACCGGCATCACCGGCCTGCAGGTGATCACGCCGATGATGGGCCTGGCGCTGGCGGTGGCCACACTGCGTGCGTTGTTCGCCAAGGCACCGGCGGCCACCACCGCTGACACCCATACGCCGGTACGCGTCACCGTCGGCAATTACTACGCCGACGTGGTGCGCCTGTGCCTGCGCTTCCTGTTGCCGCTGTGCCTGCTGTGGGCGCTGCTGCTGACTTGGCAGGGCGTGCCGTCCACCCTGGCCGCGGGCCCGCAGGCCACGCCGATCGATGCCAGCGCCGGCATGGCGACGCAGAAGATCCCGCTGGGCCCGGTGGCCGCGATGGTGGCGGCCAAGCAGTTGGGTGCCAACGGGGGCGGCTGGTACGGCCCCAACAGCAGCGTGCCGCTGGAGAACCCGACGCCGCTGTCCAATGCGCTGGAACTGGTCGGCATTGTGCTGATCCCGATCGCGATCATCTTCATGATCGGCCGCTTCACCGGGCGCCGGAAGTTCGCGGCACTGGTGTTCGGCTGCATGCTCGGCATGTCGCTGCTGTCCACCTTCGCCAGCCTGTGGTCCGAGGGCCACAGCGCCACCGCCGCCAGCGCACTGCTGATGGAGGGCAAGGAAACCCGCTTCGGCGCGGATGGCACCGCGCTGTGGGCCACGCTCACCACCCAGGTGCAGAACGGCTCGGTCAACGGCATGCAGGACTCGATGAGCCCCCTGACCGGCCTGGTATCGCTGGTCAACATGCTGGTCAGCGCGATCTGGGGCGGCATTGGCTGCGGGTTGCAGCAGTTCCTGGTCTACATCCTGATGGCAGTGTTCCTGGCCGGGCTGATGACCGGGCGCACGCCGGAACTGTTCGGCCGCAAGCTGGAAACCCCGCAGGTGCGACTGCTGGCGGTGCTGGTGCTGCTGCAGCCGATCACCCTGCTCGGCCTGACCGCACTGACGCTGGCCCTGCCCGGCCTGGCCGGCACCTCCAACCCCGACTTCCACGGCATCAGCCAGGTGTTCTACGAGTTCACCTCCGCCTATGCCAACAACGGCTCGGGGTTTGAAGGGCTGGCCGACAACACCCTCTGGTGGAACCTGAGCTGCGCGCTGGTGCTGGCCCTGGGCCGTTTCCCCGTGCTGATCATTCCGCTGGTCATCGCCTGCCAACTGGCGGCCAAGCGGCAGGCCCCGCAGAGCGCGGGCAGCCTGCAGATCGAAACCCCGACCTTCGCGCTGACCCTGGTCTGCGTGATCGTCATCCTCACCGTGCTGCAGTTCATGCCGGCATTGGTCCTCGGCCCGGTGGCCGACCACCTGAGCCTGGCACTGCAGGGAGCCTGATCCCCATGAATGCTTCTGTTCCACATGCCGGCGTACGCCGCCCCGCCCTGCTCGATGCCGCCGGCTGGCGGCGGGCACTGCTGGAATCGGTGCGCAAGCTCGCCCCGGCCCACCTGCTGCACAACCCGGTGATGGCCATCGTCATGGCCGGCACGCTGCTGGCCTTGCTGCTCACCCTCAGCGGCAATGCACCGCTGGGCTTTGGCCTGGCCGTCACCGCGATCCTGCTGGTGACGGTGCTGTTCGGCAATTTCGCCGAAGCCGTCGCCGAGGCGCGTGGCCGCGGCCAGGCCGCGTCGCTGCGGCGCGCACGCCAGGACCTGGTCGCACGCCGCCTGGCCACCGCGCTGGCCGGTGCAGGCGAGGACAAGGTCGCTGCCGCCGAACTGCGCCCGGGTGACCTGGTGATCATCAGCGCCGGCGAGTTCGTGCCGGCCGATGGCGAGATCGTGCGCGGCCTGGCCACCATCAACGAGGCCGCCGTCACCGGCGAATCGGCCCCGGTGCTGCGCGAGGCCAACACCGACCGTTCCGGCGTGATCGGTGGCACCAAGGTGCTGTCCGACGAGATCGTGGTGCGCGTCACCGCCGAGCCCGGCCACAGCTTCCTGGACCGCATGATCGCGCTGGTGGAAGGCGCCAACCGCCAGAAGACGCCCAACGAGATCGCCCTGACGCTGCTGCTGGCGGCGATGTCGCTGACCTTCCTGGTTGTGGTGGCGACGTTGCCGGCCATCGCCGGTTTCGTTGGCGTGACGCTGGACCCGCTGCTGCTGATCGCATTGCTGGTGTGCCTGATCCCGACCACCATCGGCGGCCTGCTGCCGGCCATCGGCATCGCCGGCATGAACCGCGCGTTGCAGGCCAACGTGCTGGCCAAGTCCGGCAAGGCGGTGGAGGTGGCCGGCGACGTGGACGTGCTGCTGCTCGACAAGACCGGCACCATCACCTACGGCGACCGCCAGGCATCGGCCTTCCACGCGCTGGCCGGCATCAACGGCGACCAGCTGCGCGAGGCGGCGCTGCTGTCCTCGCTGGCCGACCCGACCCCGGAAGGCAAGTCCATCGTGCGGTTGGCGCGCGAGCAGGGCTGCGCCACCGCTGAACCGGAGACGGCCGACTACCTGGCCTTCTCCGCGCAGACCCGCATGTCCGGCGTGGACCTGGCCGGCGGCCGCAGCATCCGCAAGGGCGCGGCTGACGCGATCACCGCGCATGTCCTCGCGTTGGGCGGCAACGTGCCCAACGAGCTGCAGGCGCGCGTGGACCAGGTCGCGCGCGGCGGCGCCACGCCGCTGGTGGTCAGCGAAGGCCGGCACGTACTGGGCGTGGTGGAGCTGGCCGACGTGGTCAAGCACGGCATGCGCGAGAAGTTCGCGCAGCTGCGCGCGATGGGCATCCGCACGGTGATGATCACCGGCGACAACCCGCTGACCGCCGCGGCCATCGCCGCCGAGGCCGGCGTGGACGACTACATCGCCCAGGCCCGGCCCGAGGACAAGCTGGCGCGCATCCGCAGCGAGCAGGCCGGCGGCCGGCTGGTGGCGATGGTCGGCGACGGCACCAACGATGCGCCGGCACTGGCGCAGGCCGACATCGGCCTGGCGATGAACTCCGGCACGCAGGCGGCCAAGGAGGCCGGCAACATGGTCGACCTGGATTCGGACCCGGCCAAGCTGCTGGCGGTGGTGGAAGTGGGCAAGCAGCAGCTGATCACGCGCGGCGCGCTGACCACCTTCTCGCTGGCCAACGACGTGTCCAAGTACTTCGCGATCCTGCCGGCGCTGTTCGTGGCCGCCATTCCCTCGATGCACGCGCTGGACGTGATGCAGCTGTCCAGCCCGCGCAACGCGGTGCTGGCCGCACTGATCTTCAACGCGCTGGTGATCCCGGCCTTGATCCCGCTGGCGCTGCGCGGGGTGCGCTTCCGCCCGGCCACTGCCACCGCGCTGCTGCGCCGGAACATGCTGGTGTACGGGCTGGGCGGCGTGCTGCTTCCCTTTGCGGCCATCAAGGCCATCGACCTTCTTCTTGCCATGGTGTTCGGCGCATGAAATCCACGACTTCCGCTTCCCTCTGGCGCCCGGCCATCGGCCTGTCGCTGTTCGGCCTGATCGGCACCGGGCTGGTCTATGCCATCGTCGCCACCGGCATCGCCGGCGTGCTGTTCCCCGCCCAGGCCGATGGCAGCCTGCTGCGTGATGGCGATGGCACGGTGCGCGCTTCGTTGCTGGTCGCGCAGCCGTTCAAGGGCGATGGCTACTTCCAGGCACGTCCATCGGCGGCCAACTACGATCCGATGGCCGCTGCCGGCAGCAACCTGGCGCGCAGCAACCCGGACCTGGCCAAGCGCGTGGCGGATGCCTCGGCCGCCGTCGCGACCCGCGAGAACATCGACCCGGCGAAGGTGCCGGGCGAACTGGCCACCCAGTCCGGCAGCGGCCTGGACCCGGAGCTCTCGCCGGCCGCCGTGCAGGTGCAGGTGGCCCGCGTCGCGCAGGCACGCGGCTGGCCGGTCGAACGCGTGCAGGCGTTGGTGGAGGCGCAGGTGCAGGGCCGCCAATGGGGCGTGTTTGGCCAACCACGGATCAACGTGGTCGCGCTCAACCGCAGGCTGGACGAGGCCGCGCATGCCCCTTGATGCATGCGCGACCGGCAACGGCGCACAATCGCGGCCATGAACGACACCCGCAGCCGCCAGGCCGACGCCCTGGTGGAAGGCCTGCAACGCGATGCCGGCGGCAAGCTGACGGTCTTCCTCGGCGCCGCCCCCGGCGTCGGCAAGACCTTCCGCATGCTCACCCGCGCCCAGGAACAACTGCGGCGCGGCGTCGACGTGGCCGTGGGGCTGGTCGAGACGCACGGCCGCGGCGATACCGCCGCGCTGCTGGACGGCCTGCCGGTCATCCCGCTGCAACAGGTGGACTACCACGGCCATCGGTTGCAGGAGATGGACCTGGACGCGGTACTCGCCCGGCACCCGGCGCTGGTGCTGGTCGACGAGCTGGCCCACCGCAACGCCCCCGGCAGCCGCCACGAGCGGCGCTGGCAGGATGTGATGGAGCTGCTCGACGCCGGCATCGACGTCTGGACCACCCTCAACATCCAGCACCTGGAAAGCCTCAACGACGTGGTGATGCGCATCACCGGCGTGCGCGTCAGCGAGACCGTGCCGGACGGCGTGTTCGACCGCCTACATGACATCGTGCTGGTCGACCTGCCGCCGCGCGAACTGATCGAACGCCTGCAGCAGGGCAAGGTCTACGTGCCCGAGCAGGCCGCGCAGGCGTTGCAGGCGTTCTTCTCGCCGGCCAACCTCACCGCGCTGCGCGAACTGGCGATGCAGGAGGCCGCCGACCGCGTCGACAGCAGCCTGCGCGAGACCCGCGCCGCGCGTGGCGAAGGCAACCTGCCGCTGCGGCGGCGGGTGCTGGTGGCCATCGATGGCAGCGGCCAGAGTGAGTACCTGGTACGCGTGGCGCGGCGCATCGCCGAGCGCCGCGACGCGCCGTGGACGGTGGTGACCGTGCAGCATCGCCGCCAGGATGAGGCAACGCGCCGCGAGATCGACGCCGCCTTCGCGCTGGCCCGCCGCCTCGGCGGTGAAGCCGAACTGCTGCACGGGCCCGGCATCGCCGATGCCCTGCTCGACCATGCCGGGCACAACGCGGTGTCCTCGCTGGTGCTGGGCCGCACCCGCGAACGACCGCTGGCGCGGCTGTTCAACCAGACCCTGACCCAGCAGCTGATCCAGCGCGGCGCGCATTACGAGATCACCATCATCAGCACCCCGCAGGCCCGCGCCCGTGCACGCCGGGTGGGGCTGTCGCTGGATACCGGAAGCTGGACCAAGGACGCCGGGCTGGCGATGCTGGCCACTGCCGTGGCCTGCATCGCGGCGTGGCTGGGCGAACGCTGGATCGGCCTGAGCGACCTGGCGATGGTGTTCATCGTCGCGGTGGTGCTGGTCGCCGCACGCACGCGCATGAGCGCAGCGGTACTGGCCGCGACGCTGTGCTTCCTGGCCTACAACTTCTTCTTCATCGCCCCGCGCTTCACCTTCGCCATCAGTGCACGCCAGGGCGTGATCACCGTGTTCCTGTTCCTGGCCGCGGCGCTGGTCGCCGGCCGCCTGGCCTCGCGGCTGCGCATGCAGGTGGTGGCGCTGCGCGCGGCCAACCGCCACGCCACGCTGCGCCAGGCGCTGGGCCGGCAGCTGGCCGGTGCCGCCGACAACGCGCAGGTCGCGCACGCCGGGCGCGCTGCGCTGGAACAGGCACTGGATGCGCCGGCCTGGGTGCGGTTGGCTGGCGACACCAGCACCAGCGGCAGCGCCGCGCCCGGCGACACCGACCTGGCCGCGGCCGACTGGGCGCTGCGGCATGGCCAGCCGGCCGGCCGCTACACCGACACGCTGGCCGGCGCCGACTGGTGGTTCCTGCCGCTGCTCGACGGGGAAGGCCGGGCCATCGGCGTGGCCGGCCTGCAGTTCGGCCGGCAGCACCCACGCCTGGCACCGGAACAACGGCAGCTGGCCGAGGCCATGGCCGACGACATCGCCCAGGCCGCGCTGCGCACCCAACTGGTCACCGAACTGGAAACCGCCCACCTGCACAACGAGACCGAACGCCTGCGCTCGGCGCTGCTGTCGTCGGTGTCGCACGACCTGCGCTCGCCGCTGGCGGCCATGATCGGTTCGGCCGACAGCCTGTCCAATTACGCCGAGGCCATGGATGCGGTCGATCGCCGTGCGCTGCTCGACACCATCGTGGTCGAGGGCGAGCGCCTGGATCGCTACATCCAGAACCTGCTGGACATGACCCGGCTCGGCCACGACGGGCTGAAGCTCAACCGCGACTGGATCGGCGTGGACGAACTGATCGGCTCGGCGGCGCGGCGCCTGCAGCGCTACCAGCCCGAGGTGCGGCTCAGCCTGGATATCCCGGCCGACCTTGCACCGATCTGGGTACATCCGGCGCTGGTCGAGCAGGCGGTGTTCAACGTGATGGAGAACGCCGCCAAGTTCTCCCCGCCCGGCGTTCCCGTGCAGGTGCGTGCACGCCAGCAGGACAGCACGCTGCGCATCGAGGTGATCGACGAAGGCCCGGGCATCCCCGATGCCGAGCGCACGCGCATCTTCGACATGTTCTACAGCGTGGAACGCGGTGACCGCGGCCGCCAGGGCACCGGCCTGGGCCTGACCATCTGCCAGGGCATGATCGGCGCGCATGGCGGCCAGGTCGAGGCGCTGCCGGGGCGCGACGGACGCGGTACGCTGGTGCGCATGACCCTGCCCCTGCTCACCCCGCAACCGGACCCCGCGCCCGACAATGGCTGAAGCTCCCGCCATTCCGCCGGCACGCGTGCTGGTGATCGACGATGAAGTGCAGATCCGCCGCTTCCTCGACATCTCGCTGCGCGCCCAGGGCTACGCGGTCAGCCAGGCCGCCACCGGCAGCGAGGGCCTGCAGCAACTGACCAACGAAGGCGCCGACCTGGTGGTGCTGGACATCGGCCTGCCTGACATGGAGGGCCACGACGTGCTGGCCGAACTGCGGCAGTGGAGCCAGGTGCCGGTGATCATGCTCAGCGTGCGCGCCGGCGAGGCCGAGAAGGTACGGGCGCTGGACAACGGTGCCAACGACTACGTCACCAAGCCGTTCGGCACGCAGGAGCTGATGGCGCGCGTGCGCGCCCTGCTGCGCAGCCGCAGCACCGACAGCGAAGGCCAGGTGCCGGTATTCGACGATGGTCACCTGCACATCGACCTGGCGCGCCGCGAGGTGCGCATCGACGGTGAGGCGGTGGCGTTGACGCGCAAGGAGTACGCGCTGCTGGCGCTGCTGTTGCGCAACAGCGGGCGGGTGGTGACGCAGCCGCAGATCCTGCAGGAAATCTGGGGCCCGACCCACAAGCACGACACGCATTACCTGCGCATCCTGGTCGGCCGCCTGCGCCACAAGCTGGGCGACTCGGCGCTGCAGTCGCGTTACCTGTTCACCGAACCGGGCGTGGGCCTGCGCTTCGGCGGCGCGTGAGCCGCCACCGGCAGGAGCGCCTTCGGGCGCGAAGCGGGCCATCTCGCCGATGACGCAGCATTTCGCGGGTGCGGAGGGCATCGGCTTCGCGCCCCCGGGCGCTCCTGCAAACGCGAAGGCCGCCCGCACAGCGCGCGGACGGCCTTCGTGGCGACACACCAGTCCGGTCAGAAACCCAGTTCGGTGCCTTCCGGCAGGATCTGCTGCAACTGCGCGCGGAACACGCCCTTGATCCGCTCCAGCGCCGCCTCGCTGTCGCCCTCGAAGCGCAGCACCAGCACCGGCGTGGTGTTGGAAGCACGCACCAGGCCCCAGCCATCGTTGAAGTCGGCACGCAGGCCGTCGATGGTGGACAACCGCGCACCGGCGAACGGGGATTCCTCCAGCTGCGCGGCAGCGACGAACAGCGCCACCTGCGCATGCTGGGTGCCCTCTTCCACCGGTACCTTCAGCTCCGGGGTGGAGATCGCATCCGGCAGCTCGGCGAACACCTCCTCCGGCGACTCCTCGCGCTGGGCCAGGATCTCCAGCAGGCGCGCGGCCGAGTACAGACCGTCATCAAAACCGTACCAGCGCTCCTTGAAGAAGAAGTGGCCGCTCATCTCGCCGGCCAGCTCGGCATCAGTCTCGCGCATCTTCGCCTTCATCAGCGAATGCCCGGTCTTCCACATCATCGGGCTGCCGCCGTTGCGCAGGATGCAGTCGGCCAGCTTGCCGGTGCACTTGACGTCGTACAGCACCATCGCGCCGGGGTTGCGCATCAGCACGTCGGCGGCGAACAGCATCAGCAGGCGGTCGGCGAAGATCACCTTGCCTTCGCGGGTGACCACGCCCAGGCGGTCGCCGTCGCCGTCGAAGGCCACGCCGAGGTCCGCATCGAAACGCTTGACCATCTGCACCAGGTCCTCGAGGTTGTGCGGGTCGCTCGGATCGGGGTGGTGGTTGGGGAAGGTGCCATCCACGTCGCAGTACAACGGGATGACCTCGGCGCCAATGGCCTCCAGCAGCTGCGGGGCGACCGCACCGGCCACGCCGTTGCCGGCGTCGGCCACCACCTTGAGCGGGCGGTCCAGCTGCACGTCATCGGCGATGCGCTGCACGTAATCGTTGATGACCTCGCGCTCGGACAGGTTGCCCGGCGCATCGGCACGCTTGAGCTGGCCTTCCTGGATGCGCGTGTACAGCGCGGTGATCGCGTCACCGGACAGGGTTTCCCCGCCGATGACGATCTTGAAGCCGTTGTAGTCCGGCGGGTTGTGGCTGCCGGTCACCGCCACGCAGCTGCCCGCGCGCAGGTGGTAGCTGGCGAAGTAGACCACCGGCGTCGGTGCCATGCCGATGTCGATGACATCGCAGCCGGCGCGGCGCAGGCCCTCGATCAGGCCATCGGCCAGCTCCGGCCCGGACAGGCGGCCATCACGGCCCACCACCACCTCACGCAGGCCCTGGGCCTGCATCTCGCTGCCGATGGCCTGGCCGATCAGGGTGGCGACGTTGCCGGTCAGCTCGGTGCCGACCACGCCACGGATGTCGTAGGCACGGAAGATGCCCGGCACCACCGCCTCGGCGCCCGGTTCCGGACGCACCGGCGCGTCCTCGCCGGCGGCGCGCGCGGAGGTGGCTGCGGCCACCGGCAGGGGTTCCTGCTCCAGCGCCTGCTGCAGGGTCATCGTGTTGTCGTCGACCACTTCGGTGGTGCGGCGCAGGGCCGGCAGCTTCAGGCGCTTGCGCCCCACCAGCATCAGCACGGCCAGCGCCAGCAGCAGCACCGCCACCACCGCGCAGGCGACCATGCCCAGCCCCATCGGGCCTTCACCGATGTCCGGCAGTTCGGCCACCACGCGCAGGCCGGTCTCGCCCACCGGGCGGGCCAGTGCATCGGCACCACCACCCAGCCCGGTGTTGCCCTTGGCGACGATGGTGAAGCCGCCCTGGCGCAGGCCGAGGAAGGCACTGCCCGGCGCGTCGATCGTGTCGAAGACCGAGGTCAGGCGGTTCAACGGCTGGCGGATGTACACCACCGCCTCGCGCTCGCCCAGCCGCACCGGTGCGGCCAGGCCCAACCGCGGCGCACCGCCGTCGCGCACCACGCGCGCCACCGGCTTGCCTTCGGCCAGGGCCAGTTCCAGCAGCGACAGCCGTGCATAGCCGAAGGCGGCCGGATCGGCGTAGGCCTCCATCAGGGTCGAATCCAGCACCACGGCGTCTTCGACGCCGTTCCACTTGTCGCGGATGGCCAGCGCGCTGGCCTGGGCGTCGCCGCCGGCCAGGGCGGCCTTCACCGGTTCCAGCTGCAGCTGGCTGGCGAACTGCCGGGTCTGCCCGTCAAGCGCCTTCTGTACGCCCGCCACCGCCTGGTCACGCGACTGCTCCAGCGCCGTGCCGGTATCGGATTGCAGCCACTGGTTCACCGCGCTCCAGCCGAACAGGCCGGCCAACAGCAGCACCAGCACCGCAAGCAGCGGTGTTGAACGGCCCAGCGCGATGCGCGGGCGCCCTTCTTTCCCTTGGCTCATCGTGTTTTCCCCTGTCAGCGCACCCCGGTGTGGCCGAATCCACCCGCTCCACGTGCGCTGTCGATGAAAGTATCCACTACCTGCAGGCTCACGCGTGCAATCGGCATCACCACCAGCTGCGCGATGCGGTCGCCGGGCTCGATGGTGAAGGCTTCGCGGCCGCGGTTCCACACGCTGATCAGCAGCGGGCCCTGGTAGTCGGCATCGATCAGCCCGGTACCGTTGCCCAGCACGATGCCGTGGCGGTGGCCCAGCCCGGAGCGCGGCAGCACCACCGCGCACAGGCCCGGGTCGGCGATGTGGATGGCGATGCCGCTGGGCAGCAGCGCCGCGTCACCCGGTACCAGCGCCAGCGGCGCCTCGATGGCCGCGCGCAGGTCCATGCCGGCGCTGGCTTCGGTGGCGTAGGCCGGCAACGGCCATGCATCGCCGAAACGGGGGTCCAGCAGCTTTACCTGCAGGGGCTGCAATGCGTTGGGGTTGCTCATGCGTCCAGTCTCTCCGCGATCAGGTCCAGCAGTTGTTCTGCCAGTTGGGTCTTGGCGGTGCCGGGGAACTCGCGCTGGCCACCGTTCCAGTAGGCGGTGGCCGCGTTCTGGTCACTCTCGAAGCCACCGCCGGCGACGCCGACCTGGTTGGCGATGATCAGGTCCAGGTGCTTGTCGGCCAGCTTGCCACGGGCGTACTTCTCCACGTCGTGGGTTTCGGCGGCAAACCCGACCACCAGCTTCAGTGCCTGCTCCTGCGCGGCCACTTCGGCCAGGATGTCGGCGGTGCGGACCAGCTCCAGCACCAGGGTCTGGCTGCCGGCGGTCTTCTTCAGTTTCTGCGGCGACACCTGGCGCGGGGTGTAGTCGGCCACCGCGGCGGCGCCGATGTAGATGTCCGCCGGCAACGCCGACAGCACCGCCTCGCGCATCTGCGCGGCCGAACGCACGTCGATGCGCTCCACGCCGGCCGGCGTGGGCAGCTGCACCGGGCCGCTGACCAGCACCACCTGCGCGCCCTGGCGGGCGGCCGCGGCGGCCAGCGCATAGCCCATCTTGCCGCTGGAGCGGTTGCCGACGTAACGCACCGGGTCCAGGTCTTCATAGGTCGGGCCGGCGCTGATCAGCACCCGGGCCCCGTTCAGGCGGCCGGGCACGGCCGCCGCCGGTGCGGCCAGGTTGGCCGCCAGCGCGCTGACGATGGCCTGCGCCTCGCTCAGGCGGCCCGGTCCGGATTCGCCCTCGGCGAGCGGGCCGTCCTCCGGACCGATCACCTGCACGCCGCGCCCGCGCAGCAGGCTGATGTTGGCCTGCGTGGCCGGGTGCAGCCACATGCGGTGGTTCATCGCCGGGCAGACCGTCAGCGGCGCGGTGGTGGCCAGGCACAGCGTGGTCACCAGGTCATCGGCGTTGCCATGCGCCAGCCGCGCCAGCAGGTCGGCGGTGGCCGGCGCGATCACGATGCGGTCGGCCCAGCGCGCCAGTTCGATGTGGCCCATGGCCTGCTCGGCCGCGCTGTCCCACAGCGTGGTGCGGGTGGGATGGCCGGACAACGCCTGGAAACTCAGCGGGGTGACGAACTGCTGCGCCCCGGCGGTCATGGCCACCTGCACGGTGGCCCCGGCGTCGCGCAGGCGGCGCACCAGTTCCAATGATTTGTAGGCGGCAATGCCGCCACCGACGCACAACAGCAGCTTCTGTCCTTCCAGCGGCCGCAAGGACGCCGGGGTACTCGGGGAAACGCTGGTCACGAGTGGAAATTCCTAGCTGCACAAGAACGATTAGCTTAACCGAAGGGTATCTCCGGGCCGATCCACCTTTTGCTCATCAACACCCAACCTGCCGGCATGCACATTCGTGACTGGCCACGCGCCGAACGCCCCCGCGAGAAGCTGCTGGCACGCGGTGCCGGCGCGCTGTCCGATGCCGAACTGCTGGCCATCTTCCTGGGCTCCGGGTTGCCTGGCCGTGATGCGGTGCAGACCGCGCGTGAACTGCTGCAGGCGCAGGGCTCGCTGCGGGCCCTGCTGGACCGTGAACCGGCCGCGCTGGCACGCCTGCGCGGGCTCGGCCCGGCCCGCGCCTGCAAGCTGAATGCCGCGCTGGAACTGGGCCGCCGCCACCTGGCCACGGCGCTGGAGCGCGGCACGCTGCTGAGCGACCCCGACGCGGCCGGCCGCTACTTCGCCCAGCGCCTGCGCCACCATACGCAGGAGGTGTTTGCCGCATTGTTCCTGGACACCCGGCACCGGGCGCTGGCCTTCGAGGAGCTGTTCAGCGGCACCCTCGACAGTGCCCAGGTCCATCCGCGCGAGCTGGTCCGGCGGGCCCTGGCCCACAATGCCGCGGCGGTGATCGTCGGCCACAACCACCCCTCCGGCGACCCCGAGCCCTCGGCGGCCGACCGCGCCCTCACCCGGTGCCTGCGACAGGCGCTGGCGCTGGTGGAGGTGCGCCTGCTGGACCATTTCGTGGTCGGTGACGGCCCGCCGGTGTCATTGGCCGCGCGTGGCTGGATGTGAAGCCCGTCAACGCGGTTTTGACAATCCTGACCCCCACCTGCGGCGATCCGGGGGCGGTTGACCCACAGGTCGGGTAAAATGGGCAGTTCCGCGCTTCAAGCAGATAGTCCACGTGAAACCCCAACTCCGCGCCATCATCGGCCAAGGCATCGAAGCCTTGCGCGCCAACGGCACCTTGCCTGCCGACACCCTGCCGCCGGAATTCGTGGTCGAGCGACCCAAGACCCGCGAACACGGCGACTTCGCTACCAACGCCGCGATGCTGCTGGCCAAGGCCGCGCGCAGCAACCCGCGCGCACTGGCCCAGGCGCTGGTCGAGGCCATGCCCGCCAGCGATGACATCGCCAAGGTCGAGATCGCCGGCCCGGGCTTCATCAACTTCAAGCTCGCGCCGGTGGCCTACCAGCGCGAAGTGGTCAGCGTGCTCAAGGAAGGCGCCGACTACGGCCGCAACCTGAGCGGCAACGGCCGCTCGGTCGGCGTGGAATACGTCTCGGCCAACCCGACCGGCCCGCTGCACGTCGGCCACGGCCGCGCCGGCGCGATCGGCGACTGCATCGCCCGCGTGCTGGAAGCCAACGGCTGGAACGCCAAGCGCGAGTTCTACTACAACGATGCCGGCGTGCAGATCGAGAACCTCGCCAAATCGGTGCAGGCGCGCGCGCGCGGCTTCAAGCCGGGCGACGCACAGTGGCCGGCCGACGCCTACAACGGCGACTACATCGGTGACGTGGCCAAGGCCTACCTGCTCGGCCAGACGGTCGAGCTGGAAGGCAGCCAGGTGGTCGGTGCCAAGGACGCCGAGGACATCGAGTCCATCCGCCGCTTCGCCGTGGCCTACCTGCGCAACGAGCAGAACCTGGACCTGGCCGCGTTCGGGGTGGATTTCGACATCTACTTCCTGGAAAGCTCGCTGTACAAGGACGGCAAGGTCGCCGAGACCGTCAACCAGCTGATCCGCTCGGGCCACACCTACGAGGAAGGCGGCGCGCTGTGGCTGCGCTCCACCGATTTCGGTGACGACAAGGACCGCGTGATGCGCAAGTCCGACGGCACCTTCACCTACTTCCTGCCGGACGTGGCCTACCACCTGAGCAAGTGGCAGCGCGGCTACGAGCGCGCCATCACCGAGCTGGGCGCCGACCACCACGGCTCGCTGGCGCGCGTGCGCGCCGGCCTGCAGGCGCTGGACCTGGGCATCCCCCAGGGCTGGCCGGAGTACGTGCTGCACCAGATGGTCACGGTGATGCGCGGCGGCGAGGAAGTGAAGCTGTCCAAGCGTGCCGGCAGCTACCTGACGCTACGCGACCTGATCGAGGAAGTGGGCAGCGACGCGGTGCGCTGGTTCCTGATCGCGCGCAAGCCGGACTCGCAGCTGACCTTCGACATCGACCTGGCCCGCCAGCAGAGCAACGACAACCCGGTGTTCTACGTGCAGTACGCGCATGCCCGGGTCTGCTCGCTGCTGCGTCAGGCCCAGGAGAAGGGCCTGGACTACAAGCAGGCCGACGGCCTGGCCGCGCTGTCGCTGCTCGGCGACGAGCTGTCGCTGGAACTGATGAACGAAATCTCGCGTTACCCGGAAGTAGTGGAAGCCGCCGGCGCCGCGCTGGAACCGCACCAGGTCGCGCAGTACCTGCGTGAATTGGCGCACGCTTTCCACACGTGGTATCACGGGACGCCGGTGCTGGTGGACGACGGGGCCTCGCGCAACGCCAAGCTGACGCTGGCCTGCGCGGCCCGTCAGGTGCTGGCCAATGGTCTGGGCATCCTGGGCGTGAGCGCCCCGGAAAAGATGTAAGTCAAGGAGACGCAGTAGAAATGGCAGCACGACGCGGCAAGACACAGGCACGACGCAACAGCGGCAACGGCACGCCCGGGTGGGTGTGGCTGGTCGCCGGTGCGGCGATCGCTGCCGTGGTGTTCCTGGCGGCCCCGAACCTGTTCAAGAAGGACGGCGACGGTTTCCTGCGGGTAGGCCCGCAACCCAACCCGGACGCACAGCCGGCGCCGGTCGCCGATGCCGACGTCGATGCGGGCGTGGATGTGCCACGGCCCGCCGCGCAGGCGGCCACCAAGCCGGAAGACAAGCCTGCCACGCAGTACGAGTTCTACAACCTGCTGCCGGGCACCGAAGTGCAGATGTCCGACGCCGAGCTGGCGGCCAGTGCCAAGGCCGAGGAACAGCGCCGTGCCGCGGCTGCGCGTGCCGCCGCAGCGGCCAGCGCCACCCCGCCGACCGAGGCGCAGCGTGCGCAGGCCGCGCTGGAAGGTCGCCCGCTGCCGGCCACCGCCGCCCTGCCGGCACCGGTCAGCGAAACGCCGCGCCAGCCGACGCCGGTGGCCGAAGCCACGCCGGCCCGCCCGGCCCAGGTCGCCTCCGCCCAGCCCGCTACCCGGCCGGCCGCGGCAACCCCGGCACCGGCCGCCGCCGCACCTGCGGCAGCCAGCGAGAACGTGCGCTACATCCTGCAGGCCGGCGCGTTCGGCGCTTCCGGCGAGGCCGAAGCCACCAAGGCCAAGCTGGCGATGATGGGCCTGGCCGCGCGCGTGGAATCGGCGCAGATCAACGGCAACACCGTGTACCGCGTGCGCATGGGACCGTACGGCACCGCCAGCGAACTGGCCGAGGCCAAGTCCAAGCTCGACGGCAGCGGACTGCAGGCGATGGCGATCAAGGCGCAGTGAAGTCGCCTACGGCGGCTTCACTCCAAAGTTTGTGAAACAAACTTTGGCCCCCGTGCCCCTCTTCTCCAAATCCCCGCGCCTGTCGGCGCGCCCCCTTCTTGACTCAAGGGGGGCTGTTGCGACTGACAGATCACTTGAAGAGCCCTTCGAACATTCAGGCCCTGACATCGCTTTGGTGTTGGGGCTTTTTGTTTGTGCCGTTGTAGCCCGGGTAAGCGGGGCGCACCCGGGGCTTTGAGTGCGCGCCTGCTCGAAATTCAATCTTTTTGCGACGTTGATTTACCTGCAAAGAGCACCCCTCCCCAACCCTCCCCAGCACCTGCGGCGCAAGGGAGGGAGCAGAGCGCTGCTTCGCCACGCCGCGGCCCGACAGATCACTCAGTCACCCCCTCCCTTGCGCCGCGGGCGCAGGGGAGGGTTGGGGAGGGGTGCTGTGGCTCTTGGCTCTTGGCTTTAGCCCTTCTCCCGCCTGCGGGAGAAGGGTTGGGATGAGAGGGCGCTTTGGCTTTGGCCCTTTGCTTGAGGCGGCGACCTCCCCACACCCGCACCACCGCAAAGTGCGAAAATCGAAATCCCTGCCCCAAGGATTCCGCAATGTCCAAGACTGCATTGATCACCGGTGCCACTTCCGGCTTCGGCGCCGCCACCGCACGTCGCTTCGCATCGGCCGGCTGGAAGGTGATCGTCACCGGTCGCCGTGCCGAGCGCCTGCAGCCGCTGGTCGACGAATTCGGTTCCGGCACCGTGCATGCGGCGGTGTTCGACATCCGCGACAGCGCGGCCATGCAGGCGGCGCTGGCGGCATTGCCGGCCGGCTTCCGTGACATCGACCTGCTGGTCAACAACGCCGGCCTCGCCCAGGGCACCGCCGCGGCCCAGCACGCCAGCCTGGACGACTGGCGCACCATGATCGACACCAATATCACCGCGCTGGTCACGTTGACCCATGCGCTGCTGCCGAAGCTGATCGAACGCCGCGGCGCGATCATCAACATCAGTTCCACCGCCGCCATCTACCCGTACCCGGGCGGCAATGCCTACGGCGGCACCAAGGCCTTCGTGAGCCAGTTCTCGCTGGGCCTGCGCTCGGACCTGCACGGCACCGGCGTACGCGTGACCGCGATCGAACCGGGCATGGCCGAAACCGAATTCACCCTGGTGCGCACGCACGGCAACCAGGCCGCGTCGGACCAGTTGTACAAGGGGGCCGACCCGATGACGGCTGCCGACATCGCCGAGCAGATCTTCTGGGTGGCCACGCTGCCGCCGCACCTGAACATCAACCGCCTGGAACTGATGCCGGTCAGCCAGTCGTTCGCTGGCTTCCAGGTCGCGCGACAGGCCTGACCACCACAGCGGCGGTCGTGCGGACCACGCATCCACAGACAAGGAGACGCAGCGAGATGGAACGCCACGGACATGCCGTCGCGGCACTGGCCCTGACCGCCGCATTCACCGCCATGCCGGCCGCGGCCGGCAACACCTGCGCCGCGGCCGAAACACCGCTGTTCACCTGCAACACCACCAACGGCAAGCAGGTGCTGCTGTGCGATGCGGGCGATACGCTGCACTACACCTTCGGCAAGCCCGGACGGCCCCCGGAAATGCAGCTGAAGGCGCGCCGCGAAGAGGCCTCCACCTGGCAATGGGAAGGCATCGGGCGGGCGATCTCCTATTCGATCAGCGTGCCCAACGGCAACACGGTCTATGACGTGTTCTGGAGCGTGGACCGCATGACCGACGAGCACGAAGTGCAGGCCGGCGTGAACGTGGAGGTCAATGGTCGCCACGTCGCCACCGTGCGCTGCAACGCGGACAGCGTTGAACAGGCGATGGAAGGCGTGGACCTCAAGCCGGCCAGCTGACCCCTCAACGGGCCAGCCTGGCCGGCGATGCCTTCCTGCGCCTCAGTACAACGACGCCTGCACGGTCACGCCCAGCCAGCGCGGAATGCCCGGCTTGTACGAGTTCCAGGTCAGCGGCACGCCGGTGTCCTGGTCGAACAGGTTCTTGGCGACCAGACTGATCGCGAAGCGGCCATCCTGGCGGCCCAGGCCGATCGAGAAATCGGTGGTCCCCAGTGGATCGGTCTTGGCGTAGCGCGACAGCAGCGTGTCGGTGTAGTAGCTGCTCTGGTAGTTGTAGTTGAGGTTGGACTGCAATGCCCACACCTGCCCCAGCGGGTACGAGAAGTCGGCGAACAGGTTGCCGCTGACCTTCGGCGCACCCGGCAGGGTCTTGCCGCTGGCGTCGTAGTATGGGCCGGCCGGATTGCCACCGCCCAGTTCGGCCGGGTTCGGCGCGCGCGGGAACTTGCGGTAGGTCGCATCCGTGTACGCACCGGAGAAGCGCAGCGTGGTGTACGGGATGCCGAAGTAGGCCACGTCCAGCTCCAGGCCGCGGGTGCGCACCTTGGGCACGTTGCCGAGCGCGGCCACGTAGGCCGGCTTGCCGTCGTTGTTCAGCGCGGTCTGCACCTCGTCGTAGACGAAGGTGTTCTGGATGTAGTCGTTGATGTCCTGCAGGAACACGGTGCCGGCCAGCGAGAGCTTGTCATCGAGCAGCAGCGACTTGAAGCCCAGCTCCCAGGCCTGCGTGGACTCGGCCTTGGCCGGCACCGACTTCCCGCCCAACGCGGTGGCGCCGACGATCTGGGTGATGCCCGGCTTCTCGCCGTAGCGGTACGAGCCATACACGGTCAATGCGTCGTTGATGCGGTAGTTCGCACCGAGCACGCCGCTGAACAGCGTCTCCTGGTACTCCGGCGCGGCAACCTCAAGATACGAGCTGCCGATGCGGCCGGCGCGGATCGCCTTGGCCGCGGCCACCTGCTGGCGTTGCCTGGCGCTCAGAGCACCGTAGGTGGCCACGCCGAAGTACTTCTGTGCGACCAGGTCGGCCAGTGCCAGCTGCGCCGCGTTGTTGCCCGCGGCGAGGTTGCCGGATGCATCGTTGGCGAAGCCGTTGTAGACGACGTTGTTGACCTTGGCCGGGTTCAGCTCCCCGGCAAAGCCGTCGGCCAGGATCGCGCTGCCGGCGCGGGTGTTGCGGGTCTCGCGGCTGACACGCAGGCCCGCATTGACGCTGAAGTCGTCGGTGACCTCCCACTTGAGGTTGGAGTACGCCGCCAGCGTCTTGTTGTCGTAACGTTCCTTGCGCTGGGTGACCAACCCATAGGTGGAATTGAACAGCAGCAACCGGCCGGCGGCATCCACCGCATTGGGCAGTGCCGGATTGATCGGATCGAGCAACGCGTACTGCGCGGCGTTGGCGTAGTACGCCCCGGCATCGGTGCCGTAGCGCTCGGTCTGGCTGTAGTTGGGGAACTTGCCGTGGAAATAGAAACCGCCGGCACGCAGGCTCAGGCCGTCGCTCAACTGGCTGTCCAGGCGCAGCTCCTGGCTGAGCTGCTCGAAGCTGGTCTGGGTGCCGCGCGGGGCACGCAACCACTCGAAGCCGGTATGCGAGCCCGCGCCCTGCGAGAAGTCGTAGTCGCGCCAGCCGGTGATCGAGGTCAACGTGGTCGTGTCGCTGAGCTTGTAGGCGACGTTGGCGGTGACACCGGCGGTCTTGTAGGTATTCGGGTACTCGCCGATGGTGTTGACGTGCGGGCGGTAGTAGTCGTCGATGGTGTAGTTCGGGTTCTGCGCAAACCAGCGCCGCTGCAGCTTGCCGAACACATCCTCGGCGTAGTTCACCTGCCCCGGCTGGCCGGTGACCGGATTGGTCCAGTCGTAGGTGGCTGGCGTCTTGGTGTTGAACCAGAAGCAGTTCTCGCAGATCTCGCGGCCCTTCGGGGTGACATCCACCGACAGGTTCGCTTCAAGGCGATCGTTCGGCGTGAACAGCAGCTGCGCACGCACGTTGGTGCGGTCGGTATTGCGCCAGCTGTAGTGCGTGTCGTTGGCATTGTCGAACGGACCATCGGCCGCCTCGCGGTTCACGCTCAGGCGGTAGGCCAGCTTCTGGTCGATGATGGCACCACCCACCACCGCGGTGGCGATGGTGGTGTTGCGTTCGCCCAGCGTGATCGCCGCGCGCGCTTCCGGGGTGAAGCTCGGTTTGCGGGTGGTGATCTCCACACGCCCCACGTTAGCCGCGCGACCGCCTTCGGTACCGTTGGGCCCACGCACCACCTGCACCGACTCGATGTCCAGGTAGTTGCTCAACGCGGAGATCGCATTGATGCCGTGACCCACACCGTCCACGCTGACGCCGACGCTGGGCTCCAGCACGCCGGCACCGGCGGCCCAACCCACGCCGCGCACGAAGATCGAGGCGGTGTTCGGGTTCTGCCACGAGGTGCGCACGTTGCCGATGCGATTGACGATGTCGCGGAAGTTGTTGACGTGGAACTTCTCCAGCTCCTCGCCGGTAACCGCCGAGATCGACGCGGCCTGCTGCTTGATCTGCTCGCTCTTGACGATCACCGCATCCAGCAGCGCTGCATCCCCGACGTCCGATGCTGGTATCGGCTCGACCGATGCCTGCGCCGCGGTACTCGGTGGCGCCGCGGTGCCGGCTTCCGGCGGGAGGCCGGCCGCCTGGCGCAGGCGCGCGATCTCGGCCTTCAACTGCGCGTTCTCACGCTGCAGCTGTTCGGCCGATTGCGCATGGGCCTGCGACGGCGACAGCACACCGGCCAGCGCAGCGACGATCACGCAGGCAAGCACGGAGCGTGCAGGCAGATGACGGCTGTGCCCCGCGATAACGGGACTGATGGTCTTGCGATGACGCTCGTGCTGGGACTGCATCCGTACACTTCCTCTGATCGGGCTGAGCGACGGATGCTAGGAACTCGTTCACACGCTGAATAATGACCGCATCGCATGAGATCCTGCGCTCGGCGGTATCAGCCAGCAGGAGATGCCGGCGGTAATAACAGCATCGCCATCGGCTATTTCCGCGTATTCATCGCAACGTGGAAAGTCGTCAGTCTTCCGGCCATCCGGCCCGCTGCGGAGTCCTGCCTGTCATGTCCATCGCACGTCCGTTGTTGCTTGCCCTCACTGCCTCCGTACTGTCCACGGCCTTGCTGCTGCCACCGGCATCGGCGGCGCCGTCGAGCACGCCATTGCGCGACTACCTGGTCGAGAAGAAGGCCGCCATCCAGGCGCAATCGGCGCAGGACGGCGTACCGACCGCCATCCATGCCAAGGTCACCGCCGAAAGCCGCTCGGGCGTGCGCCGCCTGCGCATCGGGCCGACCGGCACCTTCCAGTACCTGAGCGACAGTGGTCGCGACTATGCCGGCTACAACCTGGGCGCGGGTTCGTGGGATTCGCTGGTGGGCGTGCTGTCCAGCGCCATCGCCGACGAGTACCTGGTGCAGGCTGCGGCGGCGAACATCCCGATCGATGGGCTGGACGTGGTGTTCACCAGCATCCCCAAGCGCAAGAGCGCTAACCTGAGCTACCCGAACAACCTTTCCTACGTGGCCTACATCGACTCGCCGGCCACCGATGCGCAGCTGCAGGCGCTCAAGCGCAGCGTCCACGAGCAATCCTCGGCGATCAACCTGGTGACGCAGGCGCAACCGATCAGGCGCATCGAAGTGGAGTACATCCAGACCCCAGCCACGCGTGACCCGGGCCTGCCGCCGGGCCTGCGCGACTTCATCACCCAGGAGAAGCGCCCGGCCGTGCTGGCCAAGCAGCGCGAAGCCGCGTCGGGCACGCCGGCCAACCCCGAAACGCTGGTCGCGCGCGCCCACGTCGAGCCGCACACCGGCCTGCGCCAGGTGTTCATCGGCAAGGACGGCTACCACCTGCAACTGCACGACAGCGCACCGGGCCTGCTCGGCTATGGGCTTGCACCGACCGCCGAGGAACACCTGATCGGCGTCACCACCACCTGCCCCACGCATATCTTTGAAGTGCAGGCCGGTGCGCGCAACGTGCTGCTGGATTCGCTGGAGGTCACCGCCGACGCCGAGCTCAGCCCGCGCTTCGGCACGAACGTGAGCGGCCCGGCGCGCTTCCACGACATCCGCTACACCGCGCGGATCGAGTCGCCGGCGTCGGAACAGGAGATCCTGGCACTGCGCGACACGGTAGAGGAAACCTGCCCGCTGTACAACCTGGTCAAGGATGAGCAGACGCTGGAAGGCAGCATCGTCCACGGCGCCTACAAGGGCGGCTGAGGCGGTACTGCAGGAGCATCGCGATGCAATGCGAACGGCGGCGCAAGCCGCCGTTTTCTTTGGGTCGGATGCCGGAAACGAAAACGCCCCCCTCCCGCACGCGGGAGAGGGGCGCATCCACCACCGGGCTCAGCCCAGCGGTTCGTCCGACAGGTAGGTGTAGCCGGTCAGGCCCGCTTCCAGCGCAGCGTCCAGCTCGGCA
Organism: Stenotrophomonas sp. Steno-C18; assembly: GCF_056393195.1. Taxonomy (NCBI): domain Bacteria; kingdom Pseudomonadati; phylum Pseudomonadota; class Gammaproteobacteria; order Lysobacterales; family Lysobacteraceae; genus Stenotrophomonas; species Stenotrophomonas sp. Steno-C18. The sequence goes on along the minus strand of NZ_JBWJOX010000013.1, from coordinate 41,531 downwards.
GCACGCTCGGCCGGCAGGTTGGCCGCGGCCACGCGCTGCTTGTAGGCCGCGCGCAGGTCGTCGAGCTTGTAGCCCACGTAGTCCAGCATCACGTCGGTGGTGTCCCCGCGACGCTGCTGGGTGATCGAGTAACCATCGGCGTCGGCCACCACTTCCACCGCGTCGGTGTCGCCGAACAGGTTGTGGATGTCGCCGAGGATTTCCTGGTAGGCACCGACCAGGAAGAAGCCGATGCGGTAGCTCTCGCCGTGGCGCACCGCGTGCAGCGGCAGCGAGCTGTCCAGGCTCTCGTTCTCGACGTAGGTCTTGACCATGCCGTCGGAGTCGCAGGTCATGTCGGCGATCACGCCGCGGCGGTCCGGTCGCTCGTTCAGGCGTTCGATCGGCACGATCGGGAACACCTGGTCGATGGCCCAGGCATCGGGGATCGACTCGAACACGCTGAAGTTGACGAAATACTTGTCGACCAGGCGCTCGTTCAACTCATCCAGCGCCGGGCGGTGGCTCTTCTCGTCGTAGCTCAGGCGCGCGCGTACGCCGTGGGCGATCGCGTAGAACAGGTCGTCGATGCGCGCCCGCTGCGGCAGGTCGATCTGGCCCAACGCATAGGCGCTCAGGCCTTCGGCGTGGAAGTGCTGGGCCTCCTGGAACAGCTCCACCGCCGGGCGCTGGTCCAGCTCGTCGTGGATCTCGCGCAGGTGGCGGACCGCGGCCGGCTCATCGTCGTGCGCCTCGGGGATGCGGCCTTCGGCGGCCTGCTCCACTTCAGACACGTTGGCGATCAGCACCGCGTGGTGGGCGGTCATCGCGCGGCCGCACTCGGTGATGATGCGCGGTGGGGTCAGTGCATGCTCCTCGCAGGCCTCGGCCAGCGGCTGCACGATGTTGCTGGCGTAGGCGTTCAGGCCGTAGTTGATCGAGCAGTAGCTGCGCGAGCGGGTGCCTTCGTAGTCGATGCCCAGGCCACCGCCGACGTCGACGTGGCTGATCTTCGCGCCCAGGCGCGAGAGCTCGACGAAGTAGCGGGTGGCCTCGCGCATGCCGTTGGCGATGTCGCGCACGTTGCTGATCTGGCTGCCCATGTGGAAGTGCAGCAGGTTCAGGCAATCGGCGTACTCGGTGTCACGCAGCGACTTCCACAGGTCCAGCAGCTGCCGCGGCGACAGCCCGAACTTGGCCTTGTCACCGCCGCTGTTCTGCCACTTGCCGGCGCCCAGCGAGGCCAGGCGCATGCGCACGCCCAGGCCCGGCTTCACGTCCAGTGCCTTGGACTCCTCCAGCACCAGCTTCAGCTCGGAGGGCTTCTCGATGACGATGTAGGTCTGCAGGCCGAGCTTGCGGCCGATCAGCGCCAGGCGGATGTATTCACGATCCTTGTAGCCGTTGCAGACGATCAGCCCGCCCGGCCGGCTCAGCGCCAGCACCGCCATCAGTTCCGGCTTGGAGCCGGCTTCCAGGCCGAAGCCCTCGCCGTGGTGGCTGGCCAGGGTGCCGGCCACGCCACGGTGCTGGTTGACCTTGATCGGGTACACCGCGGTATAGCCGCCAGCGTAGTCCCAGTCCGCCTGGGCCTGGGCGAAGGCCGCCTGCAGCTTGCCCAGGCGCTCGCCCAGGATGTCCGGGAAGCGCACCAGCAGCGGCAACTTGGCGCCTGCGGCACGGGCCGAATCGACGATCTGCGGCAGGGAAACGGTGACGCCCGCGCTACCGGCGGGGCGGACCACGACATGCCCTGCGGCATCGACGTCAAAATAACCATCGGACCAGTGCGGGATCGAATAGGTCTTGCGGGCCTGTTCGAGGGACCAATCGCTCATCGGCGTAGCAACTCTCGGCTGTGGATAAATAAGGACGCGCATTCTAACGCCAGCGGGGCACCGGTCCGTTACAATCCGCGCCCGCGCCTTTGCTCCCCTCCCCCTCCGGGGGAGGGGTTGGGGGTGAGGGTACGGCCAAGTCCCAGATTCAGCAGGTTTCACCCGTACCCTCATCCGGCGCTCCGCGCCACCTTCTCCCGGGGGAGAAGGAACAGCCCACTCCTCCTAGGGATATTGCAATGACCTCCAACGAAAACTGGTTCATCGAACACTTCCAGCCGACCGGCTCGGCCATTGGTTTCCGCATCACCGGCAAGCTGGACGAAGTGCAGTCGCCGTTCCAGAAGATCGAGATCTACGACAGCACCGACTGGGGCAAGTTGATGGTCATCGACGGCGCCATGATGCTGACCACCAAGGACAACTTCTTCTACCACGAGATGATCAGCCATCCGGTGCTGTTCACCCACCCGGCGCCCAAGCGCGTGGTGATCATCGGCGGCGGCGACTGCGGCACCCTGCGCGAGGTGCTCAAGCACCCGGGCGTGGAGAGCGCCACCCAGTGCGACATCGACGAGCAGGTCACCCGCATGGCCGAGAAGTACTTCCCGGAACTGTGCGAATCCAACGGTGACGCGCGCGCCGAGCTGCTGTTCGACGACGGCGTGGCCTACATGGCCAACTGCGCCCCGGGCAGCGTGGACGTGGTGATCGTGGACTCCACCGACCCGGTCGGCCCGGCCGAAGGCCTGTTCAACAAGGCGTTCTTCGAAAGCTGCTTCCGCGCCCTGAAGGACGACGGCCTGCTGGTGCAGCAGAGCGAGTCGCCGCTGGCGCTGCTGGACCTGATCAAGGACATGCGCGCGGAAATGGGCAAGGCCGGCTTCCAGTCGTTCAAGACCCTGCCGTTCCCGCAGCCGTGCTACCCGACCGGCTGGTGGTCGGTGACCGTGGCCAGCAAGCAGGCCGGCTTCGGCTTCGGCTTCCGTGAGGCCGATGCGGCCGCCAAGCCGTTCGACACGCTGTACTACACCGCCCCGCTGCATACCGGCGTGATGGTCAGCCCGCCGTTCGTGGCCAAGGCACTGGGCGAGTAAGCCACCCAGGCCCGCCGTGGTGACCCAACCCCGCGCCCGCAAGGCGCGGGGTTTTTCGTTTGTGGCGATGGCGAGCGCAAAGGCCCGGCAGTGTTGCAAGCCAACCAGCGCAACGATCCTTTCCGTCACACGGTTCCTACATTTTTTTTACATTCAGCAATTCGTGGACTGTTCAGTTTTATAATTCGGCCACTCAACACGAATCACCCCGAAGACCGGCAGTTCACGACGCTTTCCGCGCCCACGCCGCGTCAGGAAGGTCTGCCATGAATTCCCTGCCCGCCTTTGACGGTGAACATGCCGTCGTCCCCACCCCCAACCTGCTCAAGCGCGGCGAACGCCTGCTCGAGCCCGACGTCTACCGCACCGAGCTCGATGGCCGGCCGGCCGTGGTCAAGGACTACCGCCGCTACCGTGGCACGCCGCTGGCGCCGGTCGCGCGCCTGCTGGTCCGCCGCGAGGCCCGGGTACTGGAACGCCTGAAAGGCTGGAAACATGCGCCGGCGCTGCTGGGCACCCTGGGCGGCCTGGCGCTGGGCATGGAGTTCATCCCCGGCGATACCCTCAGCGCCGGCGTGCAGGGCGTCACCCAGGAAGTCTTCGACCAGCTGCAGAACGCGCTCGGCCGCCTGCATGCCGCCGGCATCACCCACAACGACCTGCATGGCACCAACGTGGTGGTCAGCGCCGGCGTGCCGGTGCTGCTGGATTTCACCTCGGCGTGGCGCTCGCCGCGCTGGTTGCGCAACGGGCCGATCAGCCGCCAGCTGCGCCGCAGCGACATGAAGAACCTGGTGAAGATGCGCCAGCGCCTGACCGGCCAACGGCCAAGCGCCGAACAGGTGGCCCTGCTGGCCGAGCCGGGCTGGGTGCAGGCCATTCGCGGTACGTGGAAGCGCCTGTACCGGCGGATCAAGGGCCAGGAGTGACCACGCGGGGCGTGCAGGCCTGGCGTGATGGGGCCTGATGCGTTGGTTCCGGGCGGAAACGGGAGCCGGAGCCCCCTCCCCGGCGATGCGCTGCCGGGATGGCGTCCCGGCCTGCGCGGCGGCTCAGAGTGCGTCGGCGTCCACTTCGCCGGTGCGGATGCGCACCACGCTGCCCAGGTCGTAGACGAACACCTTGCCGTCGCCTATCTTGCCGGTACCGGCGGCCTTGACGATGGCTTCGACCACTTCGTCGGCCTGGGCATCGGTGACCGCCACCTCGATCTTCACCTTGGGCAGGAAGTCGACCACGTACTCGGCACCGCGATAGAGCTCGGTGTGGCCCTTCTGCCGGCCAAACCCCTTCACCTCGGTGACGGTGATGCCGGCCACGCCACGCTCGGCCAGCGCTTCACGCACATCGTCCAGTTTGAACGGCTTGACGATGGCCATGATCATCTTCATCGGTCGCTTCCCTCGGGTTATCTGTCCGAAGGATACCCTCTACGCCGGTGCGCTTGGCCACCCCGGCCAAGGTGCCGGCATGGGCATTACGGACTATCCTTACCGCCTGTCATAACGGACCCCGATACGCCGCACGCCGCCGACCCACTAGGCTCGGCCAATTCGTGCGGAGACCCACCATGATCGACCTGAACCACATCGACGAACTCGCCCGTCGCCTGAGCGACCTGGTACCGCCGGGCCTGCGTCAATCGCGCGAGGAGCTGCAGGCTACCTTCAAGAGCGCCCTGCAGGCCGGCCTGGGCAAACTGGACCTGGTGACCCGCGAGGAGTTCGAGGTGCAGCGCGCCGTGCTGCTGCGCACCCGCGAGAAGCTCGAGGCGCTGGAACAGGCCGTCTCCGCATTGGAAAGCCGCACCGACACCCCGTCCGCCTGAGCCGGGCCCGATGAGCCTGGCGCTGGTGCACAGCCGCGCCCGCGCGGGTGTGCACGCGCCCCCGGTACGGGTGGAGGTCCATCTGTCCGGTGGCCTGCCTTCGACCCAGATCGTCGGCCTGCCCGAGGCCGCCGTGCGCGAATCGCGTGACCGCGTGCGCGCCGCCCTGCTCTGCGCGCAGTTCGAGTATCCCGCGCGGCGCATCACCATCAACCTGGCACCGGCCGACCTGCCCAAGGACGGCGGCCGCTTCGACCTGCCGATCGCCCTGGGCATCCTCGCCGCCAGCGGCCAGATCGACCGCAACGCGCTGGCCGGACATGAGTTCATCGGCGAGTTGGCGCTGACCGGCGAGCTGCGCGCGGTCGACGGCGCGTTGCCCGCGGCCATTGCCGCCGCGCAGGCGCAGCGCACGCTGGTGGTCGCCGAAGGCAATGCCGCCGAAGCGGGGCTGGCGCGGCATGCGCAGGTGAAGGTGGCCCGCACCCTGCTGGAGGTCTGCGCCGGCGTGAGCGGCGCCAAGGCGTTGCCGGAGGCAAGCGTGCCGATGGCCACGCCTTCGCCACAGCCGGACCTGGCCGATGTGCGCGGCCAGCAGCAGGCGCGACGTGCCCTGGAGATCGCCGCCGCCGGCAGCCACCACCTGCTGATGCTGGGTTCGCCAGGCTGCGGCAAGACGCTGCTGGCCTCACGCCTGCCCGGCATCCTGCCCGATGCCAGCGAAGCCGAGGCCCTGGAGACCGCGGCGGTCGCTTCGTTGAGCGGGCGTGGCTTCGATCCGGCGCACTGGCGCCAGCGCCCGTTTCGAGCCCCGCACCACACCGCCAGCGCGGTGGCGCTGGTCGGTGGTGGGTCGCACCCGCGCCCGGGCGAGATCTCGCTCGCGCACAACGGCGTCCTGTTCCTGGACGAACGGGCCGTTTAATCTTTTGGTGCTACATTGTCATGCACGGTATGACATTGTTTTTGCGAGTATTTCTTCTATTCTGTGAGGAAATCAGCACATGCCAATTGTCACAATTCCAAGGTGCCATTTTGGCTATCCGCTCTCCAGGATCCCTGAGTCCTTCGTTGCAAGGCTGAGGACGGATCGAAGGTCGCTCGCGCATCAACAGGCCTCGCTTATCAGACTGCAGGCTTATCTGGAGCTAACTAATCAAACACTGTTCCAAGCGCACGACGGCGCCATCAAGGACGTTCTAGGCGGATATGTAGCTTCCTACTACACAAACCTGTTTACAGAAGCGAATACGAAGGATTTGCCTTGGAACAAGTTCCGAAACTTTCACGTGGCGCTGCCTGAAGCGCTGAAGCCCTACGTTCCATCCACATTGAATCAGTCCTCCTGGGACTTGAGCTTCCGTAAGCGCGTACATCAACTTAATGCACAGGAGTTTGACCCCCTCTCCATCGAATTCTGGCAAGGCTGGATCATCGAGAATGCCGCCGGAGAGCGCTGTGCCCTGAGGCTATGGCGTTTTTGGAGCCACTTCGGGCCGGAACGTACGCGCGAACTACTAGCCGCATCTCGAACATGGTTCTCAAAGAGCCGTATCTCGAGTATCTCTCCAATTCTCAGCCAATTATCTGACTTCCTTGCAGATCGATGCGCACTGGACTTCAGCGACTCCATCAGCATCGGCAACGCGCTAAGCGAGTTCATGCCTGCGTATTTTCGATCAGGGCATCACGAAGGCAAGAAGATCGACACTCTGTCTGCCGAATGGAGGAGATTTGCTGATCTATTGAATAACCACCTCCTAGGTAATAAATGGGCTTCGCCAATCCCAGCTATTCCTATTCCAGCGACACGAAAGGCTGACTGCTCGGTAGCTAAAGTTAGGACAACCGCCGCCGGTCACGCGGTTAAGGTTTCGCTAATCACTCCCGTTCCACTCCACGTGACCGACAGTGAAGCCAAGGAGATCTTGTTTCGTGACATCAGACGTGAAGTTGATGCGCTAATGGCTTGGGCACGATTTGAAGTTGATGAGGCCCGGCGTCGCCTACAGCTCCGCACAACTATTGCTCCATTAGGGATCGCCACCAGGATGGGAGCCACCGGAGCCAATCCTGGGGTCACCTATCGCCTAAGCAGGGACTGCACGGAGCATTTGGCTCACGCGGCCGCGACATTTGAGCTCAAGCAATTCCAGCACCTAGCCTCTGAGTACCCCGCGAATCGCTTCTATCCGGAACCTTTGGCTCAGACCACATGGGAGCTCGGCCTGCCAACTCCTCAGCTATTGCTAGCCCATGCTGCGATTCTTGTCCGCGAGCACCCAAAGATAACTCCTGCGTTCCTATCTGAGCTCGAACTCTTCGATTCGCATGGCCACGAAGTTGGACTGACGAAAATGGATGCCGGTTGGTACTTACGAGGAGTAAAGCGTCGGCGTGGCGCAGCCTTAGCCCAACAAGAAGTTCTGCTGACCGCAGAGACGCTCCAGATTGTTCGAGACATTGTGGAGCTAACTACCCCACTTCGAAACTGGTTGCGAACACAGAACCATCAGCACTGGCGAAGGCTGTTCTTGTCTATTTCCAGCATGGGCGCTACGCCCTCGCACTGGAATGCAGACTCCGAAGCCCATCGCAACAAAGAGTGGATGTCGAATAGGTTTCGTGAGTTCGCTTCAAGTAGCCGGGGCGACGATAATAACGATCTGCTTTGGCTGAGAGATCCAGTAGTAAGCCTGGACTTGGCAACTCGATTTAGTTTGCGGCGACTGCGCGCCTCCTCAGGCGTTCTAGTGTATCTAGAGACAGGAAGCGTTGAGACGATGGCGGAGGCTCTCGGACACGCAAAGTGGAGACCCTCTCTGCTTGATCGCTATTTGCCACGCCCGATTCAAGAATTCTTTGTTGAACGGTGGATTCGACTATTCCAGAGCGGGATTCTTTGCGAAGCACTACGCGAGTCACCCTTTCTATTGGAAGCTACCGAGTTCGACTCCATGGACGAACTTGACGAGTTCTTGGAGCACCATGCGCTCAAGCGAGTCCCGGCACACCTCGAATCGCCCGACATGCTGCCAGCCCGTGAACTGCCTGAGCGGAGGTCGGTCGTGTTTGGCATTCATGCCGGCGTTCTCACGATCCTCATGAGCCTTGAGGCTGCGGTGAAGACATCCCCCCGGCGCGCCTGCGGGCGCGCAATTAGGTGGGCCCGGATATCCGAACGGTTGATCCCACACCTGGAGTCACAGAACGAGCAACCTGAATTCCATTCGATGGTAGCGATGGCAAGGCGCCACATCGATCCAAGCCGCGTGGAGGCCCTGATTTATGCATAACGACACGGGTACTAGCTCGTCAATAGAGCTGGAAGACCTCATAAGGCCGTTTCTGCGCACGCAAGGTCGTCGATACGAATCCGCCCGTTGGCTGAAAAGCCCCTTCGATTCGCACACCTGGACGATTGAAAGCCTGACCAAGTTCGAAATCGATTGGCGCGTTCGACTTCCAAACGGAGCACTGCTTACCTCGCCGAGATACCGATCATTACTTGAATCCCTCAAATGCTGGCTAGTTGCTCGCACGCACGTAGACACAACAGGCGGACGAATACTTGCACTTGGCACTGAGCGAAACATGCTCATGTGGACCATTCACTGCATCGACTACCTATTGCTTCGTGCCGATAGCTTGGGCCTACAAGAGCATGGCTTGACTGGGCTCTCGGAGAACGATCTTAAAGCTCTGGTTTCAACTATCGGGACACACAGAAGCGCGATTGTCTCAATCTACCAGTGGCCCGAACGCCTTAGCGCATATCTGCGGGCTCAGATCTCCGCCCTGCCCCCTGACGCCCAGAACATAGGACGGGAACTTCATCATGACTTTGACAGTCCGGTTCCTACGCCAGAAGATTTTCTCACATCACTTGACGCAAAAGAGGTCGTCAAAGCCCGCGCGTGGCTGGCAATTGAAAGGAAATACAAGCAAGGAAAGAACGGGTTTCGGTTGTCACCCAGGAACGACCAATTTGCCAGAGAAATCTACGCGGGCACGCTCTTTGGACGTTCACTAGTCCTGCCTGTGCCTGTCGAACTCTGCCTCGGTCCGGAGTATCGCCGTGTGACTGAACGTCCCCGAGCCAGAGTCACCAGTCTGCCTGATATCCGCGTGGGAGAGCGGGCCCTCAAAAGTTACGTCGGCTCAATAGCGCCATTGGCGTTGGTTCGATCTGAGGGAATGGACGCTCCCCATTTTCAGATCGATGAGCTGAGACGATTCATTAGCTCAATCGACACGAAGGCTATGGGGCGCTACCGCACCGTTCCGCAAGAGGTGGTCTTTCGATCGCTACGTGCTGCCATCGAGTTCGCACTGGAATATGGTGATCCACTCATTGATAGCTACCTGGCCCTCGCAGCAGCGGCCTCACAGTCCAATCAGTCAATTGCGTCCTTTGCTGAGAATAGGTCAATTCAGCCCTTCCTTTCTGAGTCGTGCATTCGCCTGGGCGTACGCAGATGGGGCATCGATCCTAGTCAGATGGGCGGACCCGGTGCAGACCCGCCATTGACTGCGGAACAGTGGTATCGCGAGTTGCGCGAGAACGTGGGACTCTATGAGGCCCTGCGAGTTCTCTACGGTGCCGTCCAGGTTACGGTTGGCCTTCTGACCGCGCGGCGTGTAGGTGAGCTAATTGACTTGGTTGCAGGCGAGTCTTTGGACGATTCAGGGACGCGGATTGTCTTTCGGAACAGAAAGTCTGGAATCGGCGACCTTAGGGAGAAGGAGGCTCGGCCAATACCGGCAGTCGGCGCTCGTCTCATAAGGCTGCTCGAAAAGCTACAGCGTGGGCTGATACGCATCGGCACCATTCCCGCTTACACGAACCTTTTCTCGCCGCCCAGAAAGTTCGGAGGCAATGATCTAGCGCAAGTGCTCAAGCAATCCTACTGCGAGGCAATGGACCTGTTCTGCGATTGGATTGAAATGCAGTTAGATGCCGATGGAAAGCGGTACTACTTGCGACAGCACCAATTGCGACGATTTTTCGCCATGCTCTTCTTCTGGGGAGGAGGTTTCGGCGGAATGGATACCTTGCGTTGGTTTCTCGGCCACACGGACGCCCAGCATCTTTGGCACTACATAACCGAAGCCACTCCTGGGGCGACAATACGCGGGGTGGCCGCCGAATGGGTCGCCTATGGAGTGACGCACGGGACCAAAGAGGCAGAACTTCTTAGCGACGAGCTAAATCAGCACTTTGGCACCAGCGACTTCACTGTCCTTGAGGAGGAAGCGCTGGTGACGTATCTGGAGGATCTAATCGAGGAAGGACGCCTGATTGTTGAGCCGCAGTTTCTCGACAGAGAGCGAGACTACCGAATCTGCGTACTCCTGCGCCCAAAGGCTTCTCTATGACCATTACCACAAAAGTCCGCGCTGCCAGACGACAGGTCGACCTAGTGAGCGTCAAAGCATTAGGCGAGCTATTACGAAGCGCAGCTTCATCGCCAGCTACGCATCTAAAGAATGAAAGTTTTCTTGCCGCTCTAAGATCACAGGGTGCGCTTGCAAAGTACTCTGACGACACACTATCAATCCGCGGGATGAGTCTAAACCACCAGCGACTCATTGCGGAGTCTGCCTTGGGCGGCTATGAGGAACTAGACCAACTGCGCAGGGCTGCTCTGAAATCAGTCTTGAATTGCGCCGCAAGATCAGCTCGCGCCAACAAGAGCACCAAAGTTGGTCTATCGGCTCGCGTGAAAGAACTCGAAGCTGAACTCTCTCTATTCAAGCAGGACATGGCAGTTCTGCAGCGGGCTTACGACTTGCGGTGCGTGCAGGCGCGGAACTACGCGTCCACGGCAACCGCAAGTGTGCAAGCGCTGTGCGCTAAAGAACAGAGGGAACTGGATGCGACCTTTTCTTTATGTCGTAGATCGACCCCATCTTCCAATGTGGTGAGCTTGGAGGCTTCGCGTGATCGCGCAAGAGACAATGCATAGTCGTCAGCTTTTCTCGTTGACTCCTCGAACCTGTCGGCTTCCTAGCTATCTCGGACATGACGGCCGCCTGCACACTCAACCTGCAGACAATGTCCCGATGATGATCTGGCCAGACGGCGGATGGTGTTCGCCCGCAAACTCATATATGAGGGAACTTTTTGAAAGGGGTTTATCCCGGCGAAACAGAGGTGGAACGTTAGCTGTCGCCGCGTCTCATCTCAGTCATTTGATTCGGTTTTGTTGGTGGCGGAACACGGACTTTTCCGATCTGACGGACAACCAGTTCAGTGAATTTGTTGCCGAGCTTTGCAAAGAGACAAAACTTCGTGATCCGAGCAGCAAGCGCCGCGATGCAAATAGCGTTATCGCGATCGGACGCACGTGTCTTTCTTTCCTGGATTCCTTCGCGCGTCAATCCGCGGATCCTGGCTTGATCGGTCCTGAAGGTCGTATACGAGCCTGCTTGCGCAAGCACGAACAGAAGATTCCCGGTGGTCGTGGCAGCAGATCCACTAAGACCGTTTCCAACTGGCACCACGCGTCCTTGCCAAGCCCTGATCCAAAGAAGAAGCGTGCCCCGATAAGCTCGGCTCATATTGAGGATCTCAGAAAGGCTGTCTCAAAATGTGGCGGAGCGCCTCACCTTCGTGCGCGGCGGCACGTAACAATCAAGCTCCTGGAGGTTACGGGTGCCAGACGAGGCGAGATTGCGCTGATCACCACGACCAGTGTTCTGAATGCTGCCGCCATGGATCATCCGATGCTCCACATACCGACCCTAAAGAAGCGGGGCGATAGATTGGAGTATCGATATGTTCCTGTTAGCCGTGCTGATCTGAAGTTCATTCTTCAGTATGTCGAGGTCCATCGGCGCGCAATTGTTCGCCGCCGACTGAGCAAGGGTGGGGACCATGGCTTTCTCTTGGTGAGCGAGACAACCGGCCGGGCATTTCAACCCAATTCCGTGACTCAGGATGTCCGCCTTCTGGCTGTAGCGGCAGGCATAGCGCAGAAAGCATGCCCGCATATGTTCAGGCACCGATTCATTACCAAGCTTTTTGTTGCGCTTATCGAGCATCACTCGATAGAGAATCCGGACCAATTCAGAAAGGCGCTACTCGATGGCGAGTCGCTGAGGAGGAAGGTCGCGGAGTGGACGGGACATACCAGTCTGGACTCCCTCGAACGCTACATACAGTTAGCGTTCGATGAAGTTGCCAACTTTAGAGCGACTTACGACATCACGCGCATCCAAATGGCGTTAGATTCCTTTACAGGTATTCTGGACGCAGAACTTGACGCAATTCACGCGCAGGAGCAGCCGCTTCTTATCATTGGCCGTCTTAAAGACTACGTCGAGCAGCTGAAGTGCGATGTCTCTGCAGCCCGGATGCCTTCCGCGATCTCTTGCTGAGGTTCCACACGTACCGATGGAACTGATCAGCAGATCAGGAGATTCCTGACCGATCGCGCCGACTTCGCTGCGGCGCACAGCCTCACCCTACGCCAGGCCGCCCGTCTGCAGGCGGCACCTGGTGGCCCGGCAGGACGGCGGCCGACACGGCTCCAATGTTGTCGCGGCATGTCGGCATTGCAATGAGTGTCGGCATAAGCATCGCCCACACGCGGCACCGGATCCCAAGCGATACCGCCACCCCACCGCCTTTGGCAATCTGTTCCCGCTCCTGGCAGCACGCCTGCGCACCGGCGACGGACGCCGCTCACGCAAGGAAGATGGGCGCGGCCTTTAGCAAGCCGTAAAGCTGGGCCGGGGGCAACCCTTTTCACGGACAGGGGAAGCGGACTTGGAGCACTCGCCTAAGCGGAAAGGTTAACGCGAAGCCCATTGCCAGTGCGCGCCCGCAACTGATCGCGGATGCTCGCCTCCAAGGTACTGCGCGACCACCCGCCGGCAAGGGCCTGTTGCGCGTACCACGCTCGGGCTTCCTGAGTGCGCAGCTTGGTCAGCAGGATGACGATATGGAACCAGGGGAATTGGGCAGCAGGCTGCTGCCCAAATGCCTGCTGGGGACAATGCTCGGCGAAATACCGCATGTATTTCAGGTTGCGCGCCGAAAAACCCCTCATCTCTGGGAACGCCCGCGCAAGTCGCCGCCCAACCGGTCGAGCACTTTGTCGCCCCATTGTGCGGACTGCTGACGCTGCAACAGCTCTTGTCCGATCTGCCAATACAACGGACCATCTCGGCATTGGCGGCCAGCACGGCACGCTGGCGTGCGACCGCTACCTGGCGCTTCAAGCTGGCCAGCCAGTCGCCATAGCCGGTAAGCGGCCGCGCCGTACATGACGTTTGTTTGGCGGGTTTTCTGCTCATGCGGATAGCGTAACGCGCTCAACTTCGAGTGAAAGATCGCAGTATTCTCGGCAACCTGCTCATAACCCCAACTGCTGGTTAACTGATTTCGTTGCAACTGGTAAGTTCGACCGCACTAGGAGCTCGTTGACGACGACCACCATTACATCGTCCTGTCCGCCCAGGGCCCGCACGTCTGGGTCTGCCGCGTATCCGTCCTTCAGAGCACTGCTAAGACCGACCACCACAGTACCGTGTTTCGATTTCAGCAGGATCGGAGCTACGTACTTGACGCCTGCGACCATCAGTTCGACGTTCCGTTCGCACACAAGCTCCTTGTCGCCATGAAGTCTGGCAAGATCCTTGAACAACAGGTCGGCCGACTTCTCTAGGCGCTCCGCTTCGACCTCCGGCACGATACCGGTTAGCAGGTAGTCGATGAGCTCAATGCCCACATGACGATCGAGTGAGCGATGTTCGATGCGATTCCCGAAGGCTCGCAAGCAGCGATAGCAAGAAGAATCGCACTTGGCCGGACAACCGACCAATATTTTTCGGGCCTCCGCTAGGAGTTCTTCAGCCCTCTCCGGAATGGCGCTCGAGAAGCCGGCGCCACCCGGAAGCGTGTCGTAGAGGAAAATTTCCGCACATAGCGCAGAGTTTGCGTCTGCCGACATGGCAGGTCGGTATTCGGCGAGGATCTCTCCAGGCTCAATGCCCAGCAAATCCGTCGCCGCCCTGGCCAAAGCCTCGCTCACCGTACGCAGGGCAATACTGCTCGCGTAGGTACCCGGCTTGAGGTTCATGGGTGCATCGACACGTATAGAGAACAGGGCGATGTCCGTGACGAATCTGGCGCCAAGCACGATGCTAAGTTGGGTGTTGCGAGTCGAACACGCCTCCTTCCCTGGCTCAGTTGGATAGGGGCGCTGATGCCCACCTGAAGCGGTAAGCACGGAGTTTGGCTCAGTCATCGCCTCGGTGCGGCCGCAGCCAACGCAATAGCGATACCCCTTCCCCTTGGGTCCGACGTTGGAGACTAATAGATGAGTGCGCTGAGGCAATCCTGCGAACCTCGCGTTGGCGATCACCCACTTCTTGTCTTTGCCAGGAGTCTTCGTCGTCAGTTTGGCGCGAGTCGCATAGCTGACTTCCGGCACCCGATCCGGTGAGGTTTCTTCAGGGACATCCACCGGGTGCGCGAATCCCACCGGTCGCATCCAAGGACCCTTGAACTCGAAGGTGTCATCGCTTCCGCACGCGGGGCAATTACTCGGGCCGCTTGGGTTCTCGTCGCTCTTGCGGGTCTCGGCAAAGCGACACACCGAGCATTCGTAATACAGCTCCCGGTTGTCCCAAGCGGCACGCCTTTCCTCGCCCGAACGTGAATAGATGGCGCCAGAAACGTAGCATTTTCCACCCACCCATACCTGTTTGCCCGGCGCATACTGCGACAGCGCCACCGGCAGGCCCTGGGATGGCGAGTACGCATCCTTATGCCGGAACTTGGTCGACTTCTCCCGATCGAAAATGTGGAAAGTCGCGACATCTGTCGGGAATGCGTACCGCGGTAAAACACCTTCGTAAAGGAGGCGATCGAGCAGCTTGTCGCCATCCAGTCGCGGTGGCTTCTCTTCTTCGACGTCCGGATCGTCTTCGGTGTCTTTCACTAACGAGTATGGGCCTGTCGTGGAGACTGGCTTTGTCGACTCAGGCTTTGAGTCGCCAGCGATTGCATCGTCGATTGCCGCCAGACAATCCGCCACCATCTCGTCGGTTAGCGTCTTGATGCCGGTGCCGGTTAGCTGTTCCGGCAACCATTTGGCGGCGCGATCCTTGAGCTTGGCTTCATTGGCAAACAACCACTTCTCAAAGTCATCTCGATTGAGCACACCAGCGCCGCTCCTGAAGCTGCCCACCTTGCCTAGGACTGAGAAAAGATCCGGTGACTGGGAGGGATCGAACTCTGGAAGACGGTCTTGGTGGTAGCACTGCAACAGAAAAGCTCGCAAATGACGACGTGCAATGTCCTGGTTGTCCAGCGTCAAAATGGGATCGATGACATCCCCAGAAATCATCTCATCTGGGTGCGAGAAATAGTGCTCATCGTGACTGTCCACACTCCCAAAGGCCACGACAGTGGCTACGGCATTGCCACGACGTCCCGCACGACCGGCGCGCTGCTGGTAGTTTGCACGGCCCGGCGGCATGTTGCGAAGGGCAACGCCCGATAGCGCACCAATATCGATACCTACCTCCATGGTCGTGGTACTCGATAGGATGTCTATGGCGACCGGCGAATCGTTCTGTTCCTTCCAAGCAATGTTGATGTCCTGGAACAGCAGTTCGTTCCTCTCCGCCTTGGAGAACGCGTCTTCCTGGTCTGAGGAATTGAGTTGCGCGGTATGCTCAGCAGCAATCAAGGCCAAGGGCACAACCGGCTCATCTTTCAGTACTGCCTGAGTGGCGCGACGGTAGTAGCCTTTGCGAGCGACGAATGCTTCGTCCTGTCCGGGGTCGATTGCCGCAATCGTTTCCTTGCCACAGTCAACGCACTTCGGATAATTCTCCATTGGGCGATGGACCGACGCGCAGTTCGAGCAACGGACCCACTCTCCGCCCATGTCGAGATAGAGCCTCTGCGCGTGCAAGCGATACGTTGAGTTCATGGACTCGGTGAATGCATCCAGCAACGCCGGCACCCAATGTTGAGCAAAGATGGCTTTGTTGCCTTTGTCTTGCAGAACTTTGTCGATGAACCTGAACTTCCCGGAATGACCGTAGACTTGGCGCTGCCACAGGTCATCATCCATACCTCCAAACCAGATGTGCTTCTTCTGCCAACACCGCAGCCAGAGTCCCAACAGCGAGAGCTTGGCGCCCTCGGTCACAGCAAATCCAGGAAGGTCTGGCAGCTTGCTTAGGAGCTCTGCCTTTTTTCTTGGCATCACAGTCAACGAACCCAGAGCTAGGGCTTCAAGGCCGATGTAGCGGTCCTCGAGCACGCCGACCAACTCATCGAGCATTGAAATGGGGGCCTTGCGATCATGGTAGTCCTCGTACAAATCCCCCAAGAGATCCTCGTCGATCGAGCCGCCGCCGTTAATCTTGCTACCCATCTTCGCGTAGGCGTCGAAAGACTCGCCGGACTTCAGCTCAGGCCGAAGCCTGACCGAAAGGCAGCGGGCAGCCAGCAAGGTCGCAAAATACGAGTCCTGAAGGCTAATTCGCTTTGCAAGCGCCGGCGACTGCTGAAGGCGCCGCGTACCCCAGATCAGCAGTGGCCTCAATGCATCGCGCATCGAGTACGTCTGCAAGTTAGGGGCCAATCGCGCTGCGACCTGGCGTGAGTCAGAGAACGCCAGGACCTTGCGGCCCCGCAGTGGCGCAAAGTTGTCGTCCGTCTTGGGTCCCGGTGGCTGAATTTGAATCTGTCGCGCAACGAGCGCTTGAAAGGGTTGGTCGCCCTTGGTCATGTGGTCCTGAACCGAAGATTTGCCACCGCCCGCTTTATTGCGGCAAATGCCACAAGGGATGAACTGTCCCTTAGAGCCATTCTCGCCTTCATCATCGTCGGCAAGGTCCTTGGCATCCAACGGCCTGAGGTAGACGCGACGGGATCGCGCACCTGCGTCGAACCCATTCAGTCGACCGGTCTCAACATCGTAGTCGGCAGAAACAGTGGTCCCTTCGTCGATGGGCTCTTGAAGCAGAAGGTCCAGCGCCTCCAATTGCCCCGCTTCGCCGTCTTCCAACTCGATGTTGGCACCTGGCTCTGGCCATAGCGAGGTCGGCTCTTCGACGTTATCCGTGTAGGCGCGCGCGTAAGGGGCGCCGCAGTGTCGGCAGGTGTAGAACTCAAGGCAGGTTGCCCCGCATTTGCATTGCTTGATCGGCTGGCTATAGAGCTTGCCGCAATAAGAGTTCTTCTCCTGCGGACTTACCTCAGTGCAGTCCGGATCTGTGCAGGCCCAGATACCCGGCAGGCCACGGAAGAAGCTATGCACACGGCAAGGTAATAGACCGGTATCGTCGGCTGCACGAGCGCGACTGCCCAACGTCAACAGATTTGAGAATGCCCGGGCTGCCAGGTCAGGCTCGACACCCTGGAATATCATCCCGGGCAAGGATGCCAAGGGTTTTGCTGCCCCCATGGTTTCATTGACGACGAGCTGAAGAGGGCCGAACTTCTCTAGCGCGGCATATAGATCCTGATCGACGTTCCCCGAGGCTGCAACGCTCCGGTAGCTCAAGAACTCGGCAACCAGTTCGCCCTGCTCCTCGGGCGATTCGGCTTGCTGCAACGCTGCGACATCGACGCCGGCTAGCGCCAATGCATCGGCCGAGGTTCCTGCGCCGGCCGGTTCTCCTTTCTTGTGTTTGCCCGTCACTGGCACGAACGTATCTGCCGAGCACCCGCTCAGTTGCGCGCCGAATTCCCGGGCATAAGAGGCGCTTTTGAAGCTCGCTGTCGCGCAGATCGCCTGGATACGGTCGGATGAAACACCAAGCCGGTCGGTCAGACGCCGAATCAGCAATCCCACTTCGGCACCGCCCGCGCCGCGATAGAGATGGGCCTCATCCAGAATGATCAGGAACTTTTCTTCCGGGTTCGCTTCCAGCCAAACCTTCGTCTCGTCGAAGATTGAGCGCTCGATCGGGCGCATCAACATGTACTCGAGCATCGAGTAGTTGGTCACCAGCAGATCTGGCGGCATCTGCTGTACTTCATGCCGCGTAATCAGCTCACTGTCATCGGGGAGGGTAACCGCACGCACGAATTGGTCCGTACCGCGCTTTTGCCACGGCGACCCCGGTTTGCCTAACCACTGCGCCACACTTGGTTTTGCCGGCCACTTGCCTTTTGCATGCAGTTGCTGCCAGAGATTCTTTGCGCGTTGTGCATCGGCTCCGCTTCCCGCGGCCTCACGCTCGATGGTGACGTAGAACTCATCGAGAGACTTCAGCCTGGAGTCGTCCTTCTTCTTGTCGCGTATGCCCGCATACGGGGTCCGGCTGGTGTACCGCGCAAACTGGGGAATGCGATCGGCCCAGTCCTTGAACGCTGCTGTTACGCGGGCATCGCTAAACATTGAGCGAAGTCGGCCCAACTGGTCGTTCACTAAGGCGTTCATTGGATAGAGCAGCAGCGCACGCACGGCCCGGTTTCCAAAGGACTGCGGCTTCGTACTGGCTTCAATGGCCAGCTTGGCCAAGAGCGGCATCAAGAACGACTCGGTCTTGCCCGAGCCGGTGCCGGTCATGATCAGGAGGTTCTTACCCTCCACAATCGATTTTTCAATCGCATCTGCCTGGTGTTTGTAAGGCGGGTCATGGAGCAGCGCCTGATGGCCATTGCCCTTTTTTGCGAGAGATTCGAGAAGCGAAATTGCCGCCGGGGCCAGTCCAGTAATTTCCTTGAAGGTACGGTCGGAGATATATCTTGGCGTGGACTCAAGAAAAGGAATCTGATGGATATTCCCGGGCTCGTTCATCAGACGCTGGCGCGCTTTGACCAGGGTGGGATTGCCTATGTGATACGTCGCTTCGATGTATTCCGACAGCGCCGTGTGCAGCTCCGATACTGAATCTTGAATTGTGGAAGCCATTATTCCCCCTCATTGACTTGCTTGAACCACATGTAAGACTGCAACAGATCATCGATGCCATGATCGGCCTGTCGTTCTAGTTCGTATGCGAACAGCGTGCCCTTGGTGGCCACTTTTTCGCCATGAATCCTGAGTTGCCGTTCCGCCCAGAGAGGCAACGGCGAGAAGAACTCATAGCTTGCGACACCACCGTCTTGGTAAGCGATACGGTAGCTTTGTGGATTGCCCGACACCGTGTCGAGTGCGCTCTGAATTCTCCACCCATGGTCGCACCCCCGAAACTTGCCGCCACGCCATGGCAGATCGAGGAAACGAATCGGGCGCCCCTCCTGCAACTCGACGAACACCCAAAGATCTGACCCGAAGGCCTGCGGGCGGCGCCCCACAAAGTGTCCTGACTTTCCGTCTGGGGCCGTCCAGCGCGAAGCATAGTTGTGGGAACTGTTCGCAGACCCCACGACTTTCAGTCCTGCGAGCTGTCCTTGCCCGCCAGACTCCTCAAGGCGTCGGACGGCTGCATCCAAGAACTTCCTTGCCGTCTGCGCTTGAGGAAGCCTTGTCCAGGCAGCTCTAGAAACTTCGTAATACCCTGCATCGAGCAGTTGCTCGCGCGTCGCATCCATGTCGTCATTTGGCAGGACACGTAGCTCACGTCGATATTGCACCTGCTCTCGAAGGGACGCCGGCAGCGTGGCTTGGTCTTCAGCGTCGATACCAAGTAGCAGGATCGACTCTTCTAAGGCAAGGAAGGCGGGCGGAGCGCAGTACAACCAGTCATCGGCGGCCACGGAGGGCAGTGTCGATGTCCCGCCCAACTCCAGCAGGTCTCCGGTCACGATCAGACGGTCAAGCACATCGCGCACGAGCACTTTCATTTCTGCCGGATCTCCAAGTCCGGCGAAGGCCTCTAAGGCTGTACCCACAATCGTGTCCCGCGGACAGGGTGAACTGGACGCCGCGATCCGGCGCAAGATCGCCGCGATCAGGGTGATAGAAAAGCCTCGCTCGGAGGATGCTGCGTCCTGAAGCCCCAATTGCCTTGCCATGGCGCTAAGCAGGTCTGATTGGGACAACGCCTTCAACTCCAGTCCCATACCTTTCCCTCCTGCAGTATTTGCAGGTACCGGATGCCTCGGACAAGATCCCCTTGAGCAGCCAGCTCGCCTACCTCTTTGGTGAGGTCAGAGGATTGCGCGGCGAATCCCGCCGGATCAGTGAAGTAGCGAAGTGCCATCTCCACAGTGCGTTTATCACTACATACACCAAAGGCGCTCGCGATCGGCAGCAACCACGCCACTACCTCGGCCGGCGACTTGTTAACAACCTCCTGATGCGAGATGCGCAACTTTGCGGCAAAACTGCGATGTGCGGGAATGGCGGTGGTCCTATCGCCTAGATCCGCAATGGCCTCATTGTTGCGAGTTGAATTCTCGAAGCTGGCCTCAGCTTGTGACCACGCGGCACCGCATACCAGTCGAGTCAGGGCATCTCCCATCGAGCGAAGCATCTTCTTCTGACGTACCGACCCCAATGGACCGACAACGCGGGCTTTGGACCACATTTTCAGCAGTTGTACGTCATCTTTCAGGCCACTGGCGGTTGAGGCGAACCCGTCCAGCTTCGTATCAAATCCCTTGAGGCTGGCAAGGCCGCTCAGGCGCTGCTGCGTTGGCAGGCTTACCAGCACTGCATCCATTCGCCCCTTACCCGTAACGACATAGAGACCGCCAGGCGGCTGGACCTCAATGCCATCCAGACAACTCTCGTAATTGAGCAACTCCGGGACACTGGGCGCGTCCAATGGAGCCATCTGGCAGATGGCATGCTCGCCTAGGCCTGCCTCGTCGATTAGCCGCAGGCAGATGGACTGCTTCGACCGTTTCGGCAGCCAACGTACGGCCCGGCTGACGCGCTCTAGGGGGAGCACAAACGATCCGATTTCTTCAGCGTCCACAATCAACTGGCTCGTTGAACTAACGCCGAGTAGTTCCTGGGCCTCACTCTTCAGCTTCGCGTATACGTCACTGAGGGTCACGGGAAGATCGAACCTGCCGACCCCCACGTCGATGTCTTCGGATCCAGGCATCTCCAGCCTGACTTTGACCTCCCGGGCACGCGGACCAAACAGGTCCAGCGTCAAACGGCCCTGCTCCAGATCCTCCAGTGTCGCGTCGACCGGCGATGGGATCGCCATCAAACCGCCACGTTGATTGAAGGTCTCTTCCATGCCCAGCGGGTCACGCACTTCCAACAGCACTTGGCCACATGTTCCACTTCGGACCGCCTGACCCTTTGCACTGGCCTTCACTTCTACGGTCAGCGTGTGCTGGCCAGATGGCAAGTTCGGCAGTTGCAGCCAGGACGGGCCTTTGACTCCATTTCGCAGGATGGCCAGCCGTGCGATGCCGTTTAGTACGACTTCCACGGCATCCACATCGTGATCCACTTCGATGCCAAAGCAAGGCTTATCGGTGGTCAGCCATTCGCTGTGACCGTCGCCATCCCAAGAAATTGCGGGAACTCCCGCTGGCCACACCCTGACATTCGTCGCGAGCCGTAGACCCAAAGTACTCAGGACGTGGCGGGTGTCGGCGGGTACGTGCCCCGGCAGGCCAAGCCTGACGCCCACCATTCCTGCGCAATTAACATCAATCGGCTTAAGCATTGAGCTGCGCGGAAAAGAATACCCGGCGCTGGCCAAGATGATGTATTCGTTCCCTGCACGAACCAGGCTCTGCCGCACTTGCCTGGCCAGTCCGTCAGCGCCGATCTTGCACACCCACATGGGCCCTTTGCACAGGATCCCATCTTGATTCAACAAGTGCTCGAGGACTGGATAGGGATCTTTGAACTTCAGCACGACCCCGTCGTTGGGCCATTGCTGCAGCATGTGCAGCTTAGTTGGCCGAGTCAGAACTTGAGCAGGTTGCCAAGTTCCAGCGCCCCCCTGCAGTTGGACTTTGGTGGCTTTCAGAAACTGTCTTACTTCCGAGATTTCGGAGGCAAGCGGCGCCAATGAAGGGATTAACACCCCCACTCGCCAGGCGTCATGCTCTTTGCTCAGGAGCAAGGTGGGCGTGAGATTGAATCGGGGCGAAGGAGGGTGTTGCGGACCCCGTGCCGCCTGCGGTTTCCTGCTGACACCCCGTATTCGACGAACATCACGGGCTTCTCGCAGAAAATCCTTGGCAGCTTGTGTGCGCTCCAGGTCGTCCGCTATGCGCTTGGTGGTGGCAGGTGAAAGAGGTGGCTCGTCCGACTCGACGCCCAGCAAGGCCAAGGCAATTCGCCCAACCAATTCTTCTTGCTCGCTGAACTCACGGAAGCGGGACGAGGTTAGCGACGAATGCGCATGAATAATTCTGCCGATGCTAATCGGATCGTTTTCAGCCGCTAGCCGATATCGATGTGTGTGCAACGACTTGGCGAAGTGGCACTGCAAGTCCTGCGGAAGAACCGCATGAGTGATAGGCCAGGCAATGATCGAAAACTGTTGGGCCCAAGTACCTGCGGGCCGAACACCGCGATACTTGAGTGCGAACTGCCGGAACCACACCCTTATCTGGCTTCGATTTCGATTGTTGTCCGCGTACTGCTTCCACGCAGGTAGGCGGTCTCCGAACGTTTGCCAGTATTCAGCGCCCGCGTAGCTATAGCCAACTTCGGTGGCGAATACGACCCAGACTAACCAATACCTGGCATCGGGCTTCCCATATCGGAGCTGCTTCGATAGCTCAGTCGTTAGCGCCTGCATATCGATCTCTACATCGTGCTCCAGCGCGAATATGCGCCGGCCCGTCGCACGCTCTCCGGACAACTGCTCAAATCGGCTTTCAAGCGTTCGTTGGAGAGTATTGAGTTGCATGTCTAGCGTTGTGTCCTCTTCCTCTTCTTCGGCTCGCTAATCGATACGCGCACCCCCGAAGATTGCGACACTAAATCGACCAGATTCTGCTTGGTCCACTCCCGGAATTCGGTCTTACGAGCGGCGCGAGGTATCAACCATCGCGTGCAAGCCAGGGCGCCTACTTCTTCGACTGACTTCAGGTCGCTAATATCGAGGGTAGCTTCCTCCTCCTTCAGGAACTTGATGCTATTGCGTGCCATTTCGCAGACGAACACTTCGCGCTTGACCCCATGCATCATCAGATTGGAGCGCATGCCGATCAGTTCGAGCGCAGTTCGGGTCACGCGCATCTTCCAGTTGGGACCCTTGCCGAAGGCATGCTCGTCGGCATAGGCATGCTTCTTCTCTCGTAGGTACTCGCGTAGGTCCTGAAATAGTTTGTCCGGGATGTGGAAGTGTCCGTATCCGCTCGAGTACCCAATCGGCCTGAGGTAGAAGGTGCTACCCAGCTTCAACCGGTTATAAACCGATGATCGGCCCATGGAGGATGTCGTGGTGATGGCTGCCAGACGGGCCTGATTGACCTTCTTGGAGATCACGCCTTTGCGGGCACCATAAGCGGCCAGAAAGTCGTCGTAGATCTCTTGGGTTCGAAGCAGAGCAGCCACCACCTTGCCGCCCAGCAGCTGGTTGTATGGCGGCACAGCCCCCAGCACATAAGCATCCATCGTGTGCACCAACTGGGTGCCGCGTTGCTCGCCGGTCCAGCCGATGTATTCGTCGCGGGACCGCAAGTTGAAGACGGGGTCTCCGATAGCGAGGATGCCCATCAACCGATCGTGGCCATCATCCCAGACGAGATACCGCAAGCGTCGGCCAAATCCTGGGGAGACAGGCACCGACCAAGTAAGGGAGGCCAACTTGAACAGCTCGGCCTGCCAGGTATTGCTGGCTATCCGCTCCAGGCGAGGCTTGACCGCGACTGGTTCGATCTCCGCTCCGATGGCAAAGTATTGTGAAAGTTTCGGGAACTTCGTCTTGAGAAAATCTTTCTGCTTGGCCGAGCGCTCCGTCCGCTGCATCTGATGCGCTGTGCGGATGGCCTCCTTGCTGTCGGCGGGTAGATGCAGGACGCCGTTCTCATCGCGCTGGAACCCGACCCGCTTCAGATGCCGCCTGACCTTACGCTTGAGGACAGCCTCCCTCGTCAGAATGCTGATGACTTTGCCTTTCGAGATCTTTTTTGCCACGGCCCTTCCCCAATATCCCTGTTCTAGTCCCCGCACCGCCAATGCGGCATTCCTGTCGTATGTGATCTAGATACGGCGCCTTGCAATGAACAGCCCACGCACGGCGATATCAGGGAATCGTTCCTTGAGCACGTGCTGCATGGCTTTGAAGTGCGAGCCAGTTGTCAAGACGTCGTCGAACACGACGATATCCCTCGGAGGTGGTGCGGCGAGTGCGTCATCGATGCGGTAGTTCGCAATCAGTTCTTCTGCATGAAGCCGGGCCTCGCTCTCATGGGATGCGGGCGTGCTTTCAACTTGCACAACCAGCTCCCTGACGTCGATGGCGTGGCCCGCGAATCGGCTAGCGGCACGTAGCGCCTCTACGCAGCGATCGTCGTAGGCGGGATCATCGTGGGTCTTGGAGGGTGGAACAGGTACAAAGGTAGTGCCTTGCAAGGCGCGAGGATTCATACATTCGGCAATGCCTTGTCCCACAAGATTGATCGCGTCGACTTTGAAGGCCCAACGTGGCGTCTCGCGTTGATTGACCTCGCATTTGAAATTCGTGATCAACTGGTTGCCCGGCCCATAGGTGTACCCCTGCCGTGCCGTGTATTCGACGAAGTAGAAGACCTCGTCTTCTCGCCTGAGATAGTGATGTTGTGCGCGCGTCAGCGCATCAATCTGCGTCAGGCGTTTCAGCACTGCCCAATTCCCTTTGGATGTCCGAATAGTCCCGCACCCGAATCGCACCCAAGGCTTCGAAGCGCGCAGGCCACGTCAGCTTGGAGTTGCGAAAGCAACTATCCAGGATGAAGAGTTTGCGTCCATCCTGTTTCAAGGCAGCACGGGCCTGGATCAATGTCCCGGAACTCTCACCCGCTTCGACAATGATCGTGGCCCGTGTCAGGGCGGACATGGTGATATTGCGTTCCGGGAAGAATAACTTATTGCCTGCGGGCCCTTGCCGACTATGGCGTACAATGGGAACCTGGCTGATCAGCAAGTGATTGGTCGCAATGTCCTCTTGCAGTGAGGCATTCTCCGGCGGATAGACGGCAGCGATCGAGGTGCCGATCACCGCAATGGTGTGCCCACCAGCTTCGATTGCAGCGGTGTGCGCAGCGGTATCGATGCCACGGGCCAATCCGGACACGATGGTATATCCGTCCTCGACCAACATGCGGCTCAAGCGCTTTGTCCTGGCGAGGCCCTCCGCAGAGGCTTGGCGCGTCCCGACGATTGCCACCGACGGCGTGTACACCAGCTCCCACTCGCCCCGGAAATAGAGCAGTTCAACCGGGTATTCGGCATCGAGCAGCTGGTCGGGGTAACTAGCGTCCGACCGTACGTGGATCCCAAAGTCTTTGACCCCCTTGGTAGCCAGAAGGGCCAGTGCCAAGTCGGCGTGGGTGTCGACGTCCGTTCGGCTGACAAGGCTTGTGAGCAACGGTGCGCCTGTGGCGTGCACTACCTCGGAGATCTTCCGGAAACTGACCTTCCCCGACGCCCACAGCGCTTCATAGGCCCCGAGCTCATCAATGGGCGTAATCGCGTTAAAAGGTCCATCGGAGTGCGGGTATTGCATGCTAAGGAAGGGTCTCCTGGTTCGATCAACTGGCTTTAGGCTTGGTCAAGCCTAAACGTAGGTGCCGGTATCCGTCTTTCCCATTGCGTCACCAGTGCCCCAAGGGGGACGCCTAGCGCCATGCAATAGTCTCGCACTTCAATGAGATCCAGACGCTTGATCCCAAGTTCTACATTACTCACGTAGGTCTGGCCGCGTCCCAACCGCTTGGCGAACTGGGTCTGGGTTTGACCGGCTGCCTCTCGCAATTCCCGGAAGATGGCGGCCAATTCAAGGTTTTCAGGGCGATAGAGACTCTTTGCCACGTCGGGGCCCTCCTGATCGGATGGCCCTCAATCTATTCTTCAAATTCGGATAATAGGATACCCGGTATTCGGATATTCTGATCTAGGCGAACAGCTAGAGGAAGACCGAAGGGATGCACCCCGCAGATGGCAACTGGTTATCTCAGTCTTTGCGATTCTGCTGTGCTGTATTGCAGTGCCAGCTCACTCCCAAGCCCTGTGGAAAGACTCCCAGGTGGGGATGTCCCTTGCGGCAATTCAACGACAGTTCCCCAAGGCCATCCTCCCATCAACACCGGCGCAACTGACGGATGGAAGCCGTGAACTGCTTCGGCTTCCAAATGCGAGCGTCCAAGACCACGTTTTCGACGCATTGTTCTTCTTCAAACAAGGCAAACCCACTCAGGTGAGCTTGGAGCTCCAAGAGCAGGGTGGCGCTGTCTTCGAGCTCCAGACTTTCCGAGGCATCAAAGCAGCCTTTGACGCGAAGTACGGCGCGCCCGACGGGGAAGAAGATCAACAATTCGATGCCCCTACCCGTTCTGAACTACCGCACGTTGTTTGAAGCGGTTGCAATGCACGACTCGGAGAAGGCAGTGCGCTATCTTCTGAGTATCAGTGGCGGACAATCTGGATAGCGCGCGTGCATAGGCCGAGCCTGCTCCGAAGGGCCGCCCGGGTGGTTCGAACCATGACAACCTTTTGGGAAAATGGTTGACAACCGCTAAATGCCGGAATGGAACCGCCAGGCCCTGGAGGTACTGCGCGAACCACTGGAGTCGGGCACGGTCACCGTGTCGCGGGCGGCGCGCAGCCTGGAATTTCCGGCGCGGTTCCAGCTCGTCGCCGCGATGAACCCGTGCCCATGCGGCTGGGTGGGGGATGCCAGTGGCCGCTGCCGGTGCCCGCTGGAAGCCATCCGCCGCTACCGGGCGCGTATCTCCGGACCGCTGCTGGACCGCATCGACCTGCACCTGCAGGTGCCGCGCCTGCCGCCGGCGGAACTGCGCGGTGATGCACCACCGGGCGAGGACAGCGCGACCGTGCGTGCGCGGGTGATGCAGGCACGTCACCGGCAGCTGGCGCGGGCCGGCAAGGCCAACGCGCACCTGGGGCAATCGGAAACCCTGCGCGATTGCACGTTGCAGGCGGCCGACCACAACCTGCTCGAACAGGCGATGGAACGGCTGCAGCTGTCGGCACGCTCGATGCATC
The DNA here is from genome assembly GCF_056393195.1 of Stenotrophomonas sp. Steno-C18. Lineage (NCBI taxonomy): Bacteria > Pseudomonadati > Pseudomonadota > Gammaproteobacteria > Lysobacterales > Lysobacteraceae > Stenotrophomonas > Stenotrophomonas sp. Steno-C18. The sequence continues at coordinate 14,731 of NZ_JBWJOX010000013.1, read as the reverse complement.
GCATCCTGCGGGTGGCACGGACCATCGCTGATCTGGCGGGTGCCGCGGCGATTGAACGGGCGCACCTGACCGAGGCGATCGGGTACCGGCAGCTGGATCGCGGGAGCGCGGCGGGGGACCCGCGGTAGTCCTGCGTGTGGCGTTGGGGCGTCAGGGGCGATCAACGGCCCCACCCCTTGCGGGAGGGCGGAAGCGGGCCCGTGACGGTCGGCAATGGCCTGCGCAACGGCGCGCCCGGTGCAGGGAGGGCCAGGGAAGGCGCGATCATGTGAGACGCGACGCTTCCCCGATTCATGCAACTGGCCAACAATCCGCCCACCATTCCCGCGTGCAGCGACGGAGCCGTCCCATGGAACGCATCGAACGCCCCTATTACCCGATCATCTACGTGCGCGGCTATGCGATGACCCGCGACGAGATCGTGGAAACCACGTCCACGCCGTTCATGGGTTTCGAGGCGGGCTCGACCAAGATGCGCCAGGCGCAGGACGGCTCGGTGGTGAAGTTCGTGTTCGAGTCGCCGCTGGTGCGGCTGATGAAGGACCACAACTACCGCGATGTGTACGAGTTCGGGGCCGAGCGGCGCGACCGCATCTCGCCGCGCTGCATCGTCATCCACCGCTACTACGACCCGGCCGACCCGGCCTTCGGCGATGGCCGGACACCGTCCATCATCGACGCCGCCACCAGCCTGGGGCGGCGCATCGAGGAATTGCGTGACAGCGTCTGCGGCAACAACGCCGCCATGCGCCGCGACTTCCGCGTCTACCTGGTCGCCCATTCGATGGGCGGGCTGATCTGCCGCTGCCTGCTGCAGAACCCGGAGGTGGCCAGTGCACAGACCCGTGCGATGGTCGACAAGGTGTTCACCTACGCCACCCCGCACAACGGCATCGAGGTCGGCGGGATCAACCTGCCCAACCTGCTGTCGATCAATGACCTGAACAACTTCAACCGCACCAATATGGGCAAGTACCTCAAGGTGCCCAAGGACAAGGTCAACACGCTGGGCAAGGCGGAGTTCCCGCCGCAACGCATGTTCTGCCTGATCGGCACCAACAGCCGCGACTACGCCGCCGCGCATGGCCTGTCCTCGTTCGCGGTGGGCGCGCTGAGCGATGGCCTGGTGCGCATCGCCAACGCCTACGTGGAAGGCGCGCCGCGCGCCTTCGTCAACCGCAGCCACAGTGGCTACTTCGGCATCGTCAATTCCGAGGAGGGCTACCAGAACCTGGTGCGCTTCCTGTTCGGCGATACCTGCGCCACGGCGCAGCTGGACATCACCGCCCTGCCCTTCCCGCCCGAGATCGAGGCCGCGCGCCGCAAGGGCAAGAAGATCCAGTCCTCCTACTACATCGAGTCCACGGTCGCCCCGCGCGGTGCGTATACCTACGAGCTGACCTCGCGCACGCAGGCCAACCAGTGCGCCATCCGGCGCAGCTACGACGAGATGTTCAATGCCGACGGCAGCGTGCGCCGCGAGGCACGCTCGCCGGTGCTGTTCTCGGTGTTCCTGGACAGCGGCAGGATCATGGCCGGCAGCGAGATCGCCTTCTCCATCGACCTGGCGGTATGCAATGCCGGCTACGAGGTCGATGGCGCGCTGTTCCTGAAGAACCACATCCCGGGCGAGCACCTGTTCCGCAATACGCTGGTGCTGTTCGCCAAGCCGGCCGATGGCGGTGGCTGGCGCCTGCGCTATGTCTGGAGCGACGACCAGTGGGCCGGCGGGCCGAAGAACGAGGCCGAGCTCGACGCCGCGCGCACCAAGGCGATCGGCATCGTGCAGCAGGCACCGGATGTGTTCTCGGTGCCGCTGCGCTCGGCCAAGGGCTTCGCCGCCGAGCTGAAGCTGTCCCTGTCGGCCTGGCGGTGAGGGCCGCGCTCAGCGGCCCCATTCCGGCGGCGTGAACAGCCCCGGGCGTGCCAGCGGCGACGCGGTTCCCGCGGCCCGGTCCAGCTCCTGGTTGAGGCTGTCCACGAACACCGGCTCGTTGAGGTAGGCCACGTTCAACCGCGTCCACGGCGAGACCCGTTCCGGATCCAGCTGGAACAATGCGCCCGGGGCCAGCACCACGCCGCGCGACAACAACCGCGTGGTCAACTGGTGGGTGTCGGTGATGTTGGCAAAGCGCGCCCACAGGTACAGGCTCTGCGCCGGTTCGGCGAACACGGTGGCGCCCATGCCGTGCAGCACCTCCAGGCCCCTGGTGGTGGCCGCGCGGGCGCGATCCTGCAGGCGTTTGACGTGGCGCAGGAAGTTGCCCCCACGCAGCATCGCCTCCAGCACCCGCTCGGCGTACTCGCTGCCTCCCAGGTGCAGCAGCAGCTTGATGTCGGCCAGTTCCTCGACGTGGGCCTTGTCGCCGGCGATGAAGCCCACCCGCAGCGAGGCGGACACCGATTTGGAGAAACTGCCGACGTAGATGACGTTCTTCAGCTGTGCCATCGCCGATACGCGCGGCGTGGCGTTGGCCTTGAAGTCGGCCATCGCATCGTTGTCGACGACCAGCAGGTCATGCGCGGCCGCGAGCTTGGCCAGGCGCTGCGCGACGTCGGCCGAGATATCGGTGCCGGTGGGGTTGTGGGCCACCGACTGCATGAAGAACAGGCGCACCTTGTTCCGCTGCAGGATGGACTCCAGCACGGCCAGGTCCGGGCCATCGGCGCGCCGCGGCACCGCCACCAGGTTGGCCCCCTGCAGGCGCAGCTTGCCGTACAGCGGGTGGTAGCCCGGCTCCTCGACCAGCACCGTGTCGCCGGGACGCACGTGGCAGCGGATGATGATGTCCAGGGCGTGGTTGGCACCGAAGGTGGTCACCACCTGCCGGGGGCCGACCTCGATGCCGTAGCCGGCCAGCCGGCGGACCAGGTGCTGGCGCAGCGGCAGGTGACCGTAGCGGTTGCCGTAGCGGAACAGGTTGGCCACGCCGGAGCGGACGATATGCCGGTGGAAGCGGTCCACGCGCATGTCCATCAGCCACTCCACCGGCGGGAAGCCCTCGCCCAGATGCGCGCGGCCGGGTTCGCGCACCGCCTGCTGGCGCATCAGCCAGATGGTGTCGATGGCCTGGTTGTAGGCCGGTGGATCCTCGTCGGTATCGCGCTCGCCCAACCCGGCCATTTCGCGCACGTAGAAGCCCTTGCCATGGTGTGGCTCGACCAGGGCGCGCTCGCTGAGCAGATCGAAGGCGGCGATCACGGTGTTCTTGGAGTAGCCGTTCAATCGGGCGTACTCGCGCAGGGAGGGAAGCTTGTCACCGGGCTTGAGCGCGCCGGCCAGTATCTGCCGGCCGATATCGGTGGCGACTTTTTCAGCCAGGGAGAGAGGGGGATAGTCGACAGTCATGGTTGTCCATACGGCAGATGCGTCCAATCGCGCCACAGGGATGACGGACCCAACGCGTGTGCCCGTCGGCGAGCGGACTCTCCATGGATGCCTGAAGCATCGGGGCCCGCATCGCAGCGCGCCGCTACTGTCGTCGCAAACTGTACCTCCGCGCGAAGCGTGCAACGCAACGCTCCATCCCGGTTGGGCAACAGCACAGGCGACTTCTTATGTGTACCAGATGCGGCGCCGGGCGCAGTGGAAAACCTTGCAGAACATGTCGGTGCTGACATGGATCTGCATGGGCCGATCCAGCCATCGCATTGAACGTCCCTCGGCACGGCGCTCGCTCCACGCACGATGTCGTCGCGTGTCAGCCCTGCCACAAAGCGCGGCAAGGCCCGATAAGGGTTTCATCTGGCTTTCACGCCAGCGGCATCAACAAAGCACGCCGGATGCCGGTGATAGCCGCGCTTCCGCGCACAGATCCAGCAATGGATCGCTTCGTCCCATCGCAGCCTTGCAACGGGACGTCGGCACCTGCGCACGATGCGCAGGTGCCGGTGGCGCTCAGTCGGCGCTGCAACGCAGCTTCAGCTCCACGCTGCTGTCCTTCGGCAGGCCGGGAATCATCAGGCCGGTGGTCGACTGCAGCGCGGCCACGGTAAGCGGTGTCGGGCAGCTGGCGCCGCCAGTGCTGGTGCAGGTCAACGCACTGCACGCCAGGCCAGCCACCGCAGGGTCGCGCACGACCGCGCCGTCCGCCGGCTGCGGCCCCTTGTTGCCGATCACCAGCGTGTAGTCGAACGGCGTGCCCGGCACCACCGCAGCAGCGTTGTTGGTCTTGGTGATGTACAGGTCGACATCACTGCGCTCGTTGACGAACTCGCACTGGTAGACCTGCGAGGTGGCCAGCGCGCCGGCCGGCAGCGTGTAGGTGCTGCCGTTGAGAGCGCCCAGCACCGTCCCCTGGCTGTTCCGGCAGGTCGCCGACGCCAACCGCCAGCCCGGGGCGACCGTCTCGCTGATGGTCACCGCCTGCGCGGTCACGTCCACCGTGTAGGGCTGCACGCCGTTGGCGGCGTTGCCGTCCGCGTCCACCTGCGTCGGCGTACCGGCGGTGGTGGTGGTCACCTGGCCGCTGGCATGGGTGCGGGTATTGGTCAGCGCGAAGGAGAACGGTCCACCGGTCGCGCCGGTGGTGGTCTTGCTCAGCGCGATCACCGGCGGCAGGGCCGGCGGCGGCGCGGCCGGGCACCGTGCACCGTCCAGGTTGCTGGAGGTGGGGGCATTGGGTGCCAGCACGTCGTAGAACATCGCACCGCCGCTGCCACTGACGTTGAAGATCCGATAGACCAGGCCCGGCGGCGTGGTCGCACCCGAGCGGTAGGCGTACATCGTGCCCGCGCTGTCGAAGAAGATGCCGCCCCAACCACCGCTGCCCGGTGACAGCGGCAGTGCCAGCGGCAGGTCCACCTTGGCACCCGTGGCGGAGTTGACCCGGAACACCACCCCCGTGGTGTTGTTGACGCCGTAGATGTTGCCATCGGTCGGGTGGAAGGCCATGTCCGAGGACTGCGCGAAGGCGGTCGTGGCCACCGGCGAACCGACCACGGCGTTGGTGGCCACGTTGATGTAATAGAGGCTGCCGGCGTTGGCGGCGGCGTAGTAGCCGGTCCCCGGCTGGATGTCGGCGACGACGAACTGTCCGCTGAAGCCCAGCCCGCCCGGCGCCGCGGCGAACGGCAGGTCGGCCACGCCGTTCTGGCCGATGCGCACCAGCCGCGGTACGTCGCCGGCACCGGTGCCCTTGTAGTAGCCCCACAGGTAGCCGTCCTGCTGGCGGAAGCCGATGCCGTTGACGCCGCTGTTGGCCAGCGGGCCACTGGTGCCGAGCAGGCTCATGGCACCGGTGCTCAGGTCCATGGTGTAGAGGTTGCTGTCACGGGTGACGAAGGCATCGGTGGGGCACGTGGCAAACGGCGCCGGGCACAGCACGGTGAAGTTGGCGGTGGCGCTGTTGTCGTCCGGGTTCATGTCCGAGAAACCGGAGCTTGCCGGGAACACGGCTGCGGCGGTGTTGCTGACGGTGGCGTTGCACTGCGCGCTGTCGGTGACGTAGCCGGTGATGCTGAAGGTCAGCACGCCGCCCGGGGCCAGCGTGTAGTTGCTGGTGCTGATGCTGCCGGTGCCGCTGGCGGCCGGGCAGGTCGAGCCGCTCGATGCGCTGCAGGTCCAGGTGGCATCGCGCAGCTGGCTGGGCAGGCTGTCACTGAACAGCGCCGCGTTGGCCGGGGTGATCGTCGGGGCCTGGTTGCCCGCGTCGACGGCGTTGATGTCCTTGTTGGTCAGGGTGACGGTGTAGCTGAGCCGGTCGCCCTTGGCGGCCTGCGGCGTGGACACCTGCTTGGTCACCACCAGGTCGGCCGGGGCACGCACGAACACCTCGCGCACCTCATGCACGTTGACGTAGCCGCCGGTGGAGCCGCCAAAGCCCAACCGCAGGTTGGCCGGGGCCGCGTAGGCGAAGTCCTGGTTGCTGATCAACTGGGTCATGGTCTCCGGCGTTGCGCCGTAGAACACGTTCACCCGGTAGCCGGTGCCGCTGCCCTTGGGGACCAGCACCAGGCGCACGCGCCGGTTGGTCGTCGGGCGCGAGGTCACGCCGGTCACGTCCAGGGTCTGCCCACCGGGCAGGGTCAGGCCGGCCACGTAAGGGTTGCCGCTGCCGACCGGGCCACGAATGGCGATGCTCTGCGGCTGGCGGGTGGCGCCGTGCGGCGTGATGCCGGTGCAGGCATCGGTCACCGTCCGTGCGTCGCTGGAGAAGTTGCCGAATTCGTCCAGCGCCACCGCCAGGTAGCCACCGTTGCCGTGGCAGAAGCCCAGGCTCGCGCCCGGCTTGGCGCCGGCCATGCTGCCGTTGGCGTCGTACAGGAACGCACTGATGCCATCGGCGCCATTGGATGCCACGCCGCCCCAGCTGACGTAGTCGAACTCCAGCAGCACGCCGCTGGAAGACGGGAAGCCCGAGCCGGTGTACAGGCTGACGCCGGCCTGGTTCTGCCGCTTGGTGGTCAGGCGCAGCCAGCCACTGCCGTTGGCATCGTTGGTGTTGGTATCGGAGATCGCGCCGTAGCCGCCGGTGAGGATGTTGCTGTCATCCACGGTGCTGGCGTTGTCCACCTTCGGGATCGACCAGCCTGGCGCGGTGGTGTTCTGGAAGCTGGCATTGACCACGAACTGCGCCTTGGCCGGCACGACGTGGCCAGCCAGTGCACCGGCCGCCACCACCACGATGGCTTTCTTCCAACTCATCAAGATCCTGTCCCCCATGACTCTCTGGCGTCGCACCCGGCCACCGGGCCAGGCGCGCGCCGCTTGGTTTGGTTCAATGACGGGAAGCCCGCAGGTGCTTCCCGAAGGGATGGCGCGGGCCAGCCGCGCCACCGGTCCGCGCATCAGTAGCTGCCCACCACGTTGAGGAACCACCCCCGGTGGTCGTAGTCGAAATCGGTGAGCTTGTCGCTGAAGTCGGTGAAGTTGTAGCCGACGCCGACGCGGAAGTTACGGCCGATGTCGCGGTCCAGCCCCACCAGGGCACCCTGCCGGCGGCCACCGTCCTTGACCGCCAGCGAGCGGTACTCGGCCAGTGCGTGCCAGTTGGTGGTGACGCCATAGCGCACCTGCCCGGCCAGGAACGTCGCCGCCGAATCGGCCCAGGCCCCGGTCATGCGGCCCATCCGCACTTCGCCCTCGCGGCGAGCCGCCTTGAGCGCGAATTCCCAGTGGTTGAGCGGGCGGTACACGCCCTCGAACGACAGCACCTGGCTGCGCTGGTCGTAGTAGGCGCTGCTGGTGTCCTGCGCCAGCGTGGAGACGTCGTACAGGTACGTGTAGCGGCCCAGCAGCCCCCAGCGGGTACTGTTGAACGGGCGGTAGGCGAAGCCGAGGTTGCCTTCGATGAACTTCGCCCCGGCCAGCGGATCCAGCGCGTCGTCGGTATCGGAGTAGTTGAAGCGCGCGGCGATGCGCAGGCTCTCGCTGAACTTGTGGGTCAACGCGTTGGTGGTCACCCACTGCACGCGGCGCTCGGCGCCGCTGTCCTTGCGCCACTCCAGCTTGCTGCTCCACTGCGTGGCCGACGAGGTGCGGCCACCGCTGAGGCTGACCGCACGCCGGTTGATGTTGCCGGTGCCGCGGTCCAGTTCCGCATCCTGCAGCTGGAAGCCCAGGTTCCAGCCCACGCCCGGATAGAAGTCCATGCCGAAGGTGTGGGCCAGCCCGGTTTCGTTCGGTGCTTTCAGGTACTGGCTCTCGTTGAACACGTTGACCTGGTTGGACAGGCGCCAACGCTGGCCCAGCGTCCAGCCATCACGCTGGGTCGGGCTGAACAACGAGTCGTAGCTGCTGCTGGTGGCGTTGGTGAAGGTGTAGTTGCCGTAGATCGAATGGTCCGGGGTCAGCCGGTACTCGGCATTGACCTGCGCCGCATCGCCGCGATCACCCTGGGTGACTTCCGCACCGACGCTGGAGAGGTTGCCGAACTGGTAGTTGCCGCCCAGCGTGACCGCATCATTGCTTTCGTACTTGCCACCATCATCGTCCAGGGTGACCTGCGCGGTGCCATACAGGTCGAGCATGTTGCCGAAGCGACGCTTGTACTGCAGTGCGCCCAGCGTGCCGATGCCCTGCCCGGTGTAGCGGTTCTCGTCGACACGGCGCAGCTCGGCACTCAGGGTGTCGACGTCGGTGATGCGCCATTCGCCGGTCAGCTGGCTCTGCTCCAGGTACTCCGCGCCGCGCTCGGCGCGGCTGTAGCGGCCGTAGAGGTCGATGTCCGGGCTGAGCTGGCCACGGAACTCGGCGCCGTGCTCACGCACCTCCTCGCCGGTGTCGTAGCGGGCGATCGAGTAGCCGGCGTCGACACGGCGCATCCACGCGCCGGCCGACCAGTCCAGCGCGGTCCAGCCCATTTCCTTGAAGTTGACGCGCGCCTCCACCGAGGTGGCATCGCCCTGGCGGCGTGCGCCCAGGCCGGAGTTGAGCTCGGCGAAGGTCAGGCCGCCGTTTTCCGAATAGAACACCGGGGCGCTGGTGGACTCGGTGCGGGCACGTTCCACCTTCACGTAGGTGCCGCGCCCGGCCTGCAGGGTGAGGTCGGCCGACGCCAGCGTGTAGTCGTCGCCGGCCCGGTTCTCATCGACGTAGGTGGCTCCCACGCCAACGTGGTCGCCGAACCAATGCTTGGCACGCACGCCCGCGGTGACCTCATCGGGGTTGAAGCCGGTCGGCAGGTATTCGTAGTCGACCAGCAGCACCTGGGTGTAGCCGTCCAGCGGGGTGTCGCGCGACAGGCGCGGCAGCCCGTCCCGTGTGACGATGGACAGCGCGTCGGACAGGATCAACCGGCCCTGGAAGTTGTCGACCTGGTAGTCGGCACCGGGCTGCAGGTCGATGCGCTTCTCCACGCGGCCAGTGGTGGCGTCGCGGATCTCGATGGCGACCTTCTCCGAACCCGGCAGGATGTCGTTGTGGCGCAGGTAGTACAGGCTGCCGCCGGTGCCGAGGAATTCGCTGTGGCCCGGCGCGGTCTGCGCCTCCGAGCCGAACGCGCGCACTTCGCTGCGGGCATCGCCCCACGGGTTGGTCGCGCGGCTGCGCCAGTTCAGCGCGCCGCCGTACAGCGAACGCGAATACTGGCCGTACTCGGTGCCGGTGAAGCCGGTGTTGAAGTTGCCCCACAGGGCCTGGCTCTTGTCCCAGTCCACCCGGACGTACAGCCGCCCCTGCGTGTCCACGTCGCGGTAGGTGGTGGAGTCGTCGCCATAGACCGGGTAGTACTGGTCCGGGTCCAGGCGGCGGAACACGTCCTGCGGATCGGCATCCCAGAAGCCACGGAACATCTCGTTGACTTCGCGCTCCTGGGTATCGGCCTGCGCGGTGACCAGGTACTTGCCCTTGACCTTTCCCTTCAGATAGAACGCCAGGCGGCCGTCGACCACCAGGTCCTTCTCGTAGCGATCGTCCTGGCCCAGCGGTTCCAGCGAGCCGGACACGCTGTTGCCAGACAGGGTGAAGTCGGCCAGTGCCACGGCGAACATGTAGCGGCCGGTGACGTCGATGTCCAGCTGGTCGCGCACCGTCATGCCATGGGTGCCGGCACTGATGTCGATGTCGAAGCGGTGCTGGCCCACCGGCACCAGGTACTCGGCGACCAGCTTGCTCTCCATGTCCACCGGCTGCATCTGGCCGTTGATGCGGACACTGGCCTGCTCGGGCAGGTTGCGGCCCTGGATGCGGATGCGCGAGCCGTAGATCGGGATGTTCTGCTGGCGCAGGCTGTCGCGGCCGAAGCTCTGGTCGACCAGGCTCTGCAGCTGCGCATCGTCGGTGCTGAACGCAGCACCCTTGCTGCGCTCCACCGCGTTGCGCAGCATCTGCGTGCCGCGCTCGGCTTCTTCCGGGCGCACCAGCTGCAGCCGGCTCGGGTAGGTTTCGTCGACGCTGCCATCGGCACCGTAGGCACGCACGATGTAGACCAGTTCGTCACCCACCTTGGGCCGGTAACCGGACGGCAGGCCGCCATCCCATTCCAGCGTGGTAGAAGCGGCCACCGGCAAGGCGACGGTGGCGACCGGATCGACCAGGTCGGTGTCGGAGGCACGGAACACCCGCACCTCGGCACGCTGGATGAAGGCCGAATAGTTGTTGAAGGCGTAGAACTGCACCGGCTTGGTGATGCGGCTGCCATCGAACGGCACCAGCGACGGTGCCGACAGGCTGAAGGACGGCTTGCCCAGGTTGGGGTCTTCCGTGGCCCAGATCACGCCGCCATTGGGCAGCTGCAGCGACCACTTGCCAATGGCCACGGCCTGGCCCGGCTGCAACGGCATCGCCGCCTCATTGCCCGGCTTCTCCGCTTCCACCGATACCCGGCGGTCCGGGGCCAGTGCAGCCGAACCGCTGGCTGCCTGTGGCACCACGGTCTCGCGCTTGCCGCGGCTGTTGATGCGGAACAGCATGCCTTCCTGCCCATTGCAGCCTGCGGCATCACAGGCTGGCTCGACCGCGTCGGTTGCCGGGCCACGGGCAATGGCCGGCGCCTGCGCGGCCTGGGCGTAGACCGCCGGGGCCATGCCCGACAGCGCGCACAGCAGTGCGTAATCCAACAGTTTCATCTTCATGGCTTGGCCTCCTGGACAGCACGCTCAGATGAGGCGTTGAGCTCGCCAGGGACGATTTCGACTCGAACATCCTTCCGCTGCGCTTCGGGCATGGCGGCGGTGATGGCATCCAGCACCGCCCGCGCACGACGCATCCCCAGTGCGTCGTTGTGGGCATCGGAAGCCCGGCGGTCGGCATGGCCGGTGATCTTCACCACCCGGCCGTCCATCTCCACCAGGTACGCACCGATGCTACGCAGCAGCGCGCCGTACTCCGGCTTGATGTTTGCGGTGTCGGTGTCGAACAGCACGTTGCCCAGCACCGGCCAGGACGACAGCCCCACCACCGTGCTGTCCGCATCGGTGGTCACCGTGCGCAGGCTGACCCGGGTACGCGCGGCGACCTCGGCGGGCAGTTCGGCCACCAGCGCCTTGCGCACCGCCACGGCGCGCTCGAAGGCCAGCAGCTCGTCCTCGCCCTGCGCGCCGATCACCACCTCCCCACCGTCGTGGGCGCGGACCTGCTCGGCCATGCGGCCGATCATCGGCTGGTACTGGCTGCGGATCTGCGCGCTGGCCGGAGCGAACATCACCTGGCCCAGCTCCATCTCCACCTGCTGCGTGCCCTGCCCCTTGACCAGGCCCGGCGGCAGCTTCACGCCGAAGTCGAAGCGCACCGGCAGCCCCGGGGTGATGCGGCGTACCAACGGGTTGGCCGTGGTGAACACGCTGCCCGGCGGCAGGGTGGCCGGATCCACCTTCAGGATGAAGTTGCGACCGCGCTCGTCGCGTCCGCCGTCGATGCCGATCAGGTTGTAGCGACCGAACTGGTCGGTCTCCACCAGCAGCCCTTCGACCGAGGCGATGCGCACGCCCGGGATGCCACGCTCGTCCACGCCTTCGTTGCGGATGACGTAGTCCACGCGGTAGCCGCCCTCGACCTGGCTGATGCGCCGTTCCACGCTCGGCACGGCCGCGGTCAGGCCGCGGGCGGCGTCGCCGCCGTCGGCGCTGACCACGGTGGTGCCGGCCGCATCCATGCGCAGCGTCGTGCCCTGGCCGGTGGTCAGCACGAAGTCGCCGGTGAACTCGGGCGCACGCAGCAGCTGGCTGACCACCACCTCGCGTGCCTGCGCCGGATCGGCGTCGGACTGGCGCCCACCGATGCGGCCGATGGCGATGCCATGCAGCAGCGGCGCACTGGCGTCGGGCTCGGGTTGCGGCCCCTTGCCGTGATCGACCGTGGTGGAACTGGCGATGTATGCGCCGGCGGCGAAACCGCCCTGCACGCGCACGTCGGTCATTTCGGCGCTGTCCTGCCAGCCATCACCGTCGCGGTCGTCGAACACGGTACCGATCAGGGTGGATTCGTCGGTCATCGGGTCGGCCACCATCTGCACCGTGGCGGTGGCCACGTTGGAGACACGGCTGCCGTTGTCATGCATCTCCGCCGTGTTGGTGTGCAGGCCGGCGCGCACGCCGGCGCCCACGCGCAGCAGGTAGCTGACCGTGGCACGGCCACCACTGGCGATGTCGATCTGGTCCACGCGGATCGGATGGCTGCCGACTTGGCGGCCAACGCCGTCACGGTCCGCCACTTCCAGCGAGCCCTCGACCAGGGTGAAGCCGGCCGGCGGCGTATCGACCAGCGTGCCGTCCACGACGTCGACGCTGCCGATGTTTTCCAGCGTCACGGTGTAGCGGACCAGGTCACCGACCTTCACGTCGCGCGGGTTGGCCTGCTTGGTGACACGCACCTGGGTGCTGCCCTCGACGGTCAGGTTCACCGTGGCGGTGTCGCAGACCGGGGTTGGCACCGACAGATCGCAGACCCGGTACACGAAGCTGTCCTGGCCCACGAAGCCCGGGTTCGGCGTGTACACGCAGCTGCCGGCGGCACAGCTCACCGTGCCATTGCCCGGCGGGGTCAGCACCGTCACCGACGCCGGATCCAGCGGCACCCGGGTGGTGGTGTCGTTGCCGATCACGTTGACGCTCACCGGCGTGTCGACCTCGGTCCTGCCCGTGTCGTCGATGGCCTCGACGCGGTTCGGCTTCACGACGATGACGACGGTGGCCGTGTCGCAGGACGCGGTCGGCCTGGAGGTGTCGCACACCCGGTAGACGTAGGTATCCGTGCCGGTGAAGTTCGGGTTCGGCGTGTAGGTCACCGAGCCGTCCGGATGGACCACGACGCTGCCATTGGCCGGCGGCGTGACCACGGTGACGCTGCCCGGATCCAGCGGGATGCCGGTGGTGGTGTCGTTGCCGGTCACCGGCGTGGTGACCGGGGTGTTCGGCTCGGTGGTATCGGCGTCGTCCTTGGCCTCGATTTCGTTCGGCAGCACGGTGATGGTCACCGTCGCCGTCGCGCAGTTGGCTGGATTGCCGTTCTCGCAGATCCGGTAGGTGAATGTATCGGTCCCGGCGAAACCCGGTGCCGGCGTGTAGGTCACCGTGCCGTCGGCGTTGATCACCGCATTGCCATTGGCCGGCGTGCTGACCTGGGTCACCGTGACCGTCGTCGGATCCACCGGTTGGCCGTCGAGGCGGTCATTGCCCAGTACCGACACCGTCACCGGCGTGTTCTGCGGCGTGGTCGCCGCATCGTCGCTGGCGGTGATCGGGTGTGCCTTCAGGGTGATGGTCACCGTGTCGGTCGGCGGCACCAACGTACCGCCGGTCGGCGTGCCGTTGGCGGTGGCGATGTTGGTCACCGTGCCTGCAGTCACGTCGGCCTGGGTGACGGTGTAGCTGGCCATGCAGACCGTGCTTGCAGCGGGTGCCAGCGACGTCACCGGGCAGTTGACCGTGGCGATCCGGTCATCGGCCACGCGCAGGCCGTTGATGGTCACGTTGCCGGTATTGGTCACCGCGTACTGGTAGGTGATGACCTCGCCCACTACCGCATAGGTGGCCTGCTGGGCGGTCTTGTCGATGCTCAGCGATGCGTTCTGCACGACCGGCGTGGTCACCGTCGGCGCGCAGTCCGCCGCGGTGGCACAGGCATCGCGCGTACCGCTGGTGACCAGCGCGGTGTTGATCACCTTGCCGGCATCCACATCGGCCTGGGTCACGGTGTACGTACCGGACAGGGTGCAGGTCGCGCCCGGCGCCAACGTCGTGCAGCCGATGCTGGACGGGGTGAGCTTGCTGTCGGCCACGAGCACGTTGACCAGGGTCATGTTGCCGGCGTTGGTGGCCACCACCGAGTAGCTGATCGCATCGCCCACGCCATACGGGCCCGGCGAAGTGACGGTCTTGGTCGAGGTCAGCTTCGGGGTCTGGGTGATCGGCGTGGTCACCGTCGGCGCGCAGTCGCCGGCGGTGGCGCAGGCGCCCGGGGTGTCAGTGCCGATGGTGGCGGTGTTGATCACCTGGCCGGCGTCCACGTCGGCCTGGAGCACGGTGTAGGAACCGCTCAGCGTGCAGCTCGCGCCCGGTGCCAGCGTCGCGCAGGTGGTGCTCGACGGCGACAGCTTGGTGTCGGTGACCACCACGTTGGTCAGCGTCGTGTTGCCGCTGTTGGTGGCGACCACCGAATAGCTGATCGCATCGCCAACGCCATACGGACCGGTCGAGGTCACGGTCTTGGTCGAGGTCAGCTTCGGGGTCTGGGTGATCGGCGTGGTCACCGTCGGTGCACAGTCGCCGGCGGTGGCGCAGGCGCCCGGGGTGTCGGTGCCGATGGCGGCGGTGTTGATGACCTGGCCGGCGTCCACGTCGGTCTGGAGTACGGTGTAGGAACCGCTCAGCGTGCAGCTCGCGCCCGGTGCCAGCGTCGCGCAGGTGATGCTCGACGGCGACAGCTTGGTGTCGGTGACCACGACGTTGGCCAGCGTCATGTTGCCGCTATTGGTGGCGACCACCGAATAGCTGATCGCATCGCCCACGCCATACGGGCCGGTCGAGGTCACCGTCTTGGTCGAGGTCAGCTTCGGCGTCTGGGTGATTGGCGTGGTTACTGTCGGCGCACAATCCGCCGCCACGGCGCAGGCACCGGGCGTATCGGTCGTGATCGCGGCGGTGTTGATCACCTTGCCTGCATCGGCATCGGCCTGCAGCACGGTATAGGAACCGCTCAACGTGCAGCTCGCGCCCGGTGCCAGCGTCGCACAGGTGGTGCTCGACGGCGACAGCTTGGTGTCGGTGACCACCACGTTGGTCAGCGTCGTGTTGCCGCTGTTGGTGGCGACCACCGAATAGCTGATCGCATCGCCCACGCCATACGGACCGG
>NZ_JBWJOX010000012.1:0-104714 GCF_056393195.1 Stenotrophomonas sp. Steno-C18 | reverse complement strand
CACTTCGTCGCGGCGCGAGGCGTCGATGCGGCGGTCGAGCTTGCCGGCGGAAACATCATCGGCCACGCGCACGGCTTCGCCCAGCGGCGCCATGATCGCGCGGATGATGGCCCAGCCCAGCAGCGCGGCCAGCGCCAGTGCCGCCGCCAGCATGCCGAACACGGCCAGCAGCGAGCGCGTGTGCGCTTCGCGCGACATCGCGGTCTCCCTGGCCAGCTGTTCCTGGTTGTACTGGGAGAGCTTCTTGAGCTGGTCGAACAGCGCGCGGCGCATCTTGCGCGAGTCGGAGCTGGAGATGGCCGAGGCGGTGGCGAAGTCATCGGCGGCGATGGCCGCGGCGATGCGTTCATGCGCCTCGAAGTACGCGGCCCGGTAGTCCTTGAGCTGGTCGTACATCGCCTTTTCCTCGGCGGTGTAGTCGGTGTCGATGTCGTCGTAGGCCTTTTCCTCGGCCTCGATCACCGCGCGCGTATCGGCCATGCGCTTGTCGTAATCGGCCAGCTGCTCGGGGTTGCCCTGGTAGGCCAGCTGCGCCTGCTCGAACGTGCGGAACTCACCGAGCTGCGCGCGCATCTCGCCCAGATGCTGCACGGCGGGCATCCAGTTCTCGTTGACCTGGCGGATCTGCTGCTGGGCGACATCCATGCGCCACACCGAGAACAGGCCCAACAGCAGGGTCAGCAGACCGGTGGTGCAGAACGCCAGCAACAGCTTCCGCGTGATCGACAGGTTCTGGAACCATTTCATTGCAGATGCCTCCGTTTGGCATTGCGTGCTACGCGCAGGCCCTTCGCGCCTGCGCAGGTAACGGGGAAGTAGGCGGGCGGCGAAGCGCCCGTGTGGTGCTGGCACCACGATGTGCTGCGGTATCGGCACTGCCGTGGGGTTCTTGACAGCCGCCGCCGAACGCTTGCTGACGGTGTTCAGGTGAATGCGGTGGGGAATGACACCGGCCGCATCGGGCCGTCGACCGTCGCAGGGCGGAGCGCCCGATGGCATCGGGTGCGATCGCGGTGTTTGCCTGTGGAGAGGGGGTGGAAAGGGGCAGGGATGTCGTTCCCGCCTGCGCGATGGCAGGCGGGGAAGGCACCGGGTGCCGTCATGGACGGTCGGTCAGCGGCCGGTCGGCATCCCGCCAACCGGTGCGCGATGTGGGCGCGGGGCCGGGGTCAGGCGGCCTGCGGGATCCGGAGCGAGCGCACCAGCCCACCGATGTCGACGATCAGCGCGACGCGGCCATCGCCGAGGATGGTGGCGCCGGAAACCCCGCCGATGCGGCGGTAGTTGTTCTCGATGTTCTTGACCACCACCTGCTGCTGGCCGAGCAGTTCATCCACTTCCAGCGCGATCTTCTGGCCGTCGCCTTCGACCACCACCACCAGCGGGTCGGCATGGCGGTCATCGCGGTAGCCGTAGTACTGGCCCAGCGACAGGATCGGCAGGTACTCGCCGCGCACCCGCAGCACGCGGCCTTCGCCAGCCATGGTGCGGATGTCGTCGGCCTGCGGCTGCAGTGCCTCGAGCACGTAGGCCAACGGCAGGATCAGGGTTTCGCCGGCCACCGAGACGGTCATGCCATCGAGGATGGCCAGGGTCAGCGGCAGCCGGATCAGCACGCGGGTGCCGTGGCCGGTGCGGCTTTCCAGCTGTACTTCGCCGCCCAGCGCCTGGATGTTGCGGCGGACCACGTCCATGCCCACGCCCCGCCCGGACAGGTCGGTGACCGCGTCGGCGGTGGAGAAGCCCGGCTGGAAGATCAGGTCCCAGACCTGCGCGTCGGTCGGATTGTCCGGCACGCTGAGTCCGCGCTCGAGCGCCTTGGCCAGGATCTTGTCGCGGTTCAGCCCGCGGCCATCGTCGCTGACCTCGATGACGATATGGCCGCCCTGGTGCGACGCGGCCAGGGTGATGGTGCCGGTCTCGTCCTTGCCGGCATCGCGGCGGACGTCGGGCATCTCCAGGCCGTGGTCGATCGAGTTGCGGACCAGGTGGACCAGCGGGTCGGCGATCTTCTCGATCAGGCCCTTGTCCAGTTCGGTGCCTTCGCCGACGGTGCGCAGGCGCACCTGCTTGCCAAGGCGGCTGGACAGGTCGCGGACCAGGCGCGGGAAACGCCGGAACACCGCATCCACCGGCAGCATGCGCACGCCGATGACGGCTTCCTGCAGGTCGCGGGTGTTGCGCTCGAGCAGGTCCAGGCCGGCGAACAGGCGTTCGGCGTGGACCGGGTCCAACCCGCCGGAGACCTGCTTGAGCATGGCCTGGGTGATGACCAGTTCGCCGACCAGGTTGATCAGTGCATCGACCTTGTCGACGCTGACGCGGATGGAGGTCTCCGCCTCATGCGTGCCGCTGGCCGCGGTGGGCTTGCCGGCGTCGACGGCGGCGGGCGTGGCGGCCGCTGCGGGCGCCTCGGTGGCCAGGCTGGGCGGCGCGGCCGGACGGATGTCCAGCTCGCAGTCGTCCACGACCCAGGCAAAGGTGTCTTCGATGCGGCTGCGCGGCACCTTGCCAACCAAGCCCAGGTCCCAGGCCAGGTAGGCTTCCAGCGGATCAAGCTGCTCGAATGCGGGCAGGCGCTGCATGCGCGGTTCGACGTGCAGCGAGCCCAGCGTCTCCAGCTCGCGGATGATGCGCAGCGGGTCGTTGCCGCTCATGAACAGCGACGGCGCCGGCACGAAGCCGATCTGCCAGGCGTCAGGGGTTTCTTCCTGCTTCGCGGCTGCGACGGCGACCGGCGCCGTTCCGGCCAGTACCGCCTGCAGCCGATCGGTCACCGCCTTGACCGCGGCCGGGTCGGCGGCCTGGCCGTGCTCGACCTCGCGCAGCAGCGCACGCAGCACGTCCACCGAGGCCAGCATCGCATCGACCGCGTTGCCTTCCAGCGCACGCTTGCCGGCGCGCAGCTCGTCGAGCAGCGTTTCCAGCACGTGGGTGAGGCCGGCGATGGCATCGAAGCCGAAGGTACCGGCGCCGCCCTTGATCGAATGGGCGGCGCGGAACACCGAGTTGATGACCTCCGGGTCGCGTTGGCCGTCTTCCAGCGCCAGCAGCCCGGCTTCCATCGCATCCAGCCCTTCGCGGCTTTCCTCGAAGAAGGTGGCGTGGAAACGTTGCAGGTCCATGCTCATTGGCGCGGTATCCGTGAGGGGTGCAGGCGGGGCGTATCAGCCCAGGACTTTCTGGACGGTGGCGACCAGCTGTTCGGGATTGAACGGCTTGACCAGCCAGCCGGTGGCGCCGGCGGCCTTGCCTTCGGACTTCTTGTCCGCGGCCGATTCGGTGGTGAGCATCAGCAGCGGGGTGAACTTGTAGTCCGGCAGCTGGCGCAGCTCGCGGATCAGCGCGATGCCGTCCATGTTCGGCATGTTCACGTCGGTGACCACCGCGTTGAAGCGCTGGCCCTTGGCACGGCCGAGGGCGACGGCGCCGTCTTCGGCTTCTTCCACCGAAAAGCCGGCCGAGGTGAGGGCGAAAGAGACCATCTGGCGCATCGACGCCGAGTCGTCCACCACCAGGATTCGTGCGCTCATGCAGCGTTCTCCACAGATTTCGTTGTGTCAGGGGTTGCTTCCAGACCGAAGGTCCGGAGGACGCCGAGCAGGCGCGCGGCGTCACGGAAGGTGTCGGTAGCGTTGTCGAACACGGTGCCGTGCCCGGCTTGCTGGCGGGCCACGACGAAGGCGCACAGCACCTGCATGGCCGCGGTGTGCACGCGGGCCACCTCGCCGGCGTCGACACGCAGTTCACCGCCCTGGCCGAGATGCGCGGCCAGTTGCTGTTTCAGCTCGCTGGTGGATTCGATTCCGAGATCCTGCGACAGCGCCACAGTGCTCATCGTTGCTCCGGGACAAACGTTACTGGGAGGGGTAGCGGCATTGCACCGGGGTTCTTTAGGGCAGGTGACCTGGTGCGGTGCGGAATGTGATGGATTGCGCGGTTTGCCCGGCAGGAGCGCCTTCCGGCGCGAAACCGATGCATCCGGGGCTTGCATGCACTCTCGGTATGGACGTGGTTCCTGCTTGGCGCCGGAAGGCGCGCCTACTGGAGCAGGCGGGTGGCATCGAGCAGGATCATCGGCTGGCTGCCGATGCGGGCAATGCCCTTGAACAGCTCGTTGGAGATCTGGCAGATGCGCGCGGTGTCCGGGGGTTCGATCTGCGAGTCGGTCAGGTTGGCCACGTCCTCCACGGCGGAGACGCGCAGGCCCAGTGTTTCGCCGTTCTCCTCCAGCACCACGATGCGGGTCTGCGCGGAGTCTTCGGTGACCGGGACGCCAAGGTGCCGGCACAGGTCCAGCACCGGGACCACCTGGCCACGCAGGTTCATGATGCCCAGCATCGACGGCGCGGCACCGCGCAGCGCCAGCAAGGGTACCGGCAGGACCACTTCCTGCACCTTCAACAGCTCCAGCGCATAGGCCTGCGCACCGCAACGCAGGCGCAGCCAGCGCGAGGTGCGCTCGCTGGCGCGGCGTTGCTGCGGTGGCCGTGCGGCTTGCGCCTGCAGTTCCTGCCACGTGTTCGGTACGGCGGTGGGTGCGGCAGGGGCGGGCGCAGGGGCCGGTCGCGCGGTGCGGGCCGGCGGTGGCGGTGCGGGCGCCACGCCTGCGGCCACGTCGAAGGCGGCCTGCAGGCCGGGGCTGTCGGAATGGGCAAGCCGGGCGCTTTCGGCCGCGTCGGTTTCGTAGATGACCTCGTCCGGCAGGTCGTCCCAGGTGGGCTCCGGCGCCGGCGCGGCGGCGACCGGCTCAGCAGGCACGTCGGCCCAGGTGGGTTCAGCCATGGCGCTCGCGCTTGAAGCCGCGGCGGCGGCCAGTGCGGCCTCGAACGCGGCTTCCAGTTCGGCGCTGTCGCCGGGAACGGTGGATACAGCGGCGATGGGGGCCTCCACGGGCACGGCATTGGCCCGTGCCTGGACGTCGGCAAGCGCGGCCTCGAAGGCGGCTTCCAGTTCGGCGCTGTCACCGGGAACGGTGGACGCAGCGGCGACGGGGGCGTCTACGGGCACGGCATTGGCCTGTGCCTGGACCTCGGCCAGCGCGGCTTCGAAGGCGGCTTCCAGCTCGGCGCTGTCACCCGGTATTTTTACCGGCGCGGCCGGTACAGTGGCGGTCACCGCCGTCGGCATGCCGCCGCCGAGCAGTTCGTCCAGGTAGTCGTCCAGTGCGCCGACGGTACTCATGCCGCCTCCTGCGCTGGCCGCACGCGTGCCTCTTCGGCCAACAGCCAGTCCAGCGCGCGGCGATAGGCGGCATGGCCGCGGCCGGGGTAGTCGTCGCCCTGGATCGGCTGGACAAGGCCGGCGACCTGACTGATGCGGGTATCCAGCGGAATGGCATCTTCCCAGACGCGCTCGCCGTGACGGTCCTGCATCGCGCGCACCGACTCGTTGCCGGCGCGGGTGCGGCGGTCGAACAGGGTCGGCAGCACCGAGATCGGCAGCGGCCGCTTGCGTGAGCGCTCGACCATTTCGCCGGTGCGGACCATGCCGTCCAGGCCGTGCAGCGCCAGCGGCTCGGCCTGGGTGGGGATGACCAGGCGGTCGGCCGCGGCCAGCGCGTTGATCATCAGCAGGCCCAGCGTGGGCGCGCAGTCGAGCAGGATGTAGTCATGGCGGTCGCCGTGGCGGGCCAAGGCCTGCTGCAGCGCCAGGCCGAGGCCGGGCTGGTTGGCGCTGCGGCGTTCCAGCGTGGCCAATGACGCCTGCGCGCACAGGTAGTCCAGGCCCGGGATGTCGCTGGCGCGCGCCAGCGCGGCGATGTCGTGCGGCGGCGTGGCGAACAGTTCCTGTACGCCCTGCGGCACCGGTTCGAACGGCACGCCGAAGGCGCGGGTGAGGGAAGAATGGGGATCCAGGTCGATCAGCAGCACCTTGTGCCCGCGCGCGGCCAGGCCGCGCCCCAGTGACAGGGTGGTGGTGGTCTTGCCGACGCCACCTTTCTGGTTGGCAATGGCCCAGATACGCATCAGTGAACTCCTTCGATGACAGCGGGCACCGAGGCGGCGGCAGCGGGGGAGCTGTCGCCACGGGGGGCGTCGGTGCCGTTGGTGCCGGCGGTGGTGGTACCCGCGCCGGGCAGGTCGGCCGCTGCGGCCGAGTCGGCCAGGATGATGACCATCACCCGCCGGTTGCGGTTGCGGCCTTCCGGCAGGTCGTTGCTTTCGCGCGGACGGAACTGGCCATAGCCCACCATCGCCAGCCGTGCCGGCTGCACGCCATGGTCGGCGAACAGGTGCACGACGCTGGCCGCGCGACCGGCGGACAGCTCCCAGTTGGACGGGAACTGCGTGGTGGCGATCGGTACGTTGTCGGTGTGGCCTTCCACGCGCACGCCGTTGGGGGCATCGAGCAGCACGTCGGCCAGCTTGCCCAGAGTGTCGCGGGCGCCGGCATCGAGCGAGGCCGAACCGGTGGCGAACAGGATGTCGCTGTTGATCTCCACTTCCAGCCACAGCTCGGTGCGGCGCACCGTGATCACGCCCTGCTTGACCAGCGGTGCCAGCGCGGAACTGAGCCGGTCGGCGATCTGGTTCAACTGGCGCTCGGCGCGCTGCAGCTGTTCCTGGTTGCGCGTGGAGACCGGCATGCGCATGTGCGATGCCATCGACGGCAGCTGGGTGGGGTCGGCCATGGCGCCGCCGGTCATGCTCGGCGAGCGGATCACCGACGGGGTGTCGTGGCCGCCGCCCTGGATCTGCATGTTGCCCACCTGCACCTGGCTGATGGTGCGCGGTGCGCCGCCGAAAGCGGTGGACAGGGAGTCGGCCATCACCCGGTACTTGCCCTCGTTGAGCGAGGAGATGGCGTACATCACCACGAAGAAGGCGAGCAGCAGCGTCATCAGGTCGGCATAGGGGATGGCCCATGCCTCATGGTTGGCGTGCTCTTCGTGGTGCTTGCGACGTGCCATGGCTCAGTTCACGAACCCGGCCAGGCTGTTTTCGATGTTGCGCGGGTTCTCGCCCTGGGCGATGGCGATCAGGCCCTCGATGACCATCTCGCGCTCGCGCGTGCTGGAGGCGATCACGCTCTTGAGCTTGGCCGAGACCGGCAGGAACAGCAGGTTGGCCGAGGCGATGCCGTAGATGGTGGCGGTGAACGCGGCGGCGATGCCATGGCCGAGCTTGCTCGGGTCGGCCAGGTTCTTCATCACCGCGATCAGGCCCAGCACGGCACCGATGATGCCCAGCGTCGGGGCGTAGATGCCCATGCCTTCGAACACCTTGGTCGCCGCCAGGTCCTGTTGTTCCTGGCTGCCGAGCTCGATTTCCATCATGTGGCGGATGGTGTCCGGCTCCACGCCGTCGACCACCAACTGCAGGCCCTTGCGGATGAACGGGTCGTCCTGCTGCTCCACCTGCGGCTCCAGGCCCAGCAGGCCCTGGCGGCGGGCGATGTTGCTCCAGTCCACGATCTGCTGGACCAGCGCGCGGCGGTCACTGGCCGGCGGGCGGATCACCCAGCGCACGATCCTGAAGGCGTGCTTGAACACCGCCGGCGAGGTATGCAGCAGGATCGCGGCGATGGTGCCGACGATCACGATCACGAACGCGGCCGGCGACCACAGCGACGACAGGCCCGCACCCTTGAGGATGCTGCCGCCCACCAGCGAAGCGAGGGCGAGGAAGAGTCCAATGATGCTGAGTCGGTCCATGGTGTTGGATATCGGCCTTGTGAAGACAGTCTTGAATCGGGGTGTTGCGTTCGCTCCCTTCCGGCGTGCGGGGGAGCTACCTGCTTCAGCCCTTCTCCCGCGCGCGGGGAAGGCTTTGCTTTAGTCCCTCTCCCGCCTGCGGGGGAGGGGTTGGGGTGGGGGAAGCGTCACCCGGTGCAGCGCAAAGCGGCCCTCACCCGTCCTGCGGGCACCCTCTCCCGCAGGCGGGAAAGGGGAGTGCAGACAGTTGGCTGTGCCTGTCAGTCCTGCCCACCGCGCAACCCATCCACGTCCAGGATCAGCGCCATGCGGCCGTCGCCGATCAGGGTGGCGCCGGCGTAGCCACGCAGGCCGCGCAGGGCGCGCGGCAGGGGCTTGATCACCACTTCCTCGCGGCCGCGGACCTGGTCCACGACCAGGCCGAAGCGGGCTTCGCCGACCTGCAGCACCACGATGGTCAGCAGCGGCGACAGGGTCGGCGTCACGCCCAGCCACTGGCGCAGGTCCACCAGCGCCAGCGTGTGGGTCTTGCGGTCCAGCACCGCGCGGCCGTCGAACCAGCCCAGCGAGGTGGCCGGGGCGTGCAGCACTTCCATCACGCGGGCCAGCGGCAGGGCATAGACGTCCTCGCCGGCCTGGACCAGCAGGGTCGGCAGGATCGCCAGGGTCAGCGGCACGCGGATCAGGAAGCGGCTGCCACGGCCCAGTTCGGACTGGATCTGGATCTGGCCGCTGAGCTCGCGGATGCGCGACTGCACCACGTCCATGCCGACGCCGCGGCCGGAGATGTCGGTGACCTGCTGCTTGGTGGAGAAGCCGGGCAGGAACACCAGGTGCAGGCATTCCTCGCTGGTCAGGCGGGCGGCGGCCTCCGGGTCGATCAAGGCCTTCTCGCGGGCCTTGGCGCGCAGGCGTTCGGGGTCGATGCCGGCGCCGTCGTCCTGCACCTCGATGCTGACGTAGTCGCCTTCCTGCTGGGCGGACAGCCGCACCCGGCCCATCCGCGGCTTGCCCTGCGCCTCGCGCAGGTCGGGCATCTCCACGCCGTGGTCGATGGCGTTGCGGACCAGGTGCACCAGCGGGTCGGCCAGGGCTTCGACCAGGTTGCGGTCCAGCTCGGTGTCGGCGCCGATCAGTTCCAGGTCCACTTCCTTCTGCAGCGAGCGCGCGACGTCGCGCGCCACCTTCGGGAAGCGCGAGAACACCTTGCCGACCGGCTGCATGCGGGTGCGCATCACCGCCGACTGCAGCCGCGCGGTGGCGATGTCCAGGGTGGAGACGGCGCGGTCGAGTTCCTCGTCCTTGAGCCGGCTGCGCAGGGTCTTCAGGCGGTTGCGTGAGAGCACCAGTTCGCCGATCAGGTTGACGATGGCATCCAGGCGCTTGGTGTCCACGCGCACGGTGTGCTCGGGCTCGCTGGCCTTGGCCGGTGCGGCCGCCGGCTTGGCCGCCGCGGTGGGGCGCGCGGCCGGGGCAGGCGCCGGGCGGGGCGCTGCCGGAGCCACTGCCGGAGCGGCGGACGTGCCGGGCGCGGCACTGCCGTGCAGCGTGTCGAGCAACGCCTCGAATTCGTCTTCGGTGATCAGGTCATCGGCGGGTTTGGCGGGCACCGCCGACGGCGCGCTCTTGCCGTGCAGGCTGTCGAGCAGGGCCTCGAACTCGTCCTCGGTGATCAGGTCACCGGCCGGCGCGACCGGTGCCGCGACCGGTGCCGGTACCGGTGCGGTACCGACGTCGAACTGCGCGATCAATGCCGCCGGCGCGTGGCCCGGCTCGGTGCCGGAGGACACCGCGTCGAGCATGGACTGCAGCCAGTCCAGCGATTGCTGGGCGGCATCGAAGTGATGGGCCAGCAGTTGCGCCTTGCCCGAGCGGGCCATGCCCAGGGTTTCCTCGGCGGCATGGCACAGCTCCACCATTGGCGTGATCGACAGGAAGCCGGCGCCGCCCTTGAGCGTGTGGAAGCCGCGGAACACCGCGTTGAGCTGGTCGGTGTCTTCCGGTGCCTGCTCCAGCGTCACCAGCTGCTCGCCCAGGCGATCGAGGATCTCCTGGGCTTCGATGATGAAATCGGCGGCGATGTCGTCGGCGAAGGCACTCATGGCTTACAGCCCCAGGTCCGACAGCAGGTCGTCGGCGTCATGCTGGCTGACCGCGTGGCGGTCCAGGCCATTGACCGCCGGACCGGCCAGGCCGGCGTTGCGCACGTCTTCCTCGGCCGGGGGCAGGCCCAGCGCACCAAAGCCCTCGTGCACGCGGCGCACGATGCCCACCACGCGGCGGATGATCTGACCGGTCAGGTCCTGGTAGCTCTGGGTCAGCGCCACTTCGGTGAGGTTGTGGCGGATGCGGTCCAGCAGCTGGTCCTGGTCGGCGTTGAGGCCTCCGGCGCGCAGCCGTTCGGTCAGCTCGCGGCATTCCTCGGCCAGGTCCAGGGTGCGGTGGGTGGCCTTTTCGGTCATCTCCACCACGTGGTCCAGGCGCGCGCAGGCATCGTCCAGCTCGCCGGCTTCGCTGGGCACGCTGGGCAGCTCGCCCAGTGCCTGGCCCAGCTCGCGGGCCAACCGGCCCAGCCCGGCCACCATTGGCTGCGCGCGCAGCGCGGCCAGGGCGTCGATTTCCTGGCGCCAACGGGTTTCATCACCGTTTTCCAGCGCGGCCAGCGCATCCTGCAGGCGCTGGATCAGGGCCGATTTGTCGCTCAGCGTCTCGACAGGCAGGTCCATCAGGCGCTCGCCGTCAGTCGTTCGAAGATCTTGCCCAGCTTCTCTTCCAAGGTCTGCGCGGTGAACGGCTTGATGATGTAGCCGTTCACGCCGGCCTGGGCGGCTTCGATGATCTGCTCGCGCTTGGCTTCGGCGGTGACCATCAGCACCGGCAGGGTCTTGAGCTTGGCATCGGCGCGGATGGCCTTGAGCAGCTCGATGCCGGTCATCACCGGCATGTTCCAGTCGGTGACCACGAAATCGAACGGCTGGCTCTGCAGCATGGCCAGCGCGGCATGCCCGTCCTCGGCTTCAGCGGTGTTGGTGAAGCCCAGGTCGCCGAGCAGGTTCTTGACGATACGACGCATGGTCGAGAAATCGTCGACGATCAGGATGCGCATGTTCTTGTTCAAAAGGAATTCCTCTTCATGGTTCCTCGAAGCCGGCGTCGGCCGACTCGAAAATCTTCAGCCGACCACGCAGGCGCAGCGTGGCCTGGCCGTGGATCTGGCAGACGCGCGACTCGCTGACACCGAGCACCGCGCCGATCTCTTTCAGGTTCAGTTCCTGCTCGTAGTAGAGCGAGAGCACCAGCTGTTCGCGCTCGGGCAGCTGGCTGATGGCCCTGCCCAGTTCGGCACCGAACTGGCTGCGTTCGAGCATCTGCTGCGGGGTGGGGCCGCCGGTGGCCGGGGTGTCCAGCTCGCCCTGGTCCTCGATGCGCGACTCCAGGCTCAGCACCTGGCCGCGCGAGGCATCCTCGACCAGCCGCATGTACTCGGGCAGCGGCATTTCCATCGCCTCGGCCACCTCGGTGGCGCTGGCGGCACGGCCGCTGGCCTGCTCGAGGCGACGAATGGTGGCCGCGGCATCGCGGGCGCGACGGTGCACCGAGCGCGGTACCCAGTCGCCACGCCGGATCTCGTCGATCATCGAGCCGCGGATGCGGATCGAGGCATAGGTCTCGAACGAGGCGCCCTGTTCGGCGTCATAGCTGCGCGAGGCCTCGATCAGGCCCATCATGCCAGCCTGGATCAGGTCGTCGACCTCCACGCTGGCGGGCAGGCGCGCGGCCAGGTGGTGGGCGATGCGGCGCACCAGGTCGGCGTGCTGGGCAATGCACTCGTTGGCCGCATTGCGCTGGACTTCACGGTAATGGGCCGTTGCGTTCATGCGCTCACCTTCTGCTGGATGATGCGTTCCAGGAAGAACTCGACGCCGCCGCGCGGGGTGGTGGGGGCCTGCCAGCGCGCGGTGCGGCGGGCGATCTCCTGGATGGCCAGGGCGGCCGGTGCCGACGGGTACAGCTTCACCACCGGCTGCTGGCGCTGCACCGACACGCGCAGCCAGTCGTCCTGCGGCACGCAGCCCAGGTAGTTGAGCGAGACGTCGATCAGGAACTTCTCGCAGACGCGCACCAGCTTCTCGTACAGGGCGCGGCCTTCGTTGGGATCACGGGCCATGTTGGCCACGACCTGGATGCGGTCCACGCCGCGCTCGCGCGAGAGCACCTTGATCAGCGCGTAGGCGTCGGTGATGGAGGCCGGCTCGTCACAGACCACCACCACGGTGTCCTGCGCGGCCTGGCAGAAGGTCAGCACGCTGTCGGTGATGCCGGCGGCGGTGTCGATGATCATCACGTCCAGGTCGCGTTCCAGCTCGGAGAACGCGTTGACCAGGCCTACGTGCTCGGCCGGCGCCAGTTCGGCCATGTGGCGGCGGCCGGACGCGGCCGGCACCACCAGCACCCCGTTCGGGCCCTCGATGATCACTTCCTCCAGCGTGCAGCGCCCGGCGACCAGGTCGGCCAGGGTGTGCTTGGGCTGCAGGCCCAGCACCACGTCGATGTTGGCCAGGCCCAGGTCGGCGTCCAGCAGCAGGGTGCGCTTGCCCATGCCGGCCAGTGCCACGGCCAGGTTGGCCGAGACATTGGTCTTGCCGACGCCGCCCTTGCCGCCGGTGACGGCGATGGTGCGCACCGGTCCTGCGGGCTCGCGCCGGGTGGCCGCGAGCGGGAAGGTGTGGGTCAGCTTGGCGTACTCACGCGACTGCATTGTTGAACTCCGGGTTGCAGGGCATATCGGCCGCGCGGCGCAAATCTTCAAGGCGAAGTACGAGATTGGCCGCCGAGGCCCGGTGCAGGTCCTCCGGCACGTCCTGGCCGTCGGTGACCCAGGTCACCGGCAGGCAGTGGTCCACGGCGATGGACAGGGCCGAGCCGAAGCGGCCGGTCTCGTCCAGCTTGGTCAGCACCACGCCCTGCGGGTTGGCGGCGCTGAAGCGGCGCACCACCTCATCCATGTCCTGGAAGGAGGTGTTGGCCGGCAGCACCAGCAGGGTGCGGATCTGGCCGGCGGCGCGCAGCCACTGCAGCTGGGCGGTGAGGGCGCGGTCGCGCTGGCCCAGCCCGGCGGTGTCGATCAGCACCAGCTTGTAGTCGGCCAGCTTCTGCAGCAGCTGGTTCAGGTCGGTACCGCTGTTGGCCTCGTGCACGGCGATGCCGAGCTGGCGGCCGAAGCCATACAGCTGCTCGCGCGCGCCGATGCGCTGGGTGTCGGTGGTGACCAGGGCCACGTCACGCGGGGCGTGGGCCTCGGCGAAGCGCGAGGCCAGCTTGGCGATGGTGGTGGTCTTGCCGGCGCCGGTCGGGCCAACCAGGGCGATCACGCCACCGGTCTCGATCGGGTCGACCGGGGCGATCGGCAGCTTGCGCGAGATCAGGCCCAGCATCAGCCCGCGGGCACGGCTGGGGTCGGTGTCGGCCGGGATCTGCAGGACCACGTCGCGGGCCAGGCCCGCGTCGAAGCCGTACTCGTCCATCAGGTCCAGCGCATTGGCACGCACCGCGCTGCCGCGCAGGCGCTCGTCGGTGAAGCGGTGCATCTCGCGCTCGATCATCTGGCGCATGCCGGCCATTTCCTGGCGCAGCTGGATGAGTTGTTCGTCGTCGCGGCGGGAGGCCACCACGCTCAGCGCCGCGGCGGTCTCCGGGGTGACCGGGATGGCGACCGGTGCTGCCGGTGCTGCAGTCACGGCCGGTACGGCCGGCGCAACGGGCACGACAGCTTCGGTCGTGGCCGCGGCAACCGGTGCGGTTACGGCGACCACCGGGGCAGCAGCCACGGGCGCTGCGGCCGGCAGTTCGGCCACTGCCGGTACCGGGGTCGGCTCCGGCTGCGGCGGATCGATCTGGAACTGGGCGCGCTGCACCGGCGGCACCGTGTCGACCGTCGCGGCCTGGGACGGCTCCTGGCTGGCTGCCGGGACCTTGGCGGCGACGCTGCCGGCAGGACGGAAAGCCGGCACCACCGGCGGTTCGTCAGCCAGCAGGGTGGCGAAGTGCTGCGTCGCCACGGCCGCCGGTGCCGGTGCGATCGCGGCGAATGCGGCGGGCATGGCCGCCGCCGGGACGATGGCGGCGGGAATGACCGGGGCTTCGGCGGCCGGCTGCTTGAGCAACGAAGCGAAGCGGCTGCCCGGCGCCAGTTCCACGCTGGTGTCGATCGAGCGGCCAGTGGCACCCACGGCCGAGCGGGCCAGGGCGGCGACCGCGGACGTGGTGACGGCGACCGGTTCCGGCTCCGGGGTACGGCGACGGGTGACCGCGGCCATGATCGCTTCAGCGGCACTGCGCGGCTTGCTCGGGGCCGGCGGGGCCGGGCGGCTGGCTTCCAGCGCCTGCTGCACCACGGCTTCGTCGTAATGGGCGGCCGCCACGATCTCGACACCTTCCTCGATGCGGCGGTTGGAAAGGATGACCGCGTCCGGCCCATGCTCCTTGCGCACCAGGTTCATGGCGGTGCGCATGTCGGCGGCGACGAAACGTTTGATCTTCATGTTCTGGTACCGGGAGTGGGGCTGCCGCGAAGGAGTGGCGTTGGCGATGTCGTGCATGGCGTTGCGGGCTCCTTCGTGCGCGGGTGTTTCGGTCGGTTGGGTGTCTGTTTTCCGTCGCCGGCCCTTTCGGGGAGCCGGCTTCCGGGCGCCGTCAGCTGATCGTGCCGACCAGCTTCAGGCGCTTGTCCTCCGGCACCTCGCTGTAGGCCAGGACCGACAGCGAGGGAACGCTGTGGCGGACCAGGCGCGCCAGCGCGGCGCGGACCGGCGCCGGTACCAGCACGACCGCGGGCTCGTTGCGGGCCTCCTGCTTGCCGACGCAATCGGCAAGACTCTGGTGGAGGCGTTCGGCGAGACCGGGTTCCAGTGCGGCACCATTGCCTTGGGTGGACTCCTGCAAGACCCGTTCCAGTTGCGGGTTGAGGGTGAACACCGGCAGTTCCGGCGACATCCCGGCAATCTCCTGCACGATGAAACGGCCCAGCGCGTTGCGCACCGCCGCGGTGAGCGCGGTCGGGTCCTGGGTGACCGGCGCGGTTTCCACCAGCGCCTCGGCGATCTTGCGCAGCTGGCGGATCGGCACCCGCTCGACCAGCAGGTTCTGCAGCACGCGCGCGATCGTGGACAACGGCAGCGCCTTGGGCGAGAGGTCCTCGGCCAGCTTGGGCGCGCTCTTGGCCAGGGTCGCCAGCAGCTGCTGCACTTCCTCGTGGCCCAGCAGTTCGGGTGCGTGTTCGCGGATCAGGTGCGAGAGGTGGGTGGCCACCACGGTGGCCGGGTCGACCACGGTGTAGCCCAGCGATTCGGCGTGGGCGCGCTGGTGTGGCTGGATCCAGGTGGCATCCAGGCCGAAGGCGGGATCCTTGCCGGCGATGCCTTCCAGCTTGCCCATCGCGCTACCGGGGTCCAGCGCCAGCTCACGGTCGGGGTGGATGTCGGCGGTGCTGACCGGCACGCCATGGATCAACAGGCGGTAGGCGGTGGCCGGCAGCTCCAGGTTGTCGCGGATATGCACCGGCGGGATCAGGAAGCCGAGGTCCTGGGTGAGCTTGCGGCGCACGCCCTTGATGCGGGCCATCAACTCGCCGCCCTGGGTCTTGTCCACCAGCGGGATCAGCCGGTAGCCGACCTCCAGGCCGAGCGGGTCGACCGGGCGCAGTTCGTCCCAGCTGAGCTCGGCGGTGGGCGAGGGTTGGGTGGCCGACAACCCGGCCAGCGCGCCGTCGCCGCCGTCCGCGGCGGCGGACTTTTCCTTGCCGGCGTTGGCCATCTCGCGCTTCCACAGCTTCCAGGCCACGAAGCCGAGCACCGAAGCCAGGGTCAGGAAGGCCAGGTTGGGCATGCCCGGCACCAGGCCGACCAGGCCGAGAATGCCTGCGGTGATGGCCAGGGCGCGGTACTGGCCGAACACCTGGCCGGTCATTGCCTGCGCCATGTCCTGCGAACGCGAGGCGCGGGTGACCAGCATCGCCACCGCGCTGGACACCAGCAGCGCCGGCAACTGCGCCACAAGGCCGTCACCGATGGACAGCAGGGTGTAGGTGGCGGCGGCGTCGCCGACCGGCATGCCATGCTGCAGTACGCCGACCGCCAGGCCACCGAGCAGGTTGATGAACAGGATCAGGATGCCGGCGATGGCGTCGCCGCGGATGAACTTGCTGGCACCGTCCATCGCACCGTAGAAGTCGGCTTCCTCGCGGACCTCCTCGCGGCGCAGCTTGGCTTCCTCGCGCGTCAGCAAACCGGCGTTGAGGTCGGCGTCGATGGCCATCTGCTTGCCGGGCATGGCGTCCAGGGTGAAGCGCGCGGTCACTTCCGACACGCGTCCGGCACCCTTGGTGATGACCACGAAGTTGATGATGGTCAGGATCGCGAACACCACGATGCCGACCGCGTAGTTGCCGCCGATCACGAACTCGCCGAACGCGGCGATCACCTTGCCGGCGGCTTCATGGCCGTTCTGGCCGTTGAGCAGGATCACGCGGGTGGAGGCCACGTTCAGCGCCAGCCGTAGCATCGTGGTGACCAGCAGCACGATCGGGAAGATGGTGAAGTCCAGCGGGCGCTTCACGTACACCACGGCCAGCAGCACCATCAGCGAGATGGCGATGTTGAAGGTGAACAGCGCGTCCAGCACCGGCGCGGCCAACGGCACCACCACCATGGCCAGCAGCGCCAGCACGATCAGCGGCGCACCGAGCCCGTGGCGGAGCATGTCCAGCAGGCGGCGGCCCGGCGAGGTGGTCAGCTGCGCGCTCATGGGCGGCCCTCCGGACCAAATTCATCCACGTCGAGCGGCGGCAGCTGCGGCATCGGGCCGGTGTTCCACTGGCGCAGCTGGTAGACGTAAGAGAGGACCTGGGCGACGGCCGAATACAGTCTCACGGGGATTTCCTTGCCGAGTTGGCTTTCCCGATACAAGGCGCGTGCCAAAGGCGGGGCCGAGACGATGGTGACGCGGTTGCCGTCGGCCACCTGGCGGATGCGCAGGGCCAGCTCGTCCACGCCGCGGGCGACCACGGTGGGGGCGTTCATGCGGCCGCCCTCGTACTTCAGGGCCACGGCGTAGTGGGTGGGGTTGACCACCACCACGTCGGCGCTGGGCACCGCTTCCATCATCCGTCGCTGCGAGAGCTGCATCTGCATCTGCCGGATGCGGCCCTTGACCTCCGGGCTGCCCTCACTTTCCTTGAGCTCGCGCTTGAGCTCCTCGCGGGTCATCTTGAGCTTCCGCAGCCAGTTCCATTTCTGGTAAGGCGCATCGATGGCCGCCAGCAGGGCCATGGCGCCGGCGGTGGCCAGCAGCAGCTTCATGGTGAAGCCCAGGCCATTGCCGGTGGCACTCTCCAGCGGCTGGTGCAGCAGCCCGCGCAGCAGGTCGATGCCGTGCCAGATGCACAGGCCGCCGGCGGTACCGACGAACAGCACGCGCAGCACCGACTTGACCAGCTCGGCCACCGCCTCGGCGCCGTACAGGCGCTTGAAGCCGGTGAGCGGGTTGAGCCGGTTGAGGTCGGGCATCAGCGCCTTGTTGGAGAAGCGCAGGCCGCCCATCAGCACCGGGCCGATGAAGCTGGCCAGGATGCAGACCAGCAGCAGCGGCCAGAACGCCAGCATCAGCCGCAGCAACATCCAGCCGGCATGGCCGAACAGGGCGTCGGTGGAGTGGAGCAGGGCCGGCTCGGGCGCCAGGGCCGCCTTCATCCATTGCCGTGCCGAGGCCGCCATGGAACCGGCGCTGGCATGCAGGCCGAGCACGGCCGCGGTGAACACGGCGGCCGTGGCCAGTTCGCGCGAACGCGGGATGTTGCCGTTCTCGCGGGCCTCGCGCAGGCGCTTTTCAGTCGGGAGTTCGGTCTTTTCCCCGGCCTGTTCGTTCTCGGACATTGCACGGTCTGGATGAAGGATTCATCCCGTGCCGTGCAAGAACCGTTCCGCGCGGTCTCACTGTCCTTGAAGACATGGCCC
The DNA here is from genome assembly GCF_056393195.1 of Stenotrophomonas sp. Steno-C18. NCBI lineage: Bacteria > Pseudomonadati > Pseudomonadota > Gammaproteobacteria > Lysobacterales > Lysobacteraceae > Stenotrophomonas > Stenotrophomonas sp. Steno-C18. Next base: position 87,047 of record NZ_JBWJOX010000012.1, on the reverse strand, counting down.
GTCGGTGGCGGCGGGGAAGCCGGCGGCCGTTGGCCGCCGGTGCCGGTGTCAGGCCTGGTGGTTCTGGTAGGCGGACAGGCGGGCGTCCAGCGCCGCCTGCCGCGAATCGCCGCCATGCAGGCGCATGAAGTTCTCGGCGCTGACCGGGCGGCCGAGCAGGTAGCCCTGCAGGTGGTCGCAGCCCAGCCGCTCGACGTAGGAACGTTGGCCAGGGGTTTCGATGCCCTCGGCCACCACCGACAGGTTCAGTGCGTGGCCCAGCGCAACGATGGCCGAGACGATCACCACGTCCTCGTCGCTCTCCTCCAGCGCCACCACGAAGGCGCGGTCGATCTTGATCTCGGTGGCCGGGACCCGCTTGAGGTGCAGCAGGCTGGAGAAGCCGGTGCCGAAATCATCGATGGAGATGCCCACGCCCAGCGCCGCGACGCTGCGCAGCACGTTGATGGCGTTGTCGGCGTCGCGCATCACCGCGCTCTCGCTGACCTCCAGGATCAGGCGCGAGGGCGGCAGCTCGTGCAGCTCCAGCGCGCTGCGGACCTCATCGAGCAGCTGCGGCGAGCCGAGCTGGCGCCCGGACAGGTTCACCGAGATGCTCCACTCGGTGTTGCCGGCGTCATGCCAGCTGCGCATCTGCCGGCAGGCCTCGTTGAGCACCCAGTTGCCGAGCGTTTCCATCAGCCCGTTGAGCTCGGTCAGGCGGATGATGCGTTCGCTCGGGACGTAGCCGTGTTCGGGGTGGCGCCAGCGGATCAATGCCTCCGCGCCGCTGATCCGGCCAGTTTCGGCATGCACGCGCGGCTGGTAGTGCAGGGACAGCTGCGGGCCGCCGATGGCCTTGCGCAGGTCCTCGAGCAGGCGCCGGTCCTGCTCGGCGTTGTCGTTCATCCATTCGGCGAACAGCGTGTGGCCGTTGCGCCCGGCCTGCTTGGCGTAGCGCATGGCGATCTCGGCCATGTTGACCAGCGGCGGGGCGGACTGGCCGTGCTCGGGGGACAGGGCGATGCCGAGGCTGCCGGTGATGCGCATGTCACGGCCGCCGACCCGCACCGAGTTGACCGCCAGGATGATGCGCTCGGCCTGGGCTTCGATGTCCTTGCCGTCGGTGACCGGCATGGCGATCACGAACTGGTCGCCGCCGAGCCTGCCCACCAGCTCCTCGTTGGGGAACAGCTGGCGCAGGCGTTCGGCCACGTCCACCAGCGCGGCATCGCCGGCCTGGGGGCCGTAGGCGCCATTGATGTGGCGGAAGCCATCCAGGTCGATGGACATCACCGCGCAGGCCTGGCCGGCTTCCAGCAGCTGCTCGATGCGGTCATGGGCCAGCTGGCGGTTGGGCAGGCGGGTCAGCGAGTCGTGCTGGCTGGCGTGGAACAGCTCCTTGCGGGCATCGTCCAGCGACGCCACCAGCATCGAGTTGCGCAGGTGCAGCAGGCGCGACTGCATGCGCTGCTCCAGCAGCGAGAAGGTCAACACGATCGCCATCACGCCGACGGTGAGCAGCACCACGCAGGCCGCCAGCCACTCGGTGGGTACGCCACCGCTGCGGGCCGCGCCGCAGACCGAGCCGGCGGGGAAGTTGGCCGCCGCCATGCCGGTGTAGTGCATGCCGACGATGGCCAGGCCCATTATCACCGAGGCGATCAGCCGCGGAGGCAGGGCCTGCTCTGCGGTGCGCAGGCGGAAGGCGATGTACAGCGCACTCCACGAGGCCACCACGGCGATGACGATGGAAAGCACGAACCAGAGGCGGTCGTACTGGATATCCGGCTGCATGCGCAGGGCGGCCATGCCCACGTAGTGCATCCAGGCGATGCCCAGGCCCATCAGCAGCGCCCCCAGCGCCAGACGCAGGTGCGGCAGGGTCGGTTGCGAGACCAGCCACAACGCGAACAGCGATGCGGCGATGGCCACCAGCAGGGATTGCAGGGTCAGCCACAGGTCGTAGCCCAGCGGGATCGGCAGGCGGAAGGCGAGCATGCCGACGAAGTGCATCGACCAGATGCCGGCGCCCATCGCCACGCCGCCGGCGATCAGCCAGCGCGCCGCGGTACGGCGGGGTTGGGATGCCGATACCCGCGAGGCCATGTCCAGGGCCGTGAACGAGGCCAGGATGGCGACAAGGATGGACAGCACCACGAACAACGGGTTGTAGCTGCCTGCGAGCATCAAACCCCTCCCTAGTTGATCAGGCCGTCGGCATGCCGCCGCGGCAAACCGCATGGACGCTCCATCCCCCAGCCATGCTTCGGCCAAGACTATCCACGGGTCCCCGACAGGCGGCAAGGGGGCGTTCCGGCCAAGCATGTGGCAGAAGCAGGAGCTGCGCAGTCCGTCACATTGTCACTTGCCGGGCCGCATCGAAGGCCGAATCGAACAGGCGTTGCACCGGCGGGCCCATCTCCCCGGCCAGCAGGGTCAGCAGGAACAGGCCCAGCAGCAAGGCCACCGGCAGGCCGAGCTGCATCGGGTTCAGGGCCGGCGCGGCACGGGCCAGCACGCCGAATGCCAGGTTGATGGCCAGCATGGCCACGGTCAGCGGCAGGGCCAGCGACAACGCACCACGGAAGATCTGCACCGCCAGCGTCGGCGCCAGTGCGGCCATCGCGTGCGGATCGGGCAGGGCGGTGCCGATGGGCAGCGCCTTGTAGCTGTCCACCAGCAGCGAGACCACCGCCAGGTGGCCGTTGGTGGTGAAGAACAGCAGGCCGAACAGCAGGTAGAACCATTGGCCGATGACGCCGGAGCTGCCGCCGCGCAGGGGGTCGGTCATCTGCGCGAAGGCCAGGCCGGTGCTCTGCGCGATCATTTCGCCGGCCATGGCGCCGGCCTCGAAGATCAGCCGCAGCAGGAAGCCCATGCAGATGCCGACCGCCAGCTCGCGGGCGATGGTCAGTACGGTGACCGAGTCGAAGCCGTAGAACAGCGGTACCGGCGGCAGTATCGGTGCCAGTGCCACCGACAGGGCGATGCCCAGCAGGACGCGGATCCGTGCCGGCACCGCGCGGCTGCCGACCATGGGCATGGCCATCAGCATGGCGCCGATGCGCAGCATGATCCAGAGCGTGTTGCCGATGATGGCGAAGGCCTGCTGGCCGTCGATCATCGTCCCGGTTGCCGAATCCATGCAGCGCTACCCGATGAGGTGGGGGATGCGCTGGAACAGCAGGATGGTGAACTCGACCAGGTGGCCGAGCAGGAGGCTGCCCAGCGCGAACAGCGCCGCGGTGAGCGCACCGGCCTTGGCGACGAAGGCGATGGTGGGCTCGTTGAGTTGGGTGGCGGCCTGGATGATGCCGACCACGACGCCGACCACCAGCACGGTGAGCAGCAGCGGGCCAGCGATCCAGAGGGTGGCGACCAGGCCACCACGCAGTTCGGTCAGGGCAAGTTCGGGGCTCATGTGGGGATGGATGCAAGGTTGGTGCCAGACGAAGGTCAGCGGCCGGGTGTCAGGTTTCCGACGTTGCTGTTGCTTAGGGGGTTGCCTTGCATTTGCTCTTGCTCTTGATGTTGCCGTTGCTGTTGCCGTGGATTTTGACGTGCCGGGTTCCCTTCCGTAGCGACGGAGCTGGCAGACAAGACCCCGAACGGGGCGCCGCACAAGGATGTGCGGCGTTTTTCGACGAGACAGGGACGTCTCGTCGAAAAATCCTGCCGGCGGAGTGGAACCGCGATGCGCAGCATCGTGGGCGCGGAGGCAGGGTGTGCTTTCTTTGGGCCACCTTTCTTTGCACAAGCAAAGAAAGGTGTGCTCGCCCCCTTCAGGGGGCGAAAGCTCTTGCCCCTAGCTTTTCAAAGTGGCGTTGAAAGCAACAAGCAAGAGCAAAGGCTTTCACTCCCCTTCGGGGAGCGAGTTACTTTTCTTTGCTCGTGCAAAGAAAAGCTAACCAAAAGAAAGCACGCCCTGCCTACGCGCCTTCCGCGCTGCGCGCTCCAGGTCCACTGCGCTGTCGGGATTTTTCGACGGGACGTCCCTGTCCCGTCGAAAAACGACGTGCATCCATGCACGTCGCCCCTGCGGGGTCTTGTCCGTCAGCTCCGTCGCTACGGAAGGGTACCCGGCACGTCAAAATCCACAGCAACGGCAACGGCAACGGCAACGGCCGAAGCCAAACCCAAATCCAAATCCAAACCCAAACCCAAACCCAAGAAGCCGCCGTCGGTTGCTGGGCCGGAAACAACGAAGCCGCGAGGTGATCGCGGCTTCGTGCAATGACTCCATCAGCGGTGGCTCAAACGGCGTTGAAGCTCGCAGCAAGCGTGCCGACCACCAGCACCCAACCGTCCACCAGCACGAACAGCAGGATCTTGAACGGCGCCGACACCAGCATCGGCGAGAGCATCATCATGCCCATCGACATCAGCACGCTGGACACCACCAGGTCGATGATCACGAACGGGATGAAGATCAGGAAGCCGATCTCGAAGGCGGTCTTCAGCTCACTGGTCACGAACGAGGCGACCAGCACCGGGAACGGGATCGCATCCGGGCTGGCATAGGCGCCATGACCGGCCAGGCCGGCGAAGGTCATCAGGTCGGTTTCGCGGATTTGCGCCAGCATGAAGGCGCGCAGCGGCTCGGTGGTCAGCGTCCAGGCGGTCTGGAAGTCGATCTGGCCATCCAGGTACGGCGCCATGCCGGTGGACCACGCTTTGTCCCAGACCGGCATCATGATCATCGCGGTCAGGAACAGCGACAGGCCGAGCAGGATCTGGTTGGACGGCGTCTGCCCGGTGCCCAGCGCCTGGCGCAGCAGGCCCAGCACGATGATGATGCGGGTGAAGGCGGTCAACACCAGCAGCATCGACGGCAGCAGGGTGATCGCCGTCATCAACAGCAGCGTCTGCAGCGGCAGGCTGACCGGCGCACCGCCGACCTTGCCGACGTTCACGTCCGGAAGCGACGGCAGCTGCGGCGCGGCGGGCGCTGCCCAGGCGAACAGCGGCAGTGCCAGCAGCGCCAGCAGCGCGAACAGCTGCCAGCAGGTGCGGGAGTTGAAGCGGTGGACCGGCATGATCAGGAGTCCTTGCGCAGCTTCTGTGACAGCAGCTGGGCGAAATTCGGGAGTTGTTTGAGGTTGGGCAGCGTCGGTGCCGGTGCCTGCGGCAACGGCTCGGGCAAGGCGTGCAGGGTGCTGATGCCGCCGGGGCTCACGCCCAGCAGCAGCTGCTGGCCGTTGACGTCGACCACCACCACGCGCTCCTTGGCGCCCACGTTGAGGCTGGCGACCACCTTCAGGCCTTCGGCCGGGCGGAACTGGCCGCCGGGCAGGCGCTTGAGCAGCCAGCCCAGGCCGACGATCAGGCCGAGCACCATCAGCAGCATGAACACCGCGCCAAACAGGCTGGGCGTGGTCGCGGCATGCTGGCCGACCGGCGTGGCCAGCTTGCCGGCGGCCGGTGCGACGGCAGCGAGCAATGCGATCAACGCAGTCTCCGGATCCGCTCGCTGGGGCTGACCACGTCGGTCAGGCGCACGCCGAAGCGGTCGTTGATGACCACGACCTCGCCATGCGCGATCAGGGTGCCGTTGACGAACACGTCCAGCGATTCGCCGGCGCCACGCTCCAGCTCCACCACCGAACCCTGGTTGAGCTGCAGCAGGTTGCGGATCGGCAGGCGCGCGCGGCCCACTTCCAGCGACAGCGTGACCGGAACGTCCAGGATCACGTCCAGGTCCAGGTCGGTGCCGTTGCCGCCGTCGGCCTGCAGGTTGGCGAACTGCGCCGGGGTGGCGGTGTTGCCGGTCGCGTTGGATTCGATGTCATTCATTGGATGTTTCCTGGATCACTGGAACGTTGGGTCGCTTGCCCGGGGGATGGGTGGCGATGATCTTGATCGCGTTGCGGTCGTTGGCCACGCCGAACTCACCGGTGAACACCGGGATGCCTTCCACGCACAGCGGCACCTGCTTGGGCATGTCGATGGGCAGGATGTCGCCGATCTTCAGCTTGGTCAGTTCGCGCAGGCTCATGCGCCGGCTGGCCAGTACGCTGGACAGCTCCACTTCGGCGGTATCGAGTTGCTCGCGCACCATCACCGCCCAGCTCTCGTCGCGGTCGTTGCGGTCGCTCTGGATGCCGGCGTCGAGCAGTTCGCGGATCGGCTCCAGCATCGAGTACGGCAGGGTGATGTGGATGTCGCCGCCGCCGCTGTCCAGCTCCACGTGGAAACGGCTGACCACCACATACTCGCGCGGGCTTACGATGTTGGCGAAGTGCGGGTTGATCTCGGAGTTGATGTAGTCGAAGTCGACGTTCATCACCGGACCCCAGGCCTCGCGCATGTCGGCGAAGGTCTGCTTGAGCATCAGCTGGATCACGCGCATCTCGGTCGCGGTGAACTCGCGGCCCTCGATGCGGGTGGGGTAGCGGCCATCGCCACCGAAGAAATTGTCGACGATGGCGAACACCAGGGTCGGCTCGAACACGATCAGCCCGGTGCCGCGCAGCGGCTTGAAGCGGATCAGGTTGAGGTTGCTGGGCACGTACAGCGAATGCAGGTAGTCGCCGAACTTGATCAGCTCGATGCCGCGCACCGACAGCTCGGCCGAGCGCCGGATCAGGTTGAACAAGCCGATCCGCCACAGGCGGGCGAAGCGCTCGTTGACCATCTCCAGGGTCGGCATGCGGCCGCGGATGATGCGGTCCTGGCTGGCGAAGTCATAGGAGCGGGCCTCGCCCGGCGCCGGGCCGGGGTCCACGGTGTTGACGCTGCCCGAGTCGACGCCGTGCAGCAGGGCATCGATCTCGTCCTGGGACAGCAGGTCGTTGATGCTCATGGCGGCGCCTTATTGGGTGACGAAGCTGGTGAACAGCAGTTCGTCGACGCTGTTCTTGCCGGTCTCGGCCTTCATCAGCTTCTGCACCTCGACCAGCGCGGCGGCCTGCAGCTTCTCCTTGCCGGCACGGTCGGCGATCTGCGCCGGCTCGACCTGGGAGAACAGCATCAGCAGCTTGGCGCGGATGGCCGGGGCGTGGGTCTGCAGCGCCTGCAGGGCCAACGGGTCGCGGGTCATCAGCTGCACCTCGACCTGCAGGTAGCGCGGGCCGTCGATGGAACCGTTGAGGTTGACCACGAAGGCCGGGTCCAGCGCGAAGTACTGGGCCGGGGCGGGCAGGGCCGGGGTTTCCACCTTCGGCGTGCTGGCAGGCGCGTTGTCCCGGGTGTAGTACCAGACGCCGCCGCCGGCGGCACCGGCGGCGATCACGGCGATGAGCGCGGTGATCAGCAGCGGGCGCTTGGACTTGCCGGGGGCGTCCTTGGCGGTTTCGGGTTTACGGGTTTTGTCTGCAGCAGCCGCCACGTTGAACTCCTCAGGAATGCTGAGTCCATACATGCAAGCGGCGTGCCGTAGCCCGGGCGTCAGGACCTTGACGCGTCGTCGGCTGCGCCCCGGAAGGCACCCCACCGTAGGAGCGGCCTTGGCCGCGAAGCCGGGGCGGCTGGCATTGCATGCCGCGTGTCAGCAGGCGCTCCTACAGCCAGATCGCGTTCCAATAGGGATAGAAACGAGGCGAGCTGACCAGCCCGGCCCTGACCGGGTTCATGAGGAGGTAGCGGGCGACTGCCCGGAGATCCTCTTCCCGGCGCAGGGCACGGTCATGAAAAGCACGTGCCCAGACCGGACGCTCGACGGTGGCCGGAAGGTGACGCGTGGTGTTGGCCTTGAGCCGGGCGATGGTCCTGCCTATCGGTTCGGGCCCGTCTGGCGCGATCAGGCCATGCCAGTGGTCCGGCATCAGCACCCAGGCCATCAGACGGGCATGGGGCCAGTTGCCGGGATCGTGGATGGCGCGTGCGACGTGGGCGGCAAGGGTGTGTTGGCCAAACAGCGCAATACGGTCTCGGGTGGTGAAGGTGATCAGGCTGATCTGGCCGATCTGGGTGGTCCGGCCGCGGCGCAACGCCTTGTGGCCAGGGGGTTGTTCGGGTGACAAGGGCATGCCCCAGCGTGATGTGGTGGCTTGCCACTGGATGTCGGGCGATGTTGCGGGTAGCAGTCGGGAAGCATTGCCGGCTTCGCGGCCAAGGCCGCTCCTACCATGGGGGCAGGCTTTACGCGTAGGCGTCGAGCAGGCCGCGCAGGCGCAGGGTCTGCGGCCGGGCGGTGGGCAGGTCCGTGCTGTCCCGGGCATGGCCGGGCTCATCGCCGCTCCCGTGTTGGCCTTCCTGTTGCCGGGATTGCTGGCCGACGTCGGCATGGGCCAGTTGCAGGCCCTGCTCGCCGAGCATCTCGCGCAGGCGCGGCAGGCTGTTCTCCAGCGCCTGGCGCACTTCCGAATGGGCGCTGGTGAAGCTGGCATGGACGCGGTCGCCGTCCAGCTGCAGCTTCACGTCCACCTGGCCCAGGTCGTGCGGCGTGATGCGGATCTGCGCGTGGCCGATCTTCTGCTCCGCCAGCCAACTGACGCGGGCGCCGATGGCGTCGTCGAAGTCGTCGCCCTGCAGGTCGGGGGTGGGCGTGGGTGCCTCGAGCCGGGCAGCGCTGGTGCGCAGGTCCGGGCCGTTCTGCAGTTGCAGCAGCTGGTTGAAGGCGGTGGACTTGGGATCGACATTGATGTCGACGTCGATGCCCTTGTCGCCGCCGGTCTTGTCGCCGATGAGGGTCTGCTCGACCTGTTCCAGCGTGGCGGTGAGCTCGGCACTCTCCGCTGCCGGCGTCGCCGCGATGCTGGCGGCGGCGACGGGCAGGGTGGCGGTCGGCGCAGTGTTGGCCGGCGCCGGAGCGGGGGGCTGGACCGGCGCCGGGACGGGGGCCGGTTCAAGCGGCGCGGCCAGCAGGGCGGTCAGTCCCGGTGGCGGCCAGGGTGCGTCTTCCACCGGGGCCTCCTTGTCGGGCGTGGCGGGTGTGTCGGTCGCCCGGCCTGCCTCGGCCGCAGGGTTTTCCGCCTCGGTGGCTGCGTCGTCGTTGCCTTTGGCGGGGGCCGTACCGGTGTTGCCGTCCTCGGCAGCGACGCCGCTGTTGGATGCCTGCGCGGGGGCGGGCTTGTCCTGCAGCAAGGCATCAAAGCGGGACGGCTTGCCGCCGTCGCAGCCGCCACTGGCGCGGCTGCTGCCGGTGCCCGTGCTGCTGGCAGTGTCGCTGCTGACCAGTGAGGCAGTGCCGAGCACGTTCATGCGCCGCTCCCGTCATCGCCGTTCCTGGCTTCGCGGGCGCGGCGGGCGCCGAGATCGTCCATCTCGCGCTGGTCGCGGCGGTTCTCTGCCTGCTTTTCCTGCGCGCGGTAGCTGGCCGCCAGTTGCTCCAGCACCTGCTTGTCGCGGCTGGCCAGCAGCAGGCGGGCGCGCTCGGCGTCCACGCGCTCGCGGTTGCTGTCCACGGTGCGGCTCTGCGCCTGCACCGCGTTGTCCAGGCGGTCGAGGAAGGCGCGGCGGTTGAGCAGCTGCGCGGCGCTGGTGGTGGCCAGCTGCGCCGAGGCGTACTCGTCGGCGTACTGGCGCAGCTCGGCCAGGCGGCTCTGGTGCATGTCCAGGGCCTGCTGGCGCTCGGCCAGGGCCTTGGCGACTTCATCTTCCTTGTCCTGCGCGCGGCGCAGCAACGGGTCCAGGCGACGGGACGGGCTCATGCGGGCTTCTCGCTATCTACCAGTTGTTGCAGGGCATTGAGGCTGTGGGACAGGTCGGCCGAGGCGTGCACGTCCTGGCCGAGGAATTCCATGATTTCCGGCCAGCGGTCCAGGGCCTCGTCGGTGACCGGGTCATTGCCGCGCTGGTACGCGCCGATGGCGATCAGGTCGCGGTTGGCCGAGTAGGCCGAGACCAGGCGCTTGAGCTTGCGGATACGCGCGCGCCAGACATCGTCGGCGATGTCCTGCACCACGCGGCTGACCGAGGACTCCACGTCGATGGCCGGGTACAGGCCGCTGTCGGCAACCCGCCGCGACAGCAGGATGTGGCCGTCGAGGATGGCGCGGGCGGCATCGGCGATCGGGTCCTGCGGGTCGTCGCCTTCGGTCAGCACGGTGTAGAAGGCAGTGATCGAGCCGCGGCCCTTGGCACCGTTGCCGGCGCGTTCGACCAGCGCCGGCAGCTTGGCGAACACCGATGGCGGGTAGCCACGGGTGGTCGGGGGTTCACCCACCGACAGGCCGATCTCGCGCTGGGCCTGGGCGAAGCGGGTCAGCGAATCCATCAGCAGCAACACGTTCAAACCCTGGTCGCGGAACCACTCGGCGATGGCGGTGGCACGGTAGGCGCCATGCAGGCGGGCCAGCGGCGGCCGGTCGGCGGGACTGGCCACCACCACGGCGCGGCGCAGGCCTTCCTCGCCCAGCGTGGTTTCGACGAAATCGCGGACTTCGCGGCCGCGCTCGCCGATCAGGCCGACCACGATCACGTCGGCGGCGGTATAGCGGGTCATCATGCCCAGCAGCGTCGACTTGCCGACGCCGGAGCCGGCGAACAGGCCGACGCGCTGGCCGCGGCCGATCGGCAGCAGTGCATTGATCGCGCGCACGCCCACGTCCAGCGGCTGGATGATGGGTTCGCGCGCCAGCGGGTTGATCGCCACGCCTGCCATGCCGACGTTGCCTTCGGCCCGGATCGGGCCCTTGCCATCCAGCGGCACGCCATCGCTGTCGATGACGCGGCCAAGCAGGCCTTCGCCCACCTCCACGCCTCCTCGCTTGTAAGAGGGCACCACGCGCGCATTGGGCAGCAGGCCGTGCAGTTCGGCACTGGGCATCAGGTAGGTGCGGTCACCGGAGAAGCCGACCACTTCGGCGTCGACCCAACCGCCGTCGATGACCTCGACCTTGCAGCTGGCGCCCATCGGCGCCTCGCAGCCGACCGCTTCCAGGGTCAGGCCGATGGCCCGGCGCAGGATGCCTTCGCGCACCAGGCCATGGCCGGCTCCGCCGGTGCCATCCAATGTGATGCCATCCAGGCGCGCGGCCAGGCGCAGGTTGCGTGCGGCCGCCCATTCGGCCGGGGCCGGGGACAGGCTCATGGGGTGGCTCCGGCGCGGCGCAGCACGGTGCCCAGCGCGGCGCGCAGGCGCGCGTCGAGGGTGCCGTCGATGCGCACCGACTCGGCGTGCACGCGCAGGTCGCCGCGGCTGAGGCTGGTATCCGGGGCCAGGCGCTGGCCCTCGGGCAGCGCCAGCAGGGCGCTGATGGCGGCGATGTCGTCCGGGTGCAGGCGCACCTCGACCTCGCGCTGGGCGCCGCTGACGGTCTCCAGTGCTTCGTTGACCAGCGCTGCCAGCAACGACGGGTCGGCTTCATAGGCCCGGCCGATCAGCGCCCCGGCGATGCGCACCGACAGTTCGCCGAGCGCGCCGACCACCTCGTTTTCCAGCCGCACCAGCGGCCGGCTGAAGTTGTCCAGGATGCCTTCGATCTGGGCGATCAGGCGCCGCACTTCGGCCTGTCCCTGGGCGTAGCCTTCGCCGTGACCCTGCTGGAAGCCTTCTTCCTGCGCGGCGTCGCGGATGGCCTGCACTTCCTCCAGGGTCGGTAACTGCAGCGGCGGCGGTGCCGGCTCGTGCGCGGTGATGGTCTCGATCTCGTCCGGCACGCCCATGGGCGCCGGCTGAAGGGGCGCCGAGCCGCGGGTGAGGTCCGGGGCGTGCCAGCGCACGACGTTGCTCACAGCATGGCCTCCGCGCTGCCGCCGATGGTGACGGTGCCTTCATCGGCCATGCGCTTGACGATGGCCAGGATCTCGCGCTGCGCGCCTTCCACGTCGGAAAGGCGCACCGGGCCGCGTGCTTCCATGTCCTCGAGCAGGATCTCGGCCGCACGTTGGGACATGTTGCGGGTGATCTTGTCGCGCACCTTGATGTCGGCGCCGCGCAGGGCCAGGCCCAGGCGCTCGCCGCTGACCTCGCGCAGCACCAGCTGCATCTCGCGGTCGTCCAGGTCGACCAGGTCGTCGAACACGAACATCAGGTCCTGGATGCGGCTGCCCAGCGGGGCGTCCACGCGCGCGATCTCGGTCAGGATCACCTGGTCCTGGCCGCTGTCCATGAAGTTGAGGATGTCGGCCGCGCACTGCACGCCGCCGATGCTGGACGACTTCAGGTTCTGGTTGCCGGCGAACTGGCGTTCCATGATCTCGTTCAGTTCGTTCAACGCATTGGGCGGGATGCCGTCCAGGGTGGCGATGCGCAGCAGCACGTCCACGCGGGTGCGCTCGGGCAGCAGCTTGAGCGCATCGGCGGCCTGGTCGTTCTCCAGGTGGGCCATGACGATGGCGATGATCTGCGGGTGTTCGTTGCGCACCAGGTCGGCCACCGCGCGCGGGTCCATCCACTTCAGCGCATCCAGGCCGGTGGTGTTGCGGCCGAGCAGGATGCGGTCGATCAGGCTGCTGGCCTTGTCGCTGCCCAGCGCCTGCACCAGCATGTTGCGGATGTAGTCGTCCGAGCCCACCGACAGCGAGGTCTTGTTGCCCAGCTCGGCGCCGAAGTCGTCCATCACCTGCTGCACCTGCTCGCGGGTGACGTCGCTGAGGGTGGCCATGGCGATGCCGATCTTCTGCACCTCCTTGGGCTCCATGTGGCGCAGCACCTCGGCCGCGTCGGCCTCGCCCAGCGAGAGCAACAGCACGGCGGCGCGCTGCACGCCGGACATCTGCAGGGTGTCAGTCATTGGCCACCCATCCCTTCACCACCTGGGCAACGCGCTTGGAGTCGGAGCGGACCGCCTCGCGCGCCATGCGCAGGCGTTCCTCGTAGGCATCCACCGGCAGCGCCAGCGGCGCGGAGCCGTCGAGCTGCAGGCGGTCGTTGCCGAGGGCATCGGGCATGCGCAGGTCATCATCCATCACCTGCACGTCGGCGCGCAGCGGGTCCTCGTCCCTGGCCAATGCCTTGGGAGGACTGGAGATCTGGCGCAGGGCCGGGCGCAGCACGCCGAACAGCAGTGCCAGCACCACGATCGCGCCCAGGCCCATGCGCAGCCAGTCGCGCAGCTGCGGGTTCTCCCACAGCTTGGGTTCTTCCACCGGCAGGGCCTCGCGCACGAACGGGGCATTCATCACCGACACGGTGTCACCGCGTTCGGCGCTGAAGCCGACCGCCTGTTTCACCAGTGCCTCCACGCGGGTCAGCTCGGCCGCGCTGAGCGGCTGGTCGACCGTCTTGCCGTTGCTGCCGGCGCGCGGCACGTGGTCGACCAGCACGGCGACGGACACGCGGTTGACCCGGCCGGCCGGCTGGCGGGTGTGCTGCAGGGTGCGGTCCAGCTCGTAGTTGCGGGTGGCGTTCTTGGAGGTTTCGGTCGGTGCGGCGGCGGTGGGCGCCGGCGCGGCGGCGGGGCCGGGCGGGGTGTTGCTGACCGCGCCGGGCACGCCCTGCGGGCCGGCCACGTTGCTGGTGTTCTCGCTGATCTGTTCGCTGCGCACCTTCTGCGGCTCACCGTTGTACAGCTCACGGGCCTCCTCGGTGACCGAGAAGTCCATGTCCACGCTGACTTCCGGGTTGACCCGGCCGGCACCGGTCATCGGCTCCAGCAGCTCACGGATGCGCTGGTTGTAGGAGTTCTCCAAGCGGCGCACCTGGTCGAACTGGGCGGCGTTGAGCGCGGCATCGCTGTTGGGGTCGGCGATGGTGAGCATGCGGCCGCTCTGGTCGACCACGGTCACCCGTTCCGGGGCCAGGTCCGGGATGCTGGAGGCCACCATGTGCACGATGGCGTCGACCTGGTTGCGTTCCAGCTGCTGGCCGCCACGCAGTTCCAGCACCACCGAGGCGCTGGCCACGTCGCGCTGGCGGGTGAACGCGCTGGGCTTGGGAATGGCCAGGTGCACGCGGGCGTCACGCACCGGGCGCAGGCTGGTGATGGTGCGGACCAGCTCGGTTTCCAGCGCGTGCTGGTAGCGGGCGTTCTCCACGAACTGGCTGACGCCGAAACCGGGGTCGCGCTCCATCAGCTCGAAGCCGAGCCGCCCGCTGTCGGTCAGGCCGGAGCCGGCCAGCTTCAGGCGCGCATCGTGCACGTTGGCTTCCGGCACGGTGATGGCGCCGGTGGCCGCATCGAGCTTGAACGGGATCTGCGCCGCCCGCAGCAGGTCGGTGGCCTGGGCCGTGGCCTTGTCATCCAGGCCGGTGTACAGCGGCACCATCGGTGCCTTCTGCGACCAGAAGAACACGAACAGGCCCGCCGCCACGGCAACGGCGATCATGGCCATCAGGCCCAGCCGGCGGGTGATCTGCAGGCTCTGCAGACGGTCGAACCAGGCCCCGGCCTGCTCGGTGTTCAACGACTCTTTGGACAGCGCGAATGCCATGCGTCTGGATCCTTACAGCGGCATGTTCATCACGTCCTGGTAAGCCTGGACGAGACGGTTGCGGACTTCCACGGTGGCGCGGAACGCCAGCTGGGACTGTTGGGCGGCGACCATCACCTTGGCCAGGTCGGCACCGGGCTCACCGCGTTCGAAGGCGGCCGCCAGCTGGCCGGACTTCTGCTGGGTTTCGTTGACGCTCTTCAGTGCGCCCTGCAGGGTCTGGCTGAACGACGGTGCATTGACGGCGTTGCCCCCGGTCAATCCCTCGATGGCGTTGCTGCGCGGCAGGTCGCCAGTCGGCGCCACCTGGCCGACCTGGTTCTGCAGGCTGCGGATCTGGGAAAGGACGGAGGTGATGGAGTGGGACATCGAAACGGGTTCCGGTAGCAGTCGATCTGCAGGGGAGGTTGCAAGTTGCGTGCCGGAACCCGGAGGCCTTGATCTACGTGAATGAGGATGCCGCGGCGTCGGGAAACCGACGGGCTGATGGCGCACGACGGTTCGCCGACTGGCCGCCTGGGCGTGGATGCCGTCATAACGACGAACGCCCGCGCGGGGCGGGCGTCGGGGCGGCGACGGGTTCCAAGCGCGGCTCAGGGCAGCCAGGCGTTACGCCATTCCTGCAGGTTCGCCCCCTCCAGCATCCAGTCGCGGTGCACGGCCTCGCGCAACCGGGCACCCGCCTGCGCGCTGGCAGCGGGGTCGGAGAGATGGTCGCGGATGGCCGCCACCCATTCGCGGTGACGGTTGCGCACGCCGGTGACCGGCAGTGACGGGTCCTGGTACGGTCCGACGTCGCTGCACACCACCGGCACGCCGCAGGCACCGTACTCGAGCAGGCGCAGGTTGCTCTTGCAGGTGTTGAAGCGGTTGTCCTCCAGCGGCGCGATCGCCAGATCCAGCTGCAGGCCGGCCAGCGCACGCGGGTAGAGACGGATGTCCACGCCGGAATGGAACTCGGCCACGTACGGCAACAGGCGTTCCGGGCACATGCCGAAGAACACCCAGTCCACGTCCGCGGCAAGCTCGATGACGGCATCGGCGATCAGTTCCAGGTCGCCGGTATGGCCGACACCACCGGCCCAGCCGACCCGGGGCTTGCCCGGGGCAGGACGCGGCGGATGAGGCAGCGCCGTCCACCATGCAGGTGGCAGCAGGTTGCGTACCACCCGAATATCAGTGTGCAGGCCGTGCAACGCCTCGGCCAGCTGCGGCGTGGACACCACGCAGCGGTCCACCATTCCCAGCGCCCGGCGCATGCTGCGCAGGACATCCTTGGGCATGTGCTCGCGATGGATGTTCTTCAGCGGCAGGTTGGGCAGGTAGTCATCGATCTCGTAGACAGTGAAGGCCCGCGAAAAGCGGCGCATGCGCTGGATGCCGGCCAGGTCCGCGTCGCTGATGCGGCGCTGCAGGACGACCACGTCCGGATCGATGCGCGCCTGTTCGACCGGATCCAGCACGGTGGCGTACAGGACCCCCTCGGCCAGGCCGGCCTGCTTCAGTGCCTCCAATGGCTGGATCACGCGGTAATGGCCGCTGCCCCAGGGGTCGGCTGGCTGCGCGAGGAGGCGTGGCAGCGGGTGCCAGGGCAGGGGCTGCCAGGAGAAATCGGATTCGCCGAGGCGGAAGCCGCCCGGGACGTCCAGGCGCAGGCTGGGGTTGTAGGCCGGATCGTGGGCGAGTGCGGGCAGCCAGCGCTCCAACAAGGCCGACTCTGCGGGTTCGGGCAACGGCGCGGCCTGGACCGAATGCAGCAGCAGGGCGTCGGGCGTCCACACGGTCAGGTAGCCGCGTTGACGCGCGCGCAGGCACAGGTCCACGTCGGCGCCGTGATCGGCGAAGGTGGCGTGGTCGAAGCCGTCCAGCCCGGCGAACAGCTCCGCGCCAATCAACAGGCAACTGTCGGACACGGCCGTGTAGTCCTGCGCGACCTGCAGGCGGTGCATGTAGCCCGGCGCGTCCATCGGCATGCCGGCGAAGGCCCGCCCGCCGCTGCCGAGCAGGCCAGGCACCAGGCCTGCGTGGGTAATGCTGCCATCGGCGGCGATGGTCTTGCCGCCGACGACGCCCACCTCGGGGCGAAGTGCATGGTTCAGGAGCGCGTCCAGCCAGTGCGGCTGCAACGCGGCCACATCGGCGCGCAGGAACAGCAGGAACGGGCTGCTCGCCTGCCCGGCGGCGACATTGCAGGCGGCCGCGTGCGGCAACGGTGGGTCGAAGGCAAAGGCGCGGATGCGACCCCCGGCCAATGGTTCGACCTGCTGCATCCATCGGCTGGCGTCGGGCCCGGCGCCATTGTCGATCAACAGCAGCTCGTAGTGCGGGTAGGCGGTCTTCTCCAGCAGGGAGACCACGCAGCGCTCCAACGACGCCAGCACGGTGTCCCGGGAAACGACCAGGATCAGGGTGACCGGCGGCTGCGCCCGGTGGCCATGGTCGACCCGGTACAGGCCGTTGCCGCGTGGGGTGACCATTGCATCGGGGTATCCCCGCGCGTGCAGGTGCGCGGTGATGACCTGTTGCCGGGCAGCGTCGTCGGCACGGGGCGGGGCGCAGCTGAGCAGGGGTTCGGGGATATGCGTGATGCCTTCCAGCCCGCCGTGCTGGATCAGGCGCAGGATCAGGTCGAGTTCGGCTGCAGCACCTGCATCGGCATCCAGCCCGCCGATGGCCAGCGCGGCATGCCGGCGGAACAACCAGTGCCCCGCCAACTGCGTCGGGTTTTCCAGCAGCAGGTCCAGGTTGATTCCTGGCCGCAGCGAGGGTGCCAGGTTGTGCTGCGCATCCACATGCCACTCGTCGCAGTACAGGGCGCGTGCGGGGGCATCATCGTGGGCGAGCGCCGCCAGCAGCCGTCGCAGGCCGGCAACATGGAACTCTGCGCCGGCCTCCACGAACAGCACCCAGTCGGCAGGGCTGGTGCGCAGGGCTTCGTCCAGCGTGGTCCCGGCAGCGAGCCGGCGGTACGCCGGGTCCAGTCCATCGGGCGCGTGCCCGGCGCCGAGGATGCAGCGGCAGACCACCTCGGCGGTGCGGGCCTGCAGTGGCAGGCTGCCCAGCGTCCTGCGCAGGGCACTGGCCGGTTGGCCGTCCGCGCGGATCACGATCTCCACGCTGTTGCGTGGAAGCTGCTGCAGCGCGGTGTCCAGCGCCTGGCGCTGCGCGGGGTTGAGCTGGCGTCGAGCCTGCCAGTCGTGCAGCGGCCAGCGTGCCTGCGCGATCAGCAACGCCTGTTCCAGCGCCGAGACCAGGTCCACCTTTTCCGCCGGCCGGTGCCCGTCGAGCGGTGCAATGGTTACCTGACGGGTGTCGCCGCCGCGATACCAGCCCAGATTGCGCAGCGCCTGGCGGAATGCCTCGTGCCAGTTCTCGGCGACACCGGGGCGATCCCGTCCGCGCTGGCTGAACTGGTGGCGCGAAATACGGAAGTCGACCAACGGGCGCGCACTGATCGCCACCGGGCCCTGATGCAGCAGCTTGACGTACATGGCCACGTCGGCCAGCCAGGCAATGTGGGTGCCGTCGAGCGTGGCCAGCTGCTCGCCCATCGCCAGCAACGGGGCGCGCCGGCATAGCGCGACGCTGGGCTCGCCGAGGAAGTTGAGGGTATGGTCACCGAAGAAGTCGATCAGGTCGCGGCCGTCGATGCATACGTCATGGTTGGCCGGGAAAGCAGTGGGAAGTTCATCGGGCAGGGGCATCCCGGCCTCGTCGATGAGCCGGCGACGGGTGGTTGCCAGCGCAAGGCCCGGAACGCGCTCGAACGACTCCAGCAGGGTTGCGATGCAGTCCTCGTGCAGCATGTCGTCATCGTGCAGGAACTTGATGTACTCGCCTTCGGCCAGGCTGATCGCACGCGCGGTGCTGCGCACCTCCCACAGGCGAGCGGGGTTGCGCGAGTAGCGCACCGGGAAGTCCACCCGTGCAGCGAAGGCCTCCACGGCCGTCTGTACGTAACCGGCAGCCGAATCGTCGCAGACCACGATCTCCAAGGGGCGATGGGTCTGCCGGCGCACGCTTTCCAGGGCCTGCAGCAGCCAGCGGGCCTTGTAGGCCGGGATCACCACGCTGACCAGCGGAGCGGGGGAGGGGGACGGGTTCATTGGCATCGGACAGAGCTGTTTGCAGCGATCGCGGCGTGGATCCGTTGCACCACGCGGTGGGAGTTGTTGGCATCCAGGTGCTGGAAGAACAGGCGACGGGCGGTGAGGTAGCGCTCGTCCGGTGGGTGCTGCGGCTGTGCGAGTGCGGCGTCCAGCGCGGTGAGCAGGGCCGGGAAGGTGGTGGTCATCGGCCCCGGGAACGCCAGCTCCAGGTCGTACAGCAGCCCGTTCTGGCGGGTGCGGTAGTGCTCCAGGTCATAGGCGAAGCCGAGCACCGGCAGGTCCAGGTAGAGCGCATCGATGTAGACC
The DNA here is from genome assembly GCF_056393195.1 of Stenotrophomonas sp. Steno-C18. Classification (NCBI taxonomy): domain Bacteria; kingdom Pseudomonadati; phylum Pseudomonadota; class Gammaproteobacteria; order Lysobacterales; family Lysobacteraceae; genus Stenotrophomonas; species Stenotrophomonas sp. Steno-C18. Next base: position 68,394 of record NZ_JBWJOX010000012.1, on the reverse strand, counting down.
GACGAGTAGTCGGTGATCACCAGCGCGCTTTCGCGCAGCAGCGGTGCAATTTCCTGGAAGTGCGCATGGCCCAGGTCCAGCAGAACATCACCATCGAGATGGCGGGTCGGGTCCAGTGGCGCCGGCGCGTTGACCAGATAGTGGCCGCGCAGGCCGAGCACCGCGTCATGGCGGCGCAGTACCTGCTTCAATTGCGTGACCTCGTCATCGCTGAAACGGTATGCACGCTCGGTGGCGACGCTGGCATCGCGGTAGGTAGGCGCGTACAGCACCAGGCGCCGTCCGCCGCGCAGCGCCCGTACCCGGCTGGCTTCCTCGCGTAGGCCGACCGGCAAGGCGTCCTCGGCGATGCGCAGGAAGTCGTTGCGCGGCAGCCCGGTGACCCAGACATGCGTCGGTGGCAGCGGGTGGAAGATCGCCGCCATCGCATAGGCATCGATGGCCGAAGAGGCCACCAGCCCGGTGTAGAAACGGCGTTCGCGGCGCCGATGCCGGTCGCGGTCGCCGTGCTGGCGCTGGTCCGGGTTGGCCAGTGCGAACAGCCGCTTGAGCGGAATGCCGTGCCAGAGGTTGATGGTGACGCGCCGGTGCAGCCAGGGCCGAGGCGCAGCGTAGCGACCGTTGCGCCAGGGCAGTGACATGTCCAGGGCGGTGGAGTTGGTCAGCAGCAGCACGCCGCAGCGGGCGAGCGCCCACAGGCCGGCCAGCGAGTCCAGCCGGACCACGCGGACGTGCGCATCATCGTGTACGTCCGGCGGCCGTTGGCCGCCACGCACGAATACCCGGCAATGGACGCGCGGGTCGTCCTTCACCTGCTCGAAGACCGCGCGCGCGTTCTCGATGAACTGGCCGGGCTTGAGCGGATGGTCGAAGAATGCCCAGTGATCGCTGCGCTTGGGGACCAGTAGGTCCAGCAGCCGCCACGCCAGCAGCAGCGGCTTCCCCAGCCATGCGGGCATCACGGCCAAGCTTCCATCACGCGGCGCGGACCCGCGCATGTGCGGTCAGCAGGTCGCAGATCCGGTCCACCTCGGCGTCCGGGAGGTCCGGGTGGATCGGCAGGCACAGCACCTGGCGGGCGGCGGTGTGCGCCACCGGCAGGTTGTCCGGCGCCGCGGACGGAAAGCCGCGGTACATCGGGAACTCGCTGATCAGCGGGTAGAAGTAGCGTCGTACCAGGATGTTCTCGGCACGCAGCAGGTGGTACAGCTCGTCGCGCTGCAACGGGTAGTCGTCGCCGACCAGCACCGGGAAGTAGGCGTGGTTGTGGCGCACGTCCGATGGCCGGGACAGGCATTTCATGCCGGCGATCCCCGCCAGGCGCTGACGGTACAGCGCATCGATGGCCGCGCGTCGTTCCAGCGCCCGGTCGATGTGCTTGAGCTGGAGCAGGCCGAACGCGGCGCTGACCTCGTTCATCTTGCCGTTGATGCCGGGCGCCACCACGGTGGTCTCGTTGACGAAGCCGAAGTTCTTCAGGTGATCGATGCGCTGCTTGGTGCGGGCATCCGGGCAGATGATGGCGCCGCCCTCGAAGGTGTTGAACACCTTGGTGGCATGGAAGCTGAGCACCGACAGGTCGCCGTGCCGCAGCACGCTGCCACGGGTATCGCCGACGGCGAAGGCATGCGCGGCGTCGTAGATCACGCGCAGGTTGTAGTTGTCGGCGATGCGGCCGATGGCATTCACGTCACAGGGCGTGCCATAGCAATGCACCGGCATGATGGCAGTGGTCTGCGGCGTGATCGCCGCCTCGATCCGGGCCGGATCCAGGTTGAAGGTGACCGGGTCCACGTCCACGAACACCGGCTTGATGCCGTTCCACAGCAGCGAATGGCCGGTGGCCACGAACGAATACGGGGTGGTGATCACCTCGCCGGTGATGCGCAGTGACTGCAGCGCGGTGACCAGCGCCAGCGTGCCATTGGCGAACAGCGCGATGTGCTCGACCCCGAGGTAGGCGCACAGGGCCTTTTCCAGCGCCTGGTGCATGCTGCCCCCATTGGTCAGGATGCGGCTCTCCCAGATCCGTTCCAGGTAGGGAACGAATTCCTCCAGCGGGGGCAGCAGGGGGCTGGTGACCGGGATTGGCTTCTTGGTCGTCATCGCAGGCGGGCCCGGGGGCATGGCTTCGGCGGAGTGCCGGCGAGCAGGGACATGCAACTCCCGTGCCTGCGGGGGCGGCGCCGGTCAGTTGACGGCCAGTCCCATGCCACCGGCCTCGGCCGAGAACAGCAGGCTGCCCAGCGACGAGCGCAACGGGAGCGAGGCAGGCCATCCGGGCGGCACCATCGCCGGGCCGATCCGGTAGCGGCCGTGGATGCCGTCAGCGGTGCGATAGTGCAGGACCAGCCCGTACAGATTGCCGGGCTTCCAGTCCGGCGCCCGCATGTCCAGCCGATAGCGCCAGCGGTGCTCGGCGGTCCTGCCTTCGGGCTGGAACTCCCAACTGCCTTCGCCCTGGATCGCATGCAGCTCGAACCAGACCTGGCAACCGGCCATGATCCGGTCGTGCAGGTCCAGGGTCAGGTCCAGGCTGTCCTCGTCCAGCGAGATGTCCCGGAGGCGGAAGAAGCCGATGTTCGGGAACTCCAGGCGCATGGCACTGCGCGGCAGGGCGATCTCCGGGTTGTCCAGGAAGGGCTGCTTCCAATAGCAGGCACCCTCGATTTCCGCGATCCAGCCCCGTTCACTGGTCACGCCGAGCAGGAAGCACAGGGCTTCGACCTCGCCGCGCCTGATCAGCTCCAGGTAAAGGCAGCGCCTGGCACCGAGCGCCCTGCAGTCCAGCTCGCCATACAGTGCGAGTAGTTCCTGCATCTGCGCGACGAACACCTTGCGAAAGCTCGGAGACGCCACGATGCCAGGCGCGGCGTGCAGGGCACGCTGTAGGTTGGCCACGGCGATCGCGCACCGGTAGCCGGCCGCTGCGGGAACGTCATCGAAATCATGCCACTCCAGCTGCATCGAGCGGATGCGGTCGATGAAGTTGTCGGCTTGGCGGATGTTCTGCGAAATGGACGCAATGGCGCCCTCGGGGCGCCGGCGCCAGTGGTACACCAGGTCCGGGATGATCACCGTACGCTGGCTGTACCAGTACGCGCGGTGGACGAACGGGCGGTCCGCGTAGAGCAGGCCCGGGACCATGCCCAGCCCGTTCTCCCGCAGGAAATCGGTACGGAACACCTTGTTCCAGTAGAAGCAGTCGTGGATGACGTCGGGGAATCCGTCCACCGAGTCGAAGCTGCGGCGCCGCGACCAGACATACGGCTCATACAGGAATGCCACCGACGAGAGTTTGCCATCCTGCAGTCGTGCCGCCCGGCCGATGACGATGTCGGCGTCGGCCTGCATGGCCTGTTCCATCAGCAGGCGGTACCCATCGCCGGTGACCACGTCATCGGAGTCAACCAGCGCCACGTAACGACCACGCGCCAGCGACACGCCGAGGTTGCCTGAAACCGCGCCACCTTCGTTGTTTTTGCTGATGCAGCGGAAGTTCGGGTGGCGCGCCTCGTACTCCCGGCAGATCGCGAGGCTGTCGTCGGAGCTGGCATCATCGATGGCGATGACCTCGATGTTGCGATAGTCCTGTTCCAGCAGCGAATCAAGGCACTCCCGCAGGAACGGGGCGGTGTTGTAGACCAGCACCACGATCGACAGCAGCGGTGTCCCGTCGACGCGGGGCAGGGCAGCCTGAGTCATGCACGAACCTCCCTCAGCTGCTCCACTGCATCCACATCGAAGACCGGGATGCCGCGGGTGGAAGCCACGTCGGCGCGCTCGCGGTAGGCGTCGTCGATGAAGATGGCGGACTCGCCTGGGGGGATCACGGCGCTCTTGGGCGAGCCATCGCGCAGGTGCACGATCCGCTCGAACAAGTCCGCGCAGATGCGATGCCGTGAGAGCGTCTGCACCGGCTCGGTGGCGTGCCGGGTCACCAGCACCACCGGGATTCCCCGCGTGTTCCATTGGTACAGCAGCGCCATCACCTGCGGCTCCGGCGCACCCCGCACCAGCAGGGTGTCGTCCAGGTCCAGGTAGACACGCTCATAGGCCAGCTCCGCCCGCCAGCGGTTGCCGAGCGCGCGGTCCATGACCAGCGGGTAGTGCTGGGGCATGACCGTGAAGGGCTTTCCCAGGTAGGCGTAGATGCCCAGCAACGGATAGTTGATGCCGCGCATGCGGTTCAACGCCATCGAGCCGGCGATGCGGGGGGCGACTTCCAGCAGCTTGGGCACGCCCTGCCGGTCACGTCGGGCCTGGAAGAACCAGGCGCCCTTCAGGCGCAGTTCCGCAGCGATGGCCAGTGCCATCGCCTCCAGCTCGGGGTCCGTGGCCACCGGCTCGGTGCGCACGCTGATCCCGGATTTGACCCGCCCGCGTACCCGCGCAGCGGCATGCAGCAGGGTGCCGTCGGCGCTGGAGATGCAGTCCACGGTGTACTCGGTGCCGGGCAGGTATTCGCTGAACACGTACTCGATGCCACTGTCGGCCAGCAGCCGATGGCGTTCATCGTTGTCCACCCGCTCGGCGCCCTGGCTGCCCTGGCCGACTGCCGGCTTGGCGAAGATCGGGTAGTCGGCGCTGCCCAGTTCGACGCGGCGCGGCACGATGCCCAGGCCCTGCAGCCGCCCGTAGGTCAGGTTCTTGTTGCGGCAGATCGCGGCCATGGCCGGCTCGGGCACCATCGCCGGGGCATGCAGCCGCTGCTGGTTGTCGGCGAGCACGGGGATCACGCTGTCATGCGCCGGCACCACCAGATCGATGCTCCATGCATCGATCAGTGCGTTGAGCTGGGAAACCAGCTCGGCCGAATCGGCCTGTGCCGTGATCTGGCGGTACCGCGCATAGACGAACTCGCCATGGTCCGGTACCGACGAAGCACCGTGCAGGCAGACGTCCTTGGCATGGCGCAGGGCGGCATGGATCTCCAGGCCGATCTCCGAGCCACAGGGGAAGACCAGCACGTTCACCGTCATGGCCGCGGGTCCTCGCAGGGCTGGGCCAGCAGGACGGCTTCCCAGCCCTGTGGCAGCTGCACCCACTTGAAGTTGAAGCGGTAGGGGATGCCGAGTCCGGCGATGAAGCGGGGGATGGTCAGCACGTCGTCCCACTTGTGGTACAGGCACAGCGCCAGCTTGGGGCGGAACCGGCGGATGGTCTGCACGGCCCCCAGCAGCGCGGGGATCTCCGATCCCTCGATGTCCATCTTGATCAGGTCCACGCGCTGCAGCCCGTGCTGGGCGACATAGTCGTCCAGGGTGATGGTGGCGATGCGTTCGCCCGGGCCGTCCCCGGCACCGACCGATGTGGCACCTTGCAGCCTGGCCTGCCTGATCAGCAGCGAGCCATCGCTGTGGTCGGACAACGCCCGCTTGTTGAGCACGACCCGGTCGGCCACGCCGTTGAGTTGCAGGTTGTGCTCGAACAGGGCGATGTTCTCGTCCAGCAGCTCGAAGGCGTGCACCTGGCAATCGTTGCCGGTCTTGGCGCAGAACAGGACGGCGGTGTCGCCGATGAACCCGCCGGCATCGATGATGACCTCGCCCGGGCGGACGCGGAAATCCTCACTCTGGTACTGGTCGAACAGGATGTCGTGGATGCTCAATGCCCACGCATAGCTGGCCAGGCGGAAGTCATGGCCCTGCGGGCGCAGGTCCTGCAGCACGTACTGGCCGTCACCGATGGTGATCGGCGGGCGGGGCTCGGCGCGGATGCGATCGACCTCGGCGAGGTAGTGCGCCAGTTCCCCCGGGGCAACGCGGTCGATGCCGGCCCAGCGCTTGAGGAACCAGACCAGGAAGCGCTCCTGCTCGGGAGGGCTCAGCCGCTCGTACAGCAGCGTTGAGATTGCCTCGGCGTCCGCCAGATAGCGTTGGATCAGGCCTCGCAGGCGCGCATCGTCTTCTGCCGGGCCGTTGCCAGCCAGTGCCACCAGGTCGGACAGGAACCGACTGGGTGACGGGAACGGGCCGAAGAACGCATCGACGACGCGCTCGGCGGCGCTGCCGTCGTTGAGCGCGCAGAAGCGCTCCCGGAAAGCCGCGTAGCGGTCCGTGTGGGTAGCCTGGACGGCGGGCAGGTCCGCCAACAAGGCCACCAGCTCCTCGGTGCTGCGTGCGATTGGCCCGGGCAGGTCCTGGGCCATGTCCAGGTAGAAGCCGCGGACCTGTTCGGCGTAATGCTCCAGGTCGTAGCAATAAAACAGGATCGGCCGGCCAGTGGTGGCGTAGTCGAAGAAGATCGAGGAGTAGTCGGTGATCAGCACGTCGGCGATCGCGCACAGCTCGCTGGCATCGTCCACGTGCGATACATCGCGCACATTGGCCGGAAGCGCCAGGTCCTGCAGCCCCGTGCTGACCAGGTGGTGGCCGCGCAGCAGCAGGATCTGGTCCGGTGCCAGGGCCGCGGCGACCTTCACCAGATCCAGCTGCAGGTCGAAGTCGAACTGCCAATGCCCCACCTGCTGGCTGTCGCGCCAGGTGGGGGCATACAGCACGAAACGATGACCGGACGGCAGCGCCAGCCGGGCGAGGGTGTCCTCCCGTGCGCTGACCGGGGCTACCAGTGGATCGGCCACGGGGTAGCCGGCTTCCAGGATCGGGCCGTCGTAACGGAAGGCCCGCCGGAGCACATCGCTGGAATAGCGGTTCTCGCTCAACAGCAACGTCCAGGCACGGGATTCGCGGTACAGGTTGTCGCGTGCCTCCACTTCCGGCCCGGTCACCGTGATGTCGTAGCCCAGCCGCTTCAACGGGGTGCCGTGCCAGGTCTGCAGGTAGCGCGTCTGCGGCTTGCGCCCGTGCGCGGTGAACAGGATGTTGTTGACACGGTACTTGGCCTGCGCGAGCAGGCGGAGGTACTCGGCGGAGCCGCGGATCACCCGCTGCGGATTTCCCGGGATCTGCTCGTCTCCGTTGTAGGCCCAGACGCAGCGCAGGTCCGGGCGCATCCGGCGCAGCGCCTCGTAGATATAGCGGGGGTTGCCGGCGTATGCCCTGCCGAAGAAGCTCTCGAACAGGACCAGGTCCTCCTGCAAGGGCAGTTGTTCGAGCAGGGAGGGAAACGCAGCGCGCAGGTTCTCCGCTTCGACGGTCATCGCGTGCTGCTCCAGCGGCGCGGTGAACAAGGCCAGCGAGCTGGCGCTGTCGCTCAGGTAGGCCGACAGCCCATGGGCCTGCACGGCATCACGGAAAAAGTGGCGGTCCGCGCCATCAGCGGTGGTTCCGATCAATTGCTGGAACTGACCCGTATTGCCCACTTCGATCTGCACATCCCAGCGCTGGGGGGTGTCTTCCAGCAGCGCCGGGCCGGGCAAGCGCGTGCGCGCGGCATCGCCTTCGAGCAGGACGTCCAGCGGCACGCAGCGCTTGCCGTCACGGCGGCGCAGGCGAAGGGCGCTGATGCCACGCGGGGCCGGCTGCAGGTGGAGCCACAGGTCGCGGCCCTCGCCGGCAAGGGCGTGGATATGGAAAACAGGCAGCATCAGCGCACTCCGGCGAGCAGGGCGGTGGCCTGCGGTGCATTGTCGGCGGGTGGTGGGTCCAAGCCATCCAGGCGGATGCGTGCCTTGAGGGCGGAGCTGGAAATGTCCTCGGTGCGCGGCAGATAGCGGACTTGGCAATGGTGGGCCAGCGCATCGAAGTGCCCTGTCCAGTCCGAGCCCATCACCAGGATGTCCGCGCCGTAACGCTGGATGTCGGTGGCCTTCTGCTCCCAACTGTCCTCGGGGAAGACATCGTCGACATAGCGGATCGCGCGCAGCACGGCCTCGCGGTCGGCGTAGCACTGGGTTGCGGTCTTGCGCTTGATGGCGTTGAACCGGTCCGAGGACAGGCCGACCAGCAAGTGGTCGCCCAGCTCACGGGCACGACGCAACAGGTTCACGTGCCCCACGTGCAGAAGATCGAACGTCCCGTAGGTCAGAACAAGCGCCATGATGTGCGATTCCAGACGGCCATGATTGTCTTGTGACAGGCAAGATCCGTGCCGTGGGCCTCAATCGCGGGTGGCGTTCCAGTAGACAGAGCGGGGGACGCTGTCCCCATCGGGCTTGTAGGGCGGCTGCGCCATCGACAGGTGCGGACGTTCCCAGGCGACGTCGCGACGCACCACCCGTGCCGGCGTACCCACGGCCACGCAGTTGTTCGGGATGGGCCCGGTGACCACGCTGTCCATGCCGATCACGCTGCCATCGCCGATCCGTGCACCGCCCAGGCAGCACACCCCGAACGCCAGCCAGACATGGGCGCCGATGACGATGTCCTCGACCGGGTTGATGCGCAGGCCGGTGTGGATATCGAAGATGGGGTGGGCATCGTCACCGCGCAGCTGTACTTCCGAGGCCAGCATGCAGTCGTCCCCCACCGTCACCCGGCCGCCTTCGCTGGTGGCGATGAAGGTCCGCGCCGTGGTGGTCACCCCGGCACCGATGGTGATGACGCAATCCTCACCGAGGCGGATGAGCGCGGACAGGCTGCCGGCGGGGCCGGCGGCGCCGATCCGGCAGTGTGCATTGGAGCCGTGGAACTCGACGGCGGTGTTCACCAGGCGCGCACGCGGGTCGATTTCCAGCGTGCAGTTGTGGCCTTTGAACACGGTGGTCAGGCTGTTCAGCCCGACCGGCGCGATGACGCGGTTGCCACGTTCATCGCGCAGCTCACTGCGTTCGGGCGCGGCGAGTGTTGCTTGCCTGGAATCCATCACGATCAGTCTGCTACCTGTTCCCGCTCGATCCCGTACTTGCGCAGCTTCTCCACCAGGGTGGTGCGGCGCAGGCCCAGCAGCTGGGCGGCATGGGCGACCACGCCCTGGGTGCGTTCCAGCGCCTCGTTGATCAGGGTCAGCTCGATGCCGGCCATGTGGTCGCGCAGGTCCAGCCCCTCGCTGGGCAGGCTGGCCGGCTTGAACGCCGCCGCCTTGGCCTGCGTTGCGGTCGGCGCACGGGCTGCCGCCAGCACCGCCTGTACCGCCGGCTCGTCGACCGGGTTGGCCGAGGCGGCCATGGTGCCGTCGCCGCGGTAGCGGCTGGGCAGGTCCTGCACGCGCACCAGCCCGCCCGGGTGCAGGACGGCCAGGCGCTCGACCAGGTTGGTCAGTTCGCGCACGTTGCCCGGCCAGGGATAACCGGCCAGCGCCAGCAGGGCCTCGTCGGCGAAGCGGACTTCGCCGCGGCCGGTGCGGGCCAGCTGGGCCGCGATGGTCTGCACCAGTGCCGGGATGTCGGCGGTACGCTCGCGCAACGCGGGCACGTCGATCGGGAACACGTTCAGGCGGTAGAACAGGTCCTCGCGGAACTTGCCTTCGCTGATGCGCGTTTCCAGGTCACGGTGGGTCGCGGCGATCACCCGCACGTTGCAGCGGATGGTCTGGTTGCCACCGACACGCTCGAAGCTGCGCTCCTGCAGCACGCGCAGCAGCTTGACCTGCATCGGCAGGCTCATGTCGCCGATCTCGTCCAGCAGCAGGGTGCCACCCTCGGCCATCTCGAAGCGGCCCTTGCGCGCGGTCAGCGCACCGGTGAAGGCACCTTTCTCGTGGCCGAACAGCTCGCTTTCGAGCAGGTCCGGCGGGATCGCGCCGCAGTTGATCGCCACGAACGGCCCATCACGGCGCGGTGAGCGCTGGTGGATGGAGCGCGAGACCACTTCCTTGCCGGTACCCGATTCGCCCAGCACCAGTACGGTGGTGTCGAAGTTGGCGACCTGCTCGATCAGCTGGCGCAGCTCGGTCACGGCCGGGCTGGTGCCGGTCGGGCCGTTGTCGTCGATGGCGCTGGACTGGTGCTCGGTGTCCAGCCGCTTGAGGCTGGCACGACGCAGCAGGGCTTCCACCTGCGCCAGGCGCATCGGCTGTTCCAGCGGCCAGACATTGGCTTCGTGCAGGCCGTAGTGGCGCGAGAACGCCAGCGGGTCACCTTCGCCCAGCAGGACCGGCGGCGGCAGCGGCGCGGCGGCCAGCCAGTTGAAGAAGCCGGCGGCCAGGTCGGCGTCTTCCAGCGTGCCGACCACCACGGCCATCCAGTCATTGCTACGGTGGCGGCTGGTGTCGATGTCCTGCGCGTCGCTGACCCAGCGCGGGGTGAAGTCCATGAACTCCAGCAGGGACAGGGTCCGCTCGGCGCGAACCGCGTCGGCATCGATGACGAGGATGCGTGACTCACTCATCGCCTTGCTCCTTGAGGGCCTCCAGGATCGGCATGACTTCCTGGATGTAAGAGAGTTTGCTGACGAAGTTGTCGGCGCCGGCGCGCAGGGCGTGCTCGCGGTGCTCGGAATCGTCGAAGTGGCTGGCGATGACGATGTACGGCGCGTCGTCCTGGGTCTTGATCAGGCGCGTGGCCTGCAGCCCGCCCATCTCCGGCATGGCCAGGTCCATCAGCACCACGCGCGGGCGCAGCGCCTCGGAGCGTTCGATGGCCTGCAGGCCGTTGGCGGCGCTGCCGATCACTTCCAGCCATTCGATGCGGCGGAAGTGGCGCATGGCGGCGTTGATGAAGCCTTCGTGGTCATCAACCAGCAGTACGGTGAGCTTGCTCATGGAATTCCTTTGTTCAGCCCACGCGGGCCAGCAGCGGCTTGGTGCCCTGGCGGCGGCGTTCGCGTGCCGGGGCGATGTCGAGTTGTTCGCGGTATTTTGCGACGGTACGACGTGCGATGTTTACCCCCTGGCGCGAGAGCAGGCCCGCGATGGCCTCGTCGGCCAGCGGCCGGCCGGCCGGCTCGGCGTCGATCAGGCGCTTGACCATGGCCTTGACCGCCTGCCCGGAGACGCTGGCGCCCTCCAGGCGGACGGCGAAGAAATGCTTCAGTTCGAAGGTGCCGCGCGGCGTCTGCAGGTACTTGCCGGAAGTGATGCGCGAGACCGTGGACTCGTGCATGCCGATGCTGTCGGCCACTTCCTTCAGGGTCAGTGGCGCCATTGCCTCATCGCCCTGGACCAGGAACGCGGCCTGGCGCTCGACGATCACCCGGGCGGTGCGGATCAGGGTGTCGTAGCGCATGGACAGGCCGCGGGTCAGCCAGCGGGCTTCCTGCAGCATGTCGCGCAAGGGCTGCGCGGCCTCGCTGCCGTTGTCGGCCAACGCGCGTTCGTAGCCGGCGTTGATGGCGATGCGCGGGGTGGTGGCGGGGTTCAGCGCGACGCGCCATTGCCCGTCCGCGTGCCAGGCCACCACGTCAGGGAGGATGGCCTCGTCCTGCTGCGGCTGCAGGCTGTCCCCCGGCCGCGGTTGCAGCGACAGGATCAGCCGGAACGCCTCGAGGACGTCGTCCTGCTCGGCATCGAGTGCAACGGCCAGGGCGGCGTAGTCATGGTTGGCCAGCAATTGCAGGTCGGCATCGAGCAGGCGCGCGGCCAGGTGGCGCGCCGGCACCACGCCGGGCAGCGCCGCCAACTGTGCCAGCAGACACTCGCGCAGGTCGGTCGCGGCCATGCCGGCCGGCTCGCCGTGCAGCAGGCGTTGGCGCACGGCTTCCACGTCGCTGGCGGTGCGGTCCAGGCGCGCACTGGCCAGGCGGGTCAGCTCGGCCAAGGCGCCCTGCAGGTAGCCGGCGTCATCGCAGTGCTCCAGCCAGAAGCTGGCGATGGCCAGGTCGGATGCGTCCAGCTCCAGGGCCAGTGCATTGAGCACGCGCAGCTGCGGGTCGGTGGACTCGCCGGCGGCGATGCGCGCCATGCGGTCATCCTCGCCGTCATTCCAGCCGCCGCCGGCCACGTCCCACATCGAGCTCTCCGGCAGTTCGTCGAACGCGGCCGTTTCCACCTGCGCGTCGTTGCCATTGGCCGTGGCCGGGCTCTCTTCCTGCTCGTCCTGCAGCTCCAGCAACGGATTGCTTTCCAGCGCCTGGCGGACTTCCAGCTCCAGCTGCATGCCATTGAGCTGCAACAGGCGGATCGACTGCAGCAGGGCAGGCGTGAGATGGAGCTGCTGGCCCAACTGGGCAGAGAGTGTGGCTTTCATGCGATTCCCCGGCGGCGCTGTGTGAAGGCCGCGTTGTGGAACGCATCTTGCGTGGCGGAGTGCCGACGCTGAAATCAGGGAAGCCCTGAGGGCTGTCCTGATTAACCCCACTTTGCGTAGGGGAAAGCCTTACAAATCGTCATTTTTCTGGCGCGACGAGCCGCGAAATTCCGGATAGGTCATTGATTCTTATCGAAGTGCCAGTAAGTGGCGACGGAAATTCGAATCTGTGACAACGAACATGCTCGGTCAGTGACCTGACGTCAGCCAAGATCCTTCTCGTGCCGCACGGCGAACAGCAACAGGTCATTCGCGCGCCGGCAGCCCAGCGCTTCCATCATGCGGGCGCGGTGGGTTTCCACCGTCTTGACGCTGATGCCCAGCTCGGCGGCGATCTCCTTGGTGGTCTGGGCACTGCCCAGCCGACGCAGGATCTGCTTCTGCCGTGGCGACAGCGCGGCGATGCCCGTGGGCCGCTCGCGGTTGATCAGCGGGGCCAGCATCTTGGCAGAGATGTGCGGGCTCAGGAACACCTGTCCGGCATGCGCGGCGCGCAGTGCCAGCTCCAGTTCGGCCGGAGCGGCGTCCTTGACCACGAAGCCGACCGCACCGCGGTCCAGGGCGTCGCGGACGTGGCCGGCATCGTCGTGCATGGACATCATCACCACCCGCGTCTGCGGCTGGCGGGCACGGATGTCACTGAGGGCTTCCAGACCGGTACGGCCCGGCAGCGACAGGTCCATCAGGATCAGGTCGGGAACGTGCAGCAGGGCCAGGTCCAGGGCCTGCGCGGCGTCGCTGGCTTCGGCGACCACCTGCACGCCTTCGAAGCTCTGCAGCAGCCGGTTCAGTCCCGCCCGGACCAGGGTGTGGTCATCGACAATGAGAACGCGCACGTGGAACGGTCTTCCCCCTAGAAGTCCCTCACCTTAGCCGAGCGCGACGTGTGACGCCAGTCAACTAAAGGGGGGCAATCAACGATTGCGGCGGCTGTCGGCGATCTGCCGCCGATGCAGGCGGAACAGGTGCCGTTCGACCGCTGCGTTCAGGTTGTCGCCCAGGCCGGTGAAGCCCAGCCACAACCGGCTGCCGCCCTCATGGGGGGCCTCGGCCAGCACGGTGGCGGGCAGTTCGATGTGGTCGGGCAGCCAGTCGGCGGGCTGCAGCTGGATCACCCCGGCGCTGCCGGGTGCCAGTGCGGTGGTTTGCTCGAGATCCAGGCGCAGGCCATGCCGTGACCAGCGCACCGCCCGGACTGGCAGGGCCGGGTTGGCCTGCTGCAGCAGGCGACCGAGCAGGACCAGGGCCAGGTCCATGCGGGCCTCCAGGCGCTGCAGCTGCGCGCTGGTGTCGCTGCGCTCGTCGCCGTCGTCGCTGCTGCGCGAATCCTCGACCAGCGCGACGCTGCGCAGCAGCATCTCCGAGGTGCCCGGACGGGCGACGCGCGCTCCGGCCGTGAACTGCACCGGCACGACGACATCGCAGCTGAGCGTATCGTCGAACAGGGTGCCTTCGGCAGCGGTGGCGCCGTCGTGGCTCATGCCAGCGTACCGGCCTGCAGGTAGGCGTTCGCCGCGCGGGTGGATTGCCGCTCGGCACGCAGGTACTGGGCGGCTTCATCGCGCAGCTGGCGCATGCGCGTGGTCAGCGAGAGCTGCTGTTCGAGCAGGTTCTGCAGCGCCTGCGGAGCACTGTGGGCGCCATGGGCGTGGAGGTAGTCGCGCACGCGCTGGTCGTGTTCGCCGACGATGCGCTCGGTGGTGGCATGGTCCTCGGCCTCGATCGCGTTCTTGATCAGGTCCAGGTCCACGTGCAGCGCCTGCAGCAGGGCGCTCGCGTCGTTGTTCATGGCATCAGGCTCCATGTGCGGTGGGCAGGGTGCGCTGTTCCTGGGGAATGGCGTTCCATGCGCTCTCGATCTCGCCGATCAACGACAGCGACTCCTGCAGCGGTACCGCGTCGTTGTTGAGGTTGGCTTCGGTCAGGCGCTGCATGACGTAGTCGTACAGGGCCGACAGGTTGCCGGCGATCTCGCCGCCGGCTTCGTGGTCCAGCGAACCATTCAGGTGCCCGATGATCGCACAGGCTTCACCGATCGCCTTGCCTTTCAATGCCTGGTCGCCGTTGGCCAGGCAGGCTTCGGCGCGACGGATGCGCTCGCCCGCGCCTTCAAGCAGCAGGGCGACAAGGCGGTGCGGGTCCGCGTCGACGACGCGGCTGGTGACGCCGACCTTGCGGTACTGCTCGGCATAGTGGCGGTTGGCACCGTACATGGGGTTCTCCTTGGGGCTTCGTCATGGCCGGGCCGGCGCTGGCGAAAAGTGGTCGTATTGGTGTGCGTGGGGAAGGGCGCTGCCGGCCGGTCAGCTCTTCTTGTTGAGCGCGCTGATCTGCTGGCTGAGGTAATCGCTGGTGCTCTGCATCTTCGCCACCACCGTGTCCATGGCGGTGAACTGGGCGGTATACCGCGCGGAGACCTTTTCCATCCGCGCATCCAGGTCGTCCAGGTCCTTCTCAAGCTTGCTGATCTGCTTGGTCAGCGAGTTGGTGCGCAGGGTCAACGTGCCGTTGCTGCCCAGGTTGGTCTTGAGCATGGCGCTGAGGCTGGAGGTGAACGAGCCGTCGCTGCCCAGCAGCTTGCGGGCGGCGGACGGGTCCTCGGCGACCTTGGCGTCGAACGTGGTGGTGCTGAAGGCCAGGGTGCCGTCCTTGTTGACGGTCACGCCCAGGGCCTTGAGGTCGAGCATGCTGGCGCTGGCTTCGCCGCGCAGCTGCTGCTGCAGGCCGCGTACCAGCGAGTCACCGGTCAGCGCGGAGGCCTTGTCGTTGGTGGCGTCGTAGGCGCTGCTGCTCTTGAGCAGGCCGACCGTGGTGTTGTACGCGGCAACGAAGGCCTGGGTGTTGATCTTCAGGCCGGAGTTGTCCGCAGCCACCGTCAGCGTGCGCTTGGTGCCTTCCTCGGCCTTGTTCAGGGTGAGGGTGACGCCAGGCAACAGGTCGGTGATGGTGTTGCTGCTGGACTCGCGCTCGAAGCCGTCCACCCGCACCAGTGCGTTGGCCGGTGCGATGTTCTCGGTCATGCCGCCGCTGGTGCCATCCCAGGTCAGCGCCGACAAGCCACCGTTGCCGCCGCTGGCGGTGACCGTCAGTGCGCCTTCGGTGCCGCCATTGACCGCATTCATCACCAGGTGCTGGCCGTCGTTGGCGGTGATGATGGTGGCGTTGACCCCCTTGCCGCCAGCGGCCTTGTTGATGGCGGCGGCGATCTGCGTCAGCGTGCTGCCCTCGGCAATGTCCACGTCCAGCGTCTCTTCGCCCCAGGCGAACGTCAGCTTTCCGTCGCCCACCTTGGCATCGGCGCCGAACGCGCCGGAGCTGAGCTTCTGGCTCTGCGCCAGCCGCACCACTTCGACCTCGTAGGTGCCGGCGGTGGCGCTGGTCTTGCCGTTGGAGTCGGTCACCACCGTGGCGCTGAAGCTGGTGGCGGTATCGCTGATGCTGGTCTTGTAGGCGCCGTTGGTGGCGCTCTTGGCCATCGCTTCCAGCGCCGACTGCAGGCTGCTCAGCGAGTTCTTGATGTTGCCCAGCGCCGACAGTTGGGTGGTCGCCTTCGTGCCCTGGTTGTTGATGCGGGTCTCGGCCGGCTTGCGCTCGGCAGCCACGAGCTGGGCGACGAGGGTCGGGATGTCCAGTCCGGAGCCGACGGCAGCGAGGGATGAGGAGGCCATGTAGTTTCCTTGGTCGTGGCGTGCGGACGCCCGTACAGGCATCCTCGGTATCGGCACGCCCGGGCCGTTTCTTTAGGCGGGCGCGCGCAGGGCTCCCCGTGTGGATGCAAGTGGCGTGCCGTTGCCGCAGGCCGGCCCCCGGCGCCGCCAACGCACAGACCCCCGCCTTGCGGCGGGGGTCTGCGTTGTTGCTGCCTCCAGTGCCGCCTTGCGGCGGCACCGGCGGGGATCAGCCCAGCAGGCTCAGCACGTTCTGGGTGGAGCTGTTGGCCTGGGAGAGCATCGCGGTGCCGGCCTGCTGCAGGATCTGCGTGCGGGTCAGCTCGGCGGTTTCCTTGGCGTAGTCGGTGTCGCGGATGCGGCTGCGCGAGGCCGACAGGTTTTCCGAGGTGGTGGACAGGTTGGAGATGGTCGAGCTGAAGCGGTTCTGGATCGCACCCATGTCGGCGCGCGAGCTGTTGACCGCGGTCAGGGCCTTGTCGACCACTTCCAGCGCCTGCTGGGCACCGATGAAGGTGGAGATGTCCAGGGTGCCGGCGACCTTCTGGCTGGACACGGCGGTGGCGTCCTGGGCGGTGAAGGCGGTGCCGCCGGAGGTCAGGCCGGTCGTCTGGCCGGTGGTGGCCGGGCTGATGGTGCCGAAGGTGAAGCCGGTGGTGAACTGGTTGCCCTTGACCGCCTTCAGGCTGATCGCGCCGTTGCTGTCGACTTCGGCGTAGACGCCGCTCTGGTCCATCTTGTCGTTGATGGCGGCAGCCACCTTCTTGTTGATGGAGGTGGTGCTTTCACCGGCTTCGAACTTGACGTCCTCGATGGTGATGTCCTTGGCGCTGCTCGCGCCAACGGCCTGCACGCTGACCTTGATGCCGGAGATCTTGCCAGCGGCGGTGGCGGCGGCGCCGGAGGCAACCACGCTGACGGCGGTGGTGTCGGCGGCGAAGTTCATCTTGCCCAGGGTGTCGATGTTCGAGTCGACGATGCTGTTGATGCCGATGGTCTGGCCGGAGTCTGCGCCGACCTGGAACAGCGCGCCGGAGAAGCTGCCGTCCAGCAGCTTGGTGCCGTTGAAGTTGGTCTGGTTGGCGACGCGGTCGATTTCCTTCAGCAGCTGGTTCACTTCCGAATTCAGCGCTTCGCGGTCGGTGGTCGAGTTGGTGGCATTGGACGACTGCACGGCCAGCTCGCGGATACGCTGCAGGTTGTTGCCGATCTCGACCATCGCGCCTTCGGCGGTCTGGGCCAGCGAAATGCCGTCGTTGGCGTTGCGGGTGGCAACGTCCAGGCCGCGGATCTGGGTGGTGAAGCGCTCGGAAATCGCCAGGCCGGCGGCGTCGTCCTTGGCGCTGTTGATGCGCAGGCCCGAGGACAGGCGCTGAATCGAGGTGGCCAGGCTGGTGCCGCTGGTGTTCAGGTTGCGCTGAGCATTGAGCGACATGATGTTGGTGTTGATGACTTGTGCCATGATTCGGATTCCTTTTTGGCGTTTGATCCGGCAGCTCAACCTGACCGGTACTGGATGCAGTGGGGTGGCGTAGGGCGCCGCAGTACCGCTGCTGATATCAATAACGGCACACACCCCGGCAGCTTTAGGCCCCGACGACAAGGTTTTTTTTCCGCCGGGCAGGGCGCCGGAAAAGCAGCCGGCAGCGCCGGCAAGCGGGTGCCCCGGCATGGTCGCCCCCAACGAAAAGGCCCCGGCATGCCGGGGCCTTTCCTGTTTGCCTCGCTGCAACGGTTACTGCTGCAGCAGGCTCAGCACGCTCTGCGGCTGCTGGTTGGCCTGTGCCAGCATGGCGGTACCGGCCTGCTGCAGGATCTGCGTGCGGGTCAGCTCGGCGGTTTCCTTGGCGTAGTCGGTGTCGCGGATGCGGCTGCGCGAGGCCGACAGGTTTTCCGAGGTGGTGGTGAGGTTGGCGATGGTGGAGGTGAAGCGGTTCTGGATCGCGCCCATCTCCGCACGCGAGTTGCTGACCGCGGTCAGGGCCTTGTCGACGATCTCCAGTGCGCGCTGCGCGCCGGTGAAGTCGCGGATGTCCAGGTCCTCGGCATGCTGGGTGGACATGGTGGTCGGCACCGTCAGGGCGCCGCCGGTGTAGGTCAGGCCGGTGCCGCCGGTCAGCGTGCCGAGGTTGGCGGCGGTGATGGTCTGGCCGGCCTTGAGCGACTGGAAGGTGAGCTCGCCGGTGGTGCCGTCCACCGAGGCGTACAGGCCGGTCTGGTCCAGCTTGTCGTTGATGGCCTGGGTGAGCTTGCGGTTGATGTCGGCGGCGGTGTCACCCACGTCGACCTTGATGTCGTCGATCTTGATCTGGGTGGCGCTGCTGGCACCGGCGGCCTGGACGCTGATGGTGATCCCGGACACCTTGCCGACGGCGGTGCCGGAGGCGGCCGAGGGCACCGCGCCGATGCCGGTCATGTCACCGGCGAAGCCGGCCGTGCCGATGGTGTCGGTGTTGACGTCGACGATGCTGTTGATGCCGATGGTCTGGCCGGCGTCGGCGCCGACCTGGAACAGGGCCCCGGCGAAGCTGCCATCCAGCAGCTTGGTGCCGTTGAAGTTGGTCTGGTTGGCGACGCGGTCGACCTCCGAGAGCAGCTGGCGCACTTCGGCGTTCAGCGCCTCGCGGTCGGTGTCGGAGTTGGTGGCGTTGGCCGACTGCACGGCCAGCTCGCGGATGCGCTGCAGGTTGTTGCCGATCTCCACCATCGCGCCTTCGGCGGTCTGGGCCAGCGAGATGCCGTCATTGGCATTGCGCACGGCCACGTCCAGGCCACGGATCTGGGTGGTGAAGCGCTCGGAGATGGCCAGGCCGGCCGCATCATCCTTTGCACTGTTGATGCGCAGGCCCGAGGACAGGCGCTGGATGCTGGTCGCCAGGCTGGTGCCGCTGGTGTTCAGGTTGCGCTGGGCGTTCAGCGACATGATGTTGGTGTTGATGACTTGTGCCATGGGACTTCTCCGTTGTGTTCTATGCCTGCATCAGGCGATGCGGTGATTCGGTTTGGCAGTGCGGCTGCCGTCAGGTGGGTCAGCGGATCATGTTGAACAGCGACATCGACTGCATCTGGGTGAAGATGGTCTGGGCCGCCTGGAGCGCCGCACCCTCGAGCTTGTATTGCCCGATGGCCTCGGCGTAATCGACGTCGCGCAACTGCGACAGCGAGCTTTTCAGGGTGACGGTGTTGGCCTCGCGCAGCGAGGCGGCGTCGTCGATGGTCTTCAGCTGCGCGCCGCCGGCGGCGCGTGCATCGATCATCGCCTCGGCCGCGCGCGAGACATCACGCAGGCTCGCCTGCAGCCCGTTCTGCTGCGCGGTACGGCCGGCTTCGGTGGACACATCCATGTCCAGTGCCTGCACCAGCCGGTCGATGGTGGAGAACACGTCGCGGCTCTGGGCCTGCCCGGCGCTGAACTCGTCGCCCGCCGCCGGCTCGCCCTCGATGCGCATGCGCAGCCCTCCGAAGGTGATGTCGTCGCCGCTGGTGTACGTGCCGGTACTGACCACGGTGTTGCTCGCGTCGACGATCTCGTAGCTGTCGGCGGCGGTGAAGCGAACGGTATAGCTGCTGCCGTCCCAACTGCCAGAACCGTCGCGGCTCAGGTCGGTGAGCACGCCCTTGCCGGTGTTGGTGGCCGCAGCGCTGCCGTCGACCGTCCCGTCGCCGGTGCGGATGCGCAGGAAGATCTCGCTGCCGGGCTGCGCGTCGCTGACGAACGTGCCCGGCGCCACTTCGACCTTGCGCTGGATCTGGTCGCCGTTGTAGGTGACCACGCCATTGCTGAGCGTGAACGGGGCATCGCCATCGGAGGCCCCGCCGAACAGGTAGCGGCCATTGCCGTCGGTGGTGTTGGCCAGCGCCAGCATCTGTTGCTTGATCGACTTCAGCTCGCTGGAGACAGCCTTGCGGTCATCGCTGGACAGCGAGGCGTTGTTGGCCTGGATGGTCAGGTCGGAGATGCGCTGCAGCAGTTCGCCGGCCTGGGCCAGGGCGTTCTCCTGCAGGCCCAGCCGGTTCTGGACGGTGTTGGCGTTGGCGCCGAGCTTTTCCAGTTCGGCCAGCATGCGGTCCATGCCGACCGCGGTACCGGCGCCGACCGGGTCGTCCTTGGCGGTGACGATCTTGCTGCCGGTGGAGAGCTGCTGCTCCAGGTGCGACAGCTTGCTCTGCTTGGACTGCATCAGCGCCACCGAGCGGTCGTAGATCATGCTGCTGGAGATGCGGGTATTCATCAGCCCACCGCCCTGAGGATTGTCTGGAACATGTTTTCTGCCGTGGAGATCAGCTGCGAAGCAGCCTGGTAAGCCTGTTGCAGGCGGAGCATGTCGGCCGCTTCCTCATCCAGGTTTACCCCGGACACCGAGTCGCGCGCGGCCTGCGCGTTGTCGTTGATGACCTGCTGGGCCTGCAGCGAGTATTCGGCCGAACGTGCCGCCGCACCGACCTGGGTGGTCAGGCCACCGAGGGCACCGTTGAGGGTGACGGTGCCGCCGCTGAGCGCCTTGGCATCCTCCACGCCGGCCAGGCGCGAGGCGTTGCCGTTGTCACTGGAGCCGGGGCCGGTCTTGCCGATGGTGAAGGTGTCGCCAGCAGCGGGCTTGCCGTCCAGCACCAGGCTCCAGCCGTTCGCGCTGATGGCCTGGCCTGGCGTGTAGGTGAAGGGACCGGCGCCGTCGATGGTGTACTGGTTGGCGTCGATGAACTCGATGCTGGCGGGGTTGAGCAGGGCCGGGTCGGAGGCATCGAGCACATCCAGCTTGCCCAGCACGCCGGTGCCGGTGTTGGCCAGGTCGGCTCCGGCCTTGACCGGGTTGGCCGCGGCGATGCGCGAGGGATCGGTGATGGCCACCGACAGCCCGGTGATCGCCGCGCCGGTGGGCTGCAGCAGGAAGCGATCATTCAATCCCGGGGTGCCGCCCACCTCGAAGCGCACGCCATTGACCACGAATGGGTCGGCGGCGGTGCCGGTGCCGGTCATGGCGACGCTGGCACCGGTGTCGGCGCGGGTGGCCTCCCAACCGGTGCCGTTGTACTTGAGCAGGATGTTCTGGCCATCCAGGGCGGCCAGGTCGCCATAACTGGCGGTCAGGGTGGCGCTGCCGGTATTGCCGCTGTGCGCGCTCACCTTGGGCATGCCCAGGTTGAAGAAGTCCGTGCCCATGTCCCCGTACAGGTCCATGCCCTCGGCGTGGGCCTGGTTGAACGTGGTGGCCATGCCGACGGCGATCCTTCCCAGTTCATTCTGGGCAGGGGTGAGGACGCGGTCGCGGAACTCGAGCATGCCGCCGATCTGGCCACCGAGCGCATTGCCATCCAGCACGATGGTCATGCCCTGGGTCTTGATCGCCAGCTGCAGGCGCTCGGGCTGGTAGGGATCGGCGGCGGTGGTTATCTGCGAGGCGGTCGAGCCGACCACCAGCGCCTGGCCGCCGGCCGAATAGACATTGGTGATGCCGCCATCCTGGATTACCGCCGTACCTCCGGTGTAGCCGACCAGCTGGGTGATCAGCTGGTCGCGGCGGTCCAGCAGGTCCGGCGCGGCGGCATTGCCCTTGCTGCCGATCGCACCATTGAGCTGGGCGATCTCGGCGGCCAGCCGGTTGACCTCGGTGGTCGCGGCCAGCAGCCCGTTGTTCACCTCGCTGTTGAGGCTGTCCAGGCTGTTGTTGAGCTGCTTGAAGCGATCGACCAGGGTGGACGCGCTGTCGAGCATGTCGCGGCGTTCGGTGGTGGCCGCAGCGTTGGAGGACAGGCCGTTGACGGCATCGAAGAACTTGGACCAGACCCCGGTGACGTTGGTTGCGGTATCGGAGAGCAGCGCATCGACGCGATCGGACAGCGTGGACAGCTTTTCCAGCCGCGCCAGTTCGCCGCTGCTGTCCAGCAGCCGCGAGATGGCGAGCTGGTCGGCGACGCGACGGATGTCCACGATGCGGGTACCGGTGCCTACATCGCCATAGCCGACGTTGACCGAGGGTGCCGTGGCGAAGTCCACGGTCTGCCGGCTGTATCCGTCGGTCTTGATGTTGGCGACGTTGTTGCTGACCGTTGCCAGGGCGCGCTGGAACGCGATCAGGGCACTGGTGCTGGTGGAAAGAACACTGGACATGGACGTCTATCTCAACGACGGGTGAGGCCGGTCAACCCGGCGGCGGAAGCGAGGGTCTGGCCGAAGCGGTTGCCGACCTCGGCAATCGCACCGACCGCGCGGTCGATGGTCGGGCCGGCGGCGATGGCGGCGATCTTGGCGGCGTAGGACGGGTCGGTCGCATAACCGGCACGCTGCAAGCCCTGTGCAAAACCACGCACGTCGCTGCCGGCCTTCAACGCGGCCTGGTAGCGCGGGCTGTTCTTCAGCATCCGCACGTAGTCGTTGAAGCTGTCGGCCACCGAGCCATAGGCACGGAAGCTGGCGCGTTCGGAGCGGCGCTGTCCGTCCACGTACTCATGCGTGCCGGCGCTGGCACGCTCACCGCTCCAGCCGGTGGCCTTGATCCCGAACAGGTTGTGGCTGCTCTGGCCGTTCTCCCGCTTGATGTGGCGCTTGCCCCAGCCGGTCTCCAATGCCGCCTGAGCGACCAGGGCGCGTGGGTTCACGCCCAGCTCCTGCGCGGCACGCTGCGCGTGCGGCCAGATGCTGGCGACGAACCCTTCCGGCGTATGCGTGCCCAGGCTGCTGGCGGCCAGGTTGGCCTGCGTCGTGTCCACGGCGTCACCGCGTTCGGCGGCGGTCACCGCGCTCCAGCGGTCATCGGCGATTGTCCATTCGGCCTGCGCCGGCATGCCGCTGCCGTCGTACGGATGGGCGCTGCCCAACGCTGCGTGCAGCTCGCCGGTGTCACGCCCGGCGATCAGGTCCAACGCCTGCGATTGCGGGGCAAGATAGGCGGCGCGTTCGCTGGCGTCGAGCGCGGCGAACGGGTCTTCGCCGGGGCCGGGCTGCAAGGGCAGGGCAGGCGGGCGGATGTCCGGTGCGGCCAACTGGTAGGCGCGTGCCGCCGCGGCAGGCGTGATCGCCGGATCCACCGGCGCCGCGGTGGCCTGCTGTCCGCCGCCCAACTGCCTTGCGATCATCGCCGACAGGCCCAGGCCGCGCCCCCGCGTCATCGCCTCGGCGATGCGCTGGTCGTACATCTCGCGGAACATCTGGTTCTCGCCGGGGAACAGCGAGTCGCCGAAGCTGGCCTCGCGCATGCTCTTGATCAACATCTGCGCGAACTGGCCTTCCAGCTGGCGCGCGACCTTGTCGATCTTGGCCGGATCGTTGGCCGTGGCCGGGTTCAGCTCGAACGGCGCAGGAGCGATACGCATGTCAGATGACCTCGAGATCGGCGCTCAATGCACCGGCCTGCTTGAGGGCTTCCAGGATGGCGATCAGGTCACCCGGCGCCGCACCCACCTCGTTCACGGCTCGCACGATTTCGTCCAGCGTCGCACCGCCGTCGAAGCGGAACATGCGGCTGCCTTCGTTGCTGGCGGTGATGGTCGATTGCGGGCTGGCGACGGTCTGGCCGTTGCCGAACGCATTGGGCTGGCTGACCTGGGTCGATTCGCTGACGGTCACCGTCAAGGAACCGTGCGAGATCGCCGCCGGGCTGACGCGCACCTGCGAGCCGATGACCACGGTGCCGGTGCGGGAGTTGACCACCACGCGCGCCGGCGCGGTGCCGGGCGACAGTTCCACGTTCTCGATGCGCGCCAGCATGCCGATGCGCGCGCCCGGATCGGTGGGGGCCTGCACCGCCACGGTGACGCCGTCGACCGCGCGCGCCGCGCCTTCGCCAAAGGTGGCGTTCAAGGCGCTGACCATGCGCGAGACGGTGGTGAAATCGTTCTGGTGCAGGTTCAGGGTGATCTCCCCGGAAGCACCGAACACATCGGGCAGGGCGCGTTCGACCGTGGCGCCGTTGGGCACGCGCCCAACGCTGGGAATGTTCACCGACACGCGCGAGCCGTCCTTGCCCTGTGCGCCGAAGCCGCCCACCACCAGGTTGCCCTGCGCGATCGCATAGACCTGGCCGTCGGCACCCTTCAGCGGTGCCATCAGCAGCGAGCCACCGCGCAGGGAGACCGCGTTGCCCACCGAGGACACGGTGATGTCGATGGTCTGGCCGGGCTTGGCGAACGGCGGCAGTTCGGCGTGGATCGCCACCGCGGCGACGTTCTTCAACTGCGGGTTGACGTTGGCCGGCACGTTGACGCCCAGCTCGCCCAGCAGGTTCTTCAGGCTCTGCACGGTGAACGGGGCCTGGCTGGTGCGGTCGCCGCTGCCGTCCAGGCCGACGACCAGGCCGTAGCCGACCAAGGCATTGCCGCGCACGCCGCCGACCTGCGCCAGGTCCTTGATGCGTTCGGCGTGGGCGGGCAGGGCACAGCCCACCACCAGGGTGAGGAGCAGGCAACGGAAGAGGGAAACGGTTCGCATGGTCATGCTCAGAACAGCGCGAAGGCGGAGTTGAAGAAGCGGCCCAGCCAGCCCATGGCGTTGGACTGGGCAACCGCGCCGCGACCGCCGTAGGCGATGCGTGCATCGGCGACCTTGCTCGAGGCGATGGTGTTGTCCGGCGCGATGTCGGCGGCGCGGACCACGCCCTGGATCTGCACCAGTTCATCGCCCTGGTTCAGGCGCAGGTTCTTCTGGCCCTGCACCACCAGGTTGCCGTTGGGCAGGCGCTGGATGACGGTCACCGTCAGGCTGCCTTGCAGGCGGTTGCTCTGCGCGCTGTTGCCCTTGCCGTTGAAGTCGCGCGAGCTTTCCGCCGAGGCCCCCAGGATGTCCTTGCCGCCCAGCGTGACCGGGGCACCGAACAGGGTCGGCGTGCCGACGTCCAGCTTGGAATCCTTCTGGATGGCGGTGCTGGCCGTGGTGGTGGCGGTGGTGTTCTCGACCAGGGTGATGGTCAGCAGGTCGCCGACGTCACGTGCACGCCGGTCGCCGTACAGGTTCAGTCCCGGGCCGGCGGCATAGATGGCGCCGGCGGTGGGGGTCGCGGAGGGGGCGATGACCGGCTGGATCGGCGCCATCGGCGCGTAGGGGCGCACGTCGCCGGCCAGCGTGCAGCCGGCGCTGAGCACGGCGCACAAGGCGACGGGAAGCTGACGGAAGAATGGGGTGCGGCTCATGGCATTGATCCTGTGGCGACCGGTCAGACGTTGCTGTTGAGGTAGCCGAGCATGGCGTCGGTGGTGGAGATGGCCTTGGCGTTCATCTCGTAGGCGCGCTGGGTCTCGATCATCGCCACCAGCTCTTCCACCACGTTGACGTTGCTGCCTTCCAGTGCGCCCTGCACCACGGTGCCCAGCCCGTTGAGGCCGGGCGTGCCGTTCTGCGCCGGCCCGGAGGCCGTGGTCTCCACGTACAGGTTCTCGCCCTTGGCCTGCAGGCCCGCCGGGTTGATGAAATCAGTCAACGTCAGCGAGCCGATCTCCACCGATGCGGCCTCGCCGGGCATCTTCACGCTGATGGTGCCGTCGCTGCCGATGGTCAACGATTGGGTGCCCTCGGGAACCTGGATGCCCGGCTGCACCGGGTAGCCGCTGTTGGTGACCAGCTCCCCCTGCGCGTTGATCTGGAAGCTGCCGTCGCGCGTGTAGGCGGAGGTGCCGTCGGGCATCATCACCTCGAAGAAGCCACGACCATTGACCATCACGTCCAGCGCCTTGCCGGTCTGCTGCTGCGTGCCCTGGTCGAAGTTCTTGGACGTGGCGACCACGCGCACACCGGTGCCCAGCTGCAGGCCGGTGGGCAGCTGGGTCTGCGCCGAAGAGGAACCGCCGGGCTGGCGAACCTGCTGGTAAAGCAGGTCCTCGAAGCTGGCACGGTCGCGCTTGAAGCCGGTGGTGTTGGTGTTGGCCAGGTTGTTGGAGACCACGGACATGCGCGTCTGCTGCGCATCCAGCCCGGTCTTGGCGACCCACAATGCCTGATTCATGACGCGTTCCTCTGCTGCTGATGCCGGCCGATGCGGCCCTTGCCAGGTTCAATGCATGGGCCGTGCCAAAACCGGCGACGGGATGCCGTCGCGAGCAGATCGCCGGTGGCAGCGGCCCGGGCCGCGAAGCAGGAAGCCGCCGAACCGCACGCATGAAAACGCCCGGACGCGATCTGCGCGCCCGGGCGACAGGGAACAACGACGACGTGATCGACTGCGGCCGGGATCAGATCCCGGCCGCAGGAGCCAATGGCCCGATCAACCGTTCAAGCGCAGCAGGGTATTCGCGCTGCGCGCGTTCTCGTCGCCGTGCTTGATGACCTTCACCTGCATTTCGAACTGGCGCTGCAGCTGGATCATCTGCACCAGCGCGCCGGCGGCATCGACGTTGCTGGACTCCAGCATGCCGCTGTCCAGCGCCTTGCCCTGGCGTTGCGCGAAGGGCTGGGTGGGGTCGGTGTTGCGCATCAGCCCGTCCAGGCCGCGGGCCAGGCGTTCGTCGGGCGCCTCGACGACCTTCAAGCGTCCGATCATCGCCATCGTCTGCGGGCCTTCGCCCAACGGGATGATCGACACGGTGCCGTCGTGGCCGATCTCCATCGCCTGGTGCGGCGGAATGGCGATCGGGTTGCCGTTGTCGTCGAGTACGGTGTTGCCTTCGGCGGTGACCAGTTGGCCGTTGGGCGTCATCGACAACGCGCCAGCGCGGGTGTACGCCTCACTGCCGTCGTTGGACTGCACCGCAAGCCAGCTGCCCGGCTGCAGCGAAAGATCCAGCGCGTTGCCGGTGATCTGCTGCGCGCCGATGCGACGATTGAAGCCGGCATCCACGTGCAGTGCGTCCACGCGCGAGGCGTAACCCGGGCCCTGGATGCGGAATGCCTCGGTGTTGGCCAGCGCTTCCTTGAAGCCCGGCGTGTCGGCATTTGCCAGGTTGTGCGACACGGTCCCCTGCGCCTGCAGCGAGGCGCGGGCGCCGGTCATGGCGACGTAGAGGGCTTTATCCATTTGGGGGCAGGGAACAGGAAGTAGGGAAGGGGAGGCGGTGCGTCACCGGCAACGGGAAAGGCGGGTGGGCAGTGGCTCCAGGCGATACCTGAGGCCCTCAACCCACCACCACGTCCTGTTCCCGATCCGGCGGTTAGCGGATGTTGATGACGGTCTGCGTGATCTGGTCCTGCGTCGAGACCATCTGCGCATTGGCCTGGAAGTTGCGCTGGGCCACGATCATGTTGACCAGCTGCTCGGTCAGGTCGACGGTGGAGGCTTCCAGCGAGCCGGACTGGATCTGGCCCAGGTCGGAGGTGTCCGGTGCGCCGGTGCGTGCGATGCCGGACGCATTGGTCTCGGTCCACACGTTGTTGCCCATGCTCTGCAGGCCCTGCGGGTTGTTGAAGTTGGTCAGGGCAACCTGGCCGAGCGCGGTGTCGGCACCATTGGAGTAGCGCGCGTAGACCACGCCGGTGGTGTCGATGCTGATTTCGGTCAGCTTGCCCGAGGCGTAGCCGTCCTGGCGGGTGTCGCGCAGCGCGAACTTCTCGCCGTACTGCGTGGAGCCACTCACGTCCAAGGTCAGGTTGAGCACGCCGGCGCCGGTGGCGGGCGTGAACGGATCCAGCGTGATCTGGCCGTTGGCCGGATTCAGCAGCGCACCGCTGTTGGAGAACTCCAGCGTGGTCGGCGCACCGACGGACTGGCCGTCGACATAGTTGTAGACCTGCCACTCGTTGGCGTTGGCACCCTTGACGAAGTAGGACGTCTGGGTGTGGCTGACGCCCAGCGAGTCGTACACGGTCACGCCACCGGTGGACTGGTTGTAGCTGTTGGAGTTGCTCGGGTCGAACGTTGCGATGGTCGGTTCGCTGGCGTTGGCCGGCAGGGTGAAGGCCAGGTTGACCAGGCCGGTCTGCTTGGGCGCGCTGTCGGTGGCCAGTACCTGCAGGTCGGTCAGCGTGCCGTCGAAGCGGGTGCCATCGGCGCTCGGCGCGTAGACCTGAAGGCGTGCGCCCTGCGGGTTGACGACATAGCCGCTCTTGTCGGTCTGGAAGTTGCCGGCGCGCGAGTACACGCGCGTGCCGTTCATGCTCAGCGTGAAGAAGCCTTCGCCCTCGATGGCCATGTCCAGGCTGCGCCCGGTCTGGTCGATGTTGCCCTGCGAGAACTGCTGCGCCACGCCACTCAGGCGCACGCCCGAACCGATCGCATTGCGCGAAAGCCCGTAGCTGGTCGAGTTGAACAGGTCGGCGAACTCCGCACGCGACTCCTTGAAGCCAGTGGTGTTGACGTTGGCGATGTTGTTGGCGGTGACGTTCAGGTCGGCGTTGGCGGCGTTGATGCCGGACAGCGATACGTTGAAGCCCATGGTGGTAACTCCTGGCGGGTTCGGGGGGGCTCAGCTGACGCGGAGCACGTAGTCGAGCGGGGCAGTGCCCAGGCCCTTGAGGTTCAGGTAGAGGCCGTCGGAACCGACGGTCACGCTTTCCACCTCGGCCTGCACGTAGGTGTTCAGCTTGGTCGAGGCGCCGCTGCTGTCCGAGTGGGTGGCGGCGATGGTGTAGCTGCCGGCGGGCATGCGGTTGCCGCTGGCGTCGGTGCCATCCCACTGGAAGTTGACCTCGCCGGCGGCGTCGGCCGGCACGCTCAGCGTGGTGACCTTCTGGCCGTTCGCATCGGTGATCTCGACGGTGACGGTGCCGGCCGATGGGGCCGCCACGGTGCCGCTGGTACCCCCTTCGCCTTCGAGGCTGAACTTGGTCGAAGGCACCATCACCTCGTGGCCGACCAGCGAGGCGCCCTTGAGGATCTGGTCGCTGGACATCGCCGACTGGAAGGTCTTGACGGTGGTGTTCAGGTCGGTGATGCCCTGCACGGTGGACAGCTGGGCCATCTGCGACACCATCTGGCTGTTGTCCATCGGCTTGGTCGGGTCCTGGTGCTGCAGCTGGGTGGTCATCAGCTTCAGGAAGTCGGCCTGGTCGAGGCTGTCGTTCTTCTTGGTCTTGGCATTGGCCGTGGCGTTCAGGCCGAGCGAGCCGTAGATATCGGAGGAGACGCTGGTGGTCATGTCGGTGGGTTCCGGTTGGGCGGGCGTCAACGGCCCATCGTCAGCGTGGCCAGGGCCAGTTCCTTGGCGGTGCTGAGCATCTCCACGCCGGCCTGGTAGTTGCGGGAGGTCGAGATCAGGTTGACCATCTGCGCCACCGGATCGACGTCGGGCGAGTAGACGTAACCGTCGCCATCGGCCAGCGGGTGGTTGGGCTCATACCGCTTGATCGGCGCCGCATCGCTCTGCGTGACTTCCTTGACCTGCACGCCGGTGAGGTTGGGATCGGTGCGGCTGGTCACGGCCTGGAACACCGGTTCCAGCGGCTTGTACACCGCCTCCGGCGAACCGGCGATGGAATCGGCGTTGGCCAGGTTGGAGGCGATGGTGCTCATGCGCACCGACTGCGCCTGCAGCGCGGAGCCGGCGATGTCGAAGATCGGCAGGTTGCTCATGGCATCGTTCCTTACTGGCCGGTGATGGCGGTGAGCATCGTGCGCACCTTCGATTCGACGAAGCTCAGCGAGGCGCGGTATTCCAGCGCGGCGCGGCCGTAGGCGGCGCGCTCGGCGTCGGGGTCGACGGTGTTGCCATCCAGGCTGGGCTGGGCCGCCTCGCGGGTGATCTGGAACGGATTCAGCCCGTCCCCGCCGATGGCGTAGTGCTGTTCGGCCGTGGCGGCCAGCTGGCCATTGCCGGCCATGCCCTGGGCGTGGCGCAGGGCGGCATCGAAGTCGATGTCACGCGCCTTGTACCCCGGCGTGTCGGCATTGCTCAGGTTGCTGGCGATCAGCTTCATGCGCTGCTCGCGCAACGGCATGGCCTGGGCATGGATGCCCAGATAGTCGGAAATCAGGTTGGCCATGTGGTGGCTCCCACGGAACGTTGCCGGGGAAGCTGCAAGCCGCGTGCCAGAACGCCCGGCACAGGCACGCTCCGGCTCGGCCCGCCTCAGTCACCTATCGGGCCGCAGGTCAGCCAGGTTGCGGGAAAGGCAGGAAGCTGTTCCCTTGCCCCGCCAGCGGGGGAAGGTGCCCGAAGGGCGGCAGGGGGGCGCTTCCGGCCCCGGCTCAGGCCGCTTCAGCTACGTGCCGGAGGCGCTGCAGCACGAAGTCGGCCAGTTCGTGCGGGCTGTACTTGGCGACGAAGGCGTTGGCCCCGACGCGCTCGACCATGGCGTTGTTGAATACGCCGGACAGGGAAGTGTGCAGCAGCACGTACAGGCCCGACAGGCCCGGATGGCGGCGGATTTCCGTCGTCAGCGTGTAGCCGTCCATGGCCGGCATCTCGATGTCGGAGATGACCATGGCATAGCGTTGCGCCGGGTCTTCGCCGGCGGCCTGGATCTGCAGCAGGTGCTCCAGCGCCTGCTTGCCGTCGGACAGCAGGGTGGCGGTGACCCCCAGTTGGTCCAGCACGCTGCGGATCTGCTGGCGGGCCACGCGCGAGTCATCCACGACCAGTACCTGCATCGGCGGGGCGTCGGCCGGCAGCGCCATCGATGGATCCAGCACGGCCTCGCCGCGGACCTGGGCAATGTCGGCCAGCACGCTTTCCACGTCGATGACCTGGATCAGCTCGCCCTGGAAGCGCGTCACCGCGGTCAGGTAGGTGGACTCGGCACCCAGCTCCGGTGGCGGCTGGATGTCCTCCACCGCGATGTTGACGATCCGCTCCACGCCGCTGACCAGGAAGCCCTGCACCGAGCGGTTGAATTCGGTGACCACCAGGTAGCCCGGGGCAGTATCGGCTTCCGGCTCGCGCTCGGGGTGGCCGATCGCCAGGCCCAGGTCCAACACCGGCACCGAGCGCCCGCGCACGTCGGCCACGCCGGCGAACTGGCCGGGAAGGCCCGGCACCTGGAACAACGCCGGGCGCCGCAGCACTTCCTGCACCTTGAACACGTTCACGCCAAAAAGCTGACGGCCGCCAAGGCGGAACAGCAGCAGCGCGAGGCGATTGTGGCCGGCCAGCCGGGTGCGCTGGTCGATGCGATTGAGCAGGTCTTGTGACATGCAGCCTGTATCGGCGCGGGTCGGGGACAACTTGAGGCCGGCCTGGGCCGGGTTCTGGCACGCCGCTTGCTTGTGACCGGGCTGGAGTCGTTTGTCCGGAGCCCAGATCCATGCGCCTGTTCCTGTTGGCCAGCCTGCTGCTGCCGCTGAGTGCCCTTGCCACCGAGTTCCAGCCGGTGGAGAGCATCCGTGTGGCGGCGTTGTCGACCCTGGCGACCGGGGAGCAGGGCGAGGCCGGGGTCGACGCCGGCCTGCGCATGCCGCGCTGCGCGCAGGGCTTGCGGGCCCAGGCCACGGCCAACACCACGGTGGAGGTGAGTTGCCCGGACGCCGGTGGCTGGCGCCTGTTCGTACCGGTCAAGGTGCG
Organism: Stenotrophomonas sp. Steno-C18; assembly: GCF_056393195.1. Lineage (NCBI taxonomy): Bacteria > Pseudomonadati > Pseudomonadota > Gammaproteobacteria > Lysobacterales > Lysobacteraceae > Stenotrophomonas > Stenotrophomonas sp. Steno-C18. Next base: position 37,344 of record NZ_JBWJOX010000012.1, on the reverse strand, counting down.
CCGCGAGCAGGCCGTGCTGGTGCTGGCACGCGGCGTGGCCGCTGGAGAAACCCTGGCCGCGGCCGATATCAGTACGGTCCGGCGCGACACCGCGCGGATTGCCGGCGCGGTACTCTCGGCGCCTGAACTGGCGGTGGGACGGGTCGCGCGGCGCACCTTGAGTGCCGGCAGCCTGCTCTCGTCCAGCGACCTGGTGGCCCAGCGGATCGTCCGTCGGGGTGACAGCGTCGCCCTGGTCTCGCGGCGGGGCGGGGTGGAAGTCCGGATGGCGGGCCGTGCCCTGGGCGACGCCGGCGAGGGCGAGCGGGTGTCGGTCGAGAACCTGTCTTCACGCCGGGTGATGCAGGGTGTCACCACGGCGGCCGGCGATGTGCTGGTCAGCCGGTAAATTTCCCTAAAGAACCCCCGGCCGCTGCCGTTATCGTTTTCGAACCGAATCAGGAATCCCATCACATGAGCCAGAAAATCGACGGCGGAATCGCAGCAGCGGCGCAGATGCGCAGTATTGCGGTCAACACCCGGGTCGCCCCGGCCGGCGAGTCCAAGGCCCAGGCGGTGCAGGCGGCCGACAGTGTCCGCCTGACCGGTGAAGCCACCCAGTTGCAGGCCATGCAGCGCGAGCTGAGCAACGCCTCGGCCATCGACCCGGCCCGCGTGCAGGCCGTGCGCCAGGCCCTGGAGAACGGCAGCTACCGGATCAACCCCGACGCCATTGCCTCGCGCATGCTGGACCTGGACCGGCAGCTGCAGGGATGAACCTCACCATGGCCGATCCGCTGCAGCGGTTGAGCGAGGCGCTGGAAGGCGAGCAGCGCGCCCTGGTCGAGCATGACGTGCCGGCACTGGTCGCCGCGACCGGCCGGAAGCTCGAAGCCCTGCGCGAACTGGAGCGCAATCCGCCGCTCAACGCTGCCGGTCGCCTGAAGGAACTGGCCGAACGCAACCAGGCCAACGGCGTACTGCTGTCGCGCCGCCGCCGCGAGGTCAACTGGACCCTGCGCCAGCTCGGACGCAGCGAGGATGCCCCGGCATACGACGCCAAGGGCCAGACTGAAACCCTGCAGGCACGCCGACCGTTGGCAGTGGCCTGAGTCCGGCCGCCCGCTGCGGCGGCTGTTGAAGCGCGCAAACGCGCAGTCCGGCAGCAAACGCCTGCCGGCATCCGGCTATAGTGACGGCCCCGTTTCAGTGCCGTACCGCCGTGACCCAGATCGATACCCCTTCCCTGGCCCCCCTTCCGTCGTCGGCCGCCCTGCGCGCCCTCGGTGAGCGGGTCAAGCATGGCCTGCTGGTGTTCAACAACCGGCTGGAGGTGAGCATCGCCAATGCGCTGGTGCGTGAGCTGTTCGGCGTCGATGAAGCCGGCAGCAGCGGCCTGGCCCGCGAGCTGGAACGGCTGTTGCCGTCCTTCGCGATCCCGCAGGTCCGCGAGAGCGGCAACTGGAATGGCAGCCTGCCGATCGGCGAGCGCGTGATCACCGTGCACCTGCATCACCATGCCGACGCGGCCGGGGAATCCTTCCTGGCGTTGTTCCAGCAGGTGGATGGCCCGGAGGACTACGAGCGCGAGCTGCAGCAGCGCCACGCCGAGCTGCGCCAGGCCTACCTGCGCCTCAACGGCGCCCAGGAGAAGCTGCTGCAGTCGGAGAAGATGGCCTCCATCGGCCAGCTGGCCGCGGGCGTGGCCCACGAGATCAACAACCCGATCGGTTACGTGCATTCCAACCTGGGCAGCCTGCAGGAATACCTGCGCAGCCTGTTCACCGTCATCGAGGCCTACGAGCGCGCCTTGCGCGCGCCGGACCCCAAGGCGCTGATCGCCGAGATCGACGACATCCGCGACCGCCTGGACATCGACTTCATCAGCCGCGACCTGCCGCAGCTGATGGCCGAATCCCGCGAGGGCATCGAGCGGGTGACCCGTATCGTGCGCGACCTGAAGGACTTCTCGTACTCCGGCCGTGACGAGTCCTGGAAGCTGGCCGACCTGCACGCCGGCCTCGAGTCGACCATCAACATCATCTGGAACGAGCTCAAGTACAAGGTCACGCTGGAGCGCCATTACGGCGAACTGCCGATGATCGAGTGCCTGCCGTCGGAGTTGAACCAGGTCTACATGAACCTGCTGCTCAACGCCGGCCACGCCATCGCCGAGCGCGGCAACATCATCGTCAGCACCGGGGTGGAGGGCGAGGAGGTCTGGGTGCAGTTCGAGGACGACGGCGCCGGCATCTCGCCGGAACTGCGCCAGCGCATCTTCGACCCGTTCTTCACCACCAAGCCGGTGGGCAGCGGTACCGGCCTGGGCCTGTCGATCTCCTACGGCATCATCAACAAGCACCACGGCCGCATCGACGTGGAGAGCACGGTTGGCGAAGGTTCGCGCTTCCGCATCGTGCTGCCGGTCCGCCAGCCCAAGTAGCAGCACCCCCGGGCGCGAAGCCGAACCGCCCGTCCACGCCGGCGCTACGTCGGAATCCCGCCGCGCTTCTCGTCGTGGGTGCGGAAGGCCTGGCGGATGTGCTCGCGCAGCTCATCGTCGTTCCATGGCTTGGTCAGGAAGCGATAGATCGCGCCGCGGTTGATCGCGTCGGTGACGGTGTTCAGGTCGGTGTAGCCGGACAGCACCAGCCGGATCGTGTCCGGGTAGAGCATCTTCACCCGGCCCAGGAACTCGGTGCCGCTCATGTCGCTCATGCGCTGGTCGGACAGGATCACCTGCACGTCGTTGATCGCCAGCAGGTCGAAGGCGTCACGCACGTTGCCGGCGGCCAGGATGCGGTAGCCGTCGCGGCGGAACAGGCGCACCAGCGAACGCAGCACGTTCTCCTCGTCATCGAGCAGCAGCAGGGTGCGGTCCGGGCGGGTCTCGGCGAAGGCTTCCGGGCGCAGGTAGCGACGGCGCAACGTCATGCCGGCCGCGTCGGAGGACATCGGCTCGCCGAACAGGTAGCCCTGGAACACATCACAGTCATTGCGGCGCAGGAAGCCGAGCTGTGCCTGCGATTCCACGCCATTGGCGATCACGGTCATGCCCAGCTGGTGGCCCATGGCGATGATGGCGCGGCTGATGGCCGCCTCGCGGTTGGCCGCCGGCGCACTCTTGATGAAGCTGCGGTCGATCTTGAGCTTGTCCACCGGATAGCGGACCAATGCGCTCAGGCTGGAATCACCGGTGCCGAAGTTGTCCAGGCACAGGCTGATGCCTTCGTTGCGCAGGTTGGCCAGGGTCTCGTGGACGAAGTTGACGTTGTTGGTCAGCGCGCTTTCGTTGATCTCCAGGGTCAGCATGCGCGGGGGGACGCCGATGCCCTGCAGCAGCGCCATCACCTCGGTGAAGAAGTTCGGGCGCAGCAGCTGCAGGGTGGAGACATTGACGGCGACATTGAAGTCCTCGAAGCCCTGGTCGCGCCATAGCCGGGCCTGGCGCAGGGTCATCTCCAGTACCCACGCACCGATCTGCACGATGATGCCCAGCCGCTCGGCGGTGCGCATGAAGCGCTCGGGTACCAGCATGCCGAGGGTGGGCGACTGCCAGCGCAGCAACGCCTCCATGCCGACCACGTGGCCGTCGCGCGCGCTCACCAGCGGCTGGTAGCGCAGGCGCAGCTCGCCGTTGTCGATGGCATCCACCAGTTGCCGCGAAATGATGCTCTCGCTGTGCGCGCTGCTGGGCTTGTGCAGCACGTGCACGTGCACCGCGTTGCCGCCCTCGCGCGCGGCCTGGTGCAGCGCATCCTCGGCCAGGTCCAGCAGGGTGGTGGGGTTGGTGGCATGTTCGGGGCACAGCGCCGCGCCGATCTTGCCGGTCAGGAACAGGGTGTATGGCAACACCGACAGGGGCAGCTCGATCTGCTGGCGCAGCTGTTCGGCCAGTTCCTCCGGTGGCGGCACATTACCGCCGCGCTCCACCGCGATCAGGAACTCATCGCTGCCATGCCGCCACAGCTTGCCGCGGCCATCCAGGAAGTTGCGCAGCCGGTCGGCGATCAGCACCAGTGCCTGGTCGCCCACTTCGGCGCTCATGTTCTCGTTGACCGAGGCGAAGTGGTCGATGTCCAGGTGCAACAGCATCATCGACGGGCCGTTGCGGCGAGCGGACTCGACCATCGCGGCGAACTCGGGATTGCCGGCGCCGAGGCGCACGGGGCGCACATCGTTGCGATCGGCAAGCACGGCGGCGGGGGAATTCCACATCGGCGGGGGTCCTGGAAAATCGGTTAATGCGGGAGCGCGGGGCAGGGCAGGTGCAGGTCGATGCAGGTGCCTTCGCCCGGCGCGGTTTCGATGCGCAGGCGGCCACCGGCACTCTGCGCGCGTTCGCGCATCACGATCATGCCCAATCCGCGCGGTCCGTTGGGGTCGAATCCCTCGCCATCGTCGATCACCCGCAGGTGCAGGCCGCCTTCGGGGGCGTCCTGCAGCAACAGCGAGACCTGGCTGGCACGGGCATGGCGCAGCGCATTGGTCAGCCCTTCCTGGGCGATGCGGAAGCAGGCCTGCTCCACCTCGTTGCCCGGGCGCTGGCTGAGCGTGCGCACGTCCAGCAGCAGCTCCACCGGCGTGGAGCGGAACAGCATGCCGGCCTGCCAGCGCAAGGCAGCCTCCAGTCCGAGCGCGTCCAGCTGCGGCGGGCGCAACAGCATGGACAGGTTGCGCAACCGGATCACGGTGCTGTCGGCCAGTTCGATGATCTGGTCGATGTCCTCGCGGCGGCGTTCGGCCAGCTCTTCCTCGCGGGCGGCGAAGGCAGCCAGCTTCATCGCGGTGATCGCCTGGCCGATGTCGTCGTGCAGGTCACGGGAAATCGAGCGGCGTTCGTCCTCCTGCAGCGAGAACAACCGCCCGGCCATGGCCTGCAGTTCGGCATTGCTGGCTGCCAGCGCGGCGCGTCCCTGTTCCAGCTCGCTCAGGTCACGGATGACGAAGCGCTCGGCGGCCAGGCCTTCATGAACCACCGGGCCCGCGCTGAGCGAGGCCTGGAACGCGCCGCCGCAGGGGTGATGCAGCAGCGGGCGCGCGAGCGAGGGCTGTTGGGTGCGCGCGGCGCGCAGTTCGGACAGTGCGGTGGCGGGCATCCCGGTGCGGATCCCGAGCATGCGCCCGGCAGAGGCGTTGGCGTACAGCACCTGGTCGGCGCCGGCGATGATCACCGCGTCGGGCAGGTTGTCACTGATCTGCCTGAAGGACGAGGGCGCCGCCGGTGGGGTGGGGGCCTGCCGCATGCCGGACGGACGGCACAGCCAGCCGATCAGGATCCCGCCAACGGTCAACGCCACTGCGATGAACATCACATTTTCTGAAGGGCTGCCGGCGAGCAGCCGCATGAACAGAAATGCCACGGCCAGCACCAGCCCGCACAGCCCGACCACCCGCAAAAGCACGCGGTGCTGTCGCTGGAGGCGACGGACAGGCACGGACGCGGGTGGAATGGGGGCCTTGCCGGCTTCCATGTTCGACATGCTGGGTATGGATTGCGTGATGTCATCTTAACGAGTTGTCCGGGTGCCGCGCGACGTAATGCTCAATTCCACCGGATTGCTGCCGTTATCACTCCTGTCCCCGGATTCCCGGGCAGGAGAAAGAGCGCGTGGATCGCGGGGTAATCGCAAGCCTGCTTAACCACCCATTGAACGCGGCCCTGGTGCTGCTGGACGTGGATGGACAGCCCCTGGCGGCCAACGCCAAGGCCAGGGAATTGCGCCTGCACGAACGCTTGTCGCGCTATTGCGCGCAGTTGGCGGGCTGTCGGGCGCAGGCGCCTGGGCAGAAGGCGGTCAGCTGCCCGTTGCCGGATGGCCAGGCGCGGCTGGATGGCTGGCTCAGCGCCATCCACGATCCGGGCGGGAGCCTGCTCGGCTACCTGTATTCGTACTCCACCGACGCCTCCGCGCACGCCGCCCAATGGCTGGCGGCCATGGAGGCCGGTGGCAACGTCGCCTGGGACTGGGACGTGGCCGCCGACCGGCTCACCCGCCGTGGACCGCACGGAACCCACACCGAGCTGCGGCTGATGGACAGCGTGCATCCGGACGAACAGCCGCTGCTGCGCCAGGCCATCGCCGCGCACCTGCACGACCCCGCGCAGCCCTTCGCCTGCCAGTTCCGCATCCGTGACGCCCAGGGCCAGTGGCGCTGGGTGCTGGACCGCGGCAGGGTGGTGGCGCACGCGGCCGACGGCCAGCCGCTGCGCATGGCCGGCACCTACACCGACATCCAGCCGCTGAAGGCGCTGGAAGACGACCTGCGTGCGCAGCACGCGCTGCTGTGCCGCGCCCAGCGCGTGGCCGGCATGGGCAGCTGGAGCTGGGATTGCGGCCGGCAACGGATGCAATGGTCGCCCGAGAGCCATGCCGCGATCGGCGTGGAGGCAGGCTCCCTGCCATCGGGCTGGGGCTGGATGCGGCAGCTCGGGCGCGACGCCCGTCGCCACCTGCTGACGGTCTGGCGACGCCTGCATGCCGACCCGCAGGCCACCGAGTTCGAAGTGTGCTGGGGCCGCGAGCCGGTGCTGCAACAGCAACTGCGGGTCTGGCTGGAGCCCGAGCACGATGCGTCCGGGCGGCTGCGGCGCGTGGTTGGCCAGGTACAGAACATCAGCGGCCAGCACCGTACCGACGCGTTGATCCGTTGGCGTACCGAGCTGCTCAACCGCGTATCCGCGCTGGGTAGGATCGGGGGCTGCGAGATCGAGGCCAGCACCCGCGAGATGCAATGGACCGAGGAGTGCTACCGCATCCATGGCCTGCGCAAGGCACCGGTCACGCTGGACCAGGCGCTGGCCCTTTACACGCCGGACTCGCGCGACAGCTTCGAGGCGGCCCTGGCGCGCATCGCCCAAGGCGGGCTGCCCGAGCAGTTGGACCTGTGCTTCTATCGTCCCTCCGGACAACGTGTCTGGGTGCAGGTGCTGATCGAGCTGGACCGCCGCGACGGCCTGCCGGAGCGCCACGTGGTGCTGTTCCGCGACATCACCCGCGAGCGCGAGGCCGATGAGCGCCTGGAACTGCTGGCCCACTACGACCTGCTCACCGGTCTGCCGAACCGCATGCTGCTACGCGAGCAGGCCTCCGAGGCCATCCTCGAAGCGCGCGAGCGCGGCGCGATACTGGCCATGCTGTTCGTCGACCTGGACGGCTTCAAGGGCATCAACGACACCTTCGGCCATGCCACCGGCGACATCCTGCTCAAGGCCGCGGCCTCGCGCCTGCACCAGAATCTGCGCAACGCCGACCTGTTCGCCCGCTTCAACGGCGACGAGTTCATCGTCGTGCTGCGCAACCTGGCCGAGCCGGAGGACGCCGGCCACGTGGCCCGCAAGCTGATCGCCTCGTTGGCCGAGCCGCTGTATCGCGAGGACGCCACCCTCAAGGTGGGCGCCAGCGTGGGCATCGCCTTGCTGGACGAGACCCGCAACGATTTCGACACCTTGCTGCGCGCGGCCGATGCGGCCATGCATGCCGCCAAGGAAGCCGGCCGCAACACCTACCAGTACTACAGCCAGGATGCGCTGGCGCGCACCCAGCGGCTGCTCGAGATCGAGCACGCATTGAACGGTGCACTGGACCGGGACGAGTTCAGCCTGGCCTACCAGCCGCTGATCCACACCCGCGAAGGCCATGCACCTTCCATCGAGGCACTGCTGCGCTGGAACACCCCGCGCATCGGTCCTTGCAGTCCGGCCGAATTCATCCCGATCGCGGAGAAGTGCGGGGAAATCATCCGCATCGGCGATTGGGTCCTGAACGAGGTATGCCGTCAGGCCGTGGTCTGGGAGCAGGCCGGGCTGCGTTTTGACCGCATCGCGGTCAATGTCTCGGCCATCCAGTTGCGCGAGCGTGGCTTCGCCGAGCGCGTGATCGCGATCTGCGACCGTCACGGCTGGTCGCCGCGGCGCCTGGAGCTGGAGCTGACCGAGTCGGCCCTGATCCGCGACACCGAGGCCCTGCGCCAGTGCTTCGACGTGTTCGAGCAGCATGGCGTGCCGCTGGCGGTGGATGACTTCGGCACCGGATTCTCCAACCTGCATTACCTCAACCGGTTCCCGGTGCAGCGGCTGAAGATCGACCGCAGCTTCGTGCAGGGCATGCTGCATGACGCCGGTACCGCCGAGGTCACCCAGGCCATCGTGCACCTGGGCCACGCGCTGGGCATGCGGGTGGTGGCCGAAGGCGTGGAAACCGCCGCCGAGGAAGCCATGCTGCGCCGGCAGGGCTGCGACGAGCTGCAGGGCTACCTGTACTCCAAGCCCTTGCGTTCACGCGAGATGATGCGCTGGCTGCGCGAGGGGGGCTGCGACACCAGCACGCCTCCTCCGGCCGAACACAGCCGGATCACCGCCACCCTGTGAGCGCGCAGGCCCGGTAGGAGCACCTTCGGGCGCGAAACCACGACTGCCTCCGGAGCCGGTAGCCGCATTGCGTTACCGACGCACATGGTCTGCATCAACACCGGCATCGCGGCCAAGGCCGCTCCAACAACACTGACGCGTTAGGAGCGCCCTCGGGGGCGAAACCACGGCTGCGACCAAAGTCCAGGCGCGCTTCCGGCTTCCCCGGCCAACTGCCCCAGGGCAGCGGCAAGTCCCGCAGCCATGGCGACGACGCATCGCGTCCGTCGCCTAGACCACCGCCAGGTCCCACTGGATGCTGGTCACCAGCCACTCCTCGCTTGCCACGCCAATCCGTGCATCGCGGTACAGCGCCATCAGCTCGTCGCGGCTGGACTGCTCCAGTCGCTGCAACTGTTCGGCGCGGCTCAGGCAGGAGGGGGCGGCCAAGACCGCCCCGTCATCGGCTGCTTGGTGGCTCATCCGGGTCTCCCGTGATCCGCCCAGCGACGGACATGACAAAGCCCCGGCTTTCGCCGGGGCCGGGTTCTGGACGCCTGGTGGGGTATCAGAACAGCTCAACCGTACCTGCGCCCATGCTCTGCTGGGTCACCGGCTTGTGCGGCGGGCGTTCCCACTCGCTGCGCAGCTCGCGCAGGCGGCTGCCGGTGCGCTGCAGGGCGTTGACCAGTTCGCCATCGAACACGCCGCCATTGCGATGCAGCAGCTCCTGCAGGGCCACGGCTTCGCGGTTGATGGTGCCCAGGCGGTCCAGGTGGGTGTGCACGCCGCCCAGGGTCTGGGTGGCGATGTCCTCGAACTGCAGTGCACGCACCGCTTCGGCGACACTGCCGTCGATGGCGCGGCCGCACTCGGAGATCTCGCGCATGCCGTCGCCCAGCGACGCGTTGATCGCGGCCACGTTGTCGAGCATGGCGGCGGCTTCGTGGCGGGCTTCACGCGAGCGGTCCATGTCGCGCGAGGCCATGTGCGAGACGGTCTCGCGCACCTTGGCGATGGCGTCCTTGGAGCTGTGGGCCAACTTGCGGATCTGCTCGTTGAAGGTGGTCGAACGCTCGGACAGGTTGCGCACCTCGTCGGCCACCACGGCGAAACCTCGGCCGGCTTCGCCGGCGCGGGCCGCTTCGATCGCGGCATTGAGGGCGAGCAGGTTGGTCTGGTCGGCGATGGACTTCACGTCCTCCAGCAGCGAGAAGATGCCATCCAGGTGCTGGGCCATCTGGTCGATGTGCTGCACGGTGGTGCTGCTCTGGCCGCTGACTTCCTCCAGTGCCTCGACCAGCTGTTCCATCTGCTGGCTGGCGTGCTGGGCGAAACGGGCCACGTCCACGCCGGCGCTGCCGTCTTCACCGGCACGGTCGACCACGCGGGCCAGTGCCTGGCTCTGCTGGCGCGACTTGCGGTTCATCGCATCGAAGCTGCTGCCCAGGCCGGCGACGGCCTGGCGGATCAGTTCGCGGGCGCGCTCGACTTCATTGCGCGAACCTTCGATCTCGTTGCTGACGAAGCTGCGCAGCTCGTTGAGCAGCATGTCCTGTTCGCGCATCACGCGGGCATGCTCGGGCGAGCGTTGGGTCTGCGAATGCACGCTCCACCAGGCAAACACCAGCCAGCTGAGCACCATGGTGGTCAGGATTGCCCAGAGCACCGCGGCGGGCCAGGTGAATGCCACGGCGAGCGGCAGCAGGAAAGTAAGGACCAGGGGGGCGGCCAGGCGGATTGCAATACGTGCGTACATGGACGTTCTCGGGAGAGTCACGGTTGCTGTATCGGCCGTGGGCAGGGTGTCTTTAGCCCTGCGCGCGCAATCCGGGGACATCGGCGTGAAGGCCTGCGGCCGGGGTGGGCGGCAGGCCGTTGCCTCAACGCACGCGGCGCTCGATGGCTTCGAGCATGCTCCGGCGCGAGAACAGGAAATCCCAGTAGGTGCCGCCCAGCTGGCGCCACAGCACCGCCGAGCGCACCGCCGCCAGCAGCAGCGCCCGGATCTCCGAGACCACCGCGGCCTGGCCGAGGTAGTGCGGGTTGCCCTGGACCATGATCCGCGGCTTGAGCTGGCTGATGGTGTCGGCATACAGGGTGCCCATGGCCATCAACACGTCCGGGTGGCTGCTGTCGCCCAGCTCCAGGGCGCGCTCGGCGGTGCGCCGGATGCCGGCGGTCACCTTGTCCACGGCCGCGTCTTCGCGGACGAAGCGGCGCTCCAGCTGCATCACTGACAGCGCCAGGCGCGGCAGCAGGTCGTCCTTGCCCTGGTTGCGGAAGTAGTCGCGCACCAGGCGCAGGCCCGGCTCCACCTGCGTGACGCTGCCGTACACGGCGGCCGGGGAGGCCGCGTCGATGCGCATCACGCTGTCCATCGCGGTCCGCACGATGGCGTTGTCCGAATGGCCGGTTTCGGCGATGCGACGTACCTGCTGCAGCGCCTGGGCAATGCCGGCCACGGCAAGCACGCGGTCATCGATGGAAAAACTCATGGTTACCTCTCAAGGGGAAACGGGAGCGCCAAGCCGGCGCTCCAAGGGAGCATCGGTGGCGGCGATCACGGCGCCGCCCAGGCACTCGGCGCCGTCATACAGCACCAGCGACTGGCCGGGGGTCACCGCTCGCTGCGGGCGGGTGAAATGCACGTCCAGCGTGCCATCGTCACGTACCTGGACGGTACAGGGCTCGTCCGGCTGGCGGTAGCGGGTCTGGGCGGTGCAGTCGAAGCGCCGTGCCGGGGGCGCGCCGGCAATCCAGTGCATGGCTTCGCTGCGCAGCCAGTTGGACTGCAGCCACGGGCTGTCATGGCCCTGGTCCACGTACAGCACGTTGCGCGCCACGTCCTTGCCGACCACGAACCACGGCGCGGCCGGACGGCCACGCACGCCGCCGATGTTCAGGCCCTCGCGCTGGCCCAGGGTGAAATAGAACACGCCCGGGTGGCGGGCGATCACCTGGCCGTCCGGGTCCTGGATCTCGCCCTCGCGAGCGGGCAGGTACTGGCCCAGGAACTCGCGGAAATCACGCTCGCCGATGAAACAGATGCCGGTGGAGTCCTTCTTGGCATGGGTAGGCAGGCCGGCCTCGCGGGCGATTCGGCGCAGTGCGCTCTTCTCCAGGTGGCCGATCGGGAACAGCGTGGCCGCCAGCTGGGCCTGGCCCAACTGGTGCAGGAAGTAGCTCTGGTCCTTGCCACGGTCGGCGCCGCGCAGCAGCCGCCAACGGCCGCCGGACTCCACCACCTGGGCATAGTGGCCGGTGGCGATGCGCTCGGCGCCCAGCTCGCGGGCCGCGTCCAGGAAGTGCTTGAACTTCACCTCGCGGTTGCACAGCACGTCCGGGTTGGGCGTGCGGCCGGCCGCGTATTCGGCGAGGAAGTGCTCGAACACGCCCTGCCAGTATTCGTTGGAAAAATCACGGAAGTGGAACGGGATGCCCAGCCGGCCACACACCGCCACCGCGTCGCGGCGATCTTCCTCGGCGCGGCAATGGCCGCTGCCGTCATCGGCCCAGTTCTGCATGAACAGGCCGGCCACGTCCAGGCCGTTCTGGACCAGGGTCAACGCGGCGACGGACGAATCCACGCCACCGGACACCCCTACGACTACACCGGGACTACTCACTGCACCTGCCTCAACATCGACAACGGATAACGCTGGCCAGCCAGCCAATCGGAAACGGTCTGCCAGACCAGCGGACTGCGCAGGCGGGCCATGTCGGCCTGCAGCGCGGTCGGGGTGAGCCACAACGCCTGCACGATGCCGTCGTCCAGCACCTGTTCCGGGTGGTGGCGCAACGGCTCGGCGGCGAAGGCGAAACGCAGGAACGGCGTGCCATCGCCGGCCACCCACTGGTAGGTGCCGATGAAGCCGGTCAGCTTCACCTCCCAGCCGGTCTCCTCGCGGGTTTCGCGGATGGCGGCTTCCAGCAGGGTTTCACCGGCCTCCAGGTGGCCGGCCGGCTGGTTCAGCACCCGCCGGCCGCCTTTTTCCTCTTCCACCAACAGCAGTTGCCCCGCGCGGGAGACAACGGTGGCCACGGTCACGCGTGGCGACCAGCGCGGGGGCTGCGCGGTGTCCACGCTCAGTATTCGTCCGCCTTGGTCAGCTCCAGCTCGATCTCGTCGGCGCTGGCCGAGGCCGCGTCGATGGCATCGGAAAGCTGCTTGGCAGTGGCGTCGGCGTCGATCTTGACCACGAACACCGCCAGGTCCTGCTGCTTCACCCAGGCGCCCAGCTTGGAGGCATTGGAGTCCTCGAGCAGGCGGTTGGCGACGCTGGCCGGGAAGTCCGGGCTCGGCGACTTGTAGCCGGGCGACCAGATCTCGCGGACGTTGTGGGTGCCGTAGGACTCGACGTTGGAGCGCACGTAGACCAGCTGGGTACGGTCGTTGTCCAGCTCGAACACCAGCCGGTAGTCACCGTCCTCGTCGACCTCGTACTTGTACTCCAGTGAATCCAGCAGGCGACCGATGGCACGGTCCGGTTCACCGGCGACTGCGCTTCCTGCGGCTGCGGTCATCAGTGCTGCGATGACGATGCCGGTTACAGACTTCTTCATGTTTTCCCCGTCAGTGGTTGGTTGACCTGCAAATTGTGCGGGGGGCAGGGGGGTGTCGTCCAATGGCTGAAGGTCGAAGCCGGCAAACCGCTATAATTGCCCGATGCCCCAGAAGCCCCAACATGACAACGAGCACGGCCTGCTGGTTGCCCCCGGCAAGCCCGAGATCGCGCCGCCGCCGCAGTACCAGGTGATGCTGCTCAACGACGACTACACCCCGATGGACTTCGTGGTGACGGTGCTGCAGAACTTCTTCTCGATGGACCTGGACAAGGCCACGCAGGTGATGCTGCACGTCCATACCCGCGGCCGCGGCATCTGCGGGGTGTACAGCCGTGAGGTGGCCGAGACCAAGGTCGCCCAGGTCAACGAGTTCTCGCGGATGAACCAGCATCCGCTGCTGTGCACGATGGAGCGCGCCTGAGCCGCCCGCCGTCGCCGATCGCGCACCTGCCTGCCGGGCCGGTTTTCCAGGGCGCCGGCTGTGTCCCCGATGGGAAACACTTTCCCGCCTGCGCCACCGTTGGCCGCCCCTCGGGGCGCAACGGCCGTCACGCCTTGCTCTTGAAGCTGAATGCCGGATTCACCGGGTGAACGAATCCCCACTTCCTGCTGACGTGGCCTCTACATGAACGCCGCTAGGGTGCTGGAAAACGTGCAGTCAGGCCGCATATTGTCAGCAACCGGAACCGGAGTGCCTCATGTTCAGTAAAGACCTCGAGCAGACCATTGGTCAGTGCTACAAGCGCGCCCGGGAAGCCCGTCATGAATACATGACGGTGGAGCACCTGTTGTTGGCCCTGCTTGAGAATGCATCCGCCCAGGCCGTCCTGAAGGCCTGCGGAGCCGACCTCGAGCGCCTGCACAGCGAACTGGAGAAGGCGATCAATGCCTCGGTCTCGCTGCTGGCCGAAGACGATGGCCGCGATACGCAACCCACCCTGGGCTTCCAGCGCGTCCTGCAACGTGCCGTCTACCACGTGCAGTCCTCGGGCAAGAAGGAGGTCACCGGCGCCAACGTGCTGGTGGCGATCTTCGGCGAGAAGGAATCCCACGCCGTCTACTACCTCAACCAGCAGGACGTTACCCGGCTGGACGTGGTCAATTACCTGTCCCACGGCGTGGCCAAGAGTGGCGACGAGTCGGACATGTCCTCGCCGCTGGAAGGCGAGGGCCGTGCCGAGGGCGGTGAGGGCGAGCCCAAGGGCGATTCGCTGACCGAGTTTGCCAGCAACCTCAACGAGCAGGCCAAGGCCGGTCGCATCGACCCGCTGGTCGGCCGGCGCGACGAGATCGAGCGCACCATCCAGGTGCTGTGCCGCCGCCGCAAGAACAACCCGCTGTACGTGGGCGAGGCCGGCGTGGGCAAGACCGCCATCGCTGAAGGGCTGGCCAAGCGCATCGTCGATGGCGAGGTGCCCGAGGTGCTCGCCGACGCGGTGATCTATTCGCTGGACCTGGGCGCGCTGGTCGCCGGCACCAAGTACCGCGGCGACTTCGAGAAGCGCCTGAAGGGCGTGATCGGCGCACTGAAGAAGATCCCCAACGCGGTGCTGTTCATCGACGAGATCCACACCATCATCGGTGCCGGTTCGGCCTCGGGCGGCACCATGGACGCCTCCAACCTGATCAAGCCGGCGCTGGCCTCGGGCGAGCTGCGCTGCATCGGCTCGACCACGTTCCAGGAATACCGCGGCATCTTCGAGAAGGACCGCGCCCTGGCCCGTCGCTTCCAGAAGATCGACATTGTCGAGCCGACGGTAGGCGAGGCCTACGAGATCCTCAAGGGGCTGCGCCCGAAGTACGAGGCGCACCACGGCGTGACCTACGGCGATGACGCGCTGCAGGCCGCGGTGGACCTGTCGGTCAAACACATCGGCGACCGCCTGCTGCCGGACAAGGCCATCGACGTGATCGATGAGGCCGGTGCCCGCCAGCGCCTGCTGCCGGAAGGGCAGCGCAAGTCGCACATCGACATCGAGGAAGTGGAGACCATCATCGCCAAGATGGCGCGCATCCCGGCCAAGCAGGTCACCGCCACCGACAAGGACGTGCTCAAGCACCTGGAGCGCAACCTGAAGATGGTGATCTTCGGCCAGGACCCGGCCATCGACAGCCTGGCCTCGGCCATCAAGCTGTCGCGCTCGGGGCTGGGCAACCCGGACAAGCCGATCGGCAACTTCCTGTTCGCCGGCCCGACCGGCGTGGGCAAGACCGAGGTCACCCGCCAGCTCGCGCTGCAGTTGGGCATCGAGCTGGTGCGCTTTGACATGAGCGAGTACATGGAGCCGCATTCGATCAGCCGCCTGATCGGTGCGCCCCCGGGCTACGTCGGCTTCGACCAGGGCGGCCTGCTGACCGAGAAGATCGTCAAGACGCCGCACTGCGTGCTGTTGCTGGACGAGGTGGAGAAGGCGCACCCGGACATCTTCAACATCCTGTTGCAGGTCATGGACCGCGGCATCCTCACCGATACCAACGGCCGTGAAGCCAACTTCAAGAACGTGATCCTGGTGATGACCACCAATGCCGGCGCCACCCAGGCGGCACGTCGCTCGATCGGCTTCACCAAGCAGGACCATGCCACCGATGCGATGGAAGTGATCCGCAAGAGCTTCACGCCGGAGTTCCGCAACCGCCTAGACGCGGTGGTGCAGTTCCAGCCGCTGGGCTTCGACCACATCCTGCGCGTGGTGGACAAGTTCCTGATCGAGCTGGAGATGCTGCTGCAGGACAAGCACGTCTCGTTGTCGGCCACCCCGGCCGCCCGCGACTGGCTGGCCCAGCACGGCTTCGACCCGGAGATGGGTGCCCGCCCGATGAGTCGCGTGATCCAGGACAAGATCAAGCGTCCGCTGGCCGACGAGCTGCTGTTCGGCAAGCTGGTGGACGGCGGCAAGGTCAGCATCGATGTGCGCGACGGCGAGTTGATCGTCGAGACCCAGGCCGAGCCGGAGCACCTGCTGCCGGCCACGGTCGAGTAAGCCGGGCGGCTGATG
This sequence comes from Stenotrophomonas sp. Steno-C18, assembly GCF_056393195.1. NCBI lineage: Bacteria > Pseudomonadati > Pseudomonadota > Gammaproteobacteria > Lysobacterales > Lysobacteraceae > Stenotrophomonas > Stenotrophomonas sp. Steno-C18. The sequence continues at coordinate 21,450 of NZ_JBWJOX010000012.1, read as the reverse complement.
CCGGACACCCGATGCCCGCATCCAACGATGCGGGCATTTTTGTGGGACGGGCAGGGGGTGGCCTTGGCCGCGAAGCCTCGAACGCATCACCGCAGGATGATCCTGCACGCCGATCCTCGGCCTGCTTTCCGCGGCGAACCTGAGGCGGGGCCAGGTATTGCCCGCTCCGCGGCCGGGGCCATTCCTGCGGAACTTCGCCACGCAAAAAAGCCAGCGCGCGGGCTGGCTTTCCTGGCATAACGCCCGGCTTACCGCATTACTTCATGCGGTAGGTGATACGGCCCTTGGTCAGGTCGTACGGCGTCATCTCGACCTTGACGCGATCGCCGGTCAGGATGCGGATGTAGTTCTTGCGCATGCGGCCGGAGATGTGGGCGATGATTTCATGCCCATTTTCCAGGCGAACGCGGAAAGTGGTGTTCGGCAGCGTCTCACTGACGGTGCCTTCGAACTCGATGGAGTCGTCTTTCGACATGTAGTCCTGTGCGGTTCTGCGGACGGCCCCGAGGGCCTAAGGGCGGGCATTTTACGCCGCCGGGCGGATTCATGCAAAGTTTGCGTTAAACGCCGGCCGGTTCAGCCAGCGTGCTGGCGGGGAATTCCCCGAAGCCGCGTGTCCACGGGCCAACATCGGCCGGTTCGCGGACCAGTCGCCGCACCTGGGCCAGGAACAGCGCCCGTTCCAGCCGTTCGGCGCCCATCCGCACCAGGTGCGGGTTCTCGACCTGAGCGTCGATCAGCGGCCAGCCCCAGCCGGACAGCGTCCGGGCCAGCGCGGCCAGGGCGATCTTGGAGCCGCCAGTGCGGCCACTGAACATGCTTTCGCCAAAGAACATCCGCCCGATCGCCACGCCGTAGATGCCGCCGACCAGGGCATCCCCGTCGTAGACCTCCACGGAGTGCGCGTAGCCCAGCCGGTGCAACTGGAGGTAGGCCGCGAGCATGTCGTCGGTGATCCAGGTGCCGTCCTGGCCCGGGCGGGGCGCCTGCGCGCAGGCCTGCATCACCTCGGGGAACGCGGTATCGGCGCGGACCCGCCAGTCGCTGCCGCGCAATGCGCGACGGAAGCGCGAGGACAAATGGACCCCGTCGGTACGGAACACCATGCGTGGGTCCGGCGACCACCACAGCAGCGGCTGGCCGTCGGAAAACCACGGGAAGATCCCGTCCGCATAGGCGTTGAGCAGGCGTATGGGGCTCAGGTCACCGCCGACGGCGAGCAGGCCGTCGGGTTCGTGCAACGCCAGCTCGGCCGGGGGGAACGGCGAATCGCTGGCTTCGTCGAGCAGGTAGGGGCCTTTCGGGGTCATGGCCGGGATTCGTCGGACTTGAAGGGTGAGTGATGCTGCAGCGCCTGTGCGTAGCGGGCAGCATCCTCGCGCTCGCGGGCACACCAATCGCGCAGGGCCTGCCGGAACTGCGGGTGGGCGATCCAGTGGTGGCTGCGCACTTGCGTGGGCAGGAAGCCACGGGCCAGCTTGTGTTCGCCCTGCGCGCCCGGCTCGAAGCGCTGCAGGCCTTCGCGCAGGCAGTACTCGATGCCTTGGTAGTAGCAGGTTTCGAAATGCAGCCCGGGCAGGGCCGCGCCGCCCCAGTAGCGCCCGTACAACGTATCGCCGCCACGCAGGCACAGCGCGCCGGCCACCGGTTCGCCATCCTGCAGGGCCAGGAACAGCACCAGCTGGCGCGGCAGTTGCGTGGCTAGGTGGCGCAGGAAGGGCAGGGTCAGTGCTGGCGCGTTGCCGTACTCGGCAAAGGTCTGCAGGTAGAAGCCGTGCATGGCACGCAGCTCGTCGGCACTGGCTTCGTTTCCGTGACGCGTCACGAAGGTGATCCCGGCGCGGGCGACCTTGGCGCGCTCCTGGCGGATGTTCTTGCGTCGCTTGTGGTCCATCGCGGCAAGGAAGTCATCGAAGGCCTGCCAGCCCGGCTCGCGCTGCCACTGGAACTGCACGTCGGTGCGCAGCAGCCATTGCCCGCCGAAACACGCCGTCTCCCCGGGCAGGTGGAAGTTGATGTGCGCGGAGGAAAGCTGTTCGGCCTGCACGTGCGCGACGATGGCATCGCGCAGGGCGCGGCGGTCCTGGTCATTGCGTGCCAGCAGCCGCGGCCCGGTCACCGGCGAATACGGCACCGCGCCCAGCCATTTGGGGAAATAGTCCAGGCCATTGCGCGCATAGGCATTGGCCCAGGCGTGGTCGAACACGAACTCGCCGTGTGAGTTGTACTTGCGGTAGCCCGGCGCGGCAGCGACCAGTGCGCCATCACGCCACAGGGTCAGGTGCTCGGGTTGCCAGCCCCAATCCGGGCGCAGGCAGCCGTGTTGTTCCAGGCCGCTCAGAAACGCGTGGCTGATGAACGGATTGCCGCCGTCGTGCAGGGCATCCCACGCGGCCTTGTCAATCGTGTCCAGCGCGGAAATGGCGCGCAGTTGCAGGCTCATGGCTGGAGCTGCAGCACGTCGATGGTGGGCGGGTTGAACAGGCGCAAGGGCAGGCCGATCTCCCCCAGGCCCCGGGTGGTGAATACCCGCACCGGGCCGGCAGGTGCGCGCGCGATCTGTTCGCCGCGATCAAAGTCGTATTGGGTCGGGATGACCCGGCGGTACAGCCACGGGATACGGATCTGTCCGCCATGGGTGTGGCCGGCAAGCACGACGGCGGCATCGGTCGGACGTAATCCCATGGCGCTGTCGGGGTTGTGGGCGATGACGATGGCCGGACGGGTAATGGCGTCGGCGACGCGCAGGAAGGCGGGGTCGTCCTTTCCGGCCCAGCGATCGCCGAGCCCCGCCCATTGGCGGCCCTGGCGGTCGGTGATGATCTGGCCTTCGATGACCTGCACGCCATGGTTGCGCAGGGCCGTGCGCAGTGGCAGATCGATATCCGGACCGGGGGCTTGCTGGTCATGGTTGCCCAGCACGGCGTAGGCCGGTGGCTTCAGCCGGGCCAGTGGCGCGAACAGATCCTGCAGTTCGCTGGCCTTGGGTTCGTAGGTCAGGTCGCCGGCGATGACCACCGCATCGACGGGCAGTGCATTGATCCGGTCGACCACGCGCTCCAGAAAGGCGCGGTTCTTGTACACGCCCAGATGGATGTCACTGATCAACGCGACCCGCGCGGCGACACCGGTACCGAGCAGGGTGGTCTGCTCGACCTGGATGATCTGCGGTTCGATGAAGCGCGCCCAGGTGAACACGCCGCAGCCCAGCAGCAACAGTGCGAGCAGCCAGCGATGGCGGCCGCCACGCCAGCGCCACGACAGCCAGGCAATGGCGGGGAAGACCAGCCAGCTGCCGTGAAACAGCAGCTGCTTGATCAGCACCTTGTCCATGCCGGCAGCCGTGGCGGTCCGCGGTCAGAGGCTCTGCGCGTCCAGGAAGCGTTCGGCGTCCAGTGCGGCCATGCAGCCGAAGCCGGCCGAGGTGATGGCCTGGCGGTAGTGCTGGTCGGCCACGTCGCCGGCGGCAAACACGCCTTCCACGGAGGTCTGGGTGGCGTTGCCGCCCAGGCCCGAGCGGATTTCCAGGTAGCCGTTGTTCATCGCCAGCTGGCCCTTGAACAGGTCGGTGTTGGGCTGGTGACCAATGGCCACGAAGAAGCCGTGCGCGTCGATGTCGCGGGTGCTGCCGTCCTGGGTGGACTTCACGCGCACGCCGGTCACGCCCATCTCGTTGCCGAGCACTTCGTCGACCTGGTGGTGCCAGACGGTCTCGATCTTGCCGGCGGCCACCTTGGCGAACAGCTTGTCCTGCATGATCTTCTCCGCCTTCAAGGTGTCGCGGCGGTGCACCAGGTAGACCTTGCGGGCGATGTTGGACAGGTACAGGGCCTCTTCCACGGCGGTGTTGCCGCCGCCCACCACGACCACGTCCTGCTCCTTGTAGAAGAAGCCGTCGCAGGTGGCGCAGGCCGAGACACCACGGCCCTTGAAGGCTTCCTCGGACGGGATGCCCAGGTACTTGGCGGTGGCGCCGGTGGCGATGATCACCGCGTCGGCGGTGTACTGGGCGTTATCACCGGTCAGGGTGAACGGACGCTTGGACAGGTCGGCGGTGTGGATGTGGTCGAACACCACCTCGGTGTCGAAACGCTCGGCGTGGGCCTGCATGCGCGCCATCAGGTCCGGGCCCATCAGGCCATGCGCGTCGCCCGGCCAGTTGTCCACTTCAGTGGTGGTCATCAGCTGGCCGCCCTGCTGCAGGCCGGTGATCACCAGCGGCTTGAGGTTGGCGCGGGCGGCATAGACGGCGGCGGTCCAGCCGGCCGGGCCGGAGCCCAGGATGATCAGCTTCTCGTGGCGGGAGGGCAGGGACGGGTGGCTGGAAGTGCTCATGTATACTCGCGAAAGTTCAGGATTGGCGGCCCGTTGGCGTGCTTCCGCAACTGTCCGGGCAAGCCCATAGAGTGGCGGTCGGCTCCCGGTGAATCAAGGCACGTGAATGGAATGGCGCGGCCCGTCGGATACAGTCTCCCTTCTTCCTCCCGGTTGGCTTGCCCTTGTGCGGCGGGTTTCTGACGCGTTCCGTACGTGTGCATCGTCGACGGGGTGAAACACAGCGGTCCGTCGTTTAATATCAATCACTAACCGTGCATTTCTAAGGTCTGGTCAAAGGTGGCGAAACAGGTCCCGGAACGTGGCAAGAACCCCAGCGCCGGCAATGCCGCGCGCAAGCCGGCCGCCGCGGCGGACAAGCCGCGGCGACACAAGTTATGGCGTGACCTTGCGCTGATCGCGATTGCCCCGGCGCTGCTGTATCTGCTGGCAAGCCTGTTCACGTACTCCCCCGCGGACCCGGGCTGGTCACAGTCCGGCTCGGTGGTCGCGCCCGTGCACAACATGGGCGGCAGGGTCGGTGCGTACATCGCCGACGTGATGCGCCAGCTGTTCGGCTACGTGGCCTACCTGATCCCGCTGATGCTGGCGGCGGTGGCGTGGATCGCCATGTTCGGCCTGAACCGCGAGGAGCGCGGCCAGGACGACCTGGGCCCGGCGCTGCGGCTGGTCGGCATCGTCGGCTTCCTGATCGGCGCGACCGGCTTCCTGTACCTGCGCCTGCCGCCGGGGGATGTCGCCCGCGCTGGCGGTGGCCTGGGCGTGCTGGTCGGCAAGTCGCTGCAGACCGGCTTTGGCCCGGTTGGCAGCAACCTGTTCCTGCTGGTGCTGCTGCTGACCTCGATCACGCTGGCGACCGGGCTGTCCTGGTTCGTGGTGATGGAGAAGATCGGCAAGTGGGTGATGGCGCTGGGGCCGATGTTCGAGAAGAAGAAGGAACAGGCCAACGAGTGGCAACAGACCCGTGCGCTGCGCGAGGAACGCGAGGAAGTGCGCAAAGTCGACGCCGAAGTGCGCGCCAAGCGCGAGCCGGTGAAGATCGAACCGCGCCCGGCGCCGGTCATCGAGAAGAGCGACCGCGCCAAGCGCGAGACCCAGATCCCGATGTTCCAGGGCGTCAATGGCGATGGTTCGGACCTGCCGCCGCTGGCGCTGCTGGATGACCCCAAGCCGCAGCCCAAGGGCTACGACGAGCAGACGCTGGAAACGCTGTCGCGCCAGATCGAGTTCAAGCTCAAGGACTTCCGCATCGACGCACAGGTGGTGGGCGCGTATCCGGGCCCGGTGATCACCCGCTTCGAGATCGAGCCGGCACCGGGCATCAAGGTCAGCCAGATCAGCTCGCTGGACAAGGACATCGCCCGCGGCCTGTCGGTCAAGTCGGTGCGCGTGGTCGACGTGATCCCGGGCAAGTCGGTGATCGGCCTGGAAATCCCCAACGTCACCCGCGAGATGATCTTCCTGTCCGAGCTGCTGCGCTCGAAGGAATACGACAAGTCGGCCAGCGTGCTGACCCTGGCGCTGGGCAAGGACATCGCCGGCCGCCCGACCGTGGCCGACCTGGCACGCATGCCGCACCTGCTGGTGGCCGGTACCACCGGTTCGGGCAAGTCGGTGGCGGTCAACGCGATGGTGCTGAGCCTGCTCTACAAGGCCAGCCCGAAAGACCTGCGCATGCTGATGATCGACCCGAAGATGCTCGAACTGAGCGTCTACCAGGGCATCCCGCACCTGCTCGCGCCGGTGGTGACCGACATGAAGGAGGCCGCCAACGGCCTGCGTTGGTGCGTGGCCGAAATGGAGCGCCGCTACAAGTTGATGAGCGCGGTGGGCGTGCGCAACCTGGCCGGCTTCAACAAGAAGATCAAGGACGCCATCGACGCCGGCCAGCCGTTGATGGACCCGCTGTTCCAGCCGAACCCGGAAATGGGCGAGGCCCCGCGTCCGTTGGAGCCGCTGCCGTTCATCGTCATCTTCATCGACGAATTCGCCGACATGATGATGATCGTCGGCAAGAAGGTCGAAGAACTGATCGCGCGCCTGGCGCAGAAGGCGCGTGCGGCCGGCATCCACCTGATCCTGGCCACCCAGCGCCCGTCGGTGGACGTGATCACTGGCTTGATCAAGGCCAACATCCCGACCCGCATCGCCTTCCAGGTCAGTTCGAAGATCGACTCGCGCACCATCCTGGACCAGTCCGGCGCCGAGGCCCTGCTGGGCAACGGCGACATGCTGTACCTGCCGCCGGGCACCGCCATGCCGGACCGGGTGCACGGTGCCTTCGTTTCCGACGAGGAAGTGCATCGCGTGGTCGAGCACCTCAAGGCCAGCGGTCCGGCCGAGTACATCGAGGGCGTGCTGGACGAGGTGCAGACCATGGGCGACGGCGTGGTGGTCGGTGCCACTGGCCTGCCGGAAAGCAGCGCGGCCGGCGACGAGTCCGACCCGCTGTACGACGAGGCGTTGCGGATCGTCACCGAAACCCGTCGTGCGTCGATTTCCGGCGTGCAGCGGCGCCTGAAGATCGGCTACAACCGTGCCGCGCGCCTGATCGAGGCGCTGGAAGCCGCCGGCGTGGTCACCCCGCCGGAGCACAATGGCGACCGTACCGTGCTGGCACCGCCGCCGCCGAAGTAAGCCGGCGGGGCAGGGCAGGCCGCCAGCGGGCGGCCTGCATGCCGGCGTGTCAATTGCCGGCGGTGAAATCCATCGACTTGAACAGGGCCGCCAAGGCCTGGCCGTCCTCGCTGCTGTGCGGGGACCGCGTGGACAGCCAGTGCACGTAGGCCACCGAGCGGTCATCGTTGCCCGCCACCAGGATCAGCTGGCCGGTGGTGCCATTGCGGATCATCGAGGCAGGGCGCTTGCTGGCTTCGGTTTCGGCCAGTGCCAGTTCGCCATGGGGCAGGGCCTGGGTTTGAGCGTGCTTCAGCGTGAACACGACGCTGGCATCGGGGGCGGCAGGCAGCAGCTGCGGCGGGCTGCCCGGATCCACTACCAGGCCGCGTTCCCGGGCCGCCTCACGCAGCGGCACCTGTTTGACCTCGAGCACGTAGTCGGCGAGTTCACGCCAGCCTTCGACCTGTCCCACCGTCGCGGGGGGCGGCTTGCCGGCGCGGGCGAAAGCGATGATGCACAGCGTGCCAGCCTCGCGTTCGGCGTCGGTGATCTCCAGCTGGCGCAGTCCGGTCGGGGTTTGGAACGATACTCCGCAGTCCGGTCGATCAACACGGGTGGCGGCGGCATGGCAGGCCAATGGGGTCAGCAACAGGCCGCCGCACAGCAGGAGGGTTCCCACGCGTTGGATCATTTCAGGTCTCCGGGATTTCCTTGTACTCGGCATGCACCTGGGTGGCGTCATTGAGCACGTAGTACGCATGCTGGAAGCCCTGCTGGCGGAAATCAAAATGCAGCTGGGCCGGATTGATTGATCGGGTGACGTTGCGCTGCGCGGTCTCGGCGATGCCGCCATCAGCCCAGGAGTTGATGCTCAGCTTGCCCAGAGGAACAAGCTTCTTCTGCTTGTTCTCGGTGTAGCGCTGCTTGCTGGCCCAATAGTAGCCCGAGCCGTCACAGGTGTTGAAGGGATCGCTCTGCAGCAGCGGACTGTTCTGGTCATCGGTGAATGTCAGCCCGCGGTAAGCACCATATTGCCGGTAGTTGTTCCGCCCGGTCAGCTGGATGAGGCCGCGTCCCTTGAATCGCACACCGTCCCCTACCTCGGTGTTGCCTAGCTTGCGGCCTTGGTCCGTGCCCGGTTCATACTTGTCGAAATAGGAGTCGCCCCCCCCTTCGACCATGAATTCCAAGCGGCCCGTTTCGGCGGTCAGCTGCCCCCACAGGTGCGCGGTACGCACACGCGTGGCTGCGATGCCGTACTTGCGGGCCATCTTCTGCATGTTGACGTGTAAACCAGCGGGGCGGCGGGTGGAGGCGGTTGTGAGGCGTGCGGTGACGTCGGCCCAGCTCACGGTCACGACTTCCCTGCCGCCTTCGCGCAGAGTCTGGCGGATCATCCGCGTGGCTTCTCGCTGGCTGAGCCACCCACACTTGCGGAAGTGCTGGATGAAGCGTTTGGGGTGGAAGTGCCAATGCGCCGCGTTCAGGTTGGGAATGGCGGCATCCTCCCAGAACGCCAACGCTTCGACATGACGTTGGAATTGCGGGAAGTCCGAGGCGGACAGGTAGGTGCTCGCCCCCATCGTCGGTGCGCTGCCGCGGGCAGATCCAGGACCCTCGATCTTCAGCCATCCCCAACGCGTTTCTATCCCGCTGCGTTGCCATTCAGTCGGGAACTTGCATACCAAGCCCTGCAGCTTGGGCTGCAATGCGGCATCACGCAGACGCTGCTCGGCCTGTTCGGCGGTCGGCGCAGGTTCGCCTTCGCGCTCAAGCAGGCGCCGTACCGCAGCCGCATCGCAACGGCTGTCGTTGTCCTGGAAGTCTTCCACGATGGCCCAATGCGCCCATCGCGGTGCATCGGCGTCGCTGAACTTGTGTACATTGGCGGCGTTGAGATTCACCCAGCCCGTAGTGGGGCCCGTGGAGATCTGGCGCCAATGCGGCGTGTCGGCCGGAGTGAGGGTATCCGGACCGCCCAGGGTGCGGCCAAAGCGCAGCAGCTCGTAGACCGCCGCCCTGTTCGGTACCGCCGCTGCGCGGGCGTTTGAGTACGCGGTAACCGTGGCACCTGCGGTGTCATACAGGTTGTACTCGGCGTCAACTTCGGCCAGTTGGGTGCCGATGCGGGCGCCGTCCAGATCGTAGGTCGTTACCTGTGCGTCGCCCCCATAGGCGCTCTGCGCATTGGCAGGAGCGCTGTAGCGGATGCCGACCACACGTTCGGCCCCCAACGCCGCGCCCGTACCTGCGGTGCCACTGGTGGCATTGAGCGCCGGCCGGCTCGGGAAGACCGGGGTATCCGCCGGCAGGTGGAAGTAGACCTCGCCGAACACGGCGTCGGTGCGGCCGTGGTTGGCGACGTTGACGTCGCCGGATGCCCGTCCCAGCAGGCGAGCCATGTTGGCGTCGTCGGAGATGATCTCAAAATGGATGAGATCAGCCTGGCCGTCGATCGAACCGGCATCGCCAATCTCCACCTTGCGGTAGATGCGTCGGCCAACCACGACGTTGGCGGTGCGGATGCGGGTCAGGTGCATGTAGATCGAATAGAACTGGACCTGGGTTTCCTGGTTGCCTGTGGCGCCAATGGCGGTGTCATGGCGGATGACGACGCAACCGTTATCGGACCATCCCAGATATCCCTGCGCATGAGCATCCACTTCGGCCGGGGTGCCGGGGCGTGCGGTCGCTGCCCGGACATACACCACGGTGCCATCGGCAATGGCACGGACCGGCTCACGGCCGTTGCCGCGCGCGGGAGCGCGCAGGTGCAAGCCACCATGCCAGGAGAGCTTGTTGCTGACCGGATAGTGCCCGTGTTCCACGGTCGACATCGCGGCATCTAGAAAGCGGGCGTCGTCGTCAGTGTCGGCGCGGGCTGGAAGAAACGGGGGACTGATGATCATGGGCATTCCTTTGCACGACGGTCCGGACCTGCAATGACACGGAGAACGTCGTTGTGATCGTGTAGTTCAGCAAGGCAGATGACGCGGCACTGACCGACTGGCCAGGCACCGGCGCAGAACATACCCCGGATAGTGTGGTCAGTGCTTTCACATTTCGTTGACATCCGGCGGTTGCCCGCGCTCGGCGCACGCGGGAAGGCGCATAATCGCGCTATCACCCCATTCAGAATCGGGCGGGCAGACTGCGCCCTGGTTCATCACTTCCGGTGCAGACTCCCCGCATGAACACGAATTTCCGCCGCCATGTCATCACCTCCGCGCTGTTGCTCGCCGGCGCTGCCAGCACCTCGGCCTGGGCCGGGGCACGTGACGACCTGAGGTCCTTCACCAACGGCCTGCGTGGCCTGGACGGGCAGTTTGCCCAGCAGGTGTTCGACTCGCGCGGCCGGGTCAAGGAGTCGTCCAGCGGCCGCGTCGCACTGTCGGCGCCGCGCCTGTTCCGCTGGGAATACACCCGTCCGCACCCGCAGCTGATCATCGCCGACGGCAGCAAGGTGTGGGTCTACGAGCCGGACCTGGAGCAGGCCACGGTGACCCCGCAGGGGGCCGAGGAACAGAACAGCCCGCTGGTCGCGCTGATCAACCCGGCCCAGCTCGAGCGCCAGTACGACGTCAGCGAAGAAGCCGCGCCGCGCGATGGCATGCAGTGGCTGTCGCTGACGCCCAAGCGCGAAACCGAGACCAACTTCCAGTCCGCCTCGCTGGGCTTCGCCAATGGCGGGCTGGCGCGCATGGAGGTGGTGGACGCGGTCGGCCAGCGCACGGTCATCAATTTCACCGACTGGAAGAAGAATCCGGGCTTTGCTGCCGGTACCTTCCGCTTCGTGCCGGGCAAGGACGTGGACGTGGTCGGCGAGCGCTGATCACCACGTCGGGCCGCGAGCCCGGGTTGCGCCCGCGTTAGAATGCGGGCGTGGCCAGATCCCGAAACATCTTCATAGACGACGCCCCCGCCGACCTGCTGAGCGCGGACCGCGAAAGCATGCGCCCACTCGCCGAGCGCATGCGTCCGCGCACGCTTGACGAGATGGTGGGGCAGAAACGCCTGCTGGCGCCGAACACGGCGCTGCGCCGGGCGGTCGAGTCCGGCCGCGTCCATTCGATGATCCTGTGGGGGCCGCCCGGCTGCGGCAAGACCACCCTGGCGCTGCTGCTGGCGCAGTATGCCGACGCCGAGTTCAAGGCGATCTCGGCCGTGCTGTCCGGCCTGCCGGAGGTACGCCAGGTATTGGCCGAGGCCGCCCAGCGTTTCGCCGGCGGCCGTCGCACGGTGCTGTTCGTCGACGAGGTGCATCGCTTCAACAAGGCCCAGCAGGATGCGTTCCTGCCGCATATCGAGCGCGGCACCATCATTTTCGTCGGTGCCACCACCGAGAACCCGTCCTTCGAACTGAATTCGGCGTTGCTGTCGCGCTGCCGCGTGCACGTGCTGGAGTCGGTATCGCCGGAGGACGTGGTCGAGGCGCTGGAGCGGGCGTTGGGTGACAGCGAGCGCGGGTTGGGCGAACAGGCCATCCGCGTCACGCGTGAGTCCCTGCTGGAAATCGCCCGCGCCGCCGACGGTGACGTGCGTCGCGCCCTGACCCTGCTGGAGATCGCCGCCGAACTGGCCAGCGGCGAAGAGGGCGAGATCACCCCGGAAACCCTGCTGCAGGTGCTGGCCGACCGCACCCGCCGCTTCGACAAGGGCGGCGAGCAGTTCTACGACCAGATATCGGCCCTGCACAAGTCGGTGCGCAGCTCCAACCCGGACGGCGCCATCTACTGGCTGGCGCGCATGCTCGACGGCGGTTGTGATCCGTCCTATATCCTGCGCCGGATGACCATCATGGCAGTGGAGGACGTTGGCCTGGCCGACCCACGGGCACTGGAGATGGCGATCAATGTCTGGAGTGCCTACGACCGGATCGGGCCACCGGAAGGCGACATCGCGCTGTCCAACCTGGCTATCTACCTGGCCAGCACCGCCAAGTCGAACGCCAGCTACATGGCCTTGAACAAGGCCCGTGCCGACATCGCCGAACTGGGCACGCAACCGGTGCCCCTGCACCTGCGCAACGCCCCGACGCGCTTGATGAAGACCTTGGGCTACGGCCAGGGCTACCAGTACGACCACGACGTCGAAGGCGGCATCGCGCTGGACCAGACCGCGTTCCCGGACGAGATGGGCGAACGCGTCTATTACGCCCCGGCCGAACGTGGCCTGGAGATCAAGCTGAAGGAAAAGCTGGACCGGCTGCGCGCGGCCCGCGAGCAGGCCCGTGCCCAGCGCAAGCCAGGCGCTGATCGATGAGCGGTGCGGTGGCCGGACATGCAGGGGAGGACTAGGCGGATGTGGCTTTCTTTCCTGGCCATCGGCCTCGGGGCGGCCATCGGGGCGTGGCTGCGGTTCGGCCTGAGCGTGTGGTTGAACCCGATGCACCAGAACCTGCCGATGGGCACGCTGGCGGCCAACCTGATCGGCGGCTACGTCATCGGGCTGGCGCTGGCGTTCTTCAGCTCGCGGCCTGAACTGGCGCCGGCGTGGCGGCTGTTCGTGGTCACCGGGATGTTGGGCGGCCTGACCACCTTTTCCACGTTCTCCGCCGAAGTGGTGGACCAGCTGCAGCGCGGACACCTGGGCTGGGCGCTGGCGACCATCGGCCTGCACCTGGGCGGCTCGCTGTCGATGACGGCGCTGGGCTGGTGGTCGTGTCGGGCCTTGCGCAACCTGACTTGAGGCCGCTTTCCAAACCGGGAAAGCATGACGCATCATTCCGCATCGATTGCCAGAGCATCTGAATGACATGCTGTACAAGCAGGAACAGGAATGAGCAGGCCTGAGGTAGAGCCCGCCGAACGGCCCCCCGCGGAATCGCCCGCGTTTCCCCCGACTTCCTCCTGTGTCATCGGTGCCGATGTGGGCGGGACCTACGCCCGCCTGGCCTGGGCCGAACTCCGTCCGGGGACGCCGCCGCGGATCCGCGACTTCCGCAAGTACACCTGCGCCGAACATCCCAGCCTGGCCGCGATCCTGCGTGACTACCTGCAGCAAGTGCGGCAGTCGCCCGGTGCGCCGGCGCTGGACCACGCGGTGGTGGCGATCGCCGGCATCGTCGATGGCGATGCCCTGCTCAACGTCAACCTGCCGTGGCCGGTCTCGATCGCGCAGACGCGCCAGGACGCAGGGCTGGCCAGCCTTGAACTGATCAATGACTTCGTCGCGGTGGCGCAGGCGATGCCGCCCGCCGAGCGCGACAGCCTGCACCTGGTGTGCGGCGACGCCAGCGCCGATGCGCGCGGGCCGGCCCTGGTGCTGGGCCCGGGTACCGGACTCGGCGTTGCCGTGCGCCTGGTCGGCGGACGGCCCTCGGTGCTGGCGAGCGAGGGCGGCCACGCGGCGCTTGCGGCCGCCACGCCGCTTGAGCAGGACGTGCTGCGCCTGTTGTCGCAGCGCTACGCCTACGTGGACAGCGAGCGCGTGCTGTCCGGGCCCGGCCTGATGACGCTGTACGACTGCCTGTGCGAACTGCGCGGGCAGCCGGTGCGCTGGCAGGCCCCCGATGCACTGGTCCAGGCCAGCCGCAACGGTGATGCCCTGGCCGCCGAATGCGTGGACACCTTCTGTGGCTGGCTGGGCAGCCTTGCCGGCGACCTAGCCCTGACCTTTGCCGCGCGTTCGGTCTACCTGACCGGTGGCGTGGCCGGCCACCTGGCCGCGGAACTGCATGGCGGCACGTTCGAACGTCGCTTCCGTGCCAAGGGAGGGCTGTCGCCCGCGCTCGCGCATACGCCGGTATGGCGCGTGGAGCACGGTGAACTGGGCGTGCTGGGAGCGCTGTCCTGGCACGCCGAGCAGCACGCGCGCATCTGAGATCCGCAACAACGAGGGAGTTCCGGGCATGAGTACACGCAGGCAGTTCCTGCAGACATCACTGCTGTTGGGGGCCGCCGGTGCGGCACCGGGGTTGCTGGCCAATGCGCCCGCCGCGACCGGTGCACGGGTGGTATCGACCTGGGATTTCGGCGTGGGTGCCAACCAGGCGGCGTGGAAGGTGCTGGCCGCCGGTGGCAGCGCGCTGGACGCCGTGGAAGCCGGGGCACGCTGGGCCGAGAGCGACCTGTGCAACCCCACGGTCGGGCGGTGCGGCAACCCCGACCGCGATGGCGTGCTGACCCTGGACGCCAGCATCATGAACGGTGATGGCCGCTGTGGTTCGGTGGCCGCGCTGGCCGATATCGGCCACCCGATCTCGGTCGCCCGCGCGGTGATGGAGAAGACGCCGCACGTGATGCTGGTGGGCGAGGGGGCGCAGCAGTTCGCCGTGCAGCAGGGTTTCCCGAAGCAGAACCTGCTCACCGCCGAGGCCGAACGGGCGTGGCGCGAGTGGCTCAAGACCGAACACTACGCCCCGCAGATCAACGCCGAGCGCCGCGGCCTGCCCGGTGACAAGAACAACCACGACACGCTGGGCATGCTGGCCATCGATGCCAACGGACAGATGGCCGGCGCCTGCACCACCAGCGGCATGGCCTTCAAGATGCACGGCCGGGTCGGCGACAGCCCGATCATTGGCGCAGGGTTGTATGTCGACAATGAAGTCGGTGCAGCGACCGCCTCGGGCATGGGCGAGGAGATGATCCGCAACGCGGCCTCGTTCCTGGTGGTGGAGCTGATGCGCCAAGGGTTGTCGCCGGCCGAGGCGTGCCGTGAAGCGATCGCACGCGTGGTGCGCAAGCGCCCGGAGGCCAGCCGCACCCTGCAGGTCTGCTTCCTGGCGCTCAACCGCAATGGTGAGGTCGGTGCCTACGCGCTGCACCGCGGCTTCGTCTACGCGGTTTGCGACGCCAAGCGCCAGGATGCACTGCTGGACTCGGACGCGGTCTACACGAGCACGCAGGCGTGAGCCCATCGCGCCTGCTGGAGATCGCCTGCAATTCGGCCGCCTCGGCGCTGGCGGCGCAGCAGGGTGGGGCGGACCGCGTCGAGCTGTTCGAAAACCTGGAACAGGGCGGTACCACACCGTCGTACGGCACACTCACCGTCGCGCGCGACCGCCTGCAGATTCCGCTCTACGTGCTGGTACGCCCACGGCCGGGGGATTTCCATTACGGGCCGCTGGAAGCGGAGATCATGTTGCGTGACATCGCCGCGTGCCGGCAGCTTGGATGCGATGGTGTCGTGATCGGTGCGCTGGACGCCGATGGCGGCATCGACCTGCCGCTGTGCCGGGAGCTGGTCAACGCGGCCGGACCGATGGGGGTCACGTTCCATCGTGCCTTCGACGCGGCGCGTGACTTGCCCGCCGCCCTGGAGCAGGTGGTCGGCCTGGGCTGCGAGCGTGTGCTCAGTTCCGGCGGACAAGCCGGTGCGCAGGCCGGCGTGGCCATGCTGGCGGCGTTGGTGCGCCAGGCCGGTACGCGGCTGTCGGTCATGGCAGGTGCCGGCCTGACGGCTGCGAACATCGGTGCGGTCGCGCGCGAAAGCGGGTGCCGGGAACTGCACGCGTCGGCCAAGGCCGTGCGACGCTCGGCGATGCACCATCACAACCCGGCGCTGGTCGGTTTGGAGCGCGACTGGCTGCAGAGCGACGCGACGCAGGTAGCGGCACTGCGGCAGGCGTTGTCGTCGCTGGATTGAGACAGGGCGCGGGGGATCTACGCGCCTGAGCCGTAGCCGCCGCTGCCATGCAGGGCCCGGGCAGCGGCGACGATGACCTCCAGGGCAGCGTCCATCGCGCCGGGCCATCGGTGTCCACGCCGGGTGCGGCGATCCCGTGGACCTACTGCCGGTGACGAGGAGCCAAAGCCGTCTCAGTGAGGGCGCGCGGCGCTTCCACGCCGCGCTGGACCGGCCAGACGAATCCGCTATCGATGCATGCGGATTTCGTCCTGCTGTTTCGGCGCGGCCGGGAGTAAAAAGTGCTGAACCCTGGACCTGGTGAAGCGCGATGAACGTGTATGTGCGGCTGTCAGCTGCGCTTGCTGACGATGCGGCCGGATCGGCATGATGCTGCGTCGGCAGGCCCGTGAGCGTTGCAACGCGATGAAGCAGGGCGGCCCGTTGCTGCTGGTCCCCGTGCTGGCCGGTTGCCATGCTGAGGGCAGCCCGAGCCTGGCGATCTTCGGCGCCTACTTCCCCGGCTGGCTGGTGTTGGCCGCCACGGCCATCGTGCTGGGCGTGCTGGCCAGGGCGCTGGTCCTGCATGCGCTCGGGCCGGGGCGCGTGCCGTTTCCGTTGTGGACGTTCGCGGCCATCGGGTTGATTGCAGCGTGCCTGCTTGCATGGGCGGTGGGGCCCTGATGCGCGCCGCCGAAGCCATCGCTCCCTCCCCGTGGACACGTCGTGTCGTGCTGCTGTTGATCGTGGTGGCGCTCGTGCTGCTGCTTGGGCTGTTGTATCGCGCGTACCGCCTTCCTTCCACCGACGCGGCAACCCTCGATGCCGAGGTGGTGCACATCGCACCGGAGGTCGGTGGGCGCCTGGTCGAGTTGCGCGTGCAGGAGAACAGCATGGTGGTGCGCGACGAGGTGCTGTTCCGGATCGACGCGGCCCCGTTCGTTCATGCCGTTGGCGCCGCCCGCGCCGAACTGGCACTGGCCGAAGCCAATCTGGCAACCCAGCAGCGCGTGATTGCCAGCCAAGGCGCCACCGCCGCGATTGCCGCGGCGCAGGCCCGCAAGGCGCAGACCGGCACCGGCCTGGCGCTACGCACGGTGGAACGGCTGCGCCCGTTGGCACGCGATGGGTACGTGCCGTGGCAACAACTCGATCAGGCAGAACTGACCGCAAGCGACGCGCAGCGGACGCTGGAGCAGGCGCGCCGGCAACAGACGTCGTTGCAACAGGCGGTGGATACCACCGCCGCCGCGCAGGCGGCCGTGGAGGCGCGGCGCGCCGCCCTGGCCGAGGCCGAGCGGGCGTTGCGGCTGACCACCGTACGTGCACCGCATGCCGGACACGTGGCCGGCCTGGACGTGACGACTGGCGAAGTGCTTGCGCCCTCGCAACCCGTGTTCACCCTGATCACCAACGAGCAGTGGTTTGCCAACGGCAATTTTCGTGAGACCGAGCTGCAGCGCATCCCGCTGGGCGCATGTGCGACGGTGTACTCCATGATCGACCGGTCACGCCCGTTGCGGGGCAGGGTGGTCGGGATCGGCGCGGGGGTGCTGGACAGCGCCAAGGTGGATGTTCCGCGCAATGTGCCGTACGTGGAGCGCTCCCTGAACTGGGTGCGGGTCGCCCAGCGCTTTCCGGTGCGGGTAGCGCTGCAGGACCCACCGGCAGGGCTGATGCGGCTGGGAGCCAGCGCCGTCATCGAGATCGGCCATGGCAATGCCTGCCACTGAACCGGTGCGTGGTCGCTTCCTGCCACGGCTGCGCGACATCGTCGCGTCCCGGCCCGGCCGTACCGCATTCGCCGTGCGCATCGCGCTGATCTGTACGTTGACCGTGCTGGTCGCCGAGATCAATGGCATCCCGGAGATCGCGCTGGCCGCCTATGTCGTGTTCTTCATGAACAATGCGGACCGCACCCGCAGTGTCCTGGCCGCGACGCTGTTCCTGTTGCTGACCAACGTACTGATCGGCACGTTGATCCTGGTTGCCGGACAGGTGCTGGATTGGCCGCCGTTGCGGTTGCTGGCGATGGTGGGCTTCTCGGTGGTGCTGCTGTTCCTGGCGTCGGCCAGCCGGCTCAAGCCGCTGGCACCGATCATCGCGATGATCCTGGTCTACGCCTTGGATGCCATCGGCCGCTTGCCCGGCGCGGAGCTGGCGACGCGTGCCTTGCTCTATGCCTGGTTGCTGATCGCACTGCCCAGTGCGGTGACCCTGGTGGTCAACCTGTTGATCGGGCCGGCGCCGGTGCCGCTGGCCCGGCAAGGGATGGCGACGGTGCTACGCGACACCGCAAAGCTGTTGCGCCAACCCGACCCCGACACCCGAGCCCGTCTGCAGGCTCAGCGTGGCCAGGGATCCGCCGCGGTGCTGGCGTTGCTGCATGTTGCCGGCCTGGGAAAGGAGGCCCCGCTTGGCACACTGGCGGCCTTGCGTGCGGCGGCCGGCACGACCGAGGCCCTGCTGATGCTGGGCCTGGCCATCGATGCAAGTAAGGGTGTTCCCGATGCCTGGAAACACGGCGCCGCCGAAAGGCTCGACGGGATGGCCGCGATCCTCGCTGCCGGCAGCCATCCCGTCGACATCACCGCGGTTGCCTTCGACGCGCAGTGCGCCAGCACGCCGGTGGCGCTGCTGCAGGACTTCAATGCCTTGCTCGTGCAGTTCGCCACCGATGCATCGGACGGCGCCAACGCACCACCCGCAGCATCGCCCGGCTTCCTCGCCGCCGATGCGTGGACCAACCCCGCGCATGTACGCCACGCCCTGAAGGTGACCACCGCGGCGATGCTGTGCTACCTGTTCTATTCGGCCACGGAGTGGCAGGGCATCCATACCAGCCTGATCACCTGCTACATGGTCGCGTTGGGCAGCACCGCGGAAACCACCGAGAAGCTGCTGCTGCGCATCACCGGCGCCGTGGCCGGTGCGATCGTCGGCCTGGCGTTGATTGTCTGGGTACTGCCCGGAATGGATGACATCGGTGGGTTGCTGGCGCTGGTTGCCGGCGCGGCCTTCATCGGTGGCTGGATCGTTGCCAGTGGACCGCGGGTCGGTTACATCGGCTTCCAGTTCAGTTTTGCCGTCTTCCTGTGCGTGATCCAGGGCGGCGCGCCCGCATTCGACCTGGCGGTGGCGCGCGATCGCATCGTCGGCATCCTGATCGGCAATGCGGTGGTCTACCTCATGTTCGCCCACGTCTGGCCGGTCAGCATCGCCGGCGCCATTGATTCCGCCAGCGCGGCACTGCTGCGGCAGCTGGTGCGGCTGGCGCGGATGCCTGCCGGTACCGCGCGACTGAAAGCACTGGCCGCTGTGCGCGCGCAGGCGCAGGCCATTGCCCACCAACTAGAGGTGGCCGGGCTTGAACCTCGCCGGTTGCGCAAACCGGCGGCGTGGTTCACACAACACCAGCAGGTGTTGCGCGAGGCCGCCGCAACCGAGCAGCACCTGCTGCTCGAACCGGCTGTTGCGGAGGCGTGCGTCCAACAGCTGCAGCAGTTGGCTGACGCGCTGTATCACTCGCCCTCCGGCGACGCCGTCGATACGCCGGGAGCCGCGCGTCATGCGAATTGAGGCCTGCCTCCTGCCGTTGTTGCTGTCCGCGTGTGCCAGTACGGGGATCGACCGTGCACCGTTGCAACCGGATCGCCCGTGGGTGCCGCACACGGATGCGGATGGGGGCCTGTCGGTACGGTCGGCCGACGCTGTCGTGCAGCAGCACGGTTTCACCTTGCCGGCCAATCCCTCGGTCGACCTGCCCGTGGGCGAAACACCGGTGACCGGCAAACGCTATGCATTGGCGGACCTGATCGATCTGGCCCAGGAATTGAACCCGGAGACCCGCATTGCCTGGAACCAGGCCCGCGATGCCGCCCTGGCCGCCGGCATTGCACGCAGTGCCTATCTGCCACGTCTCACCGCAAGCGTACTGGCGGGCGCGCAATCCGAGCATGGCGGCAGTGCCGCACTTGGACAGTCGATCGACCCGCGCAATCGCGCCAATGGCTCGTTGGCGGTGCTCTCCCTGCAATGGCTGTTGTTCGATTTCGGCCAGCGCGAGGCGTTGGTGACGGTGGCCGACCAGCACACGGTGATTGCCAACATCCAGTTCACCCAGGCCCACCAGCGGCTGATTCATGCGGTAAGCCTGGCGTTCCTTCGTCATGCCACCGCCCGCACACGTATGGATGCGACGACGGCCGCGCAAGCCGATGCCAAGGGCCTGCTGGCCGCCGCACAGGCGCGCCTGCAGCATGGGCAGGGCACGGTGATGGACGTAGCGCAGGCACGGCAGCAGGTCGCGCAGGCCGCCTTGGAACAGGTCGCGGCGCAGGGCGAGCGGGAAGAGGCGTATCAGCAGTTGTTGGCCACCATCGGTATTTCGCCGTTGGCCACGCTGGAGATCACCGATGCGCCAGCCCGGCCTGTGTCGGACGTGGACGAGGCGCTGCTCGATGACGTGGTGCGCAGCGCGCTGCAACGACGGCCGGACGTGTTGGCCGCCGTCGCGGCGCAGCAGGCGGCCGGTGCCGGCGTTCGCGCGGCCCGCGCCGACTTCCTGCCGCGGCTGTTCGTTTCGGCCTCCGGCTCGCGCAGCAATGGCGACATGGACATCTCCGCCGTGCCGTCGGTGGGCGAGCAGGCCCCGACGGTCAACCTCTCCAGCCACCGTTGGAGCAGCAGCCTGCTGCTCGGCGTGAGCGTGCCGTTGTACAGCGGTGGTGAACGAAACGCGCGGCTCTCACAGGCACGCAACCGCGCCGCAATGGCGGCGGACAGCCTGGACCGGGTGAAGCTGGATGCCGTTGCCGAGATCGTTGCCGCACACTCGCGGCTGCGTACACGCCTGCAGGCGACAAACGCGGCGCAGGCGCTGCTGGAGGCATCACAACTGGCCCATGACGCCGCCAGCGCGGCCTACCAACGAGGCGTTGGCAGCCTGAGCGAAGTGCTTGCCGCGGACCGCCAGCTGCTGCAGGCCCGCATCTCCCTGGCCGATGCCGATGGCGCCGCCCGCGCGGCTTCGGTCGACCTCGCGCTGGCCTGCGGGAACCTGGGCACGGCACCGGGGCAGGGGGATTGAGTGCTTATTCGTGACGCGTCACGTTATTTGCCGCGATACGTCCACGGGTGCCGGGCAGGTCAAGGGCTCAGACCACCAGTGACAGCAGCAGGATGCGGCCGAACGGTTGCTCGACCTGATCCACGGCAGGATGGTCGACGCACCCATGCTGGATCTGGGATTCGAACTGATGGTGCGGGAAAGCAGCTGAGCTGCCCGCGATGACTGATTGCATTGAGGACGCGTTGGCGTCCGCAAAGGGACGATTCCGCGATCAAGGCTTGGCACGATCAGGCGGGTCCAGTGATCATTTAAGTGACTCATCACTTAAATTGATCCATAGAGGGCGGGTAATGATTGGCCGATGACGAGGAAGTCGGCCGGCAGCCGGCAGCCGGCAGCCGGGAAATTAACGTGATTCGTCACTAAATCACCAAATCAGCAGCGGGCGTCCTGTTCGGCGCGTTGGCGCGCGTTCTGGACATCCCGCAGATGTTCAACCGGATCGTCGGCTGAGACGTCAACGGGCAACGCCGGAGATGCCGGTGAAATCCGGGCGTTTCCAGCGCGCTCGAACCGCGTATTCCACGCAATCTGCGTATCGATGTGCTGCTTGATCCCGAAAGCAGCCAGCGCGAGCAGGACAGCCGCGATGAAAAGCAGCCACGGAAAGTTCCAACGCCGAGGCTTGAGCGGTGGCAAGTAATCCGGCCGTTGTCGTTCCATGAACCCACCTGGATTTCATCCTGGGCGGATTGTAAGGCGGGGCGGAGCATGGGGCTGGGGAGGTCGATGTGATGCGGGAGGTTCCGGGTTTTGCTTCAGGCCTTCGGCCGAACGATTTTTAACATAATATACAT